>NZ_CP133842.1:2775924-3469905 GCF_031432995.1 Citricoccus sp. I39-566
CGATGGCGTGGGCGGAGACCCCCTCCACCTTGCGGATCAGGTCCGTGCCCGAGGTCAGGTTGCCCCACTGGTCCGAGCCTCCCGTCTGCAGCACGCAGCCGTAGTCCCGGTGAAGGTTCAGGAAGTCCATCCCCTGCAGCACCTGGTAGGAGAACTCGGTGTACGAGATGCCCTCTTCCGAGTTCAGCCGCTTGGCCACGGTCTCCTTCTTGACCATGGTGCCCACCCGGAAGTGCTTGCCGATGTCCCGCAGGAAGTCCAAGGCGCTGAGCTGGCCGGTCCAGTCCAGGTTGTTGACCATCCGGGCGGCGTTGTCCCCCTCGAAGGAGAGGAAGCGCTCGATCTGCCCGCGCAGGTACCCCACCCACTCGGTGACGGTGTCCCGGTCGTTCAGCACCCGCTCGGCGCTCTGCCGCGGGTCCCCGATCAGGCCGGTGGAACCGCCGACCAGCCCCAGCGGGCGGTGCCCGGCCAGCTGGAGGCGGCGCAGCACCAGGATCTGCACGAGGTTGCCCAGGTGCAGCGAGGCGGCTGTCGGGTCGAAGCCGCAGTAGTACGTGATCGGATCCCCGGAGAGCAGCTCCTCGAGGGCGGTCTCGTCCGTGGACACCTGCACGAGCCCGCGCCACTGCAGCTCCTGCCAGATGTTCGCGAACGAGGGGTCATTGGTCTGTCCGGCCAGGGCCGGGTTCACGGCGGCAGGGCCGGTGGACGTGGTGGTCACTTTGAAGAGCCTCTCAGGGGTGTCTACAGGATGAAGGTCAGGGCCCGACGCCGGCCGGCCGGCTACCGCAGCCCGGCCGGCAGCTCGCCGGTGGTCAGCACGCGCAGCGTCTGGGTGGAGCGGGTCATCGCCACATAGAGGTCGCCGACGACGCCGCCGGCCTCCCGGACGATCTGCTCCGGCTCGAGCAGCACCACCGCATCGAACTCCAGGCCCTTGGCCTCGCCCGGGGTGGTGGCCACGATGTCCTGGCCGAGGCCCCCGCCGCCGGAGCCGACGCGGTCTGCGTAGGTGGCGCGCAGCATCTCGGCGACCTCCCGCTCGAGGGACACCGGCGCGATCACGGCGAGCAGGCCGCCGTCGATCCTCTCCAGGTCCTCGGCGACCCCGGCCAGCAGGGCCGCCTCCCGCTCGGCCGTGCCCACCCGGGTCACGGTCGGCTCCCAGTCACCCTCGCGGACGGCCTGCGGGGTGGACACCGGCAGGCCGGCGGCCTGGGCCACGGTGGCCGCCATCCGCGTGATCCTGGCCGGCGTGCGGTAGTTCACGGTCAGCTCCTCCAGCCGCCAGCGGTCCTGGACGAAGGGCTCGAGCGCCTCCGCCCAGGAGGTCACGTCCGCCGCCGAGGAGGCCTGGGCGATGTCTCCCACGATCGTGAACGACTTCAGCGGACACCGGCGCATCAGCAGCCGCCACTGCATGGGGGAGAGTTCCTGGGACTCGTCCACCACCACGTGCCCGTACGTCCAGGTCCGGTCCGTGGCGGCCCGCTCGGCCGCGGACACGTACTGGTCCCCGGCCTGGTTGGCGTCCACGAGGGCCTCCGCGGAGACCACCCCGTCCACGCCGAAGTCCTCGAGCATGGAGTGCACGTTCGTCAGGGTGGCCTCGGCATTGGCCAGGTCCCGCTTGCGGGCTGCCTTCTGGTCGGCCTGGGCACGGCCGGCGGAGGCGTCCCACTCCCCCAGCAGCTCCGCGGCCTCGTCCAGGAGCGGGACGTCCGCCTCGGTCCAGGGGTCCTCGGCGGCCCGCAGCAGCCGGCGCCGCTGCTTGGCCTTGAGGAAGGGGGCGGCCATCTCGAGGTGCTCGGGCTTGGAGAACAGGTCCGTCAGCAGCTTCTCGGGGGTCAGCGGCATCCAGCACAGGTTCAGGGCGATCCGCACGTCCCGTGAGGTGCGCACGTCCTCGGTGAGGTAGGACCGGTCGATGTTGTTGCCGGCGCCCGAGGACTTCTCCAGCTTGTCCTTGAGCTGGTCCGCCAGTTCACGCACCATGATCTTGACGAAGGTCGCGCGGGCCTCGTTGTGCGGCTTCCCGGTGGCCCGGGCCCGGTCCCGTGCCCGGCGGACCTGCTTGGGACGGATGGTCAGCACGGTGCCGGCCACGTCCACCTTGCGCGGCCCGGCGGGCAGGCGCTGGCGGTTGGCCACCGCATTGGCCACCACGTCCGCCATGAACAGCCGGCCCTTGATCTTGGCGATCCGGCGGTCCGTCTCCGGGACGGCCTTGATGCCGGGCATGAGCCGGCCGAGGGAGGACATCACCACTCCGGTCTCCCCGAGGGAGGGCAGCACGCGGTCGATGTACCGCATGAAGGACTGGGAGGGGCCCACGAGCAGCACCCCGGCCGTCTTCAGCCGGTCCCGGTGGGTGTAGAGCAGGTAGGCCGCCCGGTGCAGGGCCACCGCGGTCTTGCCCGTGCCCGGGCCGCCCTGGACCACGAGCACGCCCTTCAGGGGCGAGCGGATGATGGCGTCCTGCTCCGCCTGGATGGTGGCGACGATGTCCCCCATCTGGCCGGTGCGCCGGGCGGTGACAGCGGCCAGCAGGGCCCCGGCGCCGTGATGGACCGAGGAGTCGTCCAGCAGGGTGGCGTCCAGGACGTCGTCCTCCAGGTCCACCACGGTGCGCCCGCGCAGCATCAGGTGGCGGCGGCGGCGCACCCCGAGCCGCTGGTGGGCCGTGGCCTGGTAGAACGCCCCGGCCTCCGGAGCGCGCCAGTCCACCATGAGCCGGACCTGGTCCTCGTCCGTCAGGCCGATGCGGCCGATGTAGCGTTCGTCCCCGCCGTCCAGGTCGAGGCGGCCGAAGACCAGCCGGTCGTCCACGGCGTAGAGCTGGGCCAGACGGTCCTCGTAGAGCGTGGCGAAGGCGTCCCGTTCGGAGACGTTCTGCACCGATCCCTGGGGGCCCTCCTTGCGGACCCGGGCCAGCTGGTGCTCCTTCTCGGCACGCAGTTCGTCCAGACGCTCGTAGAGGCCGGCCACGTAGCCGCGCTCATGCTCCAGTTCGGTTTGGTGGACGGGAACCACATCAGTCATGCCTGGCACACCTTAGGGCTATCGATGGTGCCCCTGCAGGGTCCGACGAATCCGCCAGGCCCCCAGGGCACCTCGGAACGAGTGACCATCCATAGTACAGCCGTGCGGATGAACGACATCTTAATGCGGCCCGTCAGCCGCGGCGCCGGGGTTTCGCCGCCCGGTAGGTCGAGACGGACGGCTCGTCCGGAAGCCAGAACCGCCACGGGAAGTCCTCGGTCCCGCCGGGACCGGAGACCCCGGTGCGCGGACCGCTCAGGGTGCCGGGCCGGCGTCGGGACCTGATCCCGGAGAGCCACACCCCGTCCGGGACCACGGCGTCGGCCGCGGGGTCGAGCACGCTGGCCGGGGCGGGACCCGGCAACAGGGCCGAGCCGTCGTCCCCGGCCCCGATGCCCAGGCTCTGGGCCAGCCGGGCCGGGCCGGAGGCCAGCTTCGGCCCCGCAGGGGCCCTGGGACCACGGCGCCCGACGGCGGCGTCCAGCCCCGCGGTGACCTCGCCGGCCCGGACGAGGACGGCGGAGCTGGCACCCTGCGTCCCGCAGACGATGTTCAGGCACCAGTGCATCCCGTAAGTGAAGTACACGTAGATGAATCCGGCCGGGCCGAACATGGTCTCGTTGCGGGCGGTCCGGCCACGGTAGGCGTGGGAGCCGGGGTCCCGGGCCCCCTCGTAGGCCTCGACCTCCGTCAGCCGGACGCTGACCGCGGAGCCCGCCCGCGCGACCGTCAGCGTGGATCCGAGCAGCAGCGGCGCGGCCCGCAGTCCCCCGCGCTCCAGCGCCGACCAGCCTCCACCGCTCATGCCAGGACGGTGGAATCCCCGAAGGCGCGGAGCGGGGCGAGCTGCCGCTGCAGTTCGGCCAGCTGTTCCGCGACCGCCTCCGGTGCGGTGCCGCCCTGGGCGTTGCGCGAGTTCAGGGAGCCGGAGGTGGACAACACGGTGCGCACCTCGGGCGTCAGCGCCGGGGAGATCGCCGCGTAGTCCTCGTCCGTCAGGTCCCACAGCTCGACGCCGCGCGACTCGGCCACCCTGACGGCCTCGCCGGAGAGCTCGTGGGCATCGCGGAACGGCACCCCGGAGCGCACCAGCCACTCGGCGATGTCCGTGGCCAGGGCGAAGCCCTGCGGGGCCAGCTCGGCCATCCGTGGGGTGTTGAACGCCAGGGTGGCGATCATCCCGGAGACCGCGGGCAGCAGCAGCTCCAGGGTGTCCACCGCGTCGAAGACCGGTTCCTTGTCCTCCTGGAGGTCCCGGTTATAGGCCAGGGGCAGGCCCTTGAGGGTGGCCAGCAGGCCGGTCAGGTCACCGATCAGGCGGCCGGACTTGCCCCGGGCCAGCTCGGCCACGTCCGGGTTCTTCTTCTGCGGCATGATCGAGGAACCGGTGGAGTAGGCGTCGTGGAGGGTGACGAAGCCCGCCTCCTTGGTGGCCCAGAAGATGACCTCCTCGCTGATGCGGGACAGGTCCACGCCCACCATGGCGCACACCCACGCGAACTCGGCGAAGACGTCCCGGGCGGCGGTGCCGTCGATCGAGTTCCATGCCGCGGAGGTGAAGCCGAGCTCGGCGGCCACCGCGTTCGGGTCCAGGCCCAGCGAGGAACCCGCCAGCGCCCCGGAGCCGTACGGGGACACGGCCGCGCGGCGGTCCCAGTCCACGAACCGCTCCACGTCCCGGGTCATGGACCAGGCGTGGGCCAGCAGGTGGTGGCTGAGCAGGACCGGCTGGGCGTGCTGCAGGTGGGTCCGTCCCGGCATGGGGGCGTAGGGGTGTGCCTCGGCCTGGGCGATCAGCGCGTCGACCGTCTCCAGCAGCCGGGAGGCGATGACCCGGGCGTGGTCCCGCAGGAACATGCGCCCCAGCGTGGCGATCTGGTCATTGCGGGACCGTCCGGCGCGCAGCTTGCCGCCCAGGGCGGGCCCGGCCCGCTCGATCAGTCCCCGCTCGAGCGATCCGTGCACGTCCTCGTCCGTCGCGGCCGCCGTGTACGCCCCGGAGACCACGTCGGCCTCGAGCGTCTCCAGCGCGTCCAGCATGCCGGTCAGCTCGGCGTCGTCGAGCAGCCCGGCCGTGTGCAGGACGCGCGCGTGGGCGCGGGAGCCGGCGATGTCATAGCGGGCCAGCCGCCAGTCGAACTGGGTGGACTTGCTCAGCGCCGCCAGGGCGTCCGCGGGGCCGCCGGCGAACCGGCCGCCCCACAGCGAGCCCTCGTTGGTCCCGTGGCGTTCGGACACGGCTCAGGCCCCCGCGTTCTCGGCGTTCTCGGTGCCGTTCGCGTTGCTGAGCCGGGCCACGTCCTCGAGGGCGTCCACCGTGCTGCCGCCGGCCACCCGCTGGTCGCGCTCGGTGGCGACCTTCGAGGACAGGCCGAAGATGTCGATGAACCCGCGGGCCGAGGACTGGTCGAACGCATCGCCCTCGTCGTAGGTGGCCAGGTTGAAGTCGTACAGGCCGGTCTCCGAGCGGCGGCCCTGCACGGTGGCGCGGCCGCCGTGCAGCTCCATGCGGATGTCCCCGGAGACGTACTTCTGGGACTCATCGATGAAGACGTCCAGGTTCTTCTTCAGCGGGGAGAACCACTGGCCGTCGTAGACGATCTCGGTCCAGCGCTGGTCCACGGTCTTCTTGAAACGGGCCTGCTCGCGCTCGAGGGTGATGTTCTCCAGCTCCCGGTGGGCCGTCATGAGGGCCATGGCGCCCGGCGCCTCGTAGATCTCGCGGGACTTGATGCCCACGAGGCGGTCCTCCACGATGTCCACCCGGCCGATGCCCTGGGCACCGGCCCGGCGGTTCATCTCCTCGATGATCTGCAGCGCGGAGAGCGTCCGGCCGTCCAGGGCCGTGGGGATGCCCTGCTCGAAGGTCACGGTCACCACGTCCGGGGCCGGCGGGAAGGACGGGTCGTCGGTGTAGTCGTAGACATCCTTGGTGGGGCCGTTCCAGATGTCCTCCAGGAAGCCGGTCTCCACGGCACGACCCCAGACGTTCTGGTCGATCGAGAACGGGTTCTTCTTGGTGGTGACGATCGGCAGCTCATTGCGCTCGGCGTACTCGATGGCCTTGTCACGGGTCAGGGCGAGGTCCCGCACCGGGGCGATGCACTTCAGGTCCGGCCCGAGGGTCTGGATGCCGACCTCGAAGCGCACCTGGTCATTGCCCTTGCCGGTGCAGCCGTGGGCCACGGTGGAGGCGCCGAACTGGCGGGCGGCGGCCACCAGGTGGCGCACGATCACGGGGCGGGAGATGGCGGAGACCAGGGGGTAGGCGTCCATGTAGAGGCCGTTGGCCTTCAGGGTGGGCATGCAGTACTGCTCGGCGAACTCGTCACGGGCGTCGGCCACGTAGGCCTCGACCGCACCGCAGTCCAGCGCACGCTGGCGCACCGTCTCCAGGTCCTCGCCGCCCTGGCCCACGTCCACGGCCACCGCGATCACCTCGGCACCCGTGGCCTCGGCGATCCAGCCGATGGCCACTGACGTGTCCAGTCCGCCCGAGTAGGCCAGGACGATGCGCTCTGTCATTACGTGCTCCTTAGGAGTGCCTGCGTTGCCGCCCCGCAGTCGGGACGGCCGGTCCGCTCTATGCAGCAGTCTACATATTTATGCAGGATTGCCGAAGCCGGGCCGCCAGCTCGTTTCCTCACCGTAATCTGGAGGGATGACAAGCGATACCCCACACCCCGCCCCGGAGCCCACCCCCGAGCTGACGGACGAGCAGCTGGAGTTCCTCAACTCGCTGTTCGACCTGGCGCGCGCGGGCGACGGCCAGCAGCTGCTCCCGGCCATCGACCAGGGCGTACCCGTGAACCTGTCCAACCACAAGGGCGACACCCTGTTGATCCTGGCGACCTACAACAACCACCCGGAGCTCGTCACGGCGCTGATCGAGCGTGGCGCGGAGGTGAACCGGCTCAACGGCCGCGGCCAGTCCGCGCTGTCCTGC
The DNA here is from genome assembly GCF_031432995.1 of Citricoccus sp. I39-566. Lineage (GTDB taxonomy): Bacteria > Actinomycetota > Actinomycetes > Actinomycetales > Micrococcaceae > Citricoccus > Citricoccus nitrophenolicus_A. The sequence goes on from NZ_CP133842.1 coordinate 2,782,916, forward strand.
GCCGTGTTCGTCCAGAGCGAGGAGTCCGTGCGCGCGCTCCTGGCCGCCGGCGCGGACCCGGACGAGGGACCGGTCAGCGCCCGGGCAGCCGTGGAGATGTTCGGGCTCGACTCCATGCGCGCCCTGCTCGAAGCCCACGCCGGCTCCGGGGACCCTACCGATCCCACCGACCCGGCCGCATGAGAGCACCATGAGAACGCGCCGGAAAATTTGACGTTATCGTTCCGATGCATTTCACTGGTCCTAGTCCTGCTTCGTGATCTTATCGTGATCTGGCAGGAAGCCTGCGGAGCTCCCCCACCTGCACCGTCCCTTGGGAGCCCCGCGCCGTGAACTCCATCGCGGACGGCGGACGGTGCTGCACGGACGGTCGGGGACGACCTGAGCAGTGGTGGGCCGAAACCCTCAAACACCATGCAGAAGACCTCCACTGCCCCCCAGTCCACCCGCGGCACCATCGTCCGCCGCTCCGCCGCCGGCCTGGCCGGCCTCGCGGTGGCCGGTGCCGGCCTGACCGCCCTGTCCGCCCCCGCCACCGCCGCCCCGGCCTCCAGCTGGGACTCCCTCGCCCAGTGCGAGTCCGGCGGCAACTGGTCCATCAACACCGGTAACGGCTACTACGGCGGCCTGCAGTTCTCCCCGAGCTCCTGGCGCGCCGCCGGTGGCTCCGGCATGCCGCACCAGGCCTCCAAGGCCGAGCAGATCCGCGTGGCCGAGAACCTGCTCTCCATGCAGGGCTGGGGCGCCTGGCCCGCCTGCTCCGCCAAGCTGGGCCTGTACGGCAACGGCGGCAGCGCCGAGGTGACCACCCAGTCGGCCGAGTCCTCGTCCCAGACGCAGCAGGCCCCGAAGCAGCAGGCGGCTCCGAAGCAGCAGGCTCCGCAGCAGAAGGCCGCCCCGGCCCAGCAGGCCCCGGTCCAGGAGGAGCGCACCTCCTCCGTCTCCCCGGTGGAGAAGTCCGAGGAGACCATCACCGTCCAGGCCGGTGACACCCTGTCCAAGCTCGCCGAGGCGCACGGCGTCGACGGTGGCTGGGAGGCCCTGTACGCGGCCAACACCGACACGGTGGCCGACGCCAACCTGATCTTCGTCGGCCAGACCCTGCACCTGCCGGCCTGATCCGCAGCACGCAACACGGCAGCACCGGCTGAGCGGCCCCGAGGGCCGTGACCGGGTGAGAAGCGCTGGAGGGGAATGCTCCCCTCCAGCGCTTTTCTGTCTCCACCCGGCGGCCGATAGGGTGCCAGGAGCAGACATCGCGCGGCGCCCACCGGGATCCCGGCGCCTGCGCATCCAGATGACCTTCCTGAGGGGGACTCCTTGACACCGATCACCACCGCCGCACCGCAGCCCCGGCGCCGCCCCCGCCGCCGGACGCTCAGGATCTGGAGCCTGACCTTGCTGGGAACCGCCGCCACCCTCGGCGTGGGCGCCTGCTCCGGTCCCGGCGTGCCGCCCCTTCAGGACGTGTGGCCCGAGGCCTATGCCTCGGTCGAGGACGCCACCTCCGTGGCCGTGGAGGGAGGGGTGGCACAGAGCGGACAGGACATCGCGGTGTCCATGGCCGGCCTGCTCGACGGGTCCTCCTACGCGGGAAACGTCGCCGTGGACGGCGTCGCGATCGAGATCATCGGCAACACCGAGAACACCTACCTGAAGCCCAACACGGCCTTCTACGAACAGAACGGCGGCACCCAGCTGCAGGACATGGTGGGGGAAAAGTGGCTCCTCACCTCCGCCGACGAGGACGCCTTCACCCTCCCCAACCTCTGGGCCTCCGTCATGGAGAAGATTCCCGCCGGGGATGAGTTCGCCGACGCGGACTACACCGCCGAGCAGGCGGAGCTGGACGGCGAGCAGGTCCACAAGTACACCGTCAGCAATGAGGACACCGGGAGGCCGGTCAGCGTCTACCTCTCCCAGGACAACAGGCTGCTGCGTGTCGAGGCCGAGTCCGGCCCGGCTGACAGCCCCTCTCCGACCGCCTCGCCCTCCGCCACGGCGTCCGGCTCCCCCTCCCCCACGGCCGCCGAGTCGTCGGCGACCGGATCCGCCGCCGAGTCCGGCACGGGCACCCTCGACTTCTCCCGGTGGGACGCCGTGGAGCCGGTGGAGATGCCGGCCGAGGACGAGGTCTTCGCCGTCCCGGGGGCGTAGCCGGTCCCCGTTTCCTGCCCGGGCCCTCTGCCCTGCGGCGCGGGTGCGGCTATCCCGCGTACTCGAGGAAGCGTCCGGCCACGGCCACGCCCCCGTCCGGAGCACGGGTGACGATCAGGATCGTGTCATCCCCCGCGATGGTGCCGAGGATGTCCGGCTGGCGGGCCTGGTCGATCACGCTGGCCAGGAACTGCGCCGCACCGGGCGGGGTCCGCAGGATCACGAGGTTGGCGCTGGACTCGGCCGCCACCAGCAGGTCACGGCACAGGCTCACCAGGCGTCCCTCCCAGGCCTCCGGAGGCCTGCGGCCGGCCAGCTCCGGCGTGACGGCGCCCTCCGGCGGCACGTCGTACACCAGCTGGCCGCCCTCCCCCCGGACCCGGTAGGCCCCCAGCTCCACGAGGTCCCGGGAGAGGGTCCCCTGCGTCACGGAGACGCCCCGGTCCCCCAGCGCCGCGAGCAGCTCGGCCTGGCTGTGCACGTCCGTGGAGCCCAGCACCTCCTTGATGGCGGCCTGACGGGCGGTCTTGGTGGACGGGGCGCTCATCGGCCGGTGGTCTCCGGCCCGACGCCGGCCGCGCCCAGTGCTCCGTCCGCCGCTCCGTCCGGCGCCGTCGCCAGCCCAGAGCGGTACAGCAGCCAGGCCATGAGGGCCTTCTGCGCGTGCAGGCGGTTCTCCGCCTCGTCGAAGACCACGGACTGGGGCCCGTCGATGACCTCGGCGGCGACCTCGAAACCCCGATAGGCGGGCAGGCAGTGCAGGAAGATCGCGTCCGGCGCCGCCGTCCCCATCGCCGCGGCATCCACCGCATAGTCGCGGAACAGGGACTGCCGGGCCTCCTTCTCCTCCTCCTGCCCCATCGAGATCCAGGTGTCCGTGACCACCACGTCGGCCCCGTCCAGGGCCTGCGCGGCGTCCGTGGTGACCAGCACCGATCCCCCGGTCTCGGTGGCCCGGTCCTCGGCGGCCGCCACGACCGGCGCCTGGGGCAGGTACCCGGCGGGCCCGGCGATCCGGACATGCATCCCGGCCGTCACCCCGGCCAGCAGGTAGGAGTTGGCCATGTTGTTGGCGGCGTCCCCCAGGTAGGCCATGACCAGACCCTCGGTGCGGCCCTTGTGCTCGCGCACCGTCAGCAGGTCCGCCAGCAGCTGGCAGGGGTGGTAGTCGTCCGAGAGGGCGTTGACCACGGGCACGGTGGCGTGCTCGGCCATCTCCTGAAGCCCCGACTGCGCGAAGGTCCGCCAGACGATCACGGAGACCATCCGGGACAGCACCCGGGCGGTGTCGGCGATGGACTCCTTGTGGCCCAGCTGGGTCTCCCCCGGATTGACGATGAGCGGCTGGCCGCCGAGGTCGGCGATCCCCGCCGCGAAGGACACCCGGGTCCGCGTGGAGGTCTTGTCGAAGAACACGATCCCCGTCTGCGGGCCCGCCAGCGGGCGGTGCCGGAACCGCTCGGCCTTCATCGACTGGGCCAGGTCCAGCACCTCGGACTGCTCGGCCGGGGTGAGATCGGTGTCCACCAGGAAGTGCCGGAGGGTGGCGGCCGGGGCGGCCGGGGCGGGGGTGGTGCTCATGCGCTCGTCTCCTGCGTCGGGGTGGAAGGGGTCTGTGCCGGGGAGTCCGGCCCGAGGGCGGAGGCCAGCAGGGTGGGCAGCTCGGCCACCAGCCGGTCGGCCTCCTGCTCCCCCATCACCAGCGGCGGGGCCAGGCGTAGGGTGTCGGGACCGGTGGCGTTGAGCAGGTAGCCGGCTTCCAGGCCGGCGCGGACCAGGGCGGGTGCCAGGCCGCCGTCGGGCACGGGATGTCCGGAACCGGCGGGCACGGTGACGTCCACGCCGAGGAGCAGTCCGTACTGGCGCACCTCGGCCACGGCGTCCAGCGTGCGCAGACGCTCGGCGAGACGGGCACCCAGGGAGCGGGCGTGCTCCAGCAGCCCCTCCTGCACGATGGTCTCCAGCACGGCCAGCCCGGCCGCCGTGGCCACCGGGTTGCCGCCGAAGGTGGTGCCGTGCTGGCCGGCGGTGAGCAGCTGCGAGGCCCGGGCCCCGAAGCTGATCAGGGCGCCGATGGGGATGCCCCCGCCGAGGCCCTTGGCCAGGGTCATGGCGTCCGGCACCACGGCGGTGTCCTGCCCGGTGACGGCCGGGTTCTGGTGGGCGAACCACGTTCCGGTGCGGCCCGTGCCGGACTGCACCTCGTCGAAGACCAGCAGGGCGCCGTGGCGGCGCGTGGCCTCCCGCGCGGCCTGCAGGTAGCCGGCCGGCCAGCCGTGCACCCCGGATTCGCCCTGCACGGGCTCGAGGATGACGGCGGCCACGGTCTCGTCGACCGCCGCCTGCAGCGCGGCGACGTCCCCGGCCGGGAGGAACTCGATGCCGCCGGGCAGCGGTTCGAAGGGCTCCCGGTAGGCGGGCTTCCAGGTCATGGCCAGCGCCCCCAGCGTGCGGCCGTGGAAGCTGTGCTCCAGGGCCAGGATCCGGGTGCGGCGGCCGGAGGGATCCTCGCGGCCGTGGCGGCGGGCCAGCTTCAGGGCCGCCTCATTGGCCTCCGAGCCGGAGTTGGCGAAGAACACGGTGGAGCCGTCGGGAGCACCGGCGAGGTCCAGGAGCCGCTCGGCCAGCGCGATCTGCGGCTCCGAGGTGAACAGGTTGGAGATGTGCCCGAGGGTACCCAGCTGCTCGGTGACGGCCCGCACGAGGGCGGGATGGGCATGGCCGAGGGCGTTGACGGCGATCCCGCCGAGGAAGTCGGTGTAGCGCCGCCCATCGGCGTCCCAGACGTGCACCCCCTCCCCGCGCACCAGCACGCGGCTGGGGGCGCCGAAGACGCCGGTGAGCGCGGACGTGTAGCGGTGCAGCAGGGCCTCGTTGGACCCGGCGGTGGTCGGTTCAGTCATCATGCTCCGCTCCGGTCGGGGTCGTCCGGCAGGACCTGGGTGCCCACGCCGGCGGTGGTGAAGATCTCCAGCAGCATCGAGTGCGGTTCGCGGCCGTCCACGATGTGCGCCTGCGGGACCCCGCCGTCCACGGCCTGCAGGCACGCGGCCATCTTCGGGATCATGCCGGACTCCAGCGTGGGCAGCAGCCCGCGGAGCTCGCCGGCGCCGAGGGAGGAGACCAGCGAGGTGCGGTCCGGCCAGTTCGAGTAGAGGCCCTCGACGTCCGTGAGGACCACGAGCTTCGAGGCACCCAGCGCCACGGCCAGGGCGGCGGCGGCCGTGTCCGCGTTGACGTTGAGCACGTCCCCGGTGGGCTGCCCGGCGGCATCGACCTCGGGGGCGACGGAGGAGACCACGGGGATCCGGCCGTTGTCCACGAGGTCGCGGATGGCGGTGGGGTTGACCCCGGTGACCTCGCCCACCAGGCCGAGGTCCACGGGCTGGCCGTCCACCTCGGTCCCGGTCCGGCGAGCCCGGAAGAGGGCGGCGTCCTCGCCGGACATCCCGACGGCGTAGGGCCCGTGCCCGTTGAGCAGGCCCACCAGCTCGCGGCCCACCTGACCGGTGAGCACCATCCGGACCACCTCCATGGCCTCGGCGGTGGTGACACGCAGGCCCCCGGCGAACTCGGAGGCGATCCCGAGCCGGTCCAGCATGGTGTTGATCTGCGGGCCGCCGCCGTGCACCACCACGGGGTGGATGCCGCAGTGGTGCAGGAAGACGATGTCCTCGGCGAAGGCCCGGCGCAGCGGTTCCGAGACCATCGCGTTGCCGCCGTACTTGATGACCATGGTGGTCCCGGAGAAGCGTTGGATCCACGGCAGGGCCTCGATCAGCACGGCCGCCTTGGCTGTGGCGTGCTCCGCGGGGAGGGAGGGGGAATCGGGGGATGCGGTCACGGCGGCCCTCAGCTCGAGTACGCGGAGTTCTCATGCACGTAGTCGTGCGTGAGGTCGTTGGTCCAGATGGTGGCCGTCTCGGCGCCCGCGTGCAGGTCGATGACCACGCGCACCTCGCGCGGGGCGAGGTCCACCAGGTCCCGGTCCTCGCCGATGCCGCCGGACCGGCAGATCTGGACGCCGTTCATGGACACGTCCAGCTGATCGGCCTCGAAGCGCGCGCCGGTGGTGCCGACGGCGGAGAGCACGCGGCCCCAATTGGGGTCCTGGCCGAAGATCGCGGCCTTGAACAGGTTGGACCGGGCCACGGCACGCCCGACCTCCTCGGCGTCCTCCTCGGAGGCCGCGTTGACCACCTCGATCGCGATGTCATGGGCGGCGCCCTCGGCGTCAGCGATGAGCTGGCGCGCCAGGTCGGCGCACACCGCGCGGAGCCGCTCCTGGAACTCTGCCGGCTCCGGGGTGGTCCCCGAGGCGCCCGAGGCCATCAGGATGACCGTGTCGTTCGTGGACATGCACCCGTCCGAGTCGGCACGGTTGAACGTGGTCCGCACCGCCTCGCGCAGGGCGCCGTCCAGGGTGTCCTGCGGCAGGACGGCGTCCGTGGTGATGACGACCAGCATGGTGGCCAGCCCCGGTGCCAGCATGCCGGCGCCCTTGGCCATGCCACCCACGGCGTAGCCCCCGCCGGTCATCTCGGCCGTCTTCGCCACGGAGTCGGTGGTCATGATGGCCTCGGCCGCGGCCGGCCCCCCGTCGGCGGACAGGGCGCCCACGGCGTCCCGGACCCCGGACAGCAGCCTCTCCATCGGCAGCCGGAGGCCGATCAGCCCGGTGGAGCAGACCAGGACGTCCGTCCCGGAGACCCCGAGGAGGTCCGCGGCGTGCTCCGCGGTGGCGTGGGTGTCCTGGAACCCCTCCGGCCCCGTGCAGGCGTTGGCGCCGCCGGAGTTGAGCACCACGGCGTCCGCCCGGCCGTCCCCGATCACCTGCCGGGACCAGTGCACCGGCGCGGCCGCCACCCGGTTGGCGGTGAAGACGGCGGCCGCGTGGCGGTCCGGTCCGTCGTTCACGACGACGGCCACGTCCGGCTTCCCGGTCGACTTCAGTCCGGCGGCGACCCCGGAGGAGCGGAATCCCCGGGCGGTGGTGATGCTCATGGTGCGGTCCCCTGCTGGTTCAGTCCCGTCTGCTCGGCGAGGCCGAGGGCGAGGTTCATGGATTGGATGGCGCCGCCGGCGGTGCCCTTGGTCAGGTTGTCCAGGGCGGCGGAGACGATGACGCGGCCGGCGTGGGCGTCCACGGCCAGCTGCATGACCACGTGGTTGGACCCCAGCACGGACTGCGTGGAGGGCCACTGCCCCTCGGGCAGCATGTGGACGAAGGCCTCCGCAGCGTAGGCCTGCTCCCAGGCGGACCGGACACGGCCGGCGTCGACCCCGGGCTTGATCCGGGCGGTGGCCGTGGCGAGGATGCCGCGGGGCATGGGCGCCAGCGTCGGGGTGAAGGACACGGTGACGGGCTCCCCCGCCGCCTGGCTCAGGCCCTGCTCGATCTCCGGGGTGTGGCGGTGTCCGCCGCCCACGCCGTAGGGGCTCATGGACCCCATGACCTCGCTGCCGAGCAGGTGCGGCTTGAGGGACTTGCCGGCCCCGGAGGTCCCGGTGGCCGCCACGATCACCACGTCCTGGGCCTCCAGCAGTTCCGCGGTGAACCCGGGGGCCAGTGCCAGCAGGCACGTGGTGGGGTAGCAGCCCGGGACCGCGATGCGGGACGCGCCCTCCAGCTGCCGACGCTGGCCGGGCAGCTCGGGCAGGCCATAGGGCCAGGTGCCGGCGTGGGGCGAACCGTAGAACTGCTCCCAGGCCTGGGCGGACTCGAGCCGGTGGTCGGCGCCGGCGTCGATCACCAGGGTGCTCGGCGAGCGGGACTCGAGCTCGGCGGCGAGGGCTCCGCTGGCGCCGTGGGGCAGGGCCAGGAACACCACGTCATGGCCGGAGAGCACCTCGGCCGTGGTCTCGGACAGGACGCGGTCCGCCAGGGCGTGCAGGTGTGGCTGGAGCGCGCCCAGCCGCTCCCCGGCGTTGGAGTGCGCCGTGATGGCCCCGATCTCCACCTCGGGGTGGGCGATCAGGAGGCGGAGGACCTCTCCCCCGGCATAACCGCTGGCTCCGGACACGGCGACTGTGTGGCTCATGGGCCCATGCTAGGGGAAATATGCAGTGTTGCCAATATTTATGCAAGACGGGTGACCGGGACCGCGCCCCCGGATACGGTAGGCACCATGATCGAGGAATCCCTGCCCACCAGCCAGCACGCCGTGCGCGTGGACGTCTCCGGCGGCCCCGAGGTCCTGCAGTGGCGGCAAGTCCCGGTGCCGAGCCCGGCCCCCGGCGAGGTGCTGGTCCGGACCGCGGCCGCCGGCCTGAACTTCATCGAGACCTACCAGCGCTCCGGCGTGTACCGCATGGCCCATCCCTTCATCCCCGGCTCGGAGGGCTCGGGGACGGTGGTGCGGCTCGGCGAGGGCGTCGAGACGGTCTCCCCCGGGGACGTGGTCGCCACGGCCGCCGGATCCGGTACCTACGCCGAGTACTTCACCGCGCCGGCGGGCCAGTTGCTCCCCGTCCCGGCGGGCGTGGACCCCGTGGCCGCCGCTGCCATCCCGCTGCAGGGCATGACGGCCCACTACCTGTGCCGGTCCACCTACCCCGTGGAGTCCGGCCAGACCGTGCTGGTGCATGCCGGGGCCGGGGGCGTGGGCCTGTTGCTCACGCAGCTGTGCGTGGCCCGCGGTGCCACGGTCATCACCACCGCCTCCACCCTTCAGAAGAAGGAGCTGTCCCGGCAGGCCGGTGCGAGCGAGGTCCTCGACTACACGGGCTTCGCGGCGCGGGTCCGCGAGCTCACCGGCGGCGAGGGCGTCCACGCGGTGTTCGACGGCGTGGGGCGGGACACCTTCGACGAGTCCCTGGACTCGCTGCGGGTCCGCGGCACTCTGGTGCTCTTCGGTGGGTCCTCCGGCCAGGTCCCGCCCTTCGACCTGCAGCGACTCAACGGCGCGGGCTCGCTCTACGTCACCCGGCCGTCCCTCGCCTACTACACGCGCACCGCCGAGGAGACGCGGTGGCGGGCGGAGGAGCTCTTCGCCGCCCACGGCGCCGGGACACTGGACTTCCGGGTGGGGGCCACCTACCCGCTGTCCGAGGCCGGCCGGGCACAGGCGGACCTCGAGTCCCGCCGGACCACCGGCAAGTCCCTCCTGCTGCCGTGATCCGGGCCCCAGAGTCTCCGGCGGCACCGGGAATCACGGTAGGATCACAGGCATTCTTTCAGCGTTTCACCTTTTTCGAGGCACCGTCCTCCGACCGGGAAGTAGGCCTCACGCCACCGTGACCATCCACGCACCGCAGTTGCCCGCCGCCGAGAAGGCGCCGCCGGCCCGCACCCTGGTGGACATCCTGGTGGCCACGGCCGAGCGGCACCCGGAGGCACCGGCCCTCGACGACGGCGACACCGTGCTGTCCTATGCCGAGCTGCTGGACGAGGTCAAGGCCACGGGCCGGGCCCTGCACGGGGCGGGGCTCGGCGCCGGAGACCGGATCGGCATCCGCATCCCCTCGGGCACGGTCGAGCTCTACATCGCCATCCTGGCCACCCTGTACATCGGGGCCGCCTATGTCCCCGTGGACGCGGACGATCCGGACGAGCGGGCCTGGCTGGTCTTCTCCGAGGCCGGGGTCGCCGCCATCCTCGGTGCCGAGGGTCGGGTGCAGACCTCCTCGAAGCGCCCCAAGCCCTTCCCCTCGCCGCGGCCGGCCCGGCTCGACGACGATGCGTGGATCATCTTCACCTCCGGCTCCACGGGGACCCCCAAGGGGGTCGCGGTCACCCACCGGAATGCCGCGGCCTTCGTGGACGCCGAGGCGCGGATCTTCCTGCAGGACGACCCGCTCGGCCCGGACGACCGCGTCCTGGCCGGCCTCTCGGTGGCCTTCGACGCCTCCTGCGAGGAGATGTGGCTGGCCTGGCGCCACGGCTCCTGCCTGGTGCCCGCCCCGCGCTCGCTCGTGCGGTCCGGCATGGACCTCGGTCCCTGGTTGGTCTCCCGCTCCATCAACGTGGTCTCCACCGTGCCCACCCTGGCCGCGCTGTGGCCCCCGGAGGCCCTCGAGAACGTCCGGTTGCTGATCTTCGGCGGGGAGGCCTGCCCGCCGGACCTCGCGGCGCGGCTGGCCGAGGACGAACGCGAGTTGTGGAACACCTACGGCCCCACGGAGGCCACCGTGGTGGCCTGTGCCGCCCCCATGGACGGCACCGGCCCGGTGCGCATCGGCCTGCCGCTGGACGGCTGGGACCTCGCGATCGTGGACCCCGCCACCGGTGTCCCCGTGGCGGAGGGAGAGACCGGCGAGCTGATCATCGGCGGCGTGGGGCTGGCGCGCTACCTCGACCCCGCCAAGGACGCCGAGAAGTACGCCCCGCTGCCCACCCTCGGCTGGGACCGCGCCTACCGCTCCGGCGACCTCGTGGTCTGGGACCGGCAGGGACTGCTGTTCGTGGGCCGCGCCGACGAGCAGGTCAAGCTCGGCGGTCGCCGCATCGAGCTGGGCGAGATCGACGCCGCGCTGCAGGCCCTGCCGGGCATCGCCGGCGGAGCCGCCGCCGTCAAGACGACCCCCGCCGGAACCCAGCTGCTCATCGGGTACCTGGCCGTGCCGACGTCGGGACCCGAGCCCGACCTGAAGGCCTACCGGAAGCACCTCGAGAAGGACCTGCCCGGCGCCCTGGTCCCCCGGCTGGTCACGGTGGACACCCTGCCCACCAAGACCTCCGGCAAGGTGGACCGCAACGCCCTGCCGTGGCCGCTGCCCGGCCAGGCCGGACAGGGTTCGGGCCACGGCGGCTCGGGACCGAGCGCCGAGCTGCCCGTGGACCCCGAGTCCCCCGGCGGCTGGGTGCTCACGCACTGGGCCGAGGTGCTGGGATCCGCCCCGGAGGACCTGGACACCGACTTCTTCACCTCCGGCGGCGGCTCCCTGGCCGCCGCGCAGCTGGTGTCCCGGCTCCGCACCCGGTACCCCCACGTCACCGTGCGGGACATCTACGCCCACCCGCGGGCCGGCGCCCTCCTGGAGGCGGTCACCGGCAACGACGGACAGCCCGTGAAGCCGGCCGACCCCGTGGAAGCCCGGCCCGTGGCCCGAACCGCCCGCAGGGCCCAGGTCTTCCAGACGCTGATGGGCATCCCGCTGGTGGTCCTCGTGGCCCTGAGATGGGTGGTCTACCTGGCCGCCGGCTCCAACCTCGCCGCCGCCTGGGGCCTCCTGCCCGAGGCGGCGAGCGTGTCCTGGTGGTGGGTGCTGGCCGGCTGGCTGGTCTTCGTCTCCCCGCCGGGACGCATGGCGATCTCGGTGGTCGCCGCCCGACTGCTGCTGCGCGGACTGAGGCCGGGCTCCTACCCGCGGTCCGGCAGGGTGCACCTGCGCCTCTGGCTCGCCCAGCACATCTCCGACCTCGTGGACCCGGTGTCCCTCGGCGGTGCCCTCTGGGTCCCCACCTACGCCCGGCTCCTCGGGGCCAGGATCGGCCGCCACGTGGACCTGCACTCGGTCCCGCCGATCACGGGCCTGCTGGACCTCGGCACGGGCAGCTCGATCGAACCCGAGGTGGATCTCTCGGGCTACTGGATCGACGGCGACGTGGTGCACATCGGCGCCATCACCGTGGGCGAAGAGGCCGTGGTCGGTTCCCGGTCCACGCTGATGCCCGGGGCCACGATCGGCTCGGGAACGGTCGTCCAGGCTGGCTCCACCGTGATCGGCAGGACCAAGGACGGCCTCGAGTACGCCGGCTCCCCCGCCCAGCGGCTCGGCAAGGCCGCCTACCGGGGCCCCAACATCGAGCCGCCCCGGGCCACCGGATGGCTCGTGCTCTCCACGATCGGCTCGGGCGTCCTGGCCCTGCTGCCCTTCGCCGCCGCGGCCCTGGCCGCCCTAGTGGGCGCGTGGTCCCTGACGTGGTGGCCGGACTGGTCCGCCGACGGCGCCGGGACCGCCCCCGAGACCCTCGTGGGCTCCGCCGGCCGCCTGCTCGCGGCCAGCCCGCTGATCGCCGCCGTGTGGTTCGGGGCGAACATGCTGTTCACCGTGCTCTCCGTGCGGCTGCTGTCCCTCGGGGTGACCGAGGGGTTCCACGCCGTGCGCTCCCGCATCGGCTGGCAGCTGTGGGCCACCGAACGGGTGCTGGACACGGCCCGGGACCTGCTCTTCCCCCTCTATGCCTCCCGCTTCACGCCCACCTGGCTGCGCTGGCTCGGCGCGAGCGTCGGGACCAATGTGGAGGCCTCCACCGTCATCCTGCAGCCGGCCCTCACCGAGATCGGGGACGGGGCGTTCCTGGCCGACGACACCATGCTCGGCTCCTACGAGCTCTCCCGCGGCTGGATGTACGTGGGCCACGCCAAGGTGGGCAAGAGGTCCTTCCTGGGCAACTCGGGCATGCTGGCCGCCGGCCACAAGCTCTCGAAGAACTCCCTGGTGGCCGTGCTGTCCGCCACCCCGAAGAAGACCAAGCCGGGGTCCTCCTGGCTGGGCTCCCCGCCCGTGCGCCTGCGCCGCACCGAGGTGGAGGCGGAGGACGCCCTCACCTACGATCCGCCGGCCCGGCTCAAGCGGGCCCGCAGCGGCTGGGAGTCCCTGCGGCTGCTGGCCGTGTGGACCTCGGCGATCATCGCCCTGGGCGTGGCCGTGGCCCTGGAGGGGCTGGCCCAGTTCGGCGGCGGCGCCGCGGCGGGCCCCGGCCCCGGTGGCTGGTGGTTGGCCGTGGTCCTGGGCGGCGTGGTGCTGATGCTCGCCGGGGCCCTGGCGGCCGGCAGCTCGGTGCTGGCCAAGAAGGTGTTCGTCGGACGGGTCGAGGCCGGCGAGCATCCCCTGTGGAGTTCCTTCATCTGGCGCAACGAGGTGGCGGACACCTTCACGGAGATGGTGGCGGCCCCCTGGTTCGGCCGGCTGGCCTCCGGCACGCCCTCGCTGGTCTGGTGGCTCCGGGCCCTCGGCGCGAGGATCGGCCACGGCGCCTGGATCGAGTCCTACTGGCTCCCGGAGGCGGACCTCGTCACCCTGGGCGACTCCGCCACCGTGAACCGCGGCTCCGTGGTGCAGACGCACCTGTTCCACGACCGCGTGATGTCCCTGGACACCGTGGCCCTCGGCGAGGGATCCACCCTGGGCCCGAACTCCGTGATCCTGCCGGCCGCCTCGATCGACGACGGCGCCACCGTGGGCGCCGGTTCCCTGATCATGCGCGGCGAGATGGTCCCCGGCCACTCCTGGTGGACCGGCAACCCGGTGGCCCCGTGGAAGGGTCCCAAGGTGAAGGGGCGGGCCGCGGCCATCACTAGACTGGAGCGGCTCGAGGAGAAGGCGGAGCGCGCCGCCGAGCGTCAGGCAGCGACCCCCGAGGAGGACACCAGCCCGTGAGTGAAGAGAACCCGGCACTCCCCGATCCCTATGTCCCCGGATCGGGAACCGGCGACTTCACGGTCGGGCACTACGACCTCCAGCTCGAGGTCAAGCTGGCCGCCAACCGGATCGCCGGCAGGGCCCGCCTGGAGGGCACCGTGCTGCAGGCCCTGCAGCGGGTCGAGCTGGACCTGCACGCCCTTTCCGTGGGCAAGGTCGCCGCCCGGTCCGGCCGGGACACCGTCAAGGTGACCAGGACGACGGCGCGCAACGGCCGCCTCGTCATCGAGCTGGGCACCGAGCTGGAGGCCGGCGCGGACCTGAGCCTGGAGATCTCCTACTCCGGGGTCCCCCGCATGCTCCGGGGCCTGTGGGGCGAGATCGGCTGGGAGGAGCTCGAGGACGGCGTCCTCGTGGCCGGACAGCCCAACGGCGCCCAGACCTGGTTCCCCTGCGTGGACCACCCCTCGGTCAAGTCGACGTACAGCATCGCCGTCAGCACGGACGCCGGCTACCTGCCCGTGTGCAACGGCACCCCCACCGGCCACCGGCGCCGCTCCTCGCGGGAGGAGTGGACCTGGGAGCTGCAGGAGCCCGCGCCGAGCTATCTCGTCACGGTCCAGATCGGCCGCTACCGGCTCGTGGCGGTCCCCGAGCACGACGCCGACCCCGAGACCCCCGCGGGCGCCGCCCCGGTGTTCCTGGCCACCTCGCCGGCCCTCCTGGGGCGCGCGCAGGACGCGCTCGGGCTCCAGACGCGCATGATGGACTGCTTCAGCCGCCACTACGGCCCCTACCCCTTCGACCGGTACACCGCGGTGGTGACCGACGACGAGCTCGAGATCCCGCTGGAGGCCGCGTCCCTGTCCATCTTCGGGTCCAACCACCTGGACGGGTCCTGGGCCTCGGAGCGGCTGGTGGCGCACGAACTGGCCCACCAGTGGTTCGGCAACGCCCTGACGCTGCGCCAGTGGAGGGACATCTGGCTCCACGAGGGCTTCGCCTGCTACAGCGAATGGGTGTGGGGCCAGGAGTCCGGACACGCCTCCCTCCGCACGCAGGCCCGGCGGGCCTGGCGGGGACTGTTCCTCAAGCCCCGGACGGTCGTGGTCGCCGATCCCGGTCCGGAGCTGATGTTCGACGACCGGATCTACAAGCGCGGCGCCCTGACCCTGTACGCCCTGCGCTGTGCGATCGGGAGCGAGGTCTTCGCCGAGCTGATCCGCTCCTGGGTGGCCGAGCACCGGCACGGCTCGGTGGACACCGCCCTGTTCCTGGCCCACGCCGAGCGGCACGCCCGGACGGCCGGACAGCCGGAGGGACTCGCCACCGAGGCGGTGTCCCCGTGGCTGTTCGCCTCCGAGCTGCCCTCCTTCCCCGCCGTCGAGACGCCCTAGCCCGAACCGGGCGGTGGCGAGCCGGTACGTATGATGGATCCGTGGTGAACAAAGTTCAGCAGCGTCAACTGATGGGCGCCTACATCCGTCAGCAGCGGCGCATCGCGGACTTGTCCATGCGGCAGATGTCCGCCATGGTGGGGATCTCGAACCCCTACCTCTCCCAGATCGAGCGCGGGCTGCGCGCCCCCTCCGAGGCGGTGGCCGCCGGCATCGCCACCGCCCTGGGCGTCGGCGTCGACGAACTCTACGAGCAGGATTCCGGCGACCCGGGTTCCGGCGTGCCGGGTCCGACGGAGGCCGGCGGCCCGGGACCGGAGGCGGCCGACCCGGAACCGGCCGACCCGCAGGCGGCCGACGTGCTCGCCGCGATCCACGAGGCCCAGGAGCTCACGCCGGAGCAGCGGACCTCGCTGGCCGAGATCTACCGGTCCTTCGTGCGCTCCAATCGGAGCGACTGACCCGCGTGGGCCTGACCGGGTCCGGCTGCGGCCGGCTAGGTCTGGCTCGGCTCGTCGGTCAGCAGCTCGGGGTCGTCCTCCGGCGCCGGCGTGGACAGCGCCCCCATCTCCGCGAAGATGACCGGCCAGTGCGTGGCCAGCGCCTCGTGGCTCATGAAAACCCCAGGTGGCCGCTCGTGGCGGACTGACGGCCGAGGTGCTCCGGCGCCGTGGAGACGTGCTCGGCCAGGGCCCACACCTGGTCCGCGGGGGTGATGTGATCGGTGCGCCCGGCCATGAGGAACAGCGGGCAGTCGATGTCCTTCAGGTCCACCCTCCTTCCCTCCACCTCCAGGTCGCCCGTGATCAGTGAGCGCTCCACGTACGCAGAGTCATCCAGATGGGTCAGCAGCTGCAGCGAGCGGGACAGCTCCTCGTCCGGTTGCAGGGCCTTGAACCCGTCCAGCAGGAACCGGCCCGGCAGGATGCCGTCGTTCGCCGAGACGGCGGAACGGAAGTAGGGCATGTCGCCCTCCGGGGCGAGCACGGTGAGCCAGTCGTGGGTCAGGGGCTCGCCGGCGTGGAAGTCAATGGGGGCCCGGTGATCGCCAGCGAGTTCACCCGGCGCGGGTGCAGGGCCGCGAAGATCGTGGCCAGCCAGCCGCCCTGGCAGTCACCGACCAGATTGACCCTGCCGCCCAGCAGGTCGGTCACCTCGCGCAGCAGCTCCATGTAGTCCTCGATCCCGGCGTCCCTGGTCTGAGCGGTGGCCCCGATCCAGTCCATGCTGAGGATCCGGGCACAGCCGTTCTCGCGACCGACCATGATCTGGCTCTGGTCCTCGGCGAAGTCGACGATGCTCGAGGCGTGTCCGGCCTGCGGCCGCAGGATCACCGTGGGGATCTGGCGGGGATCGGCGTCCGGGGCGGAATAGTCGCGCAGCCGGGCCAGGGGCCACTCCCCGACCACGCTCTGCTGCGCCTCATGGGCCCACAGCAGACGCTGGCGGGCCGCCAGGGCCACGTTCCATCGGCCGAGGTCCTGCATCAGCTCCCAGGGGGTGGCGCCGCGGCGGAAGGCACCGGTCCAGTAGTCGATGGGGGATGTGTTCAGGGTGTTCCAGGCGCCCACGCCCGCGGCGAACATCGAGTCGATGACGGCGGGCGGGACGGCGGACACGGTGGGGCCTGATATCACTCTGGAGTTCGGAGCCGTGGGGCAGCAACGCCGAACGGCCCTGCCGAATCCGCCGTGACCACGAGGATGGATTGCCTGCTCGCGGCGAAGTCCACCTTCTGGCCGCGCAGGCGCACGCGGCCCCGGGCCAGGCGGTTCTCCTTGTACACCCACGTCACCCACTGCCGGAAGGCGCGCATCGGGAAGTTCGGGGTGTCCGCCACCCACCGGGCCATGGGCTGGTAGCTGCTCCGGTCCGCCGTGCCGTCCTGCACCTGCCGGAACAGCCGCAGGGGCGTGCCGACGTAGTTCGGCGCCGGCTTGAGCAACTTGTTGACGGTGTCCACGGAGGAGCCCGGCAGGAATGCCCCGTACTGGCCCGGCCAGTCGGTGTCCACCTCGTCATTGCCGAGCAGCGACTCGCAGGTGGTGTTGGCCGCGTCGAACGGCATGGTGAGCGGGATCCAGTTCCGGACCGGGGCGTCCAGGGTGACGGAGAGGTACATCCCCGTCAGCACGGCTCCGATGCACCAGCCGATCAGGGTGATCTCCTCGGCGCCGCTGGCCCGCCGCACCTCGCGGACCGCCCGGGGGATGTGCTCCAGGGCGAAATCATCCAGTCCGGTCTCCGCGTCCCCCTCGTCCGCATAGCCCCAGTCCACGAGGAAGACGTCATAGCCCTCGTCCAGCAGGAATTCGACGAAGGAGTTGCCCGGCCGCAGATCGAAGATGTCCGGGCGGTTGATGAGGGCGAACGTCAGCAGGACCGGCACCGGGTGCCGGCGCCGGGAGCTGCGGTAGCGGTAGAGGGTGGTCTTCCGGTAGGTCCAGAGGCCGTGGTCAGCTGGATGTTGGTGTACTTCCAGAGTGCGGACGGCAGCCCGGCCATCTCTCTCATCGGCGACCACATGGGTCAGTCCCCCTGGTCCGCGGCGGAGCCACGGTGGCGCCGGCGATCCTCGGCCAGCTCCTCCTCCAGGCGTTCGACCGTCTCCAGGACGGCTTCCAGCTTGTCCTCGTTGCGGGCCAGCTGGCGGTGCAGGGAGACCACGTCCGCCCGGCCCGCGACCCGCGCGTTGCGGACCGCGAGGTCCATGACGCCGTTGCCGATCCGGTTCAGGGCCACGAGGTTCCCGGCGGCCTGTCCCAGCATCTCGCCGAAGGCCTTCGTGTTCACGACCTCCTCCAGCGCGGGGGCCGCCGTGGACAGGAAGTCGTCCATGAGCCGGCGGAATTGCTGGGATCCGTTGGTGCTGGATTCTTCGGACATGCGGCCGTCTCGTCTGCGGGGCATGGCCGGTCACGGGGCGCCCCACCTCGTCCCTAGGCCGCCGCGGAGTCGCGCAGGAGGCACACCATTCCGGTCAGTCCCTCCCCCGGGGATCCGCCGGGCCAGTGCTCGCCCGGGACCACCACGGCCTCCGGGTGGCCGGGGATCCGCGGCGTCAGCGTTCCCGGCTCCGTCACCCGGACACCGGAGGGGTCACCCTCGAACCCGGTGCCGAAGGCCTTGACCACGGCCTCCTTGAGGGACCAGAGCGCCGCCCGGACGGCGGGCTGCTCCGCGGCCGGGCACCGGGAGACGACGTCGGCCTCGCCGGGTGAGTAGGCGACCTCCCCGAGACCTGAGGCCGTCTGGAAGGCCGGGGCGCCGATGACCTCGAGGTCGACCCCGATGCGCCACCCCCGGACGGCCGCCGCGGGCTCGACCCACGCCGTGGCCAGCCAGCCGCCGGCGCGGCTGAAGCTCACCGCGGGCAGCGGAGCCGACCCGCTCGCGCCGGTGAGGGCGCCCGGTCCCCTCCGGCGCCGGGCGAGTGGGCTGTAGGCCAGTTCCGGGGCACCATGGTCCTGCGCGCCGCACCGGGGACAGTGATGGACCACCGTGAAGGTGCCCGGACGGTGTCCGAGGGAGACCGCGAGGAAGTCCAGGGCCTCGCGCCGCTGGTCGCCGGCCCGGGGACCCGTGAGGACCACGTGCCACCCCGGCACGGGGTCCCCGGCGGTCTCCATGGCGGCTCCCGTCCTAGCGCTGGACGGCGCCGTGGCGGCGTGCGGCCAGCTCGGTGGCGGCGGCGCGGGCCGCCGAGGCCTCGTCGGCGGTCAGCGTCCGGTCCGGGGCCCGGAACCGCAGCGAGAACGCCAGGGACTGGTGCCCCTCCTCCACGCCCGGACCCGAGTAGACATCGAAGAGGGCGGCGTCCTCGAGCAGCTCCCCGGCCCCCTCGCGCAGCGTGGCCAGCACGTCGCCGGCCACCACGTCGTCCGCGACCACGAGGGCCACGTCCTGACTGGTCGCGGGGAAGGTGGACAGCGGCCCAGCCACCACCACACCGGCCGCGGCCGCCACGAGCGCGTCCAGGTCCAGCTCCATGGCCACGGTCCGCGCCGGCAGGTCAGCGTCCTCGAGCCAGGCCGGCAGCAGCTCGCCGGCCACGCCCACCTCGATCCCGGTGGCGCCGGCACCATCGGAAACCTCGGCGGTGCCGGATCGGTGCTGCGCCGGGGCGAGCCGCAGCTCGGCGGTCCGGCCCGGGTGGAAGGCCTGGTGGCGGCCCTGGACCACCTGCAGCTCCACCCCGAGGAGGGCGGCGACGTCCTGGGCGGCCCCGAGGGCGTCCTGCCAGTCGACGGCCCGCGGCGCGTGGCCGGGTCCCGGCGCCGAGTCGTGGCCGGTGAACACGGCGGCCACGCGCCGGGGCTGGTCCGGGATACCGGCGTCCAGGCCGGCCAGGACCTCGTCGTCCGGGCGGCGGCCCAGCGGCGGGATCGAGGCCGAGCCGAGCGGCCCCTGGGGCAGGAACACGAGCCCGGACTCGTAGAGGGCGAGGTCGCGGAAGCCACGCGAGTGGTTGCGGCGGGCGATGTCCAGCAGCCCCGGCAGCAGGGAGGTGCGCAGGTAACCGAACTCGGCCGAGATCGGGTTGGCCAGGTGCACCATCTGCTGGCGCGAGCCCTCCTGCTCGGTGGCCGATCCGAAGAACCGGTTCTGGGCCTCGGAGACGAAGGGGTACGCCAGCACCTCGGTCAGCCCGGCATCGGCGAGTCCCTGGACCACGCGTCGCCGGGCCGCCTGCTCCCGCGTCAGCCCACGGCCGGGAGGGGCCACCGGGAGGGTCGAGGGAATCTGGTCGTACCCGATCAGCCGGGCGATCTCCTCGACCAGGTCTTCACGGATCTCCAGGTCATGGCGCCAGGACGGCGCGGTGACGGTGAAGACCGAGCCGGCCGGGCCGGCGTCGGGCACCAGGCCCTGCCCACCGGCGGTCCCGCCGGCGCGCCGGACCGTGGCCCCCAGCTCCCGCAGGACGTCCTCGACCTGCTGCTCCGTGTACTTGATGCCCAGGCGCGCGCCCGGGTAGGCGGCGGGCAGCTCGATGACCCGGGACTCGGGGCGGGTGCCCACGTCCGTGATGCCGGGCCCCGGCGTGCCGCCGGCCAGCTCGACGAGCAGCTGCACGGCCCGCTCGGCCGCCTCGTCCGCGATCTCCCAGTCGACGCCGCGCTCGTTGCGCTTGGAGGCCTCGGAGGGGAGCCGGTGCCGGCGGCGGGTGCGGCCCATGGAGACGGGATCGAAGTGCGCCGACTCGATCAGCACGGTGGTGGTGGACCCGGAGACCTCGGTCTGGCCGCCGCCCATCACCCCGGCCAGGCCGATCGGTCCGGAGCCGTCCGTGATGAGCAGGTCCTCGGCAGACAACGTGCGGTCCTTGCCATCGAGCGTGGTCAGCCGCTCGCCGGCGGCGGCGCGACGGACCACGATCGGGCCCTGCAGCCTCTCCGCGTCATAGAAGTGCAGGGGCTGGCCGAGCTCCCACATGACGTAGTTGGAGATGTCGACCGCCAGGGAGATGGACCGCATGCCGGCCAGGCGCAGCCGCTGGGCCATCCACGGCGGGGTCGGCCTGGACGCGTCGATCCCGGTGACGGTGCGGGCCACAAAGCGGTCGCAGCCGGGGACGCCGTAGATGGGCCCGGCGTCCTCCAGGCGGACCGGGAACCCCTTGCCGTCGGGCACCGGTGCCGTGACCAGGGAGGCTGGATCGGTGAACGGCAACCCGGTGGCATGGGCGTACTCGCGGGCCACGCCGCGGATGGAGAAGGCGTAGCTGCGGTCCGCGGTCACGTTGATCTCCGCGGCCTCGTCCCGCAGGTGCAGCAGCTCGAGGACGTCGGTGCCGGGCTCCGGGTCGTTGCCGTGCTCGGCCGAGAGGCCCACGGTGGACAGCACGATGATGCCGTCATGGTCCTCTCCCAGGCCCAGCTCGCGGGCGGAGGCGATCATGCCCGCCGAGACGTGGCCGTAGGTCTTCCGCGGGGAGATCCGGAAGTCCCCGGGCAGCACGGCCCCCGGCAGGGTGACGATGACCTTGTCCCCCACCTGGAAGTTGTGGGCGCCGCAGACGACCCCCTGGACGCCGGAGGGGTCGATGCCCTCGCCGGTCAGGGTCTGCTCGGCGCCCTCTGGGACCACCCGGACCTGGCACCAGTTGATGGTCTTGCCATTGGACTGCGGCTCGGGGACCATCTCCAGCACCTCACCGACCACGATGGGCCCGGACAGCTCGTCCGCGGGGCGGTGGACGCCCTCCTCCTCGAAGCCGACCCTCACCAGGTCGGCCATGACGTCCTCGGCGGTGGCGTCCGCGGGGACGGGGACGAATTCACGAAGCCATGACAGCGGGATACGCATGAGTGGTTCAGATCTCCATTCCGAAGTGCTGGGAGAAGCGGACGTCGCCCTCGATCATGTCCCGCATGTCCGGGACCTCGTTGCGGAACATCAGCGTGCGTTCCACGCCCATGCCGAAGGCGAAGCCGGAGTACACCTCCGGGTCCAGGCCGGCCGCGCGCAGCAGGTTGGGGTGGACCATGCCGCAGCCGCCCCATTCGATCCACTGCGGGCCGCCCTTGGCGCCGGGGTGCCAGATGTCCATCTCGGCGCTGGGCTCGGTGAAGGGGAAGAAGTTGGGGCGCAGCCGGATCCTGGCCTCCGGGCCGAACATCTGCCGGGCGAAGTACTCCAGGGTGCCGCGCAGGTCCGCCATGGTCAGGCCCTCGTCCACGGCCAGGCCCTCGAACTGGTGGAACACGGGGGTGTGCGTGGCGTCCAGCTCGTCCGTGCGGAAGGTCCGCCCGGGGCACAGCACGTAGACGGGGGCGCCCCACTCCAGCATGGCGCGCATCTGCACCGGCGAGGTGTGGGTGCGCAGCAGCAGGTGTGCCTCGGGCGGGTCCACGAAGAAGGTGTCCTGCATCTCCCGGGCCGGGTGGTCCGGCTTGAAGTTCAGGGCGTCGAAGTTGAACCACTCGGACTCGACCTCGGGGCCCTCGGCGATCTCCCAGCCCATGCCGATGAAGATGTCCGAGACGCGTTCCTGCAGCACGGAGAGCGGGTGCCGGGCCCCCACGCGGCGGCGGCGCACGGCGGTGGTGACGTCCACGGTCTCCTCCACGAGCAGGCGCGCGGCGTGCTCGGCCTCGAGGACCTCCGTGCGGGCGGCGAGCGCGGCGTCCAGGGACTTGCGGGCACCGCCCATGAGCTTGCCGGCCGTCGCCTTCTGCTCCTTGGGCAGCCTGCCGATCCCCCGGTTGGCCAGGGTCAGCGGGGCCTTCTCCCCCGTGTGGGCCAGCCGGGCCGTCTTGAGTCCCTCGAGGTCCCTGGCGGCCGCGAAGGCGGCCACGGCGTCCGCGACGGCGGCGTTCACCGCGGCCTCGTCCGCCGGGGAGATCTCCGGCCCGGTGGGCTCTGGCTGATCGACAGGGGAGTGGTCCGTCATGGCGGGATTCGACCTTCGTGCTCTGATGCTCAAGAAATCATTACGAGTTTTACCTTGGGTGGCCGCCCGCACCCGGCGGGAGGCCCCGATCAGTCTAGTCAGCCCGGCGGCCGCCGGCGCACACCGGTCTCCTATGCTTCAACCATGCCGTCTGCCCTGCCCGCCCGGCTCCGCCTGCGTCAGCTGTGGAACGCCGCCAACCTGACGACCCCGCTGGGACTGGCGCTGGCCCTGAGTGCCGGCTGCCGGGTCCGGCGCGGTCCGGGCGGGTTGCTGCTCGCGTTCGGCTACCGGTGGGGATTTCCCGACGGCGGCGCCTTCACCGTGGGCAATACGGTGCTGTTCCGGCCCCACACCGCCCCGACCGCCCGGCTGTTGGCGCACGAGTCGCGGCACGCCACCCAGTACGCGTGGTGCCTGGGCCTGCCGTTCCTGCCGCTGTACTTCGCCGCGGCCGGGTGGTCGCTGCTGCGCACGGGGGATCCGGCCTCGAGGAACCCGTTCGAGCGCCACGCGGGGCTGGTGGGCGGCGGCTACCGCGAGCGCCCCGTCCGGTGGCCGCGGCGGACCGGGTGACCGCCGCTGACTAGGATCAGGGGTGGTCCGCACCGGGCCGCTCCCCGCCCCGCCGTCCTGTCCCCTGCCCACTGCCCACCCCAGGAGTCACCACGCGCCGCCCACCCGTAGCCAGCCCGATCCTGCCCTGGATCATCGTCGGCATCGTCATCCTGGCCCTCAACCTCCGGGCGCCCATCATCGCGCCCACGGCCATCCTGGGGGACATCCAGGCCGGGACCGGGCTCAACGCCATCGGGGCGGGCCTGCTGACGGGCCTGCCGATCCTGCTGTTCGCGGTGGCCACGCCGCTGGCCACGCGGACCATCGGCCGCTGGGGTTCCGAGGCCACGGTCCTCGCCTGCCTGGCGGGCGTGCTGGCCGGCACCGTGCTGCGCTCGGTGGGCCCGGGCTGGCTGGTCCTGGCCGGCACCGCCGTGATCGGCCTGTCCCTGACGCTGGGGAACATCGTGGTGCCCGTCATCATCCGCCGGGAGGTCCCCTGGGACCGCGTCTCCCTGGCGACCGGCCTGTACTCGGCCGGCATGAACGTGGGGTCGATGGCCACCCTGCTCGGCACCGGCCCCCTGGCCGCAGCGGTCGGCTGGCGGTGGGCCCTCGCTCTGT
The DNA here is from genome assembly GCF_031432995.1 of Citricoccus sp. I39-566. GTDB lineage: Bacteria > Actinomycetota > Actinomycetes > Actinomycetales > Micrococcaceae > Citricoccus > Citricoccus nitrophenolicus_A. Next base: position 2,806,355 of record NZ_CP133842.1, read on the forward strand.
GGGGCGTGCTGACCGTCATCGGCCTGGGGTACTGGACGGCGCTCGTGCGTCGGCGGATCCGGAGCGGTCCGGCGCCCTCCGGCGGGGACGGATCCTCCGGGGGACCTGACGCCGCCGACGCCGCGACCCCTGCCGAGCGGCCGATCGACACGCGGCCCCCACCCCGGTTCCGCCGGGTCATGTGGCTGCTGGTCATCGCCTTCAGCGGGCAGTCGGCCGGCTACTTCACCACCACCACGTGGCTGCCCTCCATCCTGTCCGACTCCCAGGGATTGGACACCGCTGGCTCCGGTGCCACGGCGTCCCTGTTCCAGGTGGCCGCGATCGTGGGGGCCCTGGGCGTGCCGCTGCTGGCGGCCCGGACCCGGCCGTGGGTCCCGATGGCGGCCGTGGCCGTGCTGTGGCTGTCCCTGCCGGTGGGTCTGCTGCTGGTCCCGGAGGCCTACGCGCTGTGGTCGGTCACGGGCGGGGTGGCCCAGGGCGGGGGCTTCACGGCCATCTTCTCCATCATCGCCCGGATGGCCCGCACCGACCGTGAGGCCGCCTCCGGCTCCGCCTGGGTCCAGACCGGCGGCTACCTGGCCGCCACCGTGGCACCGCCGGCGGCCGGCTGGCTCCACACCACCACCGAAGGCTGGACGGCGCCGATCCTACTCGTCCTCGGGGCCACGCTCGCCTTCACCGTCGCTGGGCTCCTGGCCGCCCGGGCCTCGGTGCGGCCGCCCTCCGCCTAGGGCCGGCTAGTACAGCGCGCCCGCCGCCTCGTCGAGGTCCGACGCCGTCCGGAGGGCTTCTCGCGCCGCGATCACCAGCGCCCGGCTCAGCTCGGCGGCGGGCAGGGTGGGCAGGGCGGGCCGTGTAGATGAGGAGGGGTCCGCCGCCGCCTGCCGTGGGGCCTGCTCATCCCAGGGCACGTGGATGAACCCTGCGGTGTGCACCCCTCCACCGGCCGGCGCGGCCGTGCACCGGCGCATCACCTCGTAGAAGACGTGGTTGCAGACGAAGCTGCCCGCGCTCAGGGACAGCTCAGCCGGGATCCGCGCGCCGCGCAGCGCGGCGACGATGCGCTTGACGGGCAGGCTGGAGAAATAGGCGGCGGGGCCGGCGTCGTCCACGGGCCGCCCGGCGGGCTGGCAGCCGGCGTTGTCCGGGATGCGGGCGTCCTGCAGGTTCACGGCCACGCGCTCCACGGCCACCTGCGCCCGGCCCCCGGCCAGGCCGCACGCGATGACGATGCCGGGCCGGTGCTCGATGAGCGCCTGCTCCAGGGCCTCGGTGGACCCGCCGAAGGTGCAGGGCAGCCGCACGGCGACGGCGTCCACCTCCTGCCCGCGCAACGTCCGGGCCGCGTCCCGGGCGGCCGGCCAGGAGGGATTGTGCCCGTCACCGCCGAAGGGCTCGAAGCCGGTCAGCAGGATCCGGTCCGGGCGTGAGTCGTCCATGGACCCAGCCTAGCCGCCCCTTGCACCATGGTTAGTACATGTGTTCTAATCAAGACATGCGATGGGAAGCGCAGACACTGCAGGCCGGGGACGGACCCGAGCTGGGCGAGGGCGGCACTCCAGCCGCACCGGCCGCCCTGCTCCCGCTCTCCGGCCTGCAGCGTTCCATCACCACCCCCGAGTTCGCGGACACCACCTTTCACGAGGTCCTGGCCAAGTCCGCGCTGAACCGGGTGCCGGACTCCTCCCCCATGCCCTTCCGCTGGACCGTGAACCCCTACCGCGGATGCACCCACGCGTGCCGGTACTGCTACGCCCGCAGCACGCACGAGTACCTGGAGTTCGATGCGGGCACGGACTTCGACCAGCAGATCGTGGTCAAGGTGAACACCCCCGAGATCCTGCGGCGGGAGCTGAACCGGCCCGGCTGGAACCGCGAGCTGGTGGCCCTGGGCACCAACACGGACCCCTACCAGCGGGCCGAGGGCCGGTACCGGCTCATGCCCGGGATCATCACCGCCCTGGCGGATACGGGCACCCCCTTCTCCATCCTGACCAAGGGCACGCTCCTGGGGCGGGACCTGGACCTGCTGGCCTCGGCCTCCCGGCAGGTGCCCGTACAGGTCTCCGTGTCCCTGGCCATGCTGGACCCGGCCCTCGCCCACCGGGTCGAGCCCGGCACGCCGGCCCCGGCCGCCCGGCTCCGGCTCATCGAGAAGCTCTCCGCCGCCGGGGCGGACGTGACCGTCATGGCCATGCCGCTGCTGCCGTGGCTCACGGACTCGGACCGGCAGCTCGAGGACCTCATGGCGGCCCTGGCCGGGGCCGGAGCCAGGAATGTGCTGGCCGGGGCCCTGCACCTGCGGCCCGGCGCGCGCCAGTGGTACCTGCGGTGGATCGAGCAGGACCACCCCGGCCTGCTGGAGGGCTACCGCCAGCTCTACGGACGCGGCTCCTACGCCCCCGCCTCGTACCGCAAGGCCCTGAGCCGGCGCGCCATCGCCGCGGCGCAGCGCCACGGACTGCACCGGGACGGTGCCCACCGCATCACCCGCCCGGACGGCGAGGGGCGGAACCCGGCGGCGGACCAGCCGCGCGTCCCAGCAGCTCCCCAACCGGCCCTGTTCTGAGGTCGCCGCCCCACCGGTGCGGGCCGTTCAGGGCCGCAGCATCTCCACGAGGGCGTCCACGATCGGCCGGTCCGCGGGGATCCAGTCCAGCTCCTGGAGGGCGGGCTTCTCGAGGGCGCGCCAGACCAGCAGGTCGTGGTCCTGGAGGGGTTCCGGGCGGCCGCTGACGATCACGGCCGTGAAGACCTGCATCCTGGCCCCGTTGCCCAGCAGCCAGCCCTCGGGGCGATCGGCCGCCACCTCCCGGTCCAGGCGGATCCGCACGCCGAGCTCCTCGTGCACCTCGCGCACGAGGGCGTCACGGGCGTCCTCCCCCGGCTCCACCTTGCCGCCCGGGAACTCCCACAGGCCGGCCAGGGACGCCGGGGCGCTGCGGCGTCCGATCAGCAACGCCCGGGGCTCCGCCAGGTCGTCCAGGATCGCGGCGCCGACCACCGGGGTGATGCTGCTCATGGCCCCCGATCCTACCGACCGCGCCGGAGGCCCGTAGTCTGGATCAGTGCCGGACCCCGCTGATGACGCCCCCTCTCCCACCGCCTCTCCCACCGCCACGCCGCGGAACCGTGCCATGCTCCCGGGCATCGTGGCCCTCGCCCTGGGCGGATTCGCCATCGGCACCACCGAGTTCGCCATCATGGGGCTGCTCCCCCAGGCGGTCGCCGAGCTGGACGTGAGCCTGCCCGCCGGCGGCATCCTCATCTCGGCCTATGCGCTCGGCGTGGTGGTCGGCGCCCCGCTGCTGGCCGCCGGCATGGCCCGCATCGACCGACGAACCTCCGCCCTGTGGCTGATGGGGCTGTTCGTGCTCGGGCACGGCGCCGGCCTGCTGGCCCCGGACTTCAACACCATGCTCATCGCGCGGTTCGTCTCCGGCCTGCCGCACGGCGCCTACTTCTCGGCGGCCGCCCTCGCCGCCGCCCACCTGGCGGGACCCGCCCGCCGCGGCCAGGCCATCGCCTGGGTGATGTCCGGGCTCTCGGTGGCCAACCTCCTCGGTGTCCCGCTGGCCACGTGGCTCGGGCAGAGCCAGGGCTGGCGGTGGATGTTCATCGTCACGGGCGTCTTCGGCATCGCCACGATGGCCGCCGTCGCCTGGCTGGTCCCGTCCGTGCCCGCGCCGCGGGGTGCCTCGGTGCGCAGCGAACTCACGGCCCTGAGGTCCCCGGCCCTGTGGCGGGCCATCCTGGTCGGCACCATCGGCTTCGCCGGCATGTTCGCCCTGTACACCTACATCGCGCCCGTCTTCACGGAGGTCGGGGGCATGCCGCCGCAACTGGTCCCCCTCCTGATGGGCCTCTACGGCGTCGGCATGGTGGTGGGCACCCTCGCCGGGGGCACCCTGTCCGACCGCTCTGCCCGGCGCACGCTGCAGTGGATGCTCGGGGTCGTCGCCGCCTCCCTGGCCTGCTTCAGCCTGACGGCGCAGTGGTGGATGGTGGCCGTCGTCCCCCTGCTCGCCGCCGCCGCGGCCGCGTCCGCCCTCGTCCCGTCCCTCCAGGTGCTGCTCGTGGACGCCGCGCCGCAGGCACCGCAACTGTCCGGTGCCCTCAACCACTCCGCACTGAACCTGGCCAACGCGATGGGCGCCTGGGTGGGGGCCGCCGTCATCCAGGCCGGGTTCGCCCTCCAGGTGCCGGCAGGCGCCGGCGCTGCCCTGGCCGGCGTCGGCCTGGTGCTGTCCCTGGCCCTGCTACGCCCCCCACGTCCCTGAAATCTCCTGCCGGCTTGCTATGTTGTGCCCAGGTGCGGCCCGATCGTCGTCCACCACCAGTGGACTAGGGCTCGCCGCGGACGGACACTGTCCGTATCCGCATCGGAATGAGAACACGAACACGAAGGGGTAGTCATCATGGGCTTCATCAGCTGGATCATCCTCGGACTCATCGCCGGCGCCATCGCCCGGCTCATTCTTCCCGGCAAGCAGGGCAGCGGCTGGATCGGCGCCCTCATCACCGGCCTCATCGGTGCCGTCCTGGGCGGCTGGATCGCGAGCCTGCTCGGCGTCGGCGCCATGGACGAGTTCTGGAGCTTCGGCACCTGGATCTTCGCCATCATCGGCGGCGTGATCGTCGCGTTCGTCTGGCAGGCCATCACCGGCCGGAAGGCCAAGAGCGCCTGAGCCGCGAGCCGGTGAGCACGCGGGCGTGAACACCCAGGGCGCCCCCTCCGCGGGGGCGCCCTGCCACGTCTGGGGGCGGGTCAGGCGCCCGCGTGCCGGGCCATGGCCGAGGCATAGAGGCAGACCGTGGCCGCCGTGGCCACGTTGAGCGACTCCGCCCGGCCGTACAGCGGCACCGCCACCCGCTCGGCGGCCAGCTCCCGTTCCACTGGGGACAACCCCTGGGCCTCGTTGCCGAACAGCCACGCGGTGGGGGCGGACAGCAGGCCCGACGGCGGCCGGTCCAGCCGCACGGACCCGTAGCCGTCCGCGGCCAGCACCGTCACGCCCCGCCCGCGGAGCAGCTGCGCCGTCCCGGTGGCGTCCGCCGAGGTCACGAGCGGGACGTGGAACAGCGAGCCCGCGGTGGACCGCACAACCTTGGGGTTGAACACGTCCACGGACCCGGCGGTCAGCACCACCGCATCGGCGCCCGAGGCATCGGCGGCCCGGAGGATGGTGCCCGCGTTGCCCGGATCCTGGACCCGGCACAGGACCGCCACCAGCCGGGGAGCCGCCAGGCCGGCCCAGACGGAGCCGGCGCGGGTCTCGGGGATGCGGCACACGGCGATGATGCCCTGTCCCGTGACGGCATCGGCCATGGCGTCCAGCACCTCGTCCGTCGCCAGCCGGACGCTCACGCCACGCTCGCCGGCTCGCCGGACCAGGTCGGCGAGCTCCGGGTCGCGCTCGGCCACCCGCGGGGAGACGTAGACGGAGTCGACGACCCGCCCGGGGATCCACTGGACCGCAGGTCCGTCCGGGCCGTTCCCAGCGGCGGGCGGGCCGGCATCGTCAGGCGCGGGGCCGGCGTCGCGCTCCGGGCCGGGACCGGTCAGCCCCAGGTGGGCCCGCAGCGCCTCCCGGGCGGGCTGTGGCCCCTCGGCCAGGAACAAGCCCTCCCGCAGACGCGACGAGCGCCCCGCCAGGCGTGCGACCTTCCGCACCCGGTCTGCCCGGGGGTTGGTCATCACGTCCTGTTCGGGGCGCTCGTTCATGGTCTTCCGTGGGCGGCCCTGCCGGTGCGGCGGCACCGCCCGTGGATGCGCGTGCTTACTTCGCGGCGACCGGGGCGTTGACGTCCGCCGGCAGGGCCTCGCGGGAGGCCGTCACCAGGGCGGTGAACGCGGCGGCATCCGTCACGGCCAGCTCGGCCAGCATGCGGCGGTCGACCTCGATGCCGGCCAGCTTCAGGCCCTGCATGAAGCGGTTGTAGGTCATGCCGTTGGCGCGGGAGGCCGCGTTGATGCGGGTGATCCACAGGCGGCGGAAGTCGCCCTTGCGCTTCTTGCGGTGCTGGTAGTTGTAGACGTACGAGTGCAGCAGCTGTTCCTTGGCCTTGCGGTAAAGGCGGGAACGCTGTCCGCGGTAACCTGCCGCGCGGTCAAGGACCACCCGGCGCTTCTTGTGGGCGTTGACTGCCCGCTTCACACGTGCCACGTGCGTACTCCTTCGAATCGGTGCCGGCCACGGATTCTCTCCGGCCGCGGCGGCTAGCTGTGTGCGGCCCTGGGGGCCACGGGGAATGTCAGATGCCCAGCATCCGCTTGATGGTCTTGACGCTGGACTTGGACACCAGCTGATCGGAGGCCAGACGGCGGGTCAGCGTGGAGGGCTTGTGCTCCAGGTAGTGGCGGCGGTTGGCCTGCTGACGCATCAGCTTGCCCGAGCCGGTCACGCGGAAGCGCTTCTTGGCTCCGCTGTGGGTCTTCATCTTCGGCATGGCTGCCGTTCTCCTTCATCTCGGCTGTCCGCCTCGGGAGCGGACAGTGCTACGTGGACCTCGCTGGAGGGCGGGGCCGATCTGGTCCGTACCGGTCTCCGGTACGGAAGGGTGGTGCTGGCCTACTTGCTCCCGCCCGGCTTGGGACCCGGCTTCGGGGCCCCACCGGGCTTGGGGGCCGCGGACGGCTTCGGCGCGCCCGGCTTGGGCGCCCCGGCCGGCTTGGCAGCCGCAGGCTTCGGTGCTGCGGCCGGCTTGGCCGACGCAGCGGGCTTGGGGGCGGCTGCCGGCTTGGCAGCTGCCTTCGGAGCAGCCGTCTTCGGAGCGGCCGCCGGCGTGGCGGGCTCGGCCTCCTCGGCGCGCGGAGTGGACGCCGCCGCCGACTCAGCCACCGGCGCCTTCTCCGTGGGGGCAGAGTCACCGGACTGCGCCAGCTTCTTCAGTTCCTCCGGCATGGCATCCGACATGGTGCTGGACAGCGGCGCCGAGGAGGTGTCCTCGGCGATCTTCTCCTTGGCCTCGCGGGCCGCCACGTCACGGCGGGAGCCGACGCGCTCGGGCTTCGGGTCCTGCTGCTTGCGGGCCTCGGCACGGGCCTCGGCCTTGTTCTTCAGGGGGCCGATCACCATGACCATGTTGCGCCCGTCCTGACGGGGGCTCGACTCGACCATGCCCACATCCGCCACGTCCTCGGCGAACTTCTCCAGCAGGCGGATGCCCAGCTCGGGGCGCTGCTGCTCACGGCCGCGGAACTGGATCATGGCCTTGACCTTGTCCCCCGCCGTGAGGAACTTCCGGGCGTGCCCGGTCTTGGTCTCGTAGTCGTGCTTGTCGATCTTCAGGCGGAAGCGGACTTCCTTGAGGATCGTGTTGGTCTGGTTCTTCCGCGCCTCGCGGGCCTTGACCGCGGCCTCGTACTTCCACTTGCCGAAGTCCATCAGCTTGCAGACCGGCGGCTTGGCCGTGGGGGCCACTTCAACAAGGTCCAGATCGGCCTCGGCAGCTAGACGCAGCGCATCCTCGATGCGCACGATTCCCACCTGCTCGCCCTGGGGGCCGACCAGGCGCACCTCGGGCACGCGGATCCGTTCGTTGATTCTTGGCTCGCTGATCTTGCAACTCCTGTGTTCGGGATCTTCGGTTGCGAGGCCGCCCTCCCCGGCCGCCCCTGCGCCGGGCCCGGAAACGAGAAAAGCCTCCGTGCTCAACGCTGACGGAGGCCTGACCGGCGGAACGATCCGCCGACCCATCGATCAGCCGACCCCAAGGGCCAGCGTGACCGGTGACCCGGCAACTCGGTCCGTTCGAGAACGGACATCCTGCTGACGCGGGTGGGAGAAGGCCTCCACTTGATGGCCGGATCCGTCATCCATCTCACACTCGCTTGCGGGCGGAAACGGGAACGGACCCAGCTGGTCTGTGACAAGCTTACCAGCATGAATGACGAACAGCAGCATCCCTCCCCCACGGACGATCCCGTCAGCGACCGGGTCCGGGAAATCCATGAGGTCCCGGCCGTGGAACTCATCAACACGGCCGCCGTGCACCTCATGACCGCCTCGGCCGTCAAGGTCGGCCTGGCCGACATGCCCAACGCCGAGGAGCTCATCGACCTCGACGAGGCCCGCAAGCTCATCACGGCCCTGGCCGGGCTCGTCACCTCCGCGGCACCGGAGATCGGCAGCCAGCACGCCGGCCCGTTGCGCGACGGGCTGCGCTCCCTGCAGCTCGCCTTCCGTGAGGCCTCGTCCTTCCCGGACGCACCGGGCCAGGGTCCGGGAGAGAAGTACACCGGCGCCGTGAACTGACCTCCGCGCCACGCCGCGCCGCACGGAAGGGCTCGGCCCCGTCTTCGGACGGGGCCGAGCCCATTTCTGTGGTCCAGGCCTTTTCAGTGGTCCAGGCCGGCCAGGTGCTCGGCCACCTGGCGGGTGAACATCAGCAGCAGCGCCGCGGCGGCCGGCAGCAGGAACGCCAGGCCGGTGGCCGGGCTCCCCCCGGTGAAGAAGTTGATGGACAGGATCACCGCGAACAGCTCGATCACCACCACGGCGGCCCGGGTCCAGGGCCGCCCGATCCATAGGCCGAGGCCAGTGGCCCCGATCCACACCCCCGCCAGGACGAACAGGACCGCCAGGAAGATCTGGGCGCCGACCCCCAGAGCACCGGTGCCGATGGCCAGGACCGAACCCACGGCGGTCCCCAGCACGGCGAGGGCCTGCAGGAGCAGGACGCCGGTCAGCGCCATCACGGCCGGAGGACGGGACCTGCCCGTGTGGGGGTGAGGAGACCCGGCGGCGGGCTGACGGGAGGAGGTGGACACGGGGCGGACTTCCTGGTGGTCGGGTGGAGTTCTGGCCCCCTTGACAGTGGTCACGGCGGGCCGCCATAGTCTACGGGACGCAACACCCCCGGGGATCGGCCCTGTATGATAACGGCCACATAATGCGCCGGACCCCTTGTTTAGTCACACCTGACATGAAAAGATATTTCACGAAGTTCAGCGGGGGTCGTCGCAACGGCCCTTTTTTGTTGCCTACGGCCACGTGCCGTCCGAGCCGCCCCCGTTTCAGGACTACCGTCCGACGACCCTAGACAGGTTTGCCGGGGCAACCCGTGTGCCCGGCATTGAAGGAGTGAGCGATCAGCATGGATTGGCGTAGCCGGGCAGCATGCCTGGACAAGGACCCGGAGCTTTTCTTCCCGGTGGGGAACACGGGTCCGGCCCTGCTCCAGATCGAGGAGGCCAAGGCTGTCTGCCGCACCTGTGAGGTCGTGGACACCTGCCTGCAGTGGGCGATCGAGTCCGGCCAGGACTCGGGCGTCTGGGGCGGCATGAGCGAGGATGAGCGCCGCGCCCTCAAGCGGCGCGCCGCCCGGGCGCGCCGCGCCTCGTAGGGCACTCCGCCGGCCGGTGACAGGCCCCGACCCGATGCGGGTCGGGGCCTGTCCCGTCTCCGCAGACGTCAGTAGTCCGGCACGGGGGCGAGGATCAGGACCTCGGTCCCCCCGTCCGGCCGCGCCATCCAGCCGATGGTGCCGCGCAGGTCGCCGGTCACGAGGTTGCGGACGATGCGCAGGCCCAGTCCGGGGCTCTGCCCCGGTTCCGGCACGACGTCGGCCCGCTCGCCCCGGTGCGGCTCCGCACCGGTGTCCCACAGGCGCACCTCGAGCCGCTCCCCGGCCGGGGTGTGCGTCCGCCGGGCCACCAGTCCCACATGGCCACCCGCCGCTCCCGTGCCGTGCTCCACGGCGTTCATGGCGAGCTCGTTGATGACCAGGGCCATCGGGGTGGCCAGGTCCGAGGGCAGCTCCCCGAACCCGCCCCCGAACTCGGTGCTGACCTCGCGGCCGTCCCCGGCCACCTCCACCGCCAGCCGGAACTGGCGGCCCAGCAGCCCGTCCATGTCCACGTGCTGGTCGAGTCCCCGGGACAGGGTCTCGTGGACCAGGGCGATCGTGTCCACCCGGCGCATCGCCTGCTCCAGCCCCTTCTTGGCCTCCTCCGAGTGCATGCGCCGCGACTGCATCCGCAGCAGTGAGCCCACCGTCTGCAGGTTGTTCTTCACCCGGTGGTGGATCTCCCGGATGGTGGCGTCCTTGCCGATGAGCTGTTGTTCGCGTCGGCGCAGCTCCGTGACGTCGCGCAGCAGCACGAGCGCGCCGAAGCGTCCCTCATCATTGCGCAGGGGCACGGTGTGCAGGGTGAGGTTGACCGAGCGGACGTCCAACTCGGCCCGGGCCGCCGCCTTGCCCGTCAGCACCAGCGGCAGCGACTCGTCCACGGGCCGCCGCTCGTCCTGCAGGTCCGTGACGATCCTCGCCAGGGACCGCCCCTCCAGGGATTCCGTCTCGCCGAGGCGGCGGAAGGCGGACACCGCATTCGGGGTCGCGAAGTCCACCGTCCCGTCCGCCCGCAGCCGCAGCACCCCGTCGCCCACGCGGGGTGCCCCGCGGGGGGAGCCCCCGCCCGGGTCGTCCGGGTCCGGCCACTGCCCCCGGGAGAGCATGGTCAGCAGCTGGGTGGCGCTCTGGCGGTAGACGAGCTCCAGCCGGGACGGGGTGCGCTGCCCCGTGAGGTTCTGGTGCACCGTGACCACGCCGATGGTCCGGGTCCCCCGGCGCACGGGCCACACCGTCACCCGCATGGAGCTGTCTGGCCCGTGGACGGAGGGAGCCGTGGCGGCCGGCTCCCCCGTGGACCAGGTCTGGGCCACCAGGGACTTCAGGTCCGTGCGGACGCGGCTGCCCACGATGTCGCGGTGCAGCGAGGTCTGGGCCGTGAACGGCCGCGCCTGGGCCAGGGCCACGAAACCCCGGCCGGTCGTCGGGGTGCCCTCGACCGGATACCACAGCACGAGGTCGGCGAAGTCCAGGTCGGCGATCAGCTGCCATTCGCTGACCACCGCATGGAGCCAGTCGACATCACCGTCCGCCAGATCCGGATCGCCGTAGAGGGGGTCGGTGAACAGGGCCATGCAACAGTTCTACTGGGCGGTGACCGATCGCAGTTGGCGCAACGCCACGGACAAGGCCGCCAGATCGTCCGCATCCGACTCCCGGACCTCCGCCAGGAAGCCCTGGGCGCGTTCCACCCGGGTCGAGTTCTCCTCCTCCCAGGCGGCGACGAGGTCCGCCCCGTCGCCCGGGGTCCCGGCCTTGCCGTGGTCCCCGTCGTCGCGGTCCCCGTCGAGGATCGCCGTGGTGACGCTGAGCAGCAGGGCGTAGAGGTCGTCCCGCATGGCGGCCCGGGCGAGCGCCTTCCAGCGGCCGCTGCGGGGCAGGTCCGTGATCTGGTTGAGCAGTCCCTCCGCGTCGAAGCGCTCGTAGACGCGGAAGTACACCTCCGCCACGTGCCGCGGGTCCCGGCCGGACTGCCGAGCCAGCCGGACCACGTCGAGCAGGCCGAAGGACTCGAACAGCACGGAACGGCGGCTGGCCAGGTCCTCGGGCAGGCCGGCCTGAAGGGAGAGCTCCCGCCACTCGGCGTAACGTTCCGCGTCCTGGCCGCGCAACAGCTCCGGCAACTCCGCCACGAGGGACTGCAACGGCTCCGCGTAGGACTCGACCACCGCCCCGATGCCCTCGTCCTCAGCCCGGTGGTTGACGAGCCACCGCACGGCACGGTCCAGCAGGCGCCGGGCGTCGAGGTAGACCCGTGCCTTGAACTCGCCGTCCACGCTGGCCGGCAGGGCCCGGATCGATTCGAAGTAGTCGCCGTAGCCGTAGATCTCCTTCATGGCGGAGTAGGCCGCCACCACGGTGGCCGCATCCGCCCCCGTCTCCTCCATGGCGCGGAACACGAAGGTCGTGCCCCCGGTGTTGACCACGTCGTTGGCCACCAGGGTCGCGATGATCTCGCGCCGCAGGGGGTGGTCCTGGATCTGCCCGGCGAACCGTTCCCGCAGGGCGGAGGGGAAGTAGGCGTCCAGGGTTCGGTCGTACCACGGGTCGTCCGGCAGGGTGGTATCCAGCAACTGCTCGGTCAGGTTGGTCTTCGCGTAGGCCACGAGCACCGCCAGTTCAGGGGTGGCCAGCGACCGCCCGTCCCGCCTGCGGTCCGCGAGCTCGTCGTCGTCGGGCAGGTACTCCAGCTCGCGGTCCAGGTCGGCGTGCTCCACGAGCCACCGGATGTGGCGCTCGAAGCTCGGCAGCCACTCGGCGACCTTCTGCGAGTCGTTGCGCAACAGGGTGTTCTGGTCCACGTTCGTGGCCAGCACCAGGTCGGCGACCTCATCCGTCATCGACTCGAGCAGTCCGGCGCGTTCGGAGGCCTCGAGCTCTCCGGTGGCGACCAGCTGATCGACCATGATCTTGATGTTGACCTCGTGGTCCGAGCAGTCCACGCCAGCCGAGTTGTCGATCGCGTCGGTGTTGATCAGCACCCCGGAGAGGTTGGCCTCGATTCGGCCACGCTGGGTGAAGCCGAGGTTGCCGCCCTCCCCCACCACGGTGGTGCGCAGGTCCCCGCCGTTCACCCGGATGGCGTTGTTGGCCCGGTCCCCCACCTCCGCGTGGGTCTCGGACTCACCCTTGACGTAGGTTCCGATCCCGCCGTTGTAGAGCAGGTCGACGGGGGCCTTCAGGATGGCCTTCAGCAGGTCGTTGGGCGTCAGCTCCGCCGTGTCCTCGGGCAGCTCGAGGAGGGCGCGGACCTCGGGCGAGACCGGTACCGACTTCGCCGTGCGGTGGTACACCCCTCCGCCCTCGCTGATGAGCGAGGAGTCGTAGTCGGTCCACGAGGAGCGCGGCAGCCCGAAGAGCCGCTGGCGCTCAGCGAAGGACGCGGCCGGGTCCGGGTCCGGATCCAGGAAGATGTGCAGGTGGTTGAAGGCCGCCACCAGGCGGATGTGCTCCGAGAGCAGCATGCCGTTGCCGAAGACGTCCCCGGACATGTCCCCGATCCCGACCACGTCGACGTCCTCGGACTGGGTGTCCCGGCCCAGGGAGGCGAAGTGGCTCTTCACGGATTCCCACGCGCCGCGGGCGGTGATGCCCATCGCCTTGTGGTCGTAGCCCACCGACCCGCCGGAGGCGAAGGCATCGCCCAGCCAGTGGTCGTACTCGGCGGAGATCTCGTTGGCGGTGTCCGAGAAGGACGCCGTCCCCTTGTCCGCGGCCACCACCAGGTAGGCGTCGTCCCCGTCGTAGCGCACGATCCGGTCCCGGGTGGAGAACACCGTGCCCTCCGGGGTCCGGGTCTGCTGGTCGGTGATGTCCAGCAGACCGCGGATGAACGTCCGGTAGGCCTGCTGGCCGGCCTCCATCCAGGCGCCCCGGTCCGCGGCGGGATCCGGAAGCCGCTTGGCGAAGAAGCCGCCCTTGGCTCCGGTGGGTACGATCACGGCATTCTTGACCTGCTGCGCCTTGACCAGTCCCAGGACCTCGGTGCGGAAGTCCTCGCGGCGGTCCGACCACCGCAGGCCGCCACGGGCAATCGGGCCGAACCGCAGGTGCACCCCCTCGACCTCCGGGTCATAGACCCAGATCTCCCGTGCCGGGCGGGGCTGCGGGGCGAAGGGGATCTCGCCGGTGGAGATCTTGAAGCTCAGCCGCCGGTGGCCCTGGAAGAAGTTGGTGCGCTGGGTGGCCTCCATGACCGTCAGGAAGCCGCGCAGCACGCGCTCGGCGTCCAGTGTGGCCACCGCGTCCAGGGCCTCCTCGGCCCGTTCGCGAACCTGCCCCAGCGCCCGGCGCCGCGCCGCGCCTGCTGTCGCGCCGTCGTCGTCCGTGGCTTGCGGAGCCGTGGGATCGAAGCGGGTGAAGAAGTAGTCGATGAGGATCCGCGTCACGGTCTCGTTGGCCAACAGCGCATTCGCCATGAACTCGAAGGAGTTCTGCATCCCCAACTGGCGCAGGTACTGCGCATACGCCCGGAGCATGCCCACGGTCCGGGCATCGAGTCCCTGGAAGAGCACGAGGCGGTCGAGGAGGTCCGATTCGGAGACCCCCGTGGAGGCGGCCACCACGGCATCCTCCAGCAGGCCGGCCGTGGACTCGTTCTCCGTGCCGAGGGGGTACCCGAGGGCGAAGTCGTAGAGGTAGAACTTCCGGCCGTCCGCGGGCTCCACCTCGAAGGGGCGCTCGTCCAGCACGGACAGCCCGAGGTTCTGCAGCACGGGCAGCATCTCCGTGAGGGTCCGGGGCCGGTCAGAGTAGAACTTCATCCGCCCGATGCTGATGTCCGACACCTGCTCCTCGGCGATCCGGGAGCGCTCGTCCTGCTCCTCGGGGACCACGTGGACCACGGGGGCCCCGTCCGCCGGCAGGCCGTTGAAGCGGCCGATGTCCTCCAAGGCGTTGTCGATCTCGTAGGCGACGCGGTACGCCGGCGGGAAGGCCTCGTCCCACAACAGGGCGGCGTCCACCCCCGAGTCGGTACCGAAGGCCTCCACGGCCTGTTCGTCCACGCCCTCCTTCCAGGACCTGACGGCGCGCACGAGACGGCTCTCCAGGTCCTTCGCGTCCACGGGGGCGCTGCGTTCGCGCTCCCGGGGCAGCCGGACGCGGAAGTACAGCCGGGCGAGCACGGACTCCGTGAGCCGGACCTGGAAATCGAGGGATTCACCGCCCAGGGCCTCGAGCAACACGTCCTGGATCCGGCCACGGACGTCCGTGTTGTACCGGTCCCGGGGCAGGAACACGAGGGCGTTCATGAACCGGCCGTAGGTGTCCGGGCGCAGGAACAACCGGGTCCTGCGGCGTTCCTGCAGCTGCAGGATCTGCCGGCACGTCTCCCACAGCTCCTCCACCCCCACCTGGAACAGCTCGTCCCGCGGATAGGTCTCGAGGATCTGCTGGAGCTCCGCTCCGGAGTGCGAGTCCCGCGGGAACCCGGACAGCTGCAGCACGGCGGCGGCCTTCTCCCGCACCAGCGGGATGTCCTCGAGCGAGACGGAGTAGGCCTTGGGGTCCCACAGGCCCACGAAGCGGCGCTCGCCGGTGACCTTGCCGTCGCGGCCGTAGGTCTTCACCGCCACGTAGTCCATGTAGGCGGAGCGCTGCACGCGGGACCGGGAGTTCGCCTTGGTGATGATCAGCGGGATGGGGCGCTCGATCTGGTTGCGCCCGGCGATCGAGAGCGGTGCCGGCGGCGTGGTGGGCCGGTGCCTCAGGATGCCGAGTCCGGTGTCCTCCACCGGGACCAGCACCTGCCCGTTGTCGCCGCTGTGCAGCAGGTACTCCCGGTAGCCGGTGAACGTGAAGTGGCCGTCCTCCATCCAGTTCAGCAGCTCGCTGCTCTCCCGCACGCCCTCCACGGCCGGCGGGGCGTCATGGGCCAGCGTCCGGGCCGCGGTGAAGGCGGCCGAGCGCATCCGGTCCGCGTCCGCGATTGCCGCGCGCACGTCCGCGAGGACCACCTGGAGCCCGTGTTCCAGCCGCTCGGCCTCGTCCTGGTCCATCGGTCCGACCGTCTGGATGCCGATCCAGGATTCGACCCCCGCCCGGGCCCCGTCACCGGCGACCAGCGGGCCGAGGTCGGCGAGCGCCGCCGTGGTGTCGCCACTGGCGGTCCCCTGCTGGGTGGGGACGCGGTGGACCGCCGAGAGGTGGCCGGAGTCCTTGGCGCGGTGCGTGATGACGGTGGGGTGGGCCACCATGCGGATGGCATGTCCCTGGCGGGTCAGCTCACTGGTCACGGAATCGACGAGGTAGGGCATGTCCTCGTGGACGATCTGCACGAATCCGTGTGGCCTGCTCGGCGTCACGGTGACGACGGCCTCGCGGGTGCCGCGGTCCCGGGCCATCTCCACGTGCCGGGCGACCAGTTCCCGGCGGGAGTCCGGTGACAGTTCGGCCAGGTCGGCGTCGGAGACGTGGTCGAAGTACGCACTGGCCAGGCTCTCGAGATCGACCGTGGCCTCCGGGGTGCCGGCGGCCTGCTGATCGGTCCACAAGGGAGTTGACGATGACATCTGGGGGTGTCCTCTTCCATCGCTGCAACGGCACCGGATCCGCCCGGCTGCGCCGGACTGGTCCGTGTGGGTGGAACGTCGTCGGTCCACCAGTGCGAGCCTAACGGCCCGCTCGTCAAAGCGGGAATGCCGTGCCCTCGGACCGCGGCGTGGCCCCTCAGCCCCGGCGGAGCACCCGGCGGACCCCGCGCCCGACGCCGGCCCGCACCGTCACGGCGGATCCCTCACCCGCCGCGGTGCCGGCCAGGCGGGCCACGGCCCGCCGCAGTGCGGACGCCGGGGCCGCCTCCGCGAGCACCTGGCCGCCAAGCAACGCCCGGTCAAGGGATCGACGGTCCCAGGGCAGGAAGGCGGCCACCGACCACGAGCCGCCGAACCGCTCGACCACGCCGGAGATCTGGGACCGCGGGGCGGTTCCGGAGGCCTCTGCCCGGACCTGGTTCACCACGACCTCGACCACGGTCCCGCTCCCCGTCTCCACGTGGTGGCCCAGCTCGTCCAGACCGTGGATGAGCCGGGGCAGGCCCACGGGGTCCCCGGTGCCCACGGCGATGATGCGGTCCGCGGCGGCCAGTCCGGCCAGCGTGGCCGCGTTGCGCTGGGGCGCCGGGACGTCGAAGCTGAGCTCCTCGTCCTCCTCCAGGCAGAATCCGCAGTCCACCACGACCTCGTCCCAACCGGCGGCGGCCGCCGCCAGGACGTCGTCCAGGGCGGTCCTCCTCAGTTCGGGCCACCGGTCCGCCCGGGTCAGCCCGGTCAGGACCTGCAGGGTGGTCCCGGCCACCCGGACCCGGACGGCCGAGCGATCCACGCCCTCGGGCGTGATCCCGCCCTGGTCCGCCAGTCGGCACGCCTGGGCGATGCCGGCCGATTCCTCCAGCAGGGCGACGTGCGTTCCCGCCGCGGCGGCGTACGTATCGAGGTCCACCACTAGGGTTCTCCGCCCGGACAGGGCCAGCTCCACCGCCAGGTTCACGGCCACAGTGGTCCGGCCGGGGCTTCCCGCCGGCCCCCAGACAGCCGTGACCCGGGGCGGTTCGGCCGGGGCCCCGGGGTCTGGATCTGCGACGGCGAGCGCATGCCCGCTCGTCCCGCCGTCGTCTCCGGCGGCCCGCGCCGCCCCCGGTCCGTCGTCCGTCTCCAGGCCTCCGGCAGCGGCCGGATCTGTGGCCGGATCTGTGGCCGGCGTGGCGCCGGCTGCCGTTACGGGGCCGCTCGCGGGCTCCGGCATGGCGGGCGGCTCCGCCTCCTCGCGGCTGCGCAGTCGGTCACGCGTCCGGTCCGCGGAGGACCGCCGGCCGCGCGTCCGTGACTCGGGACCGGAGGCGGCCCGCGTCCGGGCCGGTTCCTGGGCCGTGGCGTCCGAGAGCAGCCCGGCCAAATCCTGCGGGCTCACCTCCGGGGAGGCCACGGGCACCCCGAGCCGGGCCAGCCGCTCCCGTTCCTCGGCCACGTCGCTCAGGGCCACGACGGCGACGGCCCGGCCGCCCCATCCCTCGCCGGCGAGGGACTCGATGAAGGTCAGGGTGAGCTGTTCCGTGTCCCCGGCCACGAGCACCGCGTCGGCCAGACCGGCGCGGGCCACCGAGATCAGCTCCGCGAGGGACTCGCACCGGCGGACCACCGTGACCGGCCCGCGGAGGCGTTCGAGCCCGGACACGTGGTCGTAGCCGGGCATGAGCGTGGTGGCCACCGAGACTCTGCGCATGCGCCCTCCTACCGGCCCACGAGGGAGGGGACCACGCTGATGCGGGCGCCGTTGCCCTTCGCATCCAGCACCTGCGGCAACTGCTCCGGTCCCACCAGGACCTGCACGGTGACGCCTCCTGAGGCGCCGAACGATCCCTCGGCCTCAGCGACCTCTGCCAATTCCGCCGACGGGGCCACCAGCTCGGGCTCGGCGTAGTCCTGGCTGCCGTCACGGACGGCGATCCACACATCCACGCGGGCCCCGGCACCGGTGCCCTCCGGCAGTGGGTCGTCCACCGTGAGGGACACCGGCTGGCGGGACTCGGGGTCCGCCCCCGCCACGGCCCCGGCCGGGAGCAGCTCCCCCTGGCGCACCGTACCCACCACGGAGGAGCTGTCCGGGAACGGCTCACTGGCCGGGAGGTAGTCGTCGGCGGCGTCACCCAGCCGGGCCTGGACCACCGTCAGCTGGTCCGCCTCCACGACCTCCCCCGGGACCAGGTCCTGCTCGGCCGCCCAGTAGCCGTCCGAGGAGTCGAGGGACTGCACCAGGGCCACGATCCCTGCCACGGACAGCAGCACCAGCAACAGCCCGGCCAGCAATCTGGGGTCCCGCCACCCGGGCCTGCCGAGACGGGGTGTCTCCACGGTGTTCTTCCCCTCCACGCGCACTCTCCCTCGTCAGCCGGGTGGACCGTCCGCCACCGCCGTGCGGCACCAGACTATCCAAGCCCGGCGAGGTCGACATGCGCCTGTGGACAACCGCCCCATGGTCTGCCCACCGTGGAAGAATGGTGGCGACCACTGACCGACCCGATCCGGAGGACCGATGCCGCGTTTCCTCACCCTGACCGATGTCGCCGAGGAGCTCCAGGTCTCCATGGCCCAGGCTCGGGCACTGGTGCGCAGTGGCGAGCTGCCCGCCATCCAGATCGGCGGACGCGGTCAGTGGCGCGTGGAGCAGGTCAAGCTCGACGAGTACATCGAGGACCTCTACGCCCAGGCGGCGGCCAAGGCCGAAGCGCGGAAGGCCGGCGTCCCTCAGGCCGAGGACGTGTGAGCCGAACGCACCAGGTGGATGGCGCCGTACGGGATCACCCGAAGTCCGCGGACGTTGCGACCGCGCCGCTGCTCGTCACGCGGGTGCACGGCCAGGTCCAGGTGGTCCAGGCCCACCCGGTCGATGGTTCCCTCGCCGAGGACGCGGCCGTCCCGTCCTGAGACGAGGACGCCGGCCCGGGCCCGGGAGAGCGACCGGTACAGCGAGCCGATCCCCAGGTGGCGACGCCCGGGCGAGGACTCCGGGGTGGTGACGGACAGCGGGCTGTCGATCGCGGCCACCGCGTCGAGGTTCAGCACGAGGCTTCCGGACCGATCCGAGCCGCCGATCCAGGACGATCCCACGGTCGAGACCGTCAGCTGAAGGCGCTGGCCGTCCTCCAGCATCACGGTCAACGGCGCTCCGATGGCGCCGCGCAGCCGGTCGGCCAGCACAATGGAGGCCCGTTCCCCCCGCGTCAGTTCCGCGGCCTCGGTCTCCGTGTCCTGCCACCGGCCGTGGGCCAGCTGGGCCTCGAGATCCGCGAACAGCCCGTCCCACCTCATGGGCACAGCCTAAAGCCTGGATCGGCATCTCGATCCTCCGCGTGGCACATTGAAGAGCATCAAACGACATCTAACATCATCCATTCGACTCAAAGAGCATCAGAAGCCATCTCCACATCTCTATCCTGATCCCTTGACACGTAACGGCACCTGATGTTGTCTTGAGGCATTCACCAGGAGTCGCGGGCAGCAGAAAAGCCCGCGTGGACGAAGAGGGGCACATCGTGGGCACACGTCCAGCGGACCGCCGACCGCCGTTGCGGGTCGAGGACCTGATCCTGAGCCTGCTGTGCACGGCCGCGGGGCCGTTGCTCTGGTGGTTCGGCACCACCGCACTGGCGGGCGCACCGGCCGGCGGCGGCCTCCAGTTCGTGGAGCGGTCCGTGGCCTCCCTCTGCGCCGGTGCCGGGGCAATCATCGCGTTGTGGTGGGTCGTGGCCGTGCTGGGCACCGCCCTGGCCGCCGTCGGGTCCCGCTGGCGCTCGGTCCCCCTGGCCCGCATCGGACGAGGGCTGTCCCCGGCCTTCCTGCGGCGCGTGGCCGCCTCGGTCCTCGGCGTGAACGTCCTGTTGGCCCCCGGGGCCTGGGCCGCCGAAGCGGTTCCCGCCGGCTTCGAGCAGCCCCGACCGTCGGTCGACCTCACGGTTCCCGCGCCGTCCGGACCGTCCGTGGTGCCTGATCCGGGCTGGCTCCCGGCCCCCGGCGTCTCCGGCTCCGGCCCCGCACTCACGACCGCAGTGCAGTCCGCCGCGGACGACGCCTCGTCCACAGGCTCCCTGGCCGCCGTGCGCCTCGACGCCCCCGTCGACGACGACCTGCCGACGCCGACGTGGACACCCGGGACGCCGGCCCCCGCCGCCCCGGACTCGACCCGCCCGGCCCGGCCTTCCGCCGTCGACGCCTCGACCGTCTCGGTTCGGCACGGGGACTGCCTCTGGGACATCGCCGCCCGCGAGCTGGGACCCACTGCGACAGACCTGGAGATCGACCGCCGCTGGCGGCAGTGGCACGAGCACAACCGGGCGATCATCGGCGCCGAGGCCGACCTGCTCCTGCCGGGCACGGTCCTGACGGCCCCGCCGTTCGACTAGGACCGCACCTCATCCGCCAGCGCTTCCCTCACCGCCTTCCCATCACGTGAACAACCGGAGGAACCATGACCCTGCTCACCACGGCATCAGCCCCGGCCCCGGAACGGGCCATGGACCTGACCCTGTCCCCCGTCCCCGCGTCCCGGCCGCCCCTGGCCGGGACCACACAGACTCCCCGGAAGCGCTCCTCGGATCGGGCGAACGCCACCTGGGCGCCGCGGTCGCATCCGGACGGCGGACGCGGAGCCGGAGACCGCGCCCGGCAGGAGCTACGCCGCGAGGAGGAACGAGCCGTCCGATCACTGGCGCGGATCGTGGCGCTGGCGTGCGTGGAGGCAGAACTCGGGCTCCGGCCGGCCCGGCAACTGTCCACGTGGCTTGACCTGCCCACCTACGGCAAGATGCTGCGCCGCTCCGAACTCGCCCAGCGCATCCGGTCGGCCGGCCCCGCAGAGGCCGCCGCGGCGCCCACGGCGCTCGGCGCCCGGGCCTGCCCGGCCGGTGACGGCGTCTACGAGGCCAGCGCGACCATCCAGATGCCCGACCGCGCCAAGGCCATGGCCCTGAGGATCGAGAAGCGCCGCGGGCGGTGGAAGGTCACGGCCCTGGAGCTGGGCTGACCGGACCGCTCACCGAGCGCTCAGCGGCGGCTCTTCCGGGACTTCCGCCCACCACCAGACGATGCGGCCGCGGCGCCCTTCGCCGGGGCCCCCGGGGAACCGTTCTGGCCCGCCCCTCCGTCGGTACGGCGCACCTGTGTGGTGACGTCCCCCGAATCGGACGGGGCCGAGAAGCGCAGGGTGGACGGCTGGCGCGGGGCCTCCAGGCCTTTGACATTCAGGACCGGGGTCATGGTCGCGGACCGGGCATCCTGGACGCCGGGCAGGGACGTCGGTGCCGGGGCGGTCTGGACCTCCAGGTTGAACAGGTACCCGACGGACTCCTCCCGGATGGCCTCCATCATGGACTGGAACATCAGGTACCCCTCACGCTGGTACTCCACCAGGGGGTCACGCTGGGCCATGGACCGCAGGCCGATGCCCTCCTTGAGGTAGTCCATCTCGTAGAGGTGTTCCTGCCACTTGCGGCCGATCACGGAGAGCACCACGCGGCGCTCCAACTCGCGCAGGGACTCCGAGCCGATGGCCCGCTCGCGGTCCTCGTAGGCCAGCTTGGCGTCGGAGACGAGCTCCCGCTTGAGATCCTCGCCCTTGAGCTTGGCCGTCCCGCCGGCCTCCTCCACGACCTCCTCGGCGGAGACCCCCACGGGGTACATCTGCTTCAGGTCGGTCCACAACTGGTCGAGGTCCCATTCGCCGGCGTGGCCGACGGCCGTGACCTCATCCACCATGGCGGACACGGAGTCCTCGAGGAAGTGCTGGATCTTCTCCTGCAGGTCCTCGCCCTCGAGGATCTGGCGACGGTCCGTGTAGATCGCCTCGCGCTGGCGGTTCATCACGTCGTCGTACTTCAGCACGTTCTTGCGCTGCTCGGTGTTGCGCGACTCCACCTGCTGCTGGGCGTTCTGGATGGCCCCCGAGACCATCTTCGACTCCAGGGCCATGTCATCGGGGACCGAGGCGGAGTTCATGATGCGGGAAGCCGCGCCCGGGTTGAACAGGCGCATGAGGTCATCGGTCAGGGAGAGGTAGAACCGCGACTCGCCGGGATCGCCCTGGCGCCCGGAACGGCCGCGCAGCTGGTTATCGATCCGGCGGGACTCGTGACGCTCGGTGCCGAGCACGTACAGCCCGCCGAGCTCGAGGACCTCCTCGTGCTCCTTCTTGACGTGCTCCTGGGCCGCGGCCAGGACCTCGTCCCACAGCTCCTCGTACTTCTCGGCGTCCTCCACCGGGTCCAGGCCGCGCTTCTGCATCTCGGCCACCGCGTTGTGCTCGGCATTGCCGCCGAGCATGATGTCCGTGCCGCGGCCGGCCATGTTGGTGGCCACCGTGACGGCGCCCTTGCGCCCGGCCTGCGCCACGATCGCGGCCTCCCGGGCGTGGTTCTTGGCATTGAGCACCTCGTGCCGGACGCCGTTCTTCGCCAGTAGCTTGGAGAGGTACTCGGACTTCTCCACCGAGGTCGTGCCCACGAGCACGGGCTGGCCGGCCTCGTGCCGCTCGGCGATGTCCTTGACCACCGCGTCGAACTTGGCGACCTCGTTCTTGTAGATCAGGTCGGTCTGGTCCGTCCGCTGCTTCGGCCGGTTGGAGGGGATCACCACCACGCCGAGCTTGTACGTGGACATGAACTCGCCGGCCTCGGTCTCCGCCGTACCGGTCATGCCGGAGAGCTTCTCGTAGAGGCGGAAGTAGTTCTGCAGCGTCACGGTGGCCAGGGTCTGGTTCTCCGCCTTGATCTGCACCCCCTCCTTGGCCTCGATGGCCTGGTGCATGCCCTCGTTGTAGCGCCGTCCGGCCAGCACGCGTCCGGTGTGCTCGTCCACGATGTTGACCTCGCCGTTCAGCACGACGTAGTCCTTGTCCTTCTTGAACAGCTCCTTGGCCTTGATGGCGTTGTTCAGGTACTGGATCAGCGGCGTGTTGGCGGACTCGTAGAGGTTCGTGATGCCGAGCCAGTCCTCGGTCTTCTCGATGCCCGGCTCGAGCACGCCGACCGTCTTCTTCTTCTCGTCGACCTCGTAGTCCTCGTCCAGGGTCAGCTTGCGGACCAGCTTGGAGAACTCGGTGTACCACCGGGAGGCGTCGCCCTGGGCCGGACCGGAGATGATCAGCGGGGTGCGGGCCTCGTCGATGAGGATGGAGTCGACCTCGTCGACGATGCAGAAGTGGTGTCCGCGCTGGACGAGCTCCTCCTTGGACCACGCCATGTTGTCCCGCAGGTAGTCGAAGCCGAACTCGTTGTTGGTGCCGTACGTGATGTCCGCGGCGTACTGAGCGCGACGGGTGGCCGGGTCCTGGTTGGCCACGATCACGCCGGTCTCCAGGCCCAGGAAGCGGAACACGCGGCCCATCAGCTCGGACTGGTAGCTGGCCAGGTAGTCGTTGACGGTGATGACGTGCACGCCCTTGCCGCTCAGGGCATTGAGGTACGCCGGGGCGGTGGCCACCAGGGTCTTGCCCTCACCGGTCTTCATCTCGGCGATGTTCCCGAGGTGCAGGGCGGCGCCGCCCATCAGCTGGACGTCGTAGTGGCGCTGGCCCAGGGTCCGGCCGGCGGCCTCCCGCACGGCCGCGAAGGCCTCGGGCAGCAGCGAGTCCAGCGATTCGCCGGCGGCGATGCGCTCGCGGAACACCTCGGTCTCGCCGCGTAGCTCGGCGTCGGTCATCTGGCGGAACTCGTCCTCGAGGACGTTGATGGCGTCAGCGAATCCCCTGAGCTGCTTGAGGACCTTCTTGTCCCCGGTCTTCAGGATCCGTTCGATGAAAGATGCCACGTGCCTTGACTCCCTGTTCCCCGGTCCACCGGGTGCGTCGGTATGCGTTGCGCTCTGGAATCCCGGATCGGCCGGTGGCCGCAGGGATACCAGCACAGTCTACGGTCAAAAGACTGGGAGCTTCCTCAAGGTGCGGCGCAGCTCCGGTGCCAGGTCACCCTCGGCGTCCGCGTCCAGCACCGTCTCCTCCAGCACCAGCCACCGGGACAGTTCCGCCAGTTCCGCGGCCAGCTCGGAGACCACCTGCCGGACGCCGGCCCGCGGATTCCGCGCGGGCCCCCCGTCGTTCTCCGGCCCTCCGGGGACCGCCGCCGGGTCCTCGGACCAGACCCCGCGGACCAGCAGCAGCCGCGCCGCACGATCAGCCTTGAGGTCGACCTGGGCGACCAGCTGCTCCCCCAGGAGGAACAGCAACGAGTAGTAGCCCCTCGTCCGCCGCGCGGCCGGGGTGTAGATCCCCAGCCGGTACCGCACGCCGAACAGCGACTCCACCCGGGGCCGATGGAACACGAGCGGGTCGAAGGGGCTCACGAGCGCACGGCCGGTGGCCGTCCGGGGCACCGTGGCCTCGGCATGCCGCCACGCCGGCACGGTCCTGCCCCCGGGCGCCGGCAGGCGGACCGGCTCGAGGACCCCCGCGCGCCCCAGCTCCTGGGCCGCCGTCCGCGCCGCCTTGACCGGGATCCGGTAGTAGTCGGCGAGGGAGGTGTCCGTGGCCACGCCCAGGGCCCGGGAGGCGGCCCGGACGAGTTCGACGGCGGCCGCGTGGGGTTCGGGGGTGTCCGCGTCCTGCGTGAGCCGGGAGACGGGGAAGAACCGGCGCTCGAACTGGGCGTTGCGGCCCGCGCTGGCGATCCGTCCGGAGGCGAAGAGGTCCTCGAGGACGCGCCGAACCACGGACCAATTCCACCCCCAGTGGCCCTCGTACCGGCCGTGGTCCCCCAGCCGGGCCTCGACCTGCCGTGCCGTCAACGGCCGGGAGTTCTCCAGCAGGTCCAGGATCCCCGCCGACAGTTCCGCCCGCAGCGCCCCCTCGACGTCCGTGGCCGATATCCACGTGCGGCGCTGCACGGCGACCAGCGCGGGCCTGAGCCGGGTGGGGACCAGGGACGCCTCGTGGGCCCAGTACTCGGTCCAGCTGCGGGGGCTGCGGTGGGACAACCGGTCCAGCAGGGCCTGGTCATAGGGCCCCAGCCGGCTGTAGACGGGAAGGTAGTGGGCCCGGGCCAGGATGTTGACGGAGTCCACCTGCAGCACGCTGAGCCGGTCCGCCACGGCCCGCACGGACCGGGCACCGGCAGGACCCGGGGGGCGCCGGCGATGGAGTCGCTGCGCCGCGAGGGCGGCGCGTCGGGCCTCGGAGTATCCGAGCACGGGACCGCCCGGCCCCGAGGGGCCGGGCGGTCCCTGAGGGCGGCGCGCGGCCGCCGACTCAGACTGTTGCGGCGCGATAGTCGATGTCCTCCTCATGGACCTCGGCGTCCGGGTGATCGGCGTCCAGGGTGATGACGCCGTAGCTCCAGCCCTTGCGCCGATACACGGCGGAGGGCCGGCCGTTGGACGCGTCGATGAAGAGGTAGAAGTCGTGGCCCACCAGTTCCATGGCGTCCACCGCGTCATCCACGCTCACCGGCCTGGCCGGGAAGACCTTCTTGCGGATCCGCACCGGGCCCTCGTCCTGGCTGTCCTCCTCGGCGTGGGCCTGGGCCGCCTGGTCGGCCATGACCTGCTCCACGAGGGACTGGCCCGGCTCGACCGGGGGCAGGACGGCCGTGGCATCCGCCACGGACACCCTCTTCTGGTGGCGGTCCTTCTGCCGGTCGCGCAGCCGCCGCAACCGCTCCAGGAGTTTGCCGAACGCCAGGTCGAAGGCCGCGAACTTGTCATCAGCCTGGGCCTCCGCGCGGATGACCTTGCCCTTCCCCTGGACGGTCAGCTCCACCGTGAGCTTCTCGTCCGAATGTCGGTGGTTGGACTGCTGGGTGACCTTGATCTCCAGCCTCTGGGCCCGGGTGGACAGCTGCTCGATCTTGCTGAACTTGTCCTGGGCATAGTCCCGGAAGCGGTCCGGGATGGAGACGTTGCGGGCGACGTAGCTGACGTCCATGGTCATGATGTCCTCCTAGGAGCCTGACGGCTTTTCGAACATGTGGCGTGCGTCCAGGGGCCGGTGGACCGACCGCCCTTAAACGCACATCGGCGGCGGGAAGAACTCCTCCTTCCTGCCGCCGGATACGGACCCCGGGGGTTCCGTAGGGATCACCCTAGTACGTTCCCCATCCGGAGTTAAGACCCCCATCACCCACGCTGCCGGGGGCGGTCACCGCGGCGAGGACCACCGCCCCGGCGGGCCTGATCCCCCCGTGTTCGAGGGCAAGCCACGTGGCCGCGAGGGTCGATCCGGTGGTCATGACGTCGTCGAAGACCACCACGCTGCGGCCGCCGTTCCGGGCGGCCTCCGCGGCCTCGGCGGCGAGGCGTCGGGTGGGCCGGAACCGGTCGCGGGACCCGGACCGGCGCTGCCGGGACCCTGTCCCGGCGTGGCTCGTCCGGTGACGCGGCGCCGTCAGCAGCGGTCGCCGCCGGTGCGCCAGCCAGCCACGCGCGACCGTCCAGCCCGGCGGCAGGGGTCCGCCCAGCAACTCCTCCACCGGATCGAGGCCCCGGCGCCGGAAACCGGCGGCGCTGGCCGGGACCGGCACCACGGTGAACGGCCCCTGGATCCCCAGCAGCTCGGGCACGGACCCCAGCGCGCGGTACACGGCCGGCCGCAGGAACCGCACCACCGAGGTCCGCCCGTGGTCCTTGAACGCCAGCAACGCCCGGGACGCCTCGCCACCGTAGCGTGCCGCCGCCCCCACGGGGACCGGGGCAGGGGCCGGCTGGGTGAATCGGAGGGGCAGGGCGGCCGCGTCGCGTTCTGCCCGGAACGGCTGCAGCAGGTCCGCGGCCAGGTGCGGCGCACACCCGGGGCACACGGCTCCGTCCCGCTCGCCGCACAGGACGCAGAGGCTGGGCAGGAGCAGCCCGGTCAGCTCGCGGGACGCCGACGCGAGGCCCCGCGCGGCGGGGGTGTGCACGGCGGAGTCGAGGAGGTTCGCGAGGCGCTGGCTGGTACCCATCGGGCCAGTCTGCACCGGTGCCCCGGCGGGAGTCTCCCTCGGGTGGACACACTGTGGACGACGCGCCCGGATGGCCCCCGGGCTCCGGGGGCCGCGCGCCGGGGACTCAGCCCGGGAAGGCCAGGTCGTGGGCCAGGGCGCCGGCCTGGGACCGCCAGGTGGAGCCGGCCAGGGTGTGCACGGCCTCGGCCGTCTCGGCGTACACCGGGTTGTCACCCGGGCCGGTGGAGAATCCCGTCATCCCGAGCAACGGCCGGTGGGTGACGAGCGAGCCGTCCAGCCCGATGGTCTGGGCCTCCACCGAGGAGTCGCTGCTGGTGGCGGCCACCAGCAGCTCCTGGTCGGAGACCCAGTTGACGTCGTTGACGGGCACGGTGGGCTCCAGGCGCACGGGGGAGCCCAGGCCGCGCGGCACGCCCTCGGAGTCGCGGATGACGCCTGAGAGGTACAGGTGGGCGGAGTCCCCCTCGCCGGCCACGATCGCCGCCCGGGTGCCGTCGCGCGAGATCCGCAGCGCATGGACGGTGCGGTCCCCGAGCCACTCGGCGCTGATCTCCAGCGAGACGTCGCCCCGGTCGGCGGACTGCACCGCCATGATGCGGGTGCCGTTGGCGTGGTCCACCGTCCAGGTCCAGCCGGAGGAGTCGAAGCTCGGCCGGGTGAGTTCCTCGCCCTCGACCTCGAGCTGCTGGGAACCGTCGGTACCGGCGCTCACCATGTGGGTACGGTCCGCCGTGAGGAAGGCGAACCGGGTGCCGTCCAGGCTCATGGCCGGGTCCACGGGGCCGCCCTCCACCTCGACCTGCAGGCCTCCGACGGGGACGGTGGCGTCGCCCTCGAAGTAGACCAGTTCTCCGTCGGCCACGGCCACCTGGGTGGACCCCACCCCCGGGTTGATGGTCGCCGGCTGGAAGTTCTCCGGCACCTCCCCGAGGTCCAGGGGGTTCAGGTCCACGGACATCTCCACCCCGGAGACGTTGTTGAGCCCGTCCAGTGTCAGTTCGAGCTGCTGCTGCATGCGCTGCCGGGTCAGGGGGTCGGCGCTCTCGACCGTCTGCTGGGTCAGGTCGACCTTCGCCTGGCCGGCGCTGACCGGCACGGACGGCCGGGACAGTTCGGACCCTGACTGGAACGCCGTCCGCACCGCACCGTCCAGGTAGGGGGCGGGACCGTCCATCAGCGCCCCGACGATGTCCGCCGCCGTCCCGGAGCGGTTGACGAACCACCTCAGGTCCGGCACCGCGTAGGCGTAGGACTGGTCGTAGAAGTACAGCTCGTGGGAGGCGAAGAGGGCCCGGAACTGAGCCGTCTCGAGCATGCTGCCCCCGGGCACCTGGGAGATCCGCCACTGCCCGTCGACCTGGGCGAGCTCGAAGCCCACGGCCTCCGAGGTGTTCGCCGGCATGCGGTTCATGATCCCCCGTTCGTCCACCACCGAGTCCACCTCCATCTGGACCTCGTACTGGTTGTCCTGGGCTGAGGGGACCACGGTGGGAGCCTCGTGGTAGACCAGGGTCCTGGCCTCCGGGTTCCAGGACGTGGCGGCGTCCTCCGTCAGGAACTCCCGGGCGGTGGCGTAGTCGTCCTGGATGCCGGTCCCCGCGTTGAGGAACCCGCGGATGATGTCCTCGGGGCTGGCATCCTGAACGGGTCCGGCGGGGGTGAAGGAGTAGTTCATCTGATTCTCGGCGCCGGGCAGGGGATCCGAGGTCCCCACCGGCCCGCTCTGTGGCAGGTGGGCGCAGCCGCTGACCAGCAGCAGTCCTGCCACCAGGACCGCACAGAGGGCGGCCAGGGGTCCGCGGGAGCGCAGTACGCGGGCCGTGCCCGCCGGCTCGGAAGCCGCCATCAGGATTCCTCCTCCTCGTCCGGTCCGGACGTGTCCTTCGGGGACGCGGCGGACTCCGGCGGTTCCGGACGTTGCGGGTACAGCGACTGCTCCTGGACGCGGTCCGGCAGCACCTCACCGGTCAGCTGCGAGGGTTCCGGATTCTCGAGGTCCGCCGGCAGCCGGCGCTGGGACTCGTGGTACACCGGGGGCAGCCCCAGCGGGGACTCCTCCCCGACCGCGCCCCCGCTGCTGCGCGGGATGACCAGGCGGAAGGCCGAGCCGCGGCCCAGGTGTCCCCACGCGTCCAGCCGGCCGTTGTGCAGCCGTGTGTCCTCTAGCGCGATCGACAGGCCCAGCCCGGATCCACCCGTCGTCCGGGCCCGCGCGGGGTCTCCGCGCCAGAAGCGGTCGAAGACATGCGAGGCCTGCTCCTCGGACATGCCGATGCCGTGGTCCCGGACCACCACCGCCACGGCGTCCTCGTTGCCGCCGACGATCACGTCCACGGGACGGGCCTCGCCGTGCTCGATGGCGTTGTTGACGAGGTTGCGCACGATGCGCTCGATGCGGCGGGGGTCCACGTACGCGGTGACCTCGGTGCCCATGGGCACCACGTACACCGCGGTGTTGGCCTTGTGTGCCAGGGGCTGCGCCGTCAGGACCACGTCGGTGGCCAGGTGCAGGATGTCCGTCTTCTCCGGGGCCATCGTGGCCGCGCCCGCGTCGAAGCGGGTGATCTCCAGCAGGTCCGCCAGCAGGGCCTGGAAGCGCTCCACCTGGTGGTAGAGCAGCTCGGTGGACCGGCGGTTGATCGCGTCGAACCCGTCGCGCGAGTCGTAGAGCACCTCGGCGGCCATCCGGACCGTGGTCAGGGGGGTGCGCAGCTCGTGGGAGACGTCGGAGACGAACCGCTGCTGCATCTGGGACAGCTCCGCCAGCTGCGTGATCTGGTCCTGGATGTTGTCCGCCATCCGGTTGAACGAGGTCCCCAGCCGGGCCATCTCGTCCTCCCCCCGCACGGGCATCCGCACGGACAGGTCCCCCGAGGACAGCGTCTCGGCGGCCGAGGCGGCCTGGCCCACCGGCCGGACCACGGACCGGGTGACAAAGACCGCGATCAGGGAGTTCATCATCACCAGCATCGCCCCGGCCACCACGAGGACGCGCATCAGGTAGTCCAGGGTGTCCTGCACGCTGGTGAGGTCGTAGACCATGTACAGGGCGTAGATGTTGCCCGGTGGGAGCGTCACCTGGGTGCCGAAGGCCAGCGCCGGGCTGGTGCCGCCGTCCTCGGCCGGCAGGCCGATGGACCGCCAGTAGGTCCCGCTGCCGTTCTGGACCGCCTCGGACAACTCCGCGGGGATCACGTCCGCGGACAGCCCGGAACTGGACTTGGGGCCGACGAAGAGGTTCTGGGTGTCCTCGAGCGGCACCAGGACCATGTCCCGTATCACCGTGGCCCCCGTGTCACCCGCCAGCTGGTTCAGGGTGTTGGTGACCAGCAGGTCGGTCGTCTCCGGGTCATTGGTGTTCGCGTTCTCGAAGATGGACCGCGCCTGGTTCAGCCCGCGGTTGGACTCGGCCTCAACCTGGTCGAACCGGGACTGGAACAGGCCCGACGTGATCTGCTGGGACAGGAACAGGGCCAGCACCCCGGCGGCCACCAGGGTGAGCACGGCCGTGCTCGCCACCGTGCGCAGTTGCAGGGAGGCGGTCCACCGGCGCCGAGCGGCCGTGAACCGCCCGGCGACCAGGGTACGGAACCGGGCCAGGGCCCCCGCGTCCGAGCCGGCGGCAGTGGAGTCCGCCTGCTCGGGGGCGGTGACGGTGCCCGTGGTCAACTCAGCTCTGACCGGCCTTGTAGCCGACGCCGCGGACCGTCAGCACGACCTCCGGGTTCTCCGGATCCCTCTCCACCTTGGAGCGCAGCCGCTGGACGTGCACGTTGACCAGCCGGGTGTCCGCCTGGTGCCGGTAGCCCCAGACCTCCTCGAGGAGCATCTCCCGGGTGAAGACCTGCCAGGGCTTGCGGGCCAGCGCCACCAACAGGTCGAACTCCAGGGGCGTGAGCTGGATCGGCCCGTCCCCCCGGGCGACCTGGTGCCCGGCCACGTCGATGGTCAGGTCCGCGATCGTCAGGGTCTCCGGGGCGCGCGTCTCGCCCTCCCGCAGCCGGGCGCGGACACGCGCCACCAGTTCGGCCGGCTTGAACGGCTTGGGGACGTAGTCGTCGGCGCCGGCCTCGAGGCCGCGCACCACGTCCGAGGTGTCCGACTTGGCGGTCAGCATGACGATGGGGGTATCCGACTCGGCCCGGATGGCCTGGCAGACCTCGATGCCGTCCATGCCGGGGAGCATCAGGTCCAGCAGCACCAGCTCGGGGCGGGTGGACCGGAACATCTCCAGCGCCTGTGAGCCGTCCGCGCAGAACGTCGGCTCGAAACCGTCGTTGCGCAGCACGATGCCGATCATCTCCGACAGTGCCTCGTCGTCGTCGACCACGAGAATTCTGGCCTTCACCGGAATGGTCCTCCCCTTCACCGAAGTTCCCACCGGAGGGCTTCCACCGACCGGCACTGCCGCCCGGTGGCCCCGTGCGGACCGGCCCGATCGGCCATCCGTCCCACCTTATCCGACCAGCGCGGATGCGGCCGATATAGTCGGGATTGCACAGGGGCGCGCCGCGCCGGCGGCCGCCGGTCCACCGGCGGCGCAGCCGCAGGACCGCAGGAATCTCAGGGGGATCTTCCGTTGGACCAGAACCAGTACCCGAATGACGGCCACCGAGGCCCGTGGGAGCCGGGCGGTCAGTCCCCCTACGGGCAGCCCCCTGCCGGCCCGTCCCCCTATGGGGCCTACGGGCAGCCCCTCCAGCAGAACCCCTACGGCCAGCGCCCGGGATTCGCCGCCCCCTCACGCCGGCCCGGCATCATCCCCCTGACCCCCCTGGCCCTGGGCGACCTGCTGAGCGGATCCTTCGCCGCCATCCGGCGCAATGCGGCCGCCGTGGTGGGCACCGCGCTGATCGTCTCGCTGATCGAGATCCTCGTCTCCGTCCTGGGCACCACGGTGATGTTCGATGCCCTCACCGGAATCCTGCGCATGGAGGAGGCGGGCATGGACCCCTTCCTCGAGGGCTCGACCGCCGCGCAGGTCTTCGGCTCCCTGTTCGGGTCGCTCGCCCTGCTGACCGTCGGCGCACTACTCGCCGGTCTGGCCGGACTCGTCGCCCACGGCGTCCTGGCCGTGGTCGTCCTCCGCTCCGCCGCGGGGCTGAAGACGACCCTCGGTCAGGCCTGGAGGCTGACCGGCCGCCAGGTCTGGTCCCTGCTCGGCCTCGGTGCCCTGTACCTCGCCGCCACGTTCATCCTCATCCTCCTGTTCCTCGCCGTCGTCGTGGGACTCGTGATCGCCGCGGCCAACGAGGACGGCGGCCTGGCGGGGCTGATGGGGATCCTGCTGTTCGTGCTCATCCTCGCCAGCGTGGTGCTGGGGGTCTGGCTCTACGTCAAGCTCCTGCTCGCCGCGGCGGCCTCCGCGGTGGAGCTCAAGAGCCCCTTCCGGGCCATGGGCCGGTCCTGGACGCTGACCCGCGGCCACTGGTGGCGGACCTTCGGGATCATCCTGCTGGTGGGGATCATCGTCGGCGTGGTCTCCTCGATCATCACCACCCCGTTGTCCATGATCGGCGGGGTCTTCGCCCCGTTCACCGAGAGCGCCACTGCCGAGGACGTGATCGAGGGCTCCCGGATCTGGATGCTGGTCAGCGTGGCCGTCACCTCCCTGGTGGGCGCCCTCGCCACCGTCTACACCGCCTGCCTCGTGGCCCTGCTCTACACCGACTACCGGATCCGCCAGGAGAGCTTCGACCTGGATCTCGCGGCCGCGGCCGATGCCGCGGGCCTGAGCGACGACGCCCGGTTCAGCACCGTCCAGGACGTCCAGGCCGCGGCCGGCACGGACCGGCTGGTCCCGGGCCGCCCCCCAGCGGGACCCGCCGGGTCCTGAGTCAGGCGGCGCTGGATTGGTGATGAGCTGGGCCGTGGCCGCCATGTCCCCTGACGGCTGGGAGCCGGACCGGGAGCAGGCACGCCGCCTGCTCGAGGAGGAACTGTCCGCCCCGGAGTATGCCGAGGCCAGGCCCAACCCCGTCCTCCAGTGGCTCGCCGACGCGCTGGGCGCCGTGATGGAGTGGCTCAGCTCTCTCGGGGGCGCCGCCCCCTCCCTGCCCGGCTGGGTCCTGCCCCTGCTGCTCGTGGTCGTGGCCGGCGTCGTCCTCTGGTTCGTCCGCCCGCGGACCAACGCGGCGGTCCGCGCCCGCCGCGCGGCCGCCGTGCTGTCCGACCGCTCGATCAGCCCGGAGCAGTACCGCCGGACGGCCGCCTCCGCCGCGGCGGCCGGGCACCACGCGGAGGCGCTCGCCGCCTGGTACCGGGCGCTCGTGCGGCAGGCCGAGGTCCGCACCGTGCTGGCCGTCAAGCCCGGACGCACCGCCACCGAGGCGGCCCTCGGCCTGGGTGCGGCGTTCCCCGCCGAGCAGGCCGCCCTGGACGCCGCCGCGGACGGGTTCAACGCCGTGGTCTACGGCGAACGGCCGTCAAGCCCAGCGCAGGCGGCCGCCGTCCGCGACCTCGACGAACGGCTGCGGCACCTGCAGCCGGCCCCGGATCCCTCCGGGGCCGGATCCGGCCCGCCGTCACAGATGGCGGCCCCGCGATGACCACAACCACCACCTCCACCACCACCTCCGCCCCGAGCGTCCCGACCACCGGCCAGGCCCTGGCGCGGTGGTGGAGGAGGGCCTGGATCTGGTTCGTCCTGGCCGTGCTGCTGCTGCTCGTGACCCTGCCCTCGGTGTTCCGGCAGAGTCCTGACGATCGCCGCCTCTCCCCGGTCTCGGCCGCCCCGCAGGGCGCCCAGGCCGTGGTCCGCGTCCTGGAGGGCCACGGGATCTCGGTGCACCCGGCCGACTCCCTCAGCGAGGCGGTGGCGCTCGCCGGCGAGCACCCCGAGGCGCCCGTGCTGTTCCACGATGCCGCCGGGCACCTGCCCGCGGCCGGGCTGGACGAGCTCGCCGCCGCGGTGGCTCCGGACCGGAGAGTCCTCGTGGAGCCGGACTTCCCGGCGCTGCGTGCGCTCGCCCCCACGGTCTCCCAGGCGGGACAGGTGCCCGACGGCGACCGGCTGGGTTCCGGGGACGGCTGCGGCCTCCCGATGGGCCGGGAGTCCCAGACCATTCCGGCGGCGGGCCGGTCCTACCGGGTGAACGCCGGCCGATCCTGTTTCCCGGTCCCCGGGACCGCCGTCGGACAGAACGCCCACCCCGCGCAGGCCGTCGTCGCCACCGGTGACGGAACGGTGGTCCTCGGCAACCACGGGATCCTCGCCAACGAGACGGCCGGCGAGGACGGCCATCCCGTGCTGTCCCTGTGGTCGCTGGGCCGGTCCTCGGACGTGGTCTGGTACCTGCCGGGCCTGGCGGACGTCGCGGTGGATCCGGGCCCGCCGAGCATGGATCAGCTGCTGCCCGACTGGGTGCGCCCGGCGGGGATCTGGCTCATCATCTGCCTCGCGGTGCTCATGCTGTGGCGGGGCCGCCGCCATGGACCCCTCGCCGTGGAGCCGCTGCCCGTGGTGGTGCCGGCCTCCGAGACCGCGATCGGCCGGGCCCGCCTCTACGAGAGGTTCGGCCACCACGGTGCCGCCGCCCGGTCCCTGCGTTCGGCCACCCTCGTGCGGCTCTCCCGGTCCCTGAGCCTGGGCCACGGGGCCTCCGTGGACGCGATCGTCTCCGCGGCGGCCCGGGTCACCGGCCGCGATCCGGCCCGAGTGGCAGCCGACCTGGACGTGGAGCCGGTGGCCACCTCCCGCGACCTGGTGGCCGCCGGCCGGCGGCTGCTGGAGCTGGAGGAGACCGTTCACGCGGCCCTGACCACCGATCCGACGCCGGACCCGAGCACCCCAGACCCCGATGGAAGGACACCATGACCGTTCCCCACCCCGAGCACCAGCCGGGCCAGCAGTCCCCGACCGACGAGGACCTGCGCCGCGCCTTCGGCGCCGTGCGCGAGGAGGTGGCCCGGGCCGTCGTCGGGCAGCAGCCGGCCGTCACGGGGCTGCTGATCGGCCTGCTCTGCAACGGCCACGTCCTGCTGGAGGGGGTGCCCGGCGTGGCCAAGACCCTGCTGGTGCGGACCCTCTCCGCCGCGCTGGACCTGGGCACCCGCCGGGTCCAGTTCACCCCGGACCTGATGCCCGGGGACGTGACCGGCTCGCTCGTCTACGACACGAAGACCGGAGAGTTCGAGTTCCGCGAGGGACCCGTGTTCACCCACCTGATGCTGGCCGACGAGATCAACCGCACCCCGCCCAAGACGCAGGCCGCCCTGCTCGAGGCCATGGCCGAGGGCCAGGTCTCGGTGGACGGGGTGTCCCGGCCGCTGCCGGACCCGTTCATGGTGGCGGCCACCCAGAACCCGGTGGAGTACGAGGGCACCTATCCCCTGCCGGAGGCCCAGCTGGACCGCTTCCTGCTCAAGGTCACCCTCGAACTGCCCGAGCGCGAGGACGAGGTGGAGATCCTCCGCCGCCATGCTTCCGGGTTCTCGGCCTCGGACCTGGCCTCGGCCGGCGTCCGTGCCGTGGCGGACGCCACGACGATCCAGGCGGCGCGCGCTGCCGTCGGACGGGTCCAGTCCGGCCCCGAGGTACTGGGCTACATCACGGACCTGGCCCGCGCGAGCAGGCTCTCGCCCTCCTTCCAGCTGGGCGTCTCCCCCCGCGGCTCCACCGCCCTGCTGCAGACCGCCAAGGCGTGGGCGTGGCTGGGCGGCCGCGACTACACCACCCCGGACGACGTCCAGGCCATGGCGCTGCCCTGCCTGCGGCACCGCGTCTCGCTGCGGCCCGAGGCCGAGCTGGACGGTGTCAGCACGGACCAGGTGCTCTCCGGGCTGCTCGCCACCGTCCCGGTCCCGCGCTGATCGGAGCGTAGCTGATGGTGCTCTCCGGCCGTTTCCTCCTCCTGGCCCTGCTGTGCCTGGTCCCCGTGCTCCTGCGCCCGGGGACGGACACGATCCTGTGGTGCCTGCTCGCCCTGGTCCTCGTGGCCGCCGCGGACCTGGTGCTCGCCGCCTCACCGCGCGAGCTGGTCCTCGAGCGCCAGCTGCCGGCCTCCTCCCGGCTGGACGAGACCGTGGACAACGCGCTGCTGGTGACCAACCGGGGTCGGCGCCGGCTGCGCGGCTCGGCGCGGGATGCCTGGCAGCCCTCGGCCGGACAGCAGGCCCCGGCCGCGCCGGGGTCCCGGCCGCGCGCGGACGCGGCGGTGGCGCTGGACGTTCCGCCCGGGGAACGACGCCGGACGGTCACCACCCTGGTGCCGCGCCGCCGGGGGACGCTGCGCACGCCCTCGGTCACGATCCGCTCCTGGGGCCCGATCGGGGTGGCGGGGCGTCAGCTCACCCTGCCCGCCGCCGGCCAGATCAGCATCCTGCCGCCGTTCCGCTCCCGCCGGCACCTGCCTTCGCGGCTGGCCCGCCTGCGGGAGATGGACGGGCGCTCGGCCGTCCAGCACCGCGGGGCCGGCACCGAGTTCGACTCCCTGCGCGACTACGTGCGCGGCGACGACGTGCGCTCCATCGACTGGCGGGCCACCGCGCGCCGGCAGGATGTGGTGGTGCGGACGTGGCGGCCCGAACGGGATCGGCGGGTGGTGATCGTGCTGGACACCTCGCGCACCGCCGCCGCCCGCGTGGACGACGAGCCCAAGCTGGACACGGGGATCGAGGCCTCCCTGCTGCTAGCGGCACTGGCCTCCGCGGGCGGTGACCGGGTGGAGCTGATCGCCTTCGACCGGCGGGTGCGGGCCCGCACCTCCTCCACGGAGAAGGGCCACCTGCTGCACCGGATGGTCACGGCCCTGGCCCCCGTGCAGCCGACGCTGCTCTCCGCGGACTGGTCCAGCGTGCCGGTGGAGGTGGCGGCGGTGTCCCGGCAGCGCGCCCTCGTGGTGCTCCTGACCGATCTGGATCCCGCCGCCCTGCAGGAGGGGCTGCTGCCCGTGCTGCCGGCCCTGAGCTCCCGCCACCAGGTGGTGGTCGCCTCGGTGGCGGACCCCCAGCTCGCCGAGATGGCCCGGACCCGGCACGACGCCGAGACCACCTTCCGTGCGGCCGCGGCCGAGCGTGCTTGGCTGGAACGCCGGGCCGCCGCCCGCGAGCTGGAGATGCTCGGGGTCGAGGTGGTGGATGCGGCGCCGCACGCGCTGCCGCCCGCGCTGGCGGACACCTACCTCAGGCTCAAGGCCGCCGGCCGCCTCTGAGGTCCCCTCCGCGGACCGTGGCTAGGCCAGGCCGCCGTCCTGGCGGATGCGGTCGAGCTCCTCGGCGGCGGCCACCGTGGCCTCCACCGTCCGGTTGGCCTGGACGCGGGTGCCGGCGGACAGGTCCGGGGCGGCCAGGATCAGCTGGCCGAGCCGTGCCGGGTCCAGGCCCAGGCGCTCCCAGGCCCGGGCGAGCCCGACGGCGGCGCCCCGGTAGGGCCGTCCCGCCGCGGTCCCAGCGGGTCGCGGGGCCACAGGGGTGCCGACGTGCTCCGGCGCGGGCAGCCGGACGGCCACGTGGCGGCCCGCCTCGGTCCAGCCGGCGACCATCTCCCACCGCGAGGGATCGGCCCCCGGCCCCTCCAGCGGGGCCAGTGGGAGGGCCAGCGCGGTCATCGGCGCGGCTCCCTCCCCGTGCTGATCTCCGCTCCCATCCCCGTTCGCGTCCCCGGTCGCAGACCGAGTCCCGCCCTCGGAGGCCAGCGGCGGCAGCGCCTCGGAGGCCAGCAGCGCCAGCTCCGCCCAGGCCCAGTCCGCGCCGGCCCCGCGCCGGCCGGGGGCCAGGACCAGACCGGTGGCGCCGGCGTCGAGCACCGACTGCAGGAGCAGGGTCCAGGCGGACCGGACCTCCGACCGGGGGATGGAGCGCACGGTGCGGTAGCCGCTGGCCGTGGGCAGGGCGCCGGAGAGCACGGCCGCGGCGCGCGGCTCCTCCAGGACCACGGTGAGCCTCGAGGCACCGGTCTGCGAGCGCACCGCGGCGACGTGGGAGGCCAGTCCCGCGGCCAGGGACTGGGCCACGTCCCGGCGCGCCCCGTGGTCCGAGAGCGAGCGCTCCCCGCCGGGCAGCCAGAGATCGGCCGCCAGTGACATCGGTCCGGTCACCCGCAGCAGCAGGTCCTCCAGGCTCAGGCCCGACTCCCCGGCCACGTCGGTCAGGGCGTGGCGGTCGGAGGCCAGCGCGGAGGTGGCGCGGCGGTGGTCCATCCCGGGCTCCGGGACGAGCCGCCACCCGTGCGGCTGGAGGTCCACCGCGAGGTCCTCGAGCAGCGCGGCCGTGCGGCCGACCGGATCGGATCCGGGGCCCCGGGCGGGCAGCTCGGGCAGCACCGGCAGGTGCGGGGACCCCAGGGCGTTGAGCACGTCCCCGGCGGCGGACACGGGGTCCGTCCCCGGCCAGTCCCCCAGCAGGGTGGCGCGGACCGCGGGGGCGTCGGCAGCCCTCAACGGTTCTCGGCCGCGATGGCGCGGTGGTGCTGGATGACCTCGGAGACGATGAAGTTCAGGAACTTCTCCGCGAAGGCCGGGTCCAGGTCCGCGTCCGCGGCGAGCCGACGCAGCCGCTCGATCTGCGCGGCCTCGCGGCCCGGGTCCGAGGGCGGCAGCTCGTGCTCGGCCTTGAGCCGCCCGACCCGCTGGGTGCACTTGAACCGCTCGGCGAGCAGGTAGACGAGCGTGGCATCCACGTTGTCGATGCTGCCGCGGATCGCGTACAGCTCCTCGAGCACCGCCGGGTCGGCGGTGCCCCGCAGGGAGGAGGCGTGGGGGTCGTAGCCGCCCTCGGACTGCTGGCCGGTCCCGGCGTCGGTCTGCTCACTCATGGCCCCTAGCCTACGGTCAGCCAGCGGCCACCTGCCGTTCCCGGCGCCGGCGTGACTGCTCCACCGGATCCGGCACCGGCAGCGAGGCCACCAGTCGCCGGGTGTAGTCGTGCTGCGGGGCGCCCATCACCCGGGAACCGATGCCCTCCTCCACGAGGTCGCCCCGGTAGAGCACGCCCACCCACGTGGCGAGGTGGTCCACCACGGCCAGGTCGTGGCTGATGAACAGGCAGGCGAAGCCGAAGCGTTCCTGCACCTCGCGGAACAGGTCCAGGACCTTGGCCTGCACGGACACGTCGAGGGCCGACGTCGGCTCGTCCGCCACGAGCAGGGCGGGGTCCAGGGCCAGCGCGCGCGCCAGGGACGCCCGCTGGCGCTGGCCGCCGGAGAGCTCGTGCGGGTAGCGGCGGGCGTACTCGGCGGGCAGCTGGACGGCGTCCAGCAGGGAGGAGATGCGGCGGCCGACGGCGGAGCCGCCCGGCCCGGCGGACGGCGCGTTGGACCGCTCGGCGGACGGCTCACCGTCCCGGGACCACGCCGCGGGGTGGACCAGCAGGGGTTCGGCGATGCACTCGCCGATCGTCAGGTGCGGGTTGAAGGACGCCGCGGGGTCCTGGAACACGAAGCCGATGTCCCGGCGCAGCGGCTTGAACGCCCGCTCCCGGAACCCGACCATCTCGTGCCCGAACACGGTCAGCGAGCCGCCCGTGGCCGGCGTGAGACCGGCGATGGCCCGTCCGATGGTGGTCTTGCCCGAACCGGACTCCCCCACCAGCCCGTAGACCTCGCCGGCGCGGATCTCGAGATCGACGCCCTTCACCGCCCGGAACGGCGGCTTGCCGAGCCGGCCGGGGAACTCGATCTGCAGTCCGCGGGCGCTGACCACGGGGGCCTGCCCCGCCGCGGGGCGTTCGGTGACCCCGGCGGAGGCCGAGTTCCGGCCCAGGTGCGGCACGGCCTCCAGCAGGGCACGCGTGTAGTCCTCCCGGGGCGCGGCGAAGAGCTCCCGGACGGAGGCCTGCTCCACGATCTCGCCGCGGTACATCACCACGACGCGGTCGGCCAGGTCCGCGACCACGCCCATGTTGTGGGTGATGAGCACGATGGACACGCCGCGGGTGTCCCGCAGGTCCCGTAGCAGGTCCAGGATCTCTGCCTGGACCGTGACGTCCAGGGCCGTGGTGGGTTCGTCCGCCACGATCAGGCCGGGGTTCAGGGCCAGCGCGGCGGCGATGACCACGCGCTGCTTCTGCCCCCCGGAGAATTGGTGCGGGTAGTAGTCCACACGCGTCTCGGGGTCCGGGATGCCCACGGCCCGCAGTGCCTCGACCGCCGTGCGCCGGGCCTCCCGGCGGCCGATCCGGCCACGGCCGCCGGACTCCGCGACACGGGCGTGCGCCCGCAGGCCCTCCATGATCTGCCAGCCCACCGTGTACACGGGGTTCAGCGCCGTGGACGGCTCCTGGAAGATCATCGCCGCGTGGCTGCCGCGCATCTGGCGCAGCGCGGAGCCGGAGAGGCTCAGCACGTCCTTCCCGGACACGACGACGGCCCCGGAGGCCTCCGCGGTCTCCGGCAGCAGCCGGAGCACCGTCTTGGCGGTGACGGTCTTGCCGGACCCGGACTCCCCGACGACGGCCACGACCTCGCCCGGGGCGACGGAGAAGGCGGCGTCGCGCACGGCGCGCACGTCCCCGCCGTCGGTGGCGAAGGTGACCGAGAGATCCCGGACCTCCAGCACCGGGGTGACCGGGCCGGCGTCGTGCCCCTCGGGGGTGGGGGTGATCATGCGGTCTCCTTCGTGGCGCGCCGGGACCGCCGGCGGGAGCGGGTGCGCAGGCGCGGGTCGTTGAGGTCGTTCATGGACTCGCCCACCAGGGTCAGCCCCATCACCGTCAGCACGATCGCCAGTCCCGGGAACAGGCCGGTCCACCAGATCCCGCTCGTCACGTCCGCCAGCGCCCGGTTGAGGTCGTAGCCCCACTCGGCGGCCGCCGTCGGCTCGATTCCGAAGCCGAGGAAGCCGAGCCCGGCGAGCGTCAGGATGGCCTCCGAGGCGTTCAGGGTGAAGATCAACGGCAGGGACCGGGTGGCGTTGCGCAGGATGTGCCGGGTCATGATGCGCCACGGTGAGGAGCCCACCACCTGCGCGGACTCCACGAAGGGCTCGGCCTTCAGGCGCACGGTCTCGGCGCGGATCACCCGGAAGTACTGCGGGATGAACACCACGGTGATGGAGATGGCTGCCGCCATGATCCCGCCCCACAGGCTGGACCGGCCCTGGCTGATGACGATCGACATGACGATGGCCAGCAGCAGCGAGGGGAAGGCGTAGATCGCGTCCGCGATGACCACGAGCACGCGGTCCACCCAGCCGCCGAGGTAGCCCGAGACCAGGCCGAGGAACACGCCGAGGAACAGGGACATGACCACCGCGGCGACGATCACGGCCAGGGCGGTCTGCGTGCCCCACAGCACCCGGGACAGCACGTCGAATCCCCCCACCGTGGTCCCCCACGGGTGTTCCGCGGAGGGCGGCGCCTGCGTGGGGAAGGCTCCGCCGCCGGAGTAGGTCATCTGGGCGTAGCCGTAGGGGGCGAGCCACGGGGCCAGGGCCGCGGCGAGGACGAACAGCACCGTCAGTGCGAGTCCGGCGATGAGCATCCCGCGCTG
This sequence comes from Citricoccus sp. I39-566, assembly GCF_031432995.1. GTDB lineage: Bacteria > Actinomycetota > Actinomycetes > Actinomycetales > Micrococcaceae > Citricoccus > Citricoccus nitrophenolicus_A. The sequence continues at coordinate 2,847,559 of NZ_CP133842.1, forward strand.
CAGGCCGGCGGACTGCCCCAGGTGGGAGATGACCGGCAGCCTGCGGGCGGTGGTGGCCAGGGACATGTCAGTACCTCACCCTCGGGTCGATGAGCGCGGCCACGATGTCCACGAGGAAGTTGGTCACGGCCACGATCACGGCCAGCAGGACCACGATCCCCTGCACCGCCACGAAGTCGCGGGCGGTGAGGTACTCGGCCAGCTGGAAGCCCAGCCCCTTCCACTCGAAGGTGGTCTCCGTCAGGACGGCACCGCCCATCATCATGGCGATCTGCAGGCCCATCACGGTGATGATGGGGATCAGGGCGGGCCGGAAGGCGTGCCGGGTGGTCAGGCGGACCTCGCTGACGCCGCGGGACCTCCCGGCCTCCACGAACTCCCGTCCGAGGGTGCCGATCATGTTGGTGCGGACCAGGCGCAGGAACACGCCGCCGGTCAGCAGGCCCAGGGCGATCGCCGGCAGGGCCGCGTGCTGGAGCACGTCCCCGAAGGCGGCCAGGTTGCCCGAGCGCAGGGCGTCCAGGAAGTAGATCCCGGTGGGCGCCTGGAGCCGGTCCAGGTCCAGTTGGTGGTTGATCTGCACGCGCCCGTTCGTGGGGAACCACCCGAGCCAGATGCCGAAGACCAGCTTGAGCAGCAGCCCGGCGAAGAACACCGGGGTGGCGTAGAACAGGATCGCCGCGATGCGCAGCACGGCGTCCGGCCAGCGGTCGCGGAACCTTGCCGCCACCATGCCCAGGGGCACGCCGACCACGAGGGCCACGATCACGGAGAAGAACACCAGCTCCAGGGTGGCCGCCCCGTAGGTGGCCAGCACCTCCGTCACGGGGCGGTTGTCCGAGAGCGTGGTGCCGAAGTCCCCGGTCAGCAGGCCGCCGAGGTATTCGGCGTACTGCACGGGCAGGGGCCGGTCGTAGCCGGCCGCGGAGATGCGCTCGGCGAGCTGGGACGGGGTCAGCCGGCCGCCCATGGCGGCGGTGATCGGGTCGCCGGTCACCCGCATGAGGAAGAACACCATGGTCACGAGGATGAACACGGTCGGGATGATGAGCAGGAACCGGATCAGGATGTACCCGCCCAGTCCGCCCAGGCCCCGGGTGCGGGGCCGGGCGGACTGCTGGGGGTCGGAACCCCCGGGCAGGGCCACCGGTTCGTCGCCCGCCGGGGTCCCCGGCAGGTCAGCGGTGACGGTCACGGTGGACTAGCCCTCCTTGGACACGGCTCCCAGGCGGAACTTGAACGAGGGGTCCAGGGTGTCGTCCACGCCCGTCACGTCGGTGCCGGACACGGCCACCTGGGCTCCCTGCAGCAGCGGCAGGGTGGACAGGTCCTCCCCCACCAGGTCCTGGATCTCGCCCAGCTTCGCGCTGCGCTCGGCCTCGTCCGGGGTGACGCGCTGCTCGGCGATCAGCCGGTCGACGTCCTCGTTGACGTAGTTGTTGGACAGGAAGTTCTCCACGGCGAAGAACGGTGAGAGGTAGTTGTCCGCGTCCGAGTAGTCCGGGTACCAGCCGAGCTGGTAGACGGGGTAGGAGTCCACGCGGTCCTCCTGGTAGGTCACCCACTCGGTGGACTGCAGGTTGACGGTGAACAGGCCGTCGGCCTCCAGCTGCTGCTTGACGAGGGCATACTCCTCGCCCGAGGACGGACCGTAGTGATCCGGGTTGTACTGCAGGTTCAGCGTCACGGGGGTCTCGACGCCGGCCTCCTCCAGGCGCTGGGCGGCCCGGTCCGCGTCCGGTGCGCCGTCGCCGTCGCCGTACTTCACCTTCAGCGGCTCGGTGGCGCCCTCGAACTCCTTCGGCACGTAGCCGTAGGCGGGGGTGTAGGTGCCCTTGTAGACCTGCTCGGACAGGGCGTCCCGATCCACCAGGTCCGCCATCGACTGACGCACGGCCAGGGCCTTGTCCTCGTCCGCGTCCTCGGTCTCGGCGCCGAAGGGCATGGTGTCGAAGTTGAACACCACGTACCGCAGTTCGCCGCCTGGGCCCTCGTGGACCACCACGTCGTCGTTGCCGGAGAGGTCCTCCACGTCAGTGGGGGTCAGGGCGCGGGAGGCCACGTCGATGGTCCCCTGCTCGATGTCCAGCTTCAGGTTGTTGGAGTCGGCGTAGTACTTGATGGATGCCTGTCCGTTCTTGGCCGGTCCCAGCAGTCCGTCGTAGCCGTCGAAGGGCACGAGGTTCACGAGCTGGTTCTTCTCATAGGAGTCGATCGTGTACTGGCCGTGGAAGGCGTCGGCCGCGACGATCTCCTCGTCGGAGAGCAGCCCGTCCGGCGGGAACGTCTCATCGTCCACGATCGGCCCGACCGGGGAGGAGAGCACCTGCGGGAAGGTCTGGTCGTTGCCCTCCTTGAGGGTGAAGACCACCGTGGTGGGGTCCGGGGCCTCGACGGACTCGAGGTTGCCCAGCAGGGACGACGGTCCGTTCGGGTCGGCGATCTCCAGCTGGCGGTCGAAGGTGAACTTCACGTCAGCGGAGTCCAGGGTGTTGCCGTTGGCCCAGGTCAGCCCTCCGGGCAGGGTCACGGTGTACTCGTTCTCAGAGGTGAACTCGGCGGACTCGGCCAGGTCGGGCTCGACCTCCGCCGTGCCGGGCGCGGAGTTCAGCAGCAGCGGGTAGACCTGGTTCATGAGCATGAAGGAGCCGTTGTCGTAGGAGCCCGCAGGGTCCAGCGAGGTGACCTTGTCCGTGGTGCCGTAGACGATGGCGGCAGCGGTGTCACCGCCCTCAGCGGAGCCGGCGTCCGAGGAGTCCCCGCTGGGCGCGGGGCCGGTGCAGGCGGTGAGGGCCAGGGCGGCGGCGCCGCCCAGGGCGATGGCCGCGCTGAGGCGGCGACGGATGATGGCCATGGGGTGTCCTCCTGGAAGGTCCCGCGGACACCAGGGGTGCGGGCAGCGGGACCGGGGTACGAAAGGCGATGACGTGATCCGGGTCACGGTGGCCCGGATGACACGACAGCCTACGCCGTGGACACCGCAGAACGGGGCAACAAGTTACCGGCGGGTCGCGCGGCCAGCCCTCCGCGGAAGACGCCCGTGTGGGGGTCAGGCGACCCGGGCGGCGCTGGAGGCGGCGTCGATCGTGGCCTGGCCGAGCACCCGGGTGCCCTGGTATAGCACGGCGGTCTGGCCGGGGGCGACCCCGGTGAGGGGTTCGTGGAGCTCGATGATCCAGGTGCCGGCGTCGGACCCCTCCTGATCGCGCTCCACCCGGGCGCGGGCGGGGACCGGGTCACCGTGGGCCCGGACCTGCAGGTGGCAGTCGAACCAGCTGCCGGTGGCCTCCTCGGCCAGCGGGGCGCCCGCCCAGGACGGCCGGATGCCGGTGACCCGGTCCACGGCGAGCATCTCCCGGGGGCCGACCACCACCGTGTTGTCCTTGGGCCGGACCTCCAGGACGAAGCGGGGCCGGCCGTCCGCGGCGGGGCGGCCGATGTTCAGCCCCTTGCGCTGGCCCACCGTGAAGGCGTGCGCGCCGGGGTGAGAGCCGAGGCGTTCGCCCTCCGTGTCCAGGATGTCCCCCTCGGTCATCTCGAGGCGCTCGTTCAGCCAGCCGCGCGTGTCCCCGTCCGGGATGAAGCAGATGTCATGGGAGTCCGGCTTGGCGGCCACGGTGAGCCCACGCTCGGCGGCCTCGGCCCGGACCAGGTCCTTGGACGGGGTGTCAGCCAGCGGGAACATCGAGTGCTCGAGCTGCTCGGCGGTCAACACGCCCAGCACATAGGACTGGTCCTTGGCCCAGTCGGCCGCACGGTGCAGCTCCAGGGCGCCGGCGTCGGTGCGGACGACCTTCGCGTAGTGGCCGGTGCAGACGGCGTCGAAGCCCAGGGCCAGCGCCTTCTCCAGCAGCGCGGCGAACTTGATGCGCTCGTTGCAGCGCATGCAGGGGTTCGGGGTGCGGCCGGCGGCGTACTCGGCCACGAAGTCGTCCACCACGTCCTCCTTGAACCGCTCGGAGAAGTCCCACGTGTAGAAGGGGATGCCGAGCCTCTCACAGGCGCGCCAGGCGTCCCGGGAGTCCTCGATGGTGCAGCAGCCGCGGGAACCGGTGCGCAGGGTCCCGGGCATGCGGGACAGCGCCAGGTGCACCCCGACCACCTCGTGGCCGGCGTCCACCGCTCGGGCTGCGGCGACGGCGGAATCGACTCCCCCGCTCATGGCGGCCAGGACCTTCATACGCTGAGGTCTCCCTTCGAGGTGGTGCTGGACGATGTCCGGGTCGGTGTGCTGGTGACCGGCGTGCTGTTGGCCGTCCGGATCGTGGAGGTGTGCCCGGCCATGCCGGCGCGGCGCGCGGAGGCATGGACCTCCGGCAGCACGGACAACACCTGCTCAACGTCGGCGGCCGTGGATGTATGCCCGAGGGAGAAGCGCTGCACGGAACGCGCCTGGTCCTCGTCGACGCCGAGGGTCAGCAGCACGTGGGAGGGGCGCGGGACCCCGGCCGAGCAGGCGGAGCCCGTGGAGGCCTCCACGCCCACCATGTCCAGGCCGAACAGGATCGAGTCCCCCTCGCAGCCGGGGAAGATGAAGTGGGCGTTGCCCGGGGAACGCCGGGTGCCGGCCGGCAGGCGCTCCCCCGTCTGCGGGTCGAGGTCCTCCGGCCCGGTGAGCCGGGCCTCGGGGATCAGCTCCCGGATGCCCTCGATCAGCCGGTCCCGCAGGGAACCGAGCCGTTCCCGCTCCCCGTCCAGATGGGCCCGGGCCTCCGTGGCGGCGGCCGCGAACGCCTCGATGAGGGCCGCCGGGATGGTGCCGGAGCGGATGTCCCGTTCCTGCCCGCCCCCGTGCTGCACGGGGGTCAGGGTGGCGTCACGGCGCACCAGCAGGGCGCCGACCCCCACGGGCGCTCCGATCTTGTGACCGCTCACGGCCAGAGTGGTGGCACCGGAGGCCGGGAAGTCCACCGGCACGGTGCCCAGGGCCTGCACGGCGTCGGTGTGGAAGGGGACCCCGTACTCGGCGGCGATCGCGGCGGCCCGGGAGACGGGCTGGACGGTGCCGATCTCATTGTTGACCCACATCAGGGTCGCCACCGCGATGGTCTCCGGCTCGCGGGACAGGGTCTGGCGCCAGGCCTCCAGGTCCACCATGCCGTCGGCGTGGACCGGCACGAAGTCGAGCTGGGCTCCCTCGTGGGTCTCCAGCCAGGTGGCCGTGTCCAGGATGGCGTGGTGCTCCATCCCGGTGAGCACGATCCGGTGGCACTCCGGGCGCCCGGCCGCCCGGGTGGCGTCCCGGCGGGCCCAGTACAGGCCCTTGAGGGCCAGGTTGTCCGACTCGGTGCCCCCGGAGGTGAAGACGACCTCGCTCGGGTGGGCGCCCACCGCGGCGGCGAGGGCGTCCCGGGCGGTCTCCACCCGCAGCTTGGCACCCCGTCCGGACTGGTGCAACGAGGACTGGTTCCCCACCGTCAGGGAGCTGGAGGTGAAGGCGTCAAGGGCCACGGGGCGGATGGCGGTGGTGGCGGCATGGTCGAGGTACACGCGGTTCCGGGGCTCGGAGGTGCTCATGCCTCCAGTGTAGGAGCGCTGGAGGCCTCCGGCCTCAGGATTCCGCCCCGCCCAGCACGGCCAGCATCCCGGGGGCCACGGTCACCGTGGCCGGCAGCTGCCCCAGGGGCTCGCCATCGCCGAACACCACGGACTCCCGCTCGGATGGTCCCCGCCCCACCCGCTCGATCCGCACCGAACGCGCCGGCCGGATGGTGACCTCGGGGAGATCGGTGTGCCGGCCGGAGAAGACCCGGGGGAAGACGCGCAGGAACCGGACGGGATGCATCGGCGGGACGTGGAAGACCTCCAGGATGCCGTCGTCCAGGCGCGTGCCGGGGGTGACCTCCATTCCCCCGCCGATGAACCGGCCGTTCATGACGCACAGCAGGAACGCCGGTCCGCTGGCCCCTTCCGCGCCGTCCAGCAGCGTCCGCAGTCCGGCCGGGCGGTACCGCGTGAGCTCCATGAGCACGGCCAGCACGTACCGCAGGCCGCCGCGGGGCCACCGCAGGCTGTTCGCGGTGGCGTTCACGGCGGCGTCGAAGGCGACGTTCACCCCCGAGACCGCATACCGGACCACGGCTGTCCCACCGCCGGCGGCCCCGGCTCCCGCGGCCCCGAGGTCCCCCAGCTCCACCCTCGCGAGGTCGATCGCCCCGGGCGGACGTCCCAGCGCGCCCAGGATGCGCTCGGTGGACTCCGCCACGCCGGCCTCGGCCCAGCCCAGGGCCCGCACGGTGTCATTGCCGGTCCCGGCCGGGACCACGCCCAGGGGGATCCCCGTGCCGGCCAGGACGTTGGCGGTGACGTGCACCATCCCGTCCCCGCCCACCACTACGACGGCGGCCGGTTGCGGCCCGCCGTCCAGCCGCCGTCCCAGGGCGGTCTCGTACCGCCGGGCCGGCAGCTCGTCGTCCGCGTCCGGGGTCGGACCGCCGGCCACCCGCGAGGAGGACCCGTCAAGCGACTCGCGGTGGACGGCCAGGACCTCGACGTCGGCTCCGCCGGAGCGCAGTCGGGCCAGGACCTCCGCACCGATCCCTGCGCCCCGCCCGACCCCCGAGGCCGGGTTGATGCACAGCAGCAGGTGGGGTCGGCCGCCGGCGGGGTGACTCATCCGGCGGGATCCCGGTGGTTGACCGTACCGGCGAACGCGGTCAGGTCCGTGTCCGGCCGGACCACCACGGCCTCGAGGCCCGGGTGCGTGCAGATCGCCCGAACCAGCGCCGCGGAACCGGCCACCAGGGTGGAGTCGAGGTCGATCTCACTGGCGAGCGCCCAGGCGCGGTCCCGCGGCCAGGCCAGCTGCGGCGACTGGTACTCGGCACCGTCCCCTGCCGGGAACGCCGGGTGCACCGCCCGGGTCCACTCCGGCCGCCGGAGCCGCGTGCCGTCGTCGGGCACCAGCAGGTATTCCCGGTATCCGCCGCCCACGTCCAACAGGCCGGTCCCCCGGCGCAGCGCCCGGGTGGTCCGCGGGCCGAAGGCCGGCGGCAGGGACAGCGAGGAGTGCCGCCCGCCGGTGGCATCCTCCACGGCCGGCCCGAAGAGGGCGCCGCCGCCGTCCATCCAGCCGAAGCCCGGCCACAGCCCCAGCACGAGGTCCCGCGGGGTCCCGGTGTGACGCAGGAGGACCTCGGCCAGGAACCCCATGGCCGGCTGGCCCAGCGTTCCCACGGACGGGGCGTCGTATTCCAGCCCCGGGTCCAGGCGCGAGAACGAGGAGCCGTCCCCGTCCACCCGGGCCAGGTCCGCCCATTGCGCCCCGGCATGGACCTCGGTGCCGTGGTCCGCGGCCACCTGCCGCCACGTGGTGGTGCCGTAGGCGTTGAGGGTCCGGACCTCCGAGGACGGCTCGTCCCGGAAGTCCGCGTAGTCCTCCGGCACGAGGCCGAGGCCGCGCAGCCTCCCCGCTGCGGCGTCTGTCCAGTCACGGTGGTGCCAGGGCACCGGGTGGAGGATCCGGGCGATGGCCTCGTAGGGCGCCGGTTCGCCCACGGGAACCGTCGAGGCGACGTGGCCGATCCGGGCCCCTGCCTCCAGCATCCCGGCCACCCAGGCACCCTCGGCGGGGTCGAGGAGCCGGAGTTCGGGGGCCTCCGGCCGGGGCCGCGGTCTGCGTTGCATGCCACTCATGGTGCCATCGCGGCGCACGGATGCCGCCGGAACACGCCCCGGTCGTTCCACGCCGCACTGTCGTTCCACGCCACGCACCGGTTGCTGCCAGAATGTCTGCAGGCGGACCAGGGTCCCGCCGCCGCACCCACCCGAGGAGCCCGCCCCCGCCTCGACGACCGAAAGGGCCGCCCGATGAGAGCACTGGTGCATCCCTACCCCTCCGGACTGCCCAGTCGCGGCAGCGCGGCGGAGCTCAGCGATGACGAGCTCGTCGCCTTCTACACTCCGCCGGCGGGCAGCACGCAGGGCGCCGGCAGCGCGAGCCACCGGCCCTGGGTACGGTTCAACTTCGTCTCCTCCGCCGATGGCGCCGCCACCCTGGACGGGCACTCGCGGGGACTCGGCACGGCGGCTGACCGCCGGCTGTTCGCCCTGCTCCGCCGGCCGGCCGACGTCATCCTCGTCGGCGCCGGAACCCTCCGCGTCGAGGGGTACGCCGGTGAGCTCGTCTCCGCCGAGGACCGCGCCTGGCGCGAGGACCGCGGCCTGCCCGGGCACCCGGGGATCGCCGTCGTCAGCGGTTCGCTCGGCCTGGATCCGGACGGCGAGTTCCTGAGGACCGCCCCGGTGCGCCCGCTGGTGCTCACCACGGCCGGGGCCGACGCCGGCCGCAGACGGGCGATCGAGGAGGTCGCCGACGTGGTGGACTGCGGCGAGCGCCGGGCCGAGCCGGCCCGGATCCGCGCCGAGCTCGCCGGCCGGGGCCACCGGCTGGTCCACTCCGAGGGCGGTCCCGCCCTGTTCGGGACCTTCGCGGCGGCGGGACTGGCCGACGAGCTGTGCCTGTCCCTGTCTCCGCTGGCGGCCGGCCCCTCGGGGATCCGCATCATAGGCGGGCCCGGCCTGCCGGAGGCGGCCGCCCTGGACCTCGTCGGCCTGCTCGAGGAGGACGGCGCCCTGTTCCTGCGGTATGTGTTCCCCCGCCACGAGCCCCGCCGCGCCGCTGGCGCGACCGGGGTCCGGGCATCGTGAGCCCGGCCGATCTCGGCGGCCGGTCCGCCTACGAGGTCCTCGGGGTGTCCTTCGACGCAGACACCGCCGTCCTCAAGGCCGCGTGGCGCCGCGCCGCCCGCCGGACGCACCCGGACTACGGTGGGGACGCGGCTGAGTTCCGGCTCGTCAGTCAGGCCTGGGAGCTCGTGGGCGATCCGGAGGCGCGCCGTGACTACGACCGCGGTTTCAGCCCGGCCAGTGCCCAGGGTTCCGGGACGGGCGCGCGGACCGGTGGGCCGGCGTCGGGCCCCTCCTCCACCGCCCGCCCAGGCCGGCCACGCGCCGGCCAGGGTGCCGGATCCGGGACCATCACCTATGTGCCCCCGCTGGACGACGAGATGGTGCTGGACCTGGCCCGCAGCTCCCAGCAGATCCACGGGGCGCCGCGCAAGCGGGGCATCCTGCCGGCGGGTCACCGGCTGGTCCGGGAGGCCCGCGCCATCCGGACGGTGCAGACCCACGTGCTGGGCTCCCTGCCGGCCTCCCGGCTGGTCAACGGGCTGCACCTGACCTTCGGGCGGCTGAACTCCGGGGCCATCGACCACGTGCTGCTGTGCGGTGACCGGCTGGCCGTGATCGGGTCCCTGCAGGTCCCGGACGGGGTCTACCGCTGGGACGGGGCCGAGCTGTGGAAGGGCGACCGCCGGCTCTCCCCGCCGTCCCTGGCCCCCGCCATGGTGGCCCTGCAGCGGGCTTTCCCCGACTGCACGGTGGGCGGGTTCGTGCTGGTGCTGGGCCCCGAGGACAACCCCCACGCGCCCGTGATCCAACTCGACCGCACGCGCTCCGTACTGGACTCCGACGCCGGCTTCCTGACCGACCCGCCCGCCAATCCCCTGCAATTCGGCCGGGACCTCAAGATGTTCCTCGGCACCGGCTCCCGGGCCGCCACCGTGGACCGCCGGCTGCTGGCCCGGCTGCTCGGCGCCATGTACTGAGCCGCGAACCGGCCCGTCACGGCGCACCCGGGGGCCAGGAACTACCATGGTCGGGTGCCTTCCCATCCCCCCGTGCCTCACCCCGCGCGCATTCACCCCGAGCACGACGACGGCCCGGGCCCCTTCCCGGACAACCCGCACCGGGGCGCCCCGCGGGCCCCGGCACCCGGCACCCCGGGGTTCCGCATCCTGTTGCACTCCCCGGAGATCCCCGGGAACACCGGCAACCTTATCCGGCTGGCCGCCATCACCGGCGCCGAGCTGCACCTGGTGGAACCCGTCGGCTTCGACTTCTCCGACGCCAAGCTGCGCCGGGCGGGACTGGACTACCACGACCTCGCCGTCATGACGGTGCACCCCGACCTCCCGACGGCCTTCGCGGCCCTGCTGCCGGCCCGCGTCTACGCCTTCACCTCGGGCGGGGACCAGCTGTTCACGGACGTGGCCTACGGTCCCGGTGACGTGCTGCTGTTCGGCCGGGAGTCCACCGGGCTGCCGGCCGAGGTCCTGGCCGACCCCCGCATCACCGGACGCGTGCGGCTGCCCATGCAGCCCTCCCGCCGGTCCCTCAACCTGGCGAACTCCGCCTCGATTGCCCTCTACGAGGCCTGGCGCCAGCACGGATTCGCCGGCGGCTCCTGACCACCACCCACCCGCGGGTTGCAGTGCGATCACGGTCCGCGTGGCGGCCGGGCGTCAGAGGGCCGCCTTTCTATGCTGGGACCACCATGGAAAAGAACGCCCCCGGCCTGTCCGACCACACCCCGGCCCCGTCGGCCGTCTCGCCGTCGGCGGCCGACCTCGGGCTGCCCGGTCTCGACGATCTGCTCGCGCTCGCCGGCGAGGGCGACCAGGCGTCGTTCTCCGCGTTCTATGACGCCACCGCGCCGTGGGTCTACGGCATGGCCTCGGCGCTCTTCGCCGCCGAGTCGGACGCCGCGGAGGCCACCGTCCTCACCTTCCTCCGCGCCTGGGACGAGGCCCCGTACGAGCGGTTCGACGAGGACTCGGCCAGGGTGCGGCACCGCTCCGTGCTGTGCTGGCTCGAGGTGCTGGCCCACGGCACGATGACGCGGCTGCTGCGCGAGGACGCGCTGCCGGGATTCGGGGAGGGACTGCTGCCGGAGAACGCCGGAGCCTCCGAGGGCGGCCGCCGCGAGCCCACCACCGTGCTGAGCATCCTGACCCCGGCACAGTTCGAGGCCCTGGACCTGGCCTGGGCCGGCGGGCGAACCTACCGCCAGGTGGCCGAGGAGCTGGGCGTGGCCGTTCCCACCGTGAAGTCGCGCCTGAGGGACGCCGTGCAGCGGATCTCCGCGCGCTACCAGGAGAAGTTCCTGGGCCGTTCCGGCAGCGAGGACCCGGTCCTGCAGCGGGCCGTCACCCCGGAGATCGCCGCCCGGACCGGCACCACGCGGAACTTCACGCTGAACCTGAGCCAGGACCTGGAGAACGGCCTGGGCAAGGAGTGGGCGGACCTGGTGGCCCTCGACGCCGTCACCGGGTCGGAGCGCGAGGAACTCGACCGCTTCCTGGCCCGCCAGGGTCCCGAGTTCACCACCCTGTGGCGCGCCCGGATCGAGGCGGCCCGCCGCACGGTGACCTGGGCGTTCCGCGGGCTGGCGACCGAGCCGCCGTCGGAGTTGCTGGACGAGGTGCTGCACCGGCTGCCGGCGCAGGACGTGGGGATGGGACTCGTGGACGGGCTGGGCCCCTCCGACGAGCACGCCGGCGGTGAGTCCTCGCGGCGCCCCGTGAAGAAGTGGATGCTCGTGGTGGCCGGCCTCCTCGTGCTCGCCCTCGGCCTGTGGACCGTCGTGCGGCTGATCATGGGGCCGAACATCGTGGCCGCCGTCAATCGGGCCGAGGACTCCTTCACCACCCAGCAGGTCTCGCTCGCCGAGGGCGGATCGATGCAGGGCCACGTGTCCAAGGACGCCGGCATGGCCTACGTGACGTTCGCCGGACTGCCCGTGCCGGACGAGGGCGCCGTGTTCCAGCTGTGGCTGTTCCCCACGGACGGCTCGGCCCCGCACAGCCTGGGCACGTACACCCCGGAGGACCTCCAGGACCCGGTCACCTTCCGCGGCGTCGAGCGCTTCCGGGAGCTCGTGGTCACCCTCGAGCCCGAGGGCGGTTCGGAGACCCCGACGACGGCCTCGCTCGGCAGCGTGGACCTGGTCCACCAGGTGACGCAGGGCCCGATCTACGGAGGCCACCCCAACAACACGCCCACCCCGTCCTCGGGCGGCTGAGCCCGCCTAGAAACCGCTGATGGTGGAGGCGTCGTTGACGCTGACGAGCTGGAAGGTCTCCACGAACCGCCGCGGTGCCGCCGGCACGTTCGGTGCGTCCACGGTGTCGGGGGTCCCCTCCGGGCGGTGTGCGCTGGTCCAGTCCCGGTGGAGCTGCTCCATGCCGTCCAGGACGAAGGTCTCCATCCGCTGCACGTCCGGGTGCTGTGAGGCGTGGAACCGCAGGGCCGCCAGCTTGTCCTGCTCGAACCCCGTCACGTCCACCGCCAGGTTGGACCGCTCCGCGGGGTGGCAGTACACCACGAGCCACTTGAGGTGGAACGCCCCGAGCCCGCCGGCGGCCAGCTCCGGATAGGCGAAGGGGTTCTCCACGGCGGGGTAGCTGGCTCGGACCACGGCCTCGCCGGCGGCGAGGTGGTCCGGGTGCGAGCGCTGCAGCCGGCTCCAGTCCCGCTCCGGGGACATGGTGAACACCGCGTCCGGCCGGTGCCGCCGCATCGCCTCCACCACCTTGGCCTGCACGGCGTGGGACGGCTCGAGGTAGCCGTCCCGCTCCCCCAGGTACTCCACGTCCCGCACGCCGAGGTGGGCCGCGGCCTCGCGCTGTTCGCGGTGGCGCCGCTCGGTCATGGTGTGCTGGTTCTCGGCCTCGAAGCCCCCCGCGTCTCCGTCCGTCATGACCACGTAGGTGACCTCCACGCCCGCCCGTGTCAGCCCCGCCACCGTGGCAGCCGCGCCGAAGTCCAGGTCGTCCGGATGGGCGCCGAAGGCCAGGACCGTGGTCCATCCGTGCTCGGCGGCGAGTTCAGCGGGGGTCGTCAAGGGCATCATGTCCTCCATGGTGCCCCCTGCGGCTACTCCTGCTCCGCATCCGAGACGAAGGTGACGTCCGCGGACTGCTCCTGGCCGTCCCGGGTGAAGTGCACGGTGGCCGTATCACCCTCCGGGTACTCGCGCACCACGGCGGTCAGGGACTGGCTGTCCGCCACCGGCCGGTCGCCGACGCCGGTGATGATGTCCCCCTCCTGCAGCCCGGCGTCGGCCGCCGGGCTGCCCTCGACCACCTCGACCACCCGGGCGCCGGCGCTGAAGCCGCCGGAGGCCTGCGCGGACTGGTCGCCCGCACCGCTGGCCTCGGCTTCCGGCTCACCGCCGGACGGGGTCGCAGGCTGTGGCGTGACGGAGACCCCGAGGAATCCGTGGGTGGCCTCGCCGGTCTCGATGAGGTCCTGGGCCACCCGCTGGGCGTGGTCGATCGGGATGGAGAAGCCCACGCCGATGTTGCCGGAGGAATCCGTGGACGAGGAGCCCCCGGCGGAGGCGATGGCCACGTTGATGCCGATCAGGCGGCCCTGGGCATCCACGAGCGCACCGCCCGAGTTGCCCGGATTGATGGCCGCGTCCGTCTGGATGACGTTGATGTAGATGGAGCCCTGGGGCTGTTGCTGCTCCGGTGCCGGGAAACCGGGGATCTCGAACTCGGGGGCGTTTCCGCCGCCACCCTCGCCGCTGTCCTCGGGCACCGCGGAGGACGCCACGGAGATGGTGCGGTTCAGCTTGGAGACGATCCCGTCCGTCACGGTGCCCGACAGACCCAGCGGGGCGCCGATCGCGATGGCCGAGTCACCGACATTGAGCTCCGAGGAGTCCCCGATCTCGATGGGGGTCAGCCCCTCGGCCTCGATCTTGACCACGGCGAGGTCCGACTCGGGATCGGTGCCGACCACGCTGGCGGAGTGCACCTGGCCGTCGGCCGTCTGGACCGTCACGTCCGCCGAGCCGGACTGGCCACCCAGGGTCACCACGTGCGTGTTCGTCAGGATGTGCCCCTCCTCGTCCAGGATGACGCCCGAACCCGAGCCGGTGGCCTGGCCGCCCGAGACGGACAGCGTCACCACGGACGGGGCCGCCTTGGCGGCCGCCGCCGTGACGGCCGTGGCGTCCTCGGAGCGGTTGATGTCCAGGCCGTGCCCCTGTTCCTGGACGGACCCGGTGCCGGTGCCGGACGGGCCGGCCTCCTCGCCGGTGGCCGCGTTGACCCCGGCTGCCACGCCGCCGCCGGCCAGGCCCGCGATCAGCATGCCCGCGATCAGGGTGCCGACGCCCACGGTGCGGCGCCTCGTCGGGGCCTTCGTGGAGGTCTTCCCGGATCCCGCCGGAGCGGCCACCTGCGGCAGGGATCGCGTGTCCTGCCCCTGCAGGTAGGGTTCGCGGCTGGCGGAGACCTGCCCTGACGCGGGTGGCGACTCCGGACGCGGGGGGACGGGTCTCATACCGCCGCCCGGTCCACCGGTGCCCTCGGTTCCTTCGATTCCCCCGGTGCCCGGGTGGTCCGCGTCATGCATGGTCGTCATCCTTTCCTGCCAGCCACCGCACTGGTGGTGGCCTGTTCGCGCAGACCATCCTCCCGCGTGTTGCTGTTCGATTGGAGCGTATTGCCTGAGCGAAACCTGACAACACCCTGAAGTGGTTCGCCCCTGGCGCACTCCCCTTCACCGCGGTTCATGGCAAACGTCAGGAAGGGACCCATAGACTTCTCACCAGAGCCACCGTCCCACGTGTACCCCCAGTACCCCCAGAAGGGTGATCCATGAAGTCCCAGGCCCGCGCGGTCCCGTCCCGCCGTCTCTCCCCCGCCGTCCTGACCGCCACCGCGCTGGCGGCCTCCGGGCTGGTCACGGTCTGCGGACTGGCGCTCGCGGACGCGGCGTGGGCCGAGGCCCCCGTGGACATCCCCCCGCGTACCTTCGTGGTGGACGAGGCCGAGGTGCTGACCTCCGCCCAGGAGCAGGAGATCACCCAGGCCATCAATGACCTGCGCGCCGAGGAGGGACAGAACCTCTTCGTGGTGTACGTGGATGAGTTCACGGATGAGGCCGGTCAGACCATGGATCCCAGCGAGTGGGCGCTGGAGGTGACGGAGGCCAACTCGATGGGGTCCACCGATTCCCTGCTGGCCGTGTCCGTGGAGTCGGGCGACTACCGCTATGGCGCCGACCAGGCCAACAGCATCTACCCGCTGCAGAACGAGATCGTCCAGGAGTACATCGCCCCAGAGTTGCCGTCCGTGGGCGAGGACGACTGGGAGGCGGTGGCGCTCTCGACGGTGAACGGGATCGTGGACGCCGCGGACGGCCGCGTCTCCGGATCCTCCACGTCGGGTGAGGGAGGCGGTGCCGGCGGCTGGATCGCCGGCGGCGTGGCCGTGGCCGCCCTCGCCGGCGGCGGCTACGCCCTGATGCGCCGCAACAAGTCCAGGGCGGAGCAGCAGGGTCAGTCCGCGCGCGGGGCGCAGGGACCCAAGGACCCGCTGGACGAGATGTCCGTGGAGGACCTGCGCGTCAGGGCCGGCTCCATGCTGGTCGGCGCGGATGACGCCATCCGGTCCTCGGAGCAGGAGGTCGGTTTCGCCATGGCCTCCTACGGCGAGCAGTCGGTCGAGACGTTCACGAAGGACATCGAGACCGCCAAGGACCACATGCGCGAGTCCTACAAGCTGCAGAACCAGCTGGACGACCACATCCCTGACACGGAGGAGCAGCAGCGCGCCTGGCTCAAGGACATCATCGCCCGGTGCAAGGCAGTCAACGAATCCCTCTCCGCCCACACCCGGGAGTTCGACGAGCTCCGCGACCTGGAGAAGAACGCCGGCGCCGCCCTGGAGTCCCTCAACGCCCGCGCCGACGAGGTCTCGGACACGGTGGCCCGGGCCGAACAGGAGCTCGTGGACCTGCACCAGCGGTACGCGGACGTGGCGCTGGCCGAGGTCACCGACAACGCCACGCAGGCCAGGGAGCGCCTGGAGTTCGTCCGCTCGGCCGCAGCGAAGGCCGAGGAGTCCCTGAACGCCTCCGATCCCTCCACCGCGGTGCTGGCGATCCGGGCCGGCGAGGAGGCGGTGGCCCAGACCACCACCCTGGTGGAGGCCGTGGCCAAGGCCCGCCAGCACCTCGAGAGCGCCCTGGAGAACCTGCAGACCGGTGTCAACCAGTCCCAGCAGGACCTGGCCCAGGCCCAGGCGCTCGTGGCGGCAGGACAGCACCCCGAGCTCGCGGGACCGGCGGCCGGCATGGAGCAGACGCTGACCCGGGTGAAGTCGGAGATCGCCTCGGGCCGGCCGGCGCCCTTCCGGCTGCTGCAGTCGCTGGAGCAGGCCCACCGGCAGCTCGACGCCCCGCTCGGCGGGATCCGGGACCGCCAGGACCAGGAGCGCCGGGCCGCCGCTGCCCTGCAGTCCGCCATGCTGCAGGCACAGGCCCAGATCGACGGCACCCAGGACTTCATCGCCGCCCGGCGCGGCGCCGTGGGCAGTCAGGCCCGCACCAAGCTGGCCGAGGCCGAGCGCACCCTGCAGGAGGCGGCCCGGCTCTCCGGCCAGGACCCCGTGACCGCGCTGAACCTCGCCCACCAGTCCAGCTCCCTGGCGGACCGGGCGAGCCAGCTGGCGCAGCAGGACCTCAACCAGTGGGGCGGCGGCTACGCCGGTGCCGGGTACGGCGGCCGTGGCGGCTACGGCGGCGGGGGTGGCGGCGGCTTCGGCGCCGGTCTCGGCGGCGCCATCCTCGGCGGCATCCTGATGGGCGGCATCCTCGGCGGGGACGGCGACCACGGTGACTGGGGCGGCGGTGGCTTCGGCGGCTTCGGCGGTGGCGGCGGCCTGGGCGGCGGAGACTTCGGTGGCGGCGGTGGCTTCGGGGACTTCGGTGGCGGTAGTTTCTAGACACAGGACAGAGATTTCCGGCGCCGCGAGGCGCGGGAGCCCAACGCCCGTCAAGCGGGGCACGGGAGACAGAGCTCCGGAAAACCCGGGGCCCTCACGGAATGAGCGGAAGGCGACAACGTGGTAAAGCAGTCCATTTTCGGCCGTATTGCAACCCTGGCCAAGGCCAACATCAACTCGATGCTGGACAAGGCCGAAGACCCGCAGAAGATGCTGGACCAGATGGTCCGCGACTACACCAACAGCATCTCCGAGGCTGAGGCTGCCGTGGCCCAGACCATCGGCAACCTGCGCATGATCCAGGACGACTACAACGAGGACCTGGACGCCTCCAAGAGCTGGGGCCAGAAGGCCCTGGCCGCCTCCACCAAGGCAGACCAGTTCCGCACCACCGGGGACACCGCCTCCGCGGACAAGTTCGACAACCTCGCCAAGGTCGCCATCGAGCGCCAGATGGACGCCGAGAAGTCCGCCAAGGCCGCCGAGCCGACCATCGCCTCGCAGACCGAGATCGTGGACAAGCTCAAGGACGGCTTGGACAAGATGAACGACAAGCGCCGTCAGCTCGTGTCCAAGCGTGACGAGCTGACCGCCCGCGCGAAGTCCGCCCAGGCGCAGTCCGCGGTGCACGACGCCGTGAAGTCCATCGACATCATGGACCCCTCCTCCGAGGTCAACCGCTTCGAGGAGAAGGTCCGCCGCGAGGAGGCCCGCGTACGCGGCCAGAACGAGCTGGCCGCGTCCTCCCTGGACGCCCAGTTCGAGTCCCTGGAGGACCTGGGCGAGCAGACCGAGGTCGAGGCCCGCCTGGCCGCCCTCAAGGCCGGCGGCACCCCGTCCCTGACGGCCGGCAACACCCCCGCCGGGGAGTCCGAGCTGGACTACAGCGAAGGTGCCACCACCAACAGCTGAGCCCCGCACCGGGCCTCCGGCCTGGCCCACGACGACGGCCCCTCGCCTCCCGGTCCACCTGCGGTTCCCGCAGGTCCCCGGGGAAGGCGGGGGGCCGTCGTCGTTCCCGCCGTCCGGAACCGAGGCCACCCCGCCCCCGGTCCCGGACAGCAGAAAACCCCCGAACCAATGGTTCGGGGGTTTTCCCTTCACGTTGCGGGGGCAAGATTTGAACTTGCGACCTCCGGGTTATGAGCCCGGCGAGCTACCGAACTGCTCCACCCCGCGGCGACTCATATGACTATACGCGGGCCGTGCCGGAACACCAAATCGAGGTCACCGTGATGTCCGCCACCGGACAGCGCCCGTTCATCTTCCCTCCACCTCGGGTGCGGCAGACAGCAGGGGCCGCCGCCCGGATCGCTCCGGGCGGCGGCCCCTGCTGGGTGGGATGAGGCGGGGCCGAGCGGGTCAGCCCTCGGTGCCCTCCTCGGCCGGCGGCTCGGTGCCCTCCTCGGGCATGGCCTCGCCGCGGATGGATTCGTCGGCCTCCAGGGCACGGGACAGCGCCTCGTTGAGGCGGGTCTGGGCCTCACCGTAGGCGGTCCAGTCGCCGCTGGCCATGGCCTCCTCCGAGGCCATGATGGCCTCGTTGGCGTCCTGGAGGGCCTGGCCGAGCTGTTCCTGCGCGCTCTGGCTCTCCGGCGGGGCCGGCTGCGAGCCCGGCTCGCCCTCGCCCTCGGTCGGGTCCTGGCCGTCCGCCGTGGAGGCGCCCGAGTCCCCCTCGAACACCTGGTCCAGCGCCTCCTCGAGGGTGTTGGCGAAGCCGACCTCGTCACCGAAGGAGACGAGCACCTTGCGCAACGTGGGGTAGGACGTCGGCCCGGTCGACTGGATGTAGACCGGCTGGACGTACAGGATGCCCTGGGCCACCGGCAGGGTGATGAGGTTGCCGTTGATGACCTCGGAGGCGCCCTGGCGCAGCAGGTTCAGCTCCTGGGAGACCTGGGCGTTGGAGTCGAAGTTCGCCTGTGCCTGACCCGGTCCCGGGATGGCTGTCTGGCGCGGCAACTCCAGCAGCTGCAGGTGGCCGTAGTCCTCCGACTTCACCCCGTCCTCACCGGTGCCCGCGTCGCCGTTGGCGGACAGGAACCCGTAGAGCACGTTGCGCTGCTGGGCACCCTGCGTGAGCTGCGGGATGTAGGTGTTGGTCAGGGAGAACGCCGGCTCGTCCTTGCCGGGCATGCGCAGGGACATGTAGTACGGCGGCTGCTTGACCGTGTCATCGTCCTGGGTGGGATCCACCGGCACGGACCAGGCGTCGTTGTTCTCGTAGAAGTCGACCGGATTGGTCACGTGGTATCGCCCCAGCAACTCGCGCTGGACCTTGAACATGTCCTCCGGGTAGCGGACGTGGTCCATGAGTCCTGCGCTCATCTCCGAGTACGGCTCCAGGGAGCTCGGGTAGACCTTCTGCCAGGCCTTCAGCAGCGGGTCCTCCTCGTCCCAGGCGTACAGAGTCACCGAGCCGTCATAGGCGTCCACGGTGGCCTTGACCGAATTCCGGATGTAGTTGACCTGACCGGTCAGGTTGGACGCCGCATCCGTGTTCAGGGCGTCCCGCGTGGCCGAGTCCAGCTGCTGGCCGGTCGAGTAGGGGAAGTCGTTGGAGGTGGTGTAGCCCTCCACGATCCACTGCACGCGCCCGTCCACGATGGCGGGGTAGGCGTTGGAGTCCACGGTCAGGTAGGGGGCAACCTTCTGGACGCGCTCCAGCGGGTTGCGATCGTAGAGGATCTGCGACTCGGAGTTCACGTCCGAGGACAGCAGGATCTCCGTGGAACCGAACTTGATGGCGTAGACCAGCTGGTTGAAGAAGCCGCCCACGGACGGGCCGCCCTCACCGGAGAAGGTGTACGTGGTGTCCTGGTCGCTCGAGGCATCCTGCGGGCGGTCGCGCTCACGCTCCGGGGCGCCCTCGGGGGCACCCACGATCGAGTAGCTCGGCGAGTTCATGCCGAAGTAGATCCGCGGCTCATAGGTCTCGTCGCTGCCCAGCTCACCGGAGGTCGGGATGCCGGAGAGCAGGAAGGACGGGCGCCCGCCGGCGGCCACCTCGGAGGCGTCCGCCGCGACCACGCCGTAGCCGTGCGTGTACGTGATGTGCTGGTTCACCCAGGAGGACGTGGGGTCCACGTTGATGTCACGCACGGAGATGATGGTGTCCTGCGTCTGGCCGTCCACGTCGTAGCGATCCACGTGCAGGGTCTCGGGGAAGCCGTAGTAGGGCCGGAACTGCTGCAGCTGGCCGAACGTGCGGGAGAGCAGGTTCGGGTCCATCAGGCGGATGTTCTCGGTGTTCGCCGACTCCTCGGCGAGGCTGCCGGCCTCGGCGGCGGTCTCCCCGGCGTAGTTGGTGGACTCCACGTCAGCCAGCCCGTAGGCCTCACGCGTGTGCTCGATGTTGCGGTCGATGTAGTCCTGTTCCAGGGTGACCTCGGAGGGCTTGACCTGGTACTCCTGGATCAGGAACGGGTAGGCGGCGCCGGCCACGATCGCGGCGATGACCAGGCCGGCGGCGCCGACCAGGGAGATCCGCCACTTGCCGGTGATGGCCGTGACGATGAAGAGGATGGCCACCAGCGCGGCGGCCACGGCGAGGATGGTGGAGGTCGGGATCACGGCGTTGACGTCCGTGTACATGGCACCGGCCCAGTTGCCGTCCTGCGACTGCAGGGTCCGGTAGCGGTTCAGCCAGTAGTTGCCGGCCTGCAGCACGAGGAACAGCGCCACGAAGACGCCGAGGTGCACGCGGGCGGCGGACTCGATGACCAGTCCGCCCTGCTCCTTCACGCGGATGCTGCCGTACAGGTAGTGCACCAGCAGGCCGGCGATGCCGGCGATCAGCACCACGGAGATGAGGAAGCCGATGATCAGGCCGAAAAACGGCAGGCTGGCCATGTAGAACATGTAGTCCAGACCGAACTCGGGGTCCGTCTGGCCGTAGGGCTCCTGGTTGAAGAACAGCAGGACGTCCTGCCACGCGTTCATGGCCGCGGAACCGGCGAAGAAACCGATGACGGCCGGGATGCCGATGAACACCAGGCGGCGCATCGGCTCAAGCTGCCGCTGGTACTGCGCGAGGGAGTCCCGGGTCTGGCTCTGCAGGTTCTTCGGGCGGGCCCGCCAGGCAAGCCACATGGACAGCCAGACGGCCACGCCCATCAGGATGCCGGCGGCGGCGAACAACGCGGCGCGGGTCCAGATCTCCGTCCAGAAGACCTCGGAGAACTCGACCTGGTTGTACCAGAGCACATCCGCGTACACGCCGGCGAAGAACATGAACGCCACCACGAGCACCGCCAGCGCCACAATGGTGAGCACGAGCGCCGAGGGCCGTCGCGAGCCCGTCCCGCCGGAGGAGGACCCGCCTCCTGGCCGGGAGGGCTGGCCCGGCTGGCCGGGCCCGCCGGGTCCCCCCGGACCGCCCTGGCCCCCGGGCCCGCCGCCGAACAGGCCGCCGGAACCACCCGTCCCGCGGTCATTGCCGCGTCCCTCGTCTGATCCCCCGAAGAGACCACCAAATCCTTGTCCGAAACTCACGTGTCCTTGCCCCTCTGCGCCCTCGCGCCGATCGTGTCCTGCACTGCGTTGGCGGCACTGCATGTCCGCCGAAGTCTGTGGTGGGATCCCGGGAGGTGTTCCCACAGGATCGTGCCCCGGCCGGCCCGGCGCTGGGTCGCCCTCCGGGCGGTCCCGATCAGCCGCATGTCGGCACCTGCGGCGTACCGCCGCTGCCCACGGCCTCGACCACGGAGCGGGCCTGCTCCAAGGTGGCCACGGAGTACACCGAGATCCCGTCCGGGGTGCGGCCCGCGAGCTCGGCGCAGTTGCCCTCCGGGGCCAGGAACACCTCGGCTCCGCTGTCCGCGGCGCCGGAGACCTTCTGCACGATGCCGCCGATCTCCCCGACCGTGCCGTCCGGATCGATGGTCCCCGTCCCGGCGATGTGCCGGCCACCGGCCAGGGCTCCCGGGGTCAGCTCGTCGATGATCCCCAGGGCGAACATCATGCCGGCGCTCGGTCCGCCCACGTTCTCTAGGGTGACGGAGACGTCCAGGGGGAACTCGAAGTCCGAATCGAGGTAGACGCCCATCAGCCACTCCCCCTCGGCGCCCGGGTAGACGGGGACCTCGATCTCGAGTTCCTCCCCACCGCGAACGATCCCGAGTTCCACGTCCTCACCGCCGGAGGCGTTCAGCCGGCCCTTCAGGCCCTCGAGCCCGGTCACCTCCACGCCGTCCGCTGTCACCAGCTGGTCCTTCGGCTCCAGCAGGCCGGCAGCCCGCGACTCCTCGGTGAATCCGGCCACGAACAGGGTCTGCCGGTAGTCGATCCCCATGTTCTCCAGGGCGGCCGCCACGGCCCAGCTCTGCGAGGTGGCCATGGCCTCCGTGTTCTCCGCGGTGACCTCGTCCGAGGTGGTGCCGGAGGGGTAGACGAGCTCCTGCGGGATGACGGCCTCGACGGGCGTGATCCCACTGCGGACCACGTCCAGGAACGTGGTCCAGCCGGTCGGCGGGCCGGACACGTACACGGTGGTCAGGTCCAGGTTCCCGTCCGTGGGATACGTCTCGGCGCCGCTGACGGAGATCACCGGCTCGCCCTCGAACTCGCCGATGGTGTTGAACGTCGGCCCGGGCGATTCGATGATGTACGGGCTCGGTAGCACCACGGCGGTGAGCGTCAGCAGCCCGGCCACGGCACCGGCCACGGTGGTGACCCGCCGGCGACGTCGGCCCGCTCGCGTTCGCCTGGTCCACGCCGCCAGATCGGTGGGTGCGTGGGACCCGGTGGGCTGTCCGCTGGCGTCCGGGGTCACGGAACCGGGCGCGGCCGGCGCCGCCGTCGGCTGGTGTCCGCTCTCTGACACGTCAGGGCACCCGTCTTCACAAAAACTGCCCCGGTTCGGTCCTGCGTCCTGCGGGCAGAGGCGTACGGCCCGACTGACCGGGCCGTTCTGGTCTGCCTCCCATTCTACGGGTTCCCGGCGGGCCGCCTGACCGGACACGTCGCACCGGGGCCGGCGGCTGTGCGCCCACAGTGAACCGGAGGACGCGCTGCGGACACGGAACGGCTGCGCCGATACGCTGGAGTGCATGACGAATCCTCCGAACGGCCCCGGTTCCCCCGACGGCGACGACGCGCTGTCCGAGATGCTCCGCCGCATGTTCGGCGCGAACGCCCCCGATCCCGAGGAGCTGCGGCGCGCCCTCGGCGGAATGGGTGGAGGCACCGGTGCCGGCCCCGGCGGCCTGCCGTTCGACCCCTCCCAGCTGGACCCGGCCATGATGTCCCAGATGATGCAGCAGTTCCAGGCCATGATGCAGTCCTCCCCCGAGGACGGACCCGTGAACTGGACGCTGGCGAGGCAGTCGGCCCGGCAGGCGGCCGCCGGGCAGGACCCGACGGTCGGCACCTTCGCCCGGCGGGAGATCGACGAGGCACTACGGCTGGCCGAGCTCTGGCTGGACGGTGCCACCGAGATCGAGGCCACCGGCCTGCTCGGCAAGGCGTGGTCCCGCGCCGAATGGGTGGAGGCCTCCATGGACACGTGGCAGCGGCTCACCGAACCCGTGGCGGTCTCCATGTCCGAGGCCATGTCCCGGGCCCTGAAGGACCAGCTGCCGGGCCAGGTCCCGGAGGAGATGCAGGGCATGCAGGGCATGCTGGAGGGGTTGCAGCCGATGCTGCAGAACATGGGCGGCACCATGTTCGGCCTCCAGCTGGGCCAGGCAGTGGGCGCACTCGCCCAGGAGGTGCTCTCCGGCACGGACTCCGGCTTCCCGGTGGCCGGTCACCAGCTGGCGATGGTCCCGGTGAACATCGAGGAATTCGGTGACGGGCTCGAGGTACCGGACGAGCAGATCCGCATCTACCTGGCCCTGCGCGAGGTGGCCCGCATGCGGCTGTTCGTGCACTCCCCCTGGTTGGAGCGGGACCTGTACGCGGCGATCGAGCAGTACGCCGCCGGCGTGCACATCGACATGTCCAAGATCGAGGACGCCGCCCGAGCGATCGATCCCTCCGACCCGGAGTCCATGCAGGAGGCCTTCGCCGGGGCGTCCTTCATCCCCGAGCCCACGGGCCCCCAGAAGGCGGCCCTCGAGCGGCTCGAGCTGACGCTCGCCCTGATCGAGGGCTGGGTGGACGTGGTGGTCACCGAGGCGGCTCAGCCCCTGGATGCCGCCAACGCCCTCCGGGAGACCATCAATCGGCGCCGCGCCACCGGCGGTCCGGCCGAGCACGCCTTCGGCACCCTGGTGGGCCTCGACCTGCGGCCGCGCCGGCTGCGTGAGGCCGCCACCCTGTGGGAGAAGATCGGCGAGTCCCAGGGCCGCGAATACCGCGACGCCATCTGGCGCCACCCGGACCTGCAGCCCACGCCCGAGGACCTCGACGACCC
Organism: Citricoccus sp. I39-566; assembly: GCF_031432995.1. Lineage (GTDB taxonomy): Bacteria > Actinomycetota > Actinomycetes > Actinomycetales > Micrococcaceae > Citricoccus > Citricoccus nitrophenolicus_A. The sequence continues at coordinate 2,871,499 of NZ_CP133842.1, forward strand.
GGACGGCTACGTCGGCCGCCGCCAGGCCCGCGAGCAGGAGTCCGCCGGCCTGGACGACGAGTTGCGCAAGCTGCTGGACGGCGGCTTCGACGGCGGCGGCGAGCAGAAGGGCGACGGGACGGGCGAGGACAAGGGCGAGGACAAGTAGGCCGACTCAGCCCTCCGGTGCCTCGTCCGGCTCTGAGTCGGCGCCGGACATCCCCCGGCCCGTCGCGTGGCTCACGCCGTTGAGGAAGGCCATGGCCTCCAGTTGCCGCGGATAGCGGTTCGCCATCGCGTGGAAGGCCGCCGAGTGGTCCGCGTGCTTCAGGTGCACGAGCTCGTGCACGAGAACGCCGTCCACCACCCATCCGGGCATGGCGGCCACCTCGGAGGAGATCCGGATGCGGCCCGTGCTCGGGGTGCAGGAGCCCCATCGGCGTTGCTGACGGGTGGACCACACCACCTCCCGCGGATCCACCTCGCCGCCGAGCCATCTGGCGGCCAGCTCGCGGGCCCGGGCCAGGAGCTCGGTGTCAGCTCCCGCCCCGGTCGGCCGGCGCGAGGCGACCTTCGTGAGCATCTTGCGCGCCCAGTCCCGTTCGGCGTCCGGGCCCAGGCCCATCGGCACGGACACCTGGATCACCCCGTCCCGCCAGGCGGCGGAGATCGTCCTGGTGCGCCGCGAGGACCGCACGATCCGCACCGTGGTGCCGTCCACCTGAAGGTCCTCGGTCTCCCGCACGGTCCGGACCGGGGCACGCCGCCGGCCGGTGCTCGGCGGTCCGCCCGTCCATGAAGAGGTCATGGACCCATTCTGCCGCCGACGCCGCGCCGCCGAGAACCACGCCCCCGCCGCTGTGGACATCCCGGGCCCCCGCGGCCCGTACGGATGAGCCTGTGGATATCCCCGGCGCGCCAGGGGCCGACGGTGCCACGATGGGACGGCGGCCCGCACCGGCCGCCCTGCTTCCCGGCAGGCCTCCCGTCCGACGTGTCAGTCCCGTCAGTCCCGTCAGACCCGTCAGAGAGGACTCCGATGCGCCTTGACCCCGGGCTCACCGTACTGCGGATCGCCGAGCACACCGTCCAGATCGGCTCCGGCACCCGCTCGACGCAGCTCTCCGGTTGCTCTCCCGCCGCCCTGAAGTACCTCGGCCTGCTGGTCCACGGCATCCCGGACGGCCACGAGGCGGACGCGGCCCGACGCTGCCGGCTGGATCCGGCCGATGCGCGTGCCCTCGAGTCCTCCCTCACCGCCTTCCTGCGCCGGCACGAGCCGCCCGCGTCCTCCGGGGCGGGCCATGCCTCCGACGTGCTGGCCGACGACCTGGCCCTAGCCCTGGCCCTCGACGCCGGCCCGACGTCCGCCCCGGAGCTCTCCGACGCCGGGGTCGCCGACGCCGCGGAGCGGACGGCCCACGTCATCGCCTCCCGCCGGGACCTCCAGGTGCAGGTCCTCGGACTCGGCCGCACGGGCGCCGTGGTCGCACGCGTGCTGGCCGCGTCCGGCGTCGGCCGCCTGGCCCTGTGGGACCACGGCGAGGTGACGGTGGCGGATCTGGGCACCGGGTTCCTGACGCCGGACCTGGGCCGCAGCCGCCCCATCGCCCTGTCCCACCGGCTGGACGACGCCGGACTGGACACCGTGATCCTGCCCCTCACCACCCCCACCCGGCCGCGCCCCGGGGGCACCGTCACCGTCTCGGTGACCCGCGGTGTCCCTGATGAGGACTACGTCGCCCTGGCGCGCACCGCCGACCACCCCGTCCTGCCGGTGGTGATGCGGGATGACGACGCCCTCGTCGGGCCCTGGTTGGTGCCCGGCCTGGGCGGGTGCCCGCTGTGCTGGGACCTCGCCGCCCGCCAGACCGACCCACTCCGGGTCTCACGCTCCGCCGCACTGGCCGGGCAACGGGCCGGGCGGGAGGACGTGGGCCTGGCGACGGTGGCTGGGGGCCTGGCCGCACGGCAGGTCGTGCGCTGGGCCGAGACGGGGACGGTCAGCGCGGGATCGGTCCTGCAGGTGCATGGTGACGGCAGCCGGGTGGACACGCTCGCGGTGGCCTCGCATCCGGACTGCGGCTGCGGGCCACCGGGTGACGCAGTCTGACCTGGCCTGACCCGCCCGTCAGGCGGTCGGGATGCCGTTGACGAGCTCCAGCACGTCCTGGCCGTATTTCTCCAGCTTGGACGTGCCCACCCCGGGGATGCGCAGCAGTTCGGCCGGGGACTTCGGCTCGGCCTCGGCGATGGCCACGAGCGTGGCGTCCGTGAAGATCACGAAGGCCGGCATGGACGCCGCCTGCGAGGTGCTCAGCCGCCACGCCTTCAGGTTCTCGAACAGGCCCTCGTCATAGGTCGGGGGGCAGTCCAGGCACCGGCCCGTCTTGCGCTCCGCCCCGGTCTCCAGGGTCTTCCCGCAGGAACGGCACTGCACCGGGTGGGAGCGCTTCCGGCCGGCACCGCGCCCACCGGGACCGCCGGCGCCGGAGGCGCCCGGCCGCCGTCGTGCCGGGGTGGTCCGGGCCCCGTGCCGGGAATCTGCCTCCGGGTCCAGCGAGTCCAGGAAGCGGGAGGGCTTGCGGGTGGAGCGGCCGCCGGTGCCGCGGGCCAGCGTCCAGGAGAGGAACAGCCGCAGCCGCGCGCGGGTGATGCCCACGTAGAGCAGCCGGCGCTCCTCGTCGATGTCCTCCTGCGTGTCCGCGAAGCTGATCGGCATCAGCCCCTCGGACAGCCCGACGAGGAACACGGCGTCCCACTCGAGGCCTTTGGCGGAGTGCAGCGAGGCGAGCGTGATGCCCTGCACGGTGGGGGCATGCTGGCTGGCGGCACGTTCGTCCAGCTCGGCCACGAGGTCCGTGACGGTGAACTGGTCACCACGGGCGGAGGCGAGCTCCTCGGACAGCGCGACCAGGGCGTTGAGGGACTCCCACTTCTCCCGGGTGGCGCCGGAGACCTTCGGCGCCTCCTCGGTATAGCCGAGGGAGGCGAGCACGTCCTTGACCCGGCCCGGGACCTGGTCTCCCGCCACGTCCTGGGCGGACCGGGCGGCGGCGCGGAGCTGGAGGATGCCGTCGCGGACCTCACGGCGGGAGAAGAACCGCTCGCCGCCGCGCAGCTGGTAGCTGATGCCCGCGGCGGTGCACGCGGACTCCAGCGCCTGTGACTGCCCGTTGGTGCGGAACAGCACGGCGATCTCGGCGGCCTGGATGCCGTCCGCGAGCAGTTGCTGGACCTGGCCGGCCACCCAGCCGGCCTCCGCCTCGTCGTCCGCGCATTCGGCGAACACCGGGCCCGGTCCGTGGTCCCGCTGGGAGAGCAGCTCCAGTGGCTCGGCCCAGCGGGGCATCGGTCCGCGGGTGCCGTCCGGGCCCGGGACCGGGACCCGTTGGCGGGTGCGCTCGGCGAGCAGCCGGTTGGCCAGGTCCACGATCTCCGGGGTGGAACGGTAGTCCCGGACCAGCTTGACCACGGTGGCGTCGGGGTGCTGCTGGCGGAAGTCGAGCAGGAAGCGGGAGGTGGCGCCGGTGAAGGAGTAGATGGTCTGGGAGGCGTCCCCCACCACGCACAGCTCGTTGCGGCCACCGAGCCAGAGGTCGAGCAAGCGGTGCTGCAGCGGGGAGACGTCCTGGTACTCGTCCACGATGAAGACGCGGTACTGGTCCCGGATCTGGGCCGCGATCCTCGGCTCGGTCTCGAGGATGCCGACCATGATCAGCAGGACGTCCTCGAAGTCGATGAGGTTCCGGTCCGTCTTGACGTCCTCATAGCCCTGGAACAGCCGGGCCACGCCGTTGGCGTCCCAGCCGGTGGGCATCTGGCGTCCGGCCGCCGCTGCCGCGTACGAGTCCGGGGTGCGCATGGAGACCTTGGCCCATTCGATCTCCCCGGCGAGATCCCTCAGGGAGGCCCGGTCCGTGGTGGTACGCAGCCGGCGGGCGGCCTCGGCCAGCAGGTTCACCTTGTGGTCCACCAGTTCGGGCACGGTCCCGCCGACCGCCTGGGGCCAGAAGAACTGCAGCTGGCGCAGGGCCGCGGAGTGGAAGGTGCGGGCCTGCACGCCGTGGGCTCCGAGGTCCCGCAGGCGGGTGCGCATCTCGGCGGCAGCCCGGGCGGTGAAGGTCAGGGCCAGTGTCCGGTGCGGGTCATACACGCCGGTCTGCACCCCGTAGGCGATGCGGTGGGTGATGGCGCGGGTCTTGCCCGTGCCGGCGCCGGCGAGGATGCACACCGGTCCGTTCAGGGCGGTGGCGGCCTGGCGTTGTTCGGCGTCCAGGCCGGCCAGGATGTCAGTGGTGGTCTCAGTCACGGTGCTCCGGTGGATGGTGTCAGTTCTGCAGGGTGCGCGGCTCGGGCAGCGCACCGCCGAACCAGTGTTCGATCAGGGCGCGGGAGATCGAGGCGGACCCGGGAAGGGTGATCTCGCCCTCGCCGACGGCCTGCGCCAGTTCCTCGCGGGTGAACCAGCGGACGTGGGCGACCTCCTCCCGGTCAGCCGCCGCGTCCTCGGGGTGGTCCGTGACGGCGGTGTAGCCCAGCATGAGCGACTGGGGGAACGGCCACGGCTGGGAGCCGAGGTAGACGGGCGAGTGGATCCTGAGGTTGGACTCCTCGTGGACCTCGCGGACCACGGCCGCCTCCAGTGACTCGCCGGGTTCCACGAAGCCCGCGAGCGTGGAGTACATCCGCGGCCCCCAAGCCACGTTGTTGCCCAGCAGCACCCGGTCCTGGTGGTCCGTGACCGTGACGATGATGGCCGGGTCGGTGCGCGGGAAGTGCTGGGATTGATCCCGGGGGCAGACCCGGACCCAGCCGGACTGGGTGATGTCCGTGGGCGTGCCGCACTGCGGGCAGTGGGTGTGCACGGCGTGCCAGTTGGCGATCGCCACGGCCTCGGCGAAGACGCCGGCGTCGCGGTCCGTCAGGGCCGCGGCCACCTCCCGCAGGCCCACCCAGGCGATGTCCTCCGGCTCGGCCACCGGCTGGCCGCCGGCCTCGCCGGCTCGGAGCGGCGGGTGGTCCTCGGAGACCAGCAGGATCAGTTCCGCCCGGGGTCCGGTCCCGGGCGCGACGTCGGCCGTGGACCGTCCCAGGTACACCGCACCGTCCGGCAGCTCGCCCTCCGGCCGGGTCAGCACGAGCTGTCCGCCCAGGACCGGCGCCCGGCCTCCGCTGACCCACAGCACCCGGGCCTCGTCCCGCGCCCAGACCTGCTCCAGCCAGCCCTCGCGGGCCCGGGCCTCACAGCCCCGGTCCACCTCCGCACGGGCCAGGGGCAGTCGCCCGAGGACGGGCAGGATCTCTTCGGGGGTGCGCATGCCTCCACGGTACCGCTCGTCCCGGACACCGTTCCTCCCCACCGGCACTCCCTGTGGACGGCCGCGTGGACGGCCGCGTCCACGCGGCCGGGGCCCGTCATGGTCCGGACATTCGGCGACTCGCCGCGCCCGAGCCAGCCCGCTGCGGGGCCGGGAACGTACCGTGGTGGATGTGAACCGTACGCCCATGGAACTTGCTGCCTTGGCCAGCGCCGCCATCCCGGACCTGTCCCCGACCGGTGTGGTCGGATCCCCGGACGATCCCCGGGACTTCTCGGCCGCCGTCGTGTTCGACCGGCAGGGGAGCCGGTGGCGCGTGCGCTCCCCGCTGCATGAGGAAGCCGCCATGCGGCTGGAGACCGAGCTGCAGGTGCTCTCCGGATTCACCGCCGGCATCCGCGCCGGCCTGCCTTTCCGGGTGCCCTCGGTGGCCGGGGCCGTGCGCCTCGACGGCATGCGCACCTTCGTCTACCACGACATGCCCGGAGTGGAGATGGAGCTGGAGGACCTCACGGAGCTCGGCGGCAAGACCGCGGAGGACATCGGGCGGGTCATCGCGGCGGTGCACGCCCTGCCCGCGGACGTGGTGGAGAACGCCGACCTGCCCGTCTACTCCGCAGACCAGTTCCGCCAACGCCGTCTCAATGAACTGGACCAGGCGGCGACCACGGGGCGCATCCCCTCGGTGCTGCTGCGCCGCTGGGAGAACGCCCTGGAGGAGATGGAGCTCTGGGACTTCACCCCGGTGGTGACCCACGGTGACCTGCACGAGGACAACCTGCTCGTGGACCACGATCGCCTGGTCTCCGTCACCGGGTGGACGGACCTGCACATCGGCGATCCCGCGGAGGACTTCGCCTGGCTCGCCTCCTCCGGAAACCAGTCCTTCACCGAGGAGGTCGTGACCGCCTACTGGCAGCACCGCTCCGGTGGAACCGTGCAGGACGAGCACCTACTGCGGCGGGCCGTGCTGGCCGCCGAGTTCGCCCTGGCGCAGTGGCTCGTGCGGGGCCTGGCCGCCGAGGACGAGGACATGTCCGCCGAGGCCGAGGCCATGCTGGGCGAGCTGCAGGCCGACGTGGAGGAGCACGGGGGCCAGGAGATCAGTGCCGCCCCCGCCGGGCCGCGGGCCGTGCCGGCCCCGGAGGCCGAGGTAACGCCCCGGGAGGAGGCTGCCGAAGAGGACGCCTCGGACGAGGCACCGGCCGAGGTTGATCCCTCCCCCGAGGTCCGGGATTCCGAGCTCGACGGTTCCGCGGCCGACGACCTGGATGATGCCGTCATCGTCGAGCGGGGCACGCAGCACGAGCCGGTGGCGGTGGGCCACGTCGAGTCCGCGGATCCGGCTGAAACCGGGGACGTGGCCGAGGATCCCGCCGACGCCGAGCCGACGGCCGACACCGACGACGATGCCGAGGCCGTCAGCGAGACGGCGGACGGGCCGGAGCCCGATGAGACCGCTGAGACTGTGGAGCCCTCGACCACGGCCCTGGACCTGGACGAGGTCCGCCAGCTCGATATCCGCCGTCCGACGAACCCCTCCTGACCACCGCCGCCCCGGCGGTCAGGTCCCCGACGGGTTGACCGCCGCCGCCAGGATGGCCTCCAGCTCCTCCTCCCCCGCGAGGTCGTGGAGTGACTTCTCCACGCCGTGGGCCACGTAGACGAAGCTGGCGCTGATGTGCTCCAGGGGGATGCCGTGCAGGCGGGACCACGCCAGCCGGTAGACGGCTAGCTGCAGGGACTTGATCCTCAGGTCGCGTCCGGTGGGCACGGCGCCCGTCTTCCAGTCCACGAGCTCCCAGCGGGCGGCCGGATCGTTCGGCACCTGCGGTGAACCCCCCGCGCGGAAGACGGCGTCGATACGGCCACGCAGCGTCACTCCCCCGACCGTGGTCTCGACCGGCGGCTCGATGTAGGCGGGAAGCCGGTCCGCCCACCGGCTGGCCAGGAAGCTCTGCTTCATGGGCTCCAGGTCCAGCGCGTCCTCCACCCAGTGGTCCGCCGAGTCCTCGGGGTCGTCGAAGTCGAGCATCCCGGTGGCACCGAAGTGGTCCTCCACCCAGGCGTGGAACGCGGTCCCCCGGCGAGCCGCATGGGCCGGGGGCCGGGGCATGGGCCGGCGGAGCTGACGGGCCAGGGCCTCGGGATCGTTCGCCATCTCCACGAAGGTGGAGGCGCTGACGTGGCCGGGCAGCTCCACGAGCCGTCCGCGGTGGTTGACGGGGGCGGAGCGTTCGAGGACCCACTCGACCTGACGGGCCAGGTCGTCGGCCCCGACCCCCACCTCGTCCGAGGTCACCTCCGATGCCTCCTCCCGGGCCTCGTCCCGCACCTCTTCCGCCGGCAGGGGGTCGGCCGACCGCACCCACCGTGCGGCCTCCTGCACCGCCCGGCGGCGCGGCCGGGACCGGGGGGGCAGGGCCGTCGCCCGCTCCAGCGCCTCCGGGGCGGACGGGTCCATCACCAGCACCTCCGGGCCGTCGAGGGGGTCGAAGGGCCACCAGGCCACGAGCTTCCGGTGCGCGAAGGGGTTCTCCTCCCCCACCTCCTCGGGCGTGGCCCACGGTCCGGTCACCACGTGGACGCCGTCCGTGGCCTCCAGCAGCTCGTTCAGGAACGGAGACGGCACGGACGGCGTCTTGGTGTCCCCCCGCCAATGGCTGCCGCTGAGCAGCAGCAGTGTCCGCGCGCGCGTGAAGGCCACGTAGGCGAGGCGTCGCTCCTCCTCCAGATGGTGGGCCGCGGCGAGGTCCCGGTAGGAGTCGGGATACTCTTCCTTCTGGTGCTTCAGGCTCCACCCCACCGCGTGGCCGGCCCAGTCGCGCTGGTTCGACCACGCGGTGTCCCACTGCGGCAGGCTGTTCGCGTCCCCCCGCAGCCGCCAGGGCAGGTGCCCGGACTTCTCCGCCGTCCAGGTGTCCACGGTCTTGCCGGGGAACTGGCCGTCCACCAGCCCCGGCACCGCCACGACGTCCCATTCCAGGCCCTTGGAGGCGTGCGCGGTCAGCAGCTGGACGGCCTCGTGGCTGGGTTCGGTCCCGGCCATCCCGAGCCCCTTCTCCCGTTCCTGGGCCGCCTCGAGCCAGGCGAGGAACGCGGTGAGGTCGGCGCCCGAGCCCTCCACGGCCCCCTGGGTGAAGTCGCGGGCGGCGTCGAGGAAGCCGTCCAGGTGACGCCGCGCCGTGACGCCGGTGGCGCCGGGCCGAGCGGCGACCTCGATGTCCAGGCCGAGGGTGGACTCCACCATCCGGATGAGGGCGGTGAGCTCCAGGCCTGTCTGCCCGGACAGGTACCGCAGCTCCCGGGACAGGCGCTCGAGCCGCGATCTCCCCTCGGCGCTGAAGGCCCGTCCGGCGGCGTCGGTCCACCCCGGTTCGGGCAGCCAGTCCAGTGCCTCGATGAGCGAGGACGACTCGGCGTCCTCCTCCGGCGAGGTGTCCTGCCCGGCTTCCCCCCGGTCCTCCGGCTCCTGCGGGTCTCGGGGCGCCCCGGAGGAGCGCCGGTTCCGTTCCAGGGCGGAGGCGCGTGCCTGCAGCACCACCAGGTCTGCCGTGCCGATGCGCCACCGGGCCCCGGTCAGCAGGCGCATCAGGTAGTCCGACCGGCTGGGGTCGGAGATCACCTGGAGCACAGCGATGACGTCGGCCACCTCCGGCACGGAGAGCAGGCCGGACAGTCCGAGCACCTCGTAGGGCACCCCCGCCTGGTCCATGGCCTCCATGAGGGGTTCGAACTGACCCCGGGTGCGGCACAGGATCGCCCGCGTGGGCCGCTGGACCGGGGGCAGGCCGTCGCCGCCGGCCTCCTTCAGGGCGGCGACGACGGCCGCGGCCTCCGCTTCAGAATCCGGCAGCCATGCGGCGCGCACCTCGCCGTCCACGGCGACCGGTGAGGCGGTCAGCGGCCTGACCTGGATCCCGCCCACCGGCGCGCTGCGCAATGGGCCGGCCACGGTGTTGGCCGCGGCCAGGATGGTGTGGGAGTTGCGCCACGCGGTGGTCAGGTAGCTGACCGGGGCGGACTCCAGCGCACCGTCCGGGCGGGGGACGCCGAACAGCCGCGGGAACGCGAACAGCTGACCCGCCGAGGCGCCGCGGAACCCGTAGATCGACTGGTGGGGGTCGCCCACGGCGGTGACCGGGTGACCCGCCCCGCCGTACAGGCCGCGGAACAGCTCGAGCTGGGCGTGGGAGGTGTCCTGGAACTCGTCCAGCAGGACCACCCGGTACCGGGACCGCTCGATCTGGCCCACGGCCGGGACGTCCTGTGCGATCCGGGCGGCGAACCGCACGAGGTCGCCGAAGTCCATGACCCCGGCGTCCAGGGTGGCCTGCCGGTAGGAGACCACCAGCTCGGCCATGACCCGGCGCAGCCGGAGCATGGTGAAGATCTTGGTGACGTCGGCATGGCTCCCCTCGGCCTTCTTGGCGTCGTAGGGCAGCGACTCCCCGAAGCGGTGCTGCTCGGCGAGGAACTCCTCCACCCGGTCCGGTTCCACCAGGTGCTCGGCGCAGTCCGCCGCCAGCTTGATGGCGCTGCTGACCAGGCTGGAGGCCGCGATGTTCGCGAAGCCGAGGTCCCCCTCGTAGGCCCGGACGATCCGCGACATGACCTGGTAGGACTGGGCCTCGCCGATCATCCCGGTGTCCGGTTCCAGGCCGATGCGCATCCCGTGGTCCCGCACGAGCGTGTTGGCGTAGGAGTGATAGGTGGAGACGCTGGCCCGCGCGGCACCCTCCGAGAGCATCCCGTCGCCACCCTCGTGGCCCTCACCACCGGGACCACCCTCCGGGAGCTCGAGTCCGGCCTCCGTCAGCAGGTCCAGCTTGCGGTTGATGCGCTGGGCCAGTTCTCCGGCGGCCTTGCGGGTGAAGGTCACGCCGAGGACCTGATCCGGGGCCACGAAGCCGTTGGCCACGAGCCACACCACGCGGTCGGACATGGTGGCGGTCTTCCCGGACCCGGCTCCGGCCACCACCAGCAGCGGCTGCAGCGGGGCGCTGATCACCGCCGACTGTTCCGCGGTGGGGGCGTGCTGCCGCAGCAGCCCGGCCAGGTCCTCCGGGCTGTACCGCGCGCTGCTGACGTCCGGGACGGGATCCGGGCAGGGAGCGGGCTCAGGGCTCATCGGTGCCATTCGGTGGTCTGCCTTCCCTCGCTGTGGATGGGGCACAGCGCCGGCAGCGCGCACCGCGGGTTGGCGGCTCCCCCGTGGACGGCCAGGAACCGGGGACCGACCATGGCGGCCGCGGCCGTGAAGATCTGCTCGAGGGCCCAGTTGTGGTCCCGTTCCAGGGCCGCCTGCCCCTGGATCTTGACGTTCTTGTTGGCGGTGCGCAGCTGGACGAGGGCGGCCCCGCCCGGCTCCGTGGGTCGGCCGAAGTCCTCGGCGGGCAGCGCCCCCGCGGCGATGGCCGCCTGGTACACGCCGAGCTGCGGCAGCTCCTCCAGGTCCTTCGCCGTGGGTGCGTGCTTTCCGGTCTTGAGGTCGATCACGTAGGGGCGGCCCTGGCTGTCCTGCTCGAGGCGGTCGATGCTGCCCCGGATCTGGACCCGCAGCCCGTCCCGCTCCAGTTCCTGCTGGAAGCGGTGCTCCACGTCCACCACCGTGCGGCCGTCCTGCTCCATCTGCCGCAGGTACCCCACGAAGAGCTCGATCATGCGCCGCGCCTCCCGGGCCACCCGCTCGGACTCCCAGCCCGGTTCCAGCCCGAGGTCCGGCAGTCGCCGTTCGAGTTCGGCCAGCAGGTCCTCGGCCGGTCCCCGGGGGAAGGCCTCCGCGATGGCGTGGATGAACGTGCCGATGGACTGCGCCTGGGTGCTCCCCGCCTGCCCCCCGGCGTGGTAGACGAACCAGTTCAGCGGCGACTGCAGCGCCGTCTCCACCCGCGAGGGCGAGACCGGGACCGGGGACGTCGCCGTATCCACGAGCGGTTCCTCGGTGGACAGCGGCAGCAGCCCCCACCACTGCCCCGGGTCCGCGCCGCGGATCCCCTCCGCCGCCAGCCGGGCCAGGGCCGCGGCGGCCTGCCGCACCCGGGGTGGGGGGCCGGCGTCGGGCCCGGGATGGCCGGTCTCCCCGCCGGGACCGCCGCCCGGCAGCGTCTCGTGCGCCGCTTCCTCCAGCTCCCGGCGCAGGCCCGCGACGAGGGCGCCGGCGGTGATCGGCCGCGGCACCTCGGTCAGCGGGCGTGGCGTGTCCGGGCTCCGCCACGGCTCGATCAGGTCGAGGAAGTCGGAGGGCTGGTGGTCCTCCGAGGCCACGGCGATGCCGATCACCCGCCGGCGGGCGCGGGAGAGCGCCGTGGCGAAGCTGCGCAGCTCGTCCTGGCGCACCTCGGCCAGCCGGGACCGCTGGTCCGTCCGGGTGGTCCGGCCCTGGGCCACATCGGCCAGGTCGGTGGCGCCCAGCAGCTGGCCGCGCAGTCGCGTGTTGGGCCAGACGCCGTCCTGCAGTCCCGCGATGATCACCACGTCCCACTCCTGCCCCGCGGCGGTCGCGGGGGTCACCACGGCCACGGACCCCTCCTGGGAGGACGTCGAGGCGAGGGAGTCCATCGGCAGGTCCTGGGCCTCCATGTAGTCTGCGAAGGCCTGCGGGGAGGCCCCCGGAAACTGGTCCACGTACCGCTCGGCGGCCTGGAAGAGCCCCACGACGGCGTCCAGATCGCGGTCCGCCCGCCGGGCCGCGGCACCGGTGCCGGTGACGGCCTCCCGCTCCCAGCGGGCGGGCCGGTCGGAGGCGTCCCAGAGGGCCCAGAGCACCGACTCGGCGGTGGCCGCCGGATCCTGCGCCGCGGCGCGGCCGGCCAGCACCATCCGGGCGATGCGCTGCACGCCCGCACCGGGAACCGGATGTCCGGCGAGTGCCTCGGGGTCCTCGAAGGCGTCCAGCAGCAGTTCGGTGCTCGTGCGGGTGCCGCCGGCGGAGCGCTCCTGCTGCAGCAGCCGCTGGCGCAATTGGCGCAGGTGCAGCGCGGTGGCCCCGCCGTAGCGGCCACCGGCCAGCCAGAGGGCCGTCTCGCTGTCCAGCCGGGACTCCGGCGACTCCGGGGCGGCGGAGACCGTGCGCAGCAGGGACAGCAGGGGCGTCACGGCCGGCTCGGTCTTCAGCACGGTGTCCGCCACGGAGCGGTTGACCGGGACGCCCTCCGCCTCCAGGTAGCGCGCGAGCTCGGCCACGAGAGGCCCCGAGCGGGCGATCACGGCCATGCTCCCGAGCGGGACCCCGCCCCGATGGTGCAGGTGCAGCAATTGCTGGAGCACCAGCAGCTGCTCGTGCGGGGGCGAGGCCACCAGGTGCGCGGTGGCGCCGTGGAACCGGCGGGTGGCGGGGACGCCGGGGGCCGACCTCCCCTCGGAGGCCGGCGCCGCGTCAGCAGGCGGTACGCGGTCCGCGTCCGCCGAGGTCATCCCCTGGCGCATCTCGAGGGTGCCCGGCAGTGCGGGGATCCGGCGGGCCACCCGTCGCCAGGCCTGCAGCACGTCCCCGTCCATCCGGTAGCCGGTCCTCAGCAGGTGGGTGCGCCCCTCGGTCGAGTCGACTCGAGGGAGCAGGCACCCGGGGTAGTCCCGCACCAGGTCCGGTCGGGCGCCGCGGAACCCCTGGACCACGGTGTCCGGGCTGGCCAGCGCCACCACGTCCTGGCCGGTGCCCAGGGCCCGGATGAGGCGGTGCACGGCCGGGGTGGCCTCCTGCAGGTCGTCGACGACGATCACGGGCAGGCTCCTCCGCTCACCCGCCAGCAGCTCCGGGTTCTCCTCGAGCAGGAGGCAGGCGGTGGTGAGCAGGCCGGCCGGGTCGAAGGCCTCGCTCATGCCGAGGTCCAGCCGGTCACGGTAGTCCTGGAGCAGCACGGCGGCGGCCACCCACTCGCCCCGCCGGTGCCGCTCGCCCAGGTCCTCGAGTTGACCGGGCTCGATCCCGTACTCGCTCGTGCGGTCGATCAGCTCGCGCACCTCCCTGCGGAAGCCCCGGGTCGGCACGGCCTCTGCCAGATCGGCGGGCCAGTCCGGTCCCCCGCGCTCCCCGGCGGCATAGGACTCCAGCAGTTCCGCGATCACCGTGTCCTGCTCCGCCCCGGAGAGCAGCCGCGGGGTCCGCTGCACCGCGGGCAGGAATCCGGCGGTCCGGGCCCGCCGGATCAAATCGAAGGCATAGGCCGCCCAGGTCCGCACGGGCGTGGACGTCCGCGTGCCCCGGCCGCCATGGTCCAGCCGCACGGACAGGGCGTCCCGGAGACGGGCCGAGGCCTGCCGCGTGGGGGTGAGCACGAGCAGCCGCTCCGGCTCGAGACCGGCCTCGATGCGCCGGGCGGCGTACTCCACGGCCAACGCGCTGCGACCCGTCCCGGGACCGCCCAGCACCAGCACCGGCCCGTGCCCCGGCGCCAGGTCCAGGACCCGTTGCTGCTCGGCGTTCGGGCTCAGCGGCTCCACCCGGACCACGCGCGGCGCGGTCAGTCGCAGGGCATCCTGATGGTCTTCGGCGGGCATGCCCTCATTCAACCAGCACCCGCGGACACGTTTGCGCGCGGTTTGCCCGGCCGTCACCGGCAGACCGACTCGGGGTCATGTTCCTGCGCTGGGCTGTCGGCACCGTCTCCGGCATCCGCGGTCCCTCCCCGCGGCAGTCCACCCTGACTCCCACCGAGAGAAGACCCATGACGAAGAATCCTGCGCGCCCGGCCCCCCTCAACATCGCCGGTGCAGCACTGGCCGCCTCGGCCCTCCTGCTGTCCACCTCCGCTCCGGCGGCAGCGGACGGCCGCCACCCCTCTGACCGGACCATCACGGTGGCCAGCTTCAACATCCACCACGGCGCGGACTCCGAGGACGTGCTGGACCTGGACCGCATCGCCGCGGACATCGAGTCCATGGATGTGGACGTCATCGGGCTGCAGGAGGTGGACCGGCACTGGGGCGAGCGCTCCGACTTCCAGGACCAGGCCGCCGAGTTGGCCGGGATGCTCGGCATGGACCACTGCTACGCCGCCAACCTGGACGAGGATCCCGCCGAGCCGGGCCAGGAGCGCCGCCAGTACGGCACCACGATCCTGTCCAAGCACCGGCTGCAGGACTGCCAGAACACTCCGCTGCCGAAGGTCGAGGGCGGCGAGCAGCGCGGACTGGCACAGGCGGATCTCACAGTCCGCGGCTCGAAGTTCACCTTCTACAACACCCATCTCACCCACCGCGGAGACCAGGGCGAAGACCGCATGCAGCAGTTCGACGCCGTCAACGAGATCGTGGCCGGCTCCGGTCGGCCGGGCGTCCTCGTCGGTGACCTCAACGCCACCCCGGACTCGCCCGAGTACGCCACCTTCACGTCACTGTTCAACGACGTCTGGACCGAAGCGGGCACCGGGGACGGCTTCACCTTCGCCCCGGAGGACCCGGACCGTCGCATCGACTACGTCCTGGCCACCCCGGAGATCTCCCCGCTGACGGCCGAGGTTCCGGAGGTCTACTCCTCGGACCACCTCCCCGTGGTCGCCGAGGTGACGCTGCCGCATCCGGGCGACCGGAACCGGTAACAGGCACCGGCGACCTCGCGGCACCAGCGCCGATCTACCCGAGCCGGCGGCGCAGTTCCGCGAGCACGGCGAGGTCCTCCTCGCCCGGGTCCCACCGGGCCCGGGCGAGGTCCACGCGAAGGGGTGCGCCGGCGTCGGGCCCCGGGGTTGAGGTGTCCGGGTTCCCCTTCAGTGGCGTGCACTCCGCCCGGTAGTGGGGCACGGCGCGGGCGGCCAACGACGACGGCAGGGAGCCATCCGCTCGGACGATCCGCCACCAGGGCGTCCCGTCCGGCGCGCCGGACAGGGCCCGGCCCGCCTGGCGCGGGCCGCCGGCGCCCAACAGGCCGGCCAGTCCCCCGTAGGTGACGGCCTGTCCCGGGGGGACGCGGTGCGCGGCGAGCACCAGCGCCTCGGACAGCTCATAGGGTCCGGGCGGCAGGCCGGCGAAGGCCGGGGTGTCCTCAGCAGACGGCATGTCCTCCACAGGCGACCATTCTGCCCTCCCGGTCCACACGCCAGGGACACGCCGCATCCCACGCCCCGCGGACGGGTAGCGTGGGTCCTGTGAGCGACGTCGCAGCCCCGATACCAGCCTCTCTGGCCGTCCCCTGGCATCAGCAGATCCGCCTCGGCTTCGACCTGGAGACCACCGGCCGCGATCCGGAGGAGGCGCTCGTGGTGACGGCGTCCCTCGTGGTGGTGGATCCGCACGGGCGGCTCGCCGCCGCCTACGAGTGGCTGGTGGACCCGGGCGTGCCGATCCCCGCGGAGGCCGCCGCCGTGCACGGGGTGACCACGGAGAAGGCGCAGGCCGAGGG
Source organism: Citricoccus sp. I39-566 (assembly GCF_031432995.1). GTDB lineage: Bacteria > Actinomycetota > Actinomycetes > Actinomycetales > Micrococcaceae > Citricoccus > Citricoccus nitrophenolicus_A. The sequence goes on from NZ_CP133842.1 coordinate 2,887,138, forward strand.
GATGCCGGCGGATCAGGCCGTCGTGGAGATCGCTGACACCCTGCGGGACTTCTTCGACGCGGGCATCCCCGTGATCGCGTTCAACGCCTGCTACGACTTCACCGTGATGGACCGGGAGCTGGCCCGCCGTGGCCTGCAGCCGCTGCAGAATCAGTGGATCATCGATCCGTACATCATCGACAAGCAGGTGGACCGGTACCGCAAGGGCAAGCGCACGCTCACGGATGTCTGCACCGTCTACGGCGTCGAGCTGCTGGACGCCCACACCTCGGCCGCGGACTCCCTGGCCGCCGTGGGCGTCGCCGACCGGCTGGCGGCGAAGTACCCGCAGCTCCAGGTTCCGCTCGACGAGTTGCACGGGCTCCAGGTGCGGTGGAAGGCCGAGCAGTCGGCCAGCTTCCAGGACTACCTGCGCCGCAAGGACCCCTCGGCCGTGATCAACGGCGACTGGCCGGTGCAGGGGCGGTAGGACTCCTCAGCGACCGGCGGCCCTCAGGCCGTGGCGGCGGCGGCCGCCCGGGCCGCGTGCGGCAGGGCCTCGGCGATCCGGTCCATGGCGGCGTCGTCATGGGCGGCCGAGACGAACCAGGCCTCGAAGACGCTCGGCGGCAGGTACACGCCGTGCTGGAGCATGGCGTGGAAGAACGGGGCGTAGCGGAAGGTCTCCTGCGCCTGGGCCTCGGCGTAGTCGTGCACACCGTTCGCCGACGTCCCGAAGGCCACCGAGAACAGGGTCCCCGCGCGCTGGATGGAGTGGTCCACGCCGGCCTCGGTCAGGGAGCCCACGAGCAACTCCTCGAGCTGCTGCGAGCGCCGGGCGATCGTGTCATAGACCTCGCCCGTGGCGTTCTGCAGCGTGGCCAGTCCCGCGGCCATGGCCACCGGGTTCCCGGAGAGGGTGCCCGCCTGGTACACGGGGCCCAGGGGGGCCAGCAGGTCCATGACCGCGGCCCGTCCGGCCACGGCGGCGGTCGGCATCCCGCCGCCGATGACCTTGCCGAAGGTCCACAGGTCCGGGGTCCAGCCCTCGGGCCGGCCGGAGAGCCCCCAGTAGCCGGTGTCCGAGGCGCGGAATCCGGTGAGGACCTCGTCCCAGATCAGCAGGGCGCCGTGGCGGGCGGTGATCTCCCGCAGGAACCGGTTGAAACCGGGATCCGGGGTGACCACGCCCATGTTGCAGGGGGCGGCCTCAGTGATGACGGCGGCGATCTCCGACCCGCGGGCGGCGAAGACCTCCTCGAGGGCGGCGCGGTCGTTGTAGTCCACCACGAGGGTCTCGGCGGCCTGGGCCTCGGTGACCCCGGCGGAGCCCGGCAGGGACTGGGTGGCCACCCCGGAACCGGCGGCGGCCAGCAGCCCGTCCGAGTGGCCGTGGTAGCAGCCGGCGAACTTCACGATGAGGTGGCGCTCCGTGGCGCCGCGCGCCAGGCGGATGGCGGTCATGGTGGCCTCGGTGCCGGTGGAGACCATGCGCACGCGCTCCACGGGGACCCGCCCGGCAATCAGCTCAGCGAGGCGGTACTCGTCGGGGGTGGAGGTGCCGAAGGACAGTCCGGCGTCCACGGCCCGGTGCACGGCGTCCACCACGGCGGGGTGGTTGTGCCCCAGCAGCATGGGCCCCCAGGAGCAGACCAGGTCCACGTACTCGCGCCCCTCGGCGTCGGTCAGGTAGGGCCCGGCGGCCCTGACCATGGAGACGGGGTCCCCGCCCACGGAGCCGAAGGCCCGGACCGGGGAGTTCACCCCGCCCGGGATGACGGAGCGGGCGGCCTCGTACAGGGCCGCATTCGTGGCCGGTGCGGCGGGGGTGGTGGATTCAGCGGTCATCAGAGCCGTCCTTCCTTGATCCAGCGGGCCAGCTCGGTGGCCCAGTACGTCAGCACGGTGTCGGCGCCGGCCCGGCGGATGGACAGCACGGACTCGGCCACGGCCGCGTCCCGGTCGATCCAGCCGTTCGCGGCGGCGGCCTCGATCATCGCGTACTCCCCGGAGATCTGGTACGCGGAGACGGACACGTCGGAGGCCTCGGCCACGTCCCGCAGGATGTCCAGGTAGCTCATGGCGGGCTTGACCATGACCATGTCGGCCCCCTCGTCCAGGTCCAGGGAGACCTCGAGCAGTGCCTCGCGGCGGTTGGCCGGGTCCATCTGGTAGGTCTTGCGGTCCCCCGTCAGCTGGGAGTCCACGGCCTCGCGGAAGGGGCCGTAGAACGCCGAGGAGTACTTGGCCGCATAGGCGAGGATCGCGGTGTCCTGCCGGCCGGCGTCGTCCAAGGCCTGCCGGATGACGGCCACCTGGCCGTCCATCATGCCGGAGGGACCCACCATGTCTGCGCCGGCCTCGGCCTGGGCCACGCCCATCTGGCCGTAGATCTGCAGGGTGGCGTCGTTGTCCACCACGCCGTCCGCGGTGAGCACCCCGCAGTGACCGTGGTCCGTGAACTCGTCCAGGCACAGGTCGGACATCACCACGACGTCGGCCCCCACCTCCTCCTTGACACCGCGGATCCCGCGGTTGAGGACCCCCTCGGGGTCCAGGGAGGCCGAGCCGGTGGCATCGCGGGTCTCGGGGATGCCGAAGAGCATGATGCCGCCCACGCCCAGCTCCGCCGCCTCGGCGGCCGCCCGCCGCAGGGTCTCCTGCGTGTGCTGCACGACGCCCGGCATGGAGGTGATCGCCACCGGCTCGGTGAGGCCCTCCCGCACGAACACGGGCAGGATCAGGTCCGCGGGATGGAGCCGGGTCTCGGCCACCAGCCGGCGCAGGGCGGCGGTCTGGCGCAGGCGGCGCGGGCGGTGGGTGGGGAAGGCCATGGGATCCTCTGCAGACTCGGGGTGCGGCAGCCGCCGGCAACGGCGGACAACGCGGTCCAGTCTAGGCCTGTGTCCTGGCCGGCGCTGCCTCAGGAGCGGGGCCTGAGCTTCTCCGGATCGTAGAACGGGGTCTTCACCACCGTGGCGGGGATCCGCTTCTGCTGGCCGTCCAGCTTGCCCACCTGGACCTCGGCGCCGAGCTCGGCGTGCTCGATCATCAAGCGGCACAGCGCGATGTTCTTGCGCAGGACCGGCGAGCGCGTGGCGCTGGTGACCACGCCGACCTGGAAGCGGCCAACGTGCACCGGGTCCCCGTGCGAGGCCGCCTCGTTGCCCTCGAGCTCCAGGCCCACCATCCTCCGCTGCGGGTTCTCCTTTCGCTTCAGCAGTGCCTCGCGGCCGGAGAAGTCGTCCTCCTTGGACTTGAGCGGGACGGTGAAGCCGATGCCGGCCTCGAAGGGGTCGATCTGGTCGTCGAAGTCGTAGCCGGCGAAGACCAGTCCGGACTCGATGCGGACCATGTCCAGGGCGTCCAGGCCCAGCGGCGCCAGGCCGTGCGGCTTCCCCGCCTCCCAGACGGCATCCCACACGGCGGGGGCATCCTTCGGGTGGCAGAACAGCTCGTAGCCGAGCTCGCCCGAATAGCCGGTGCGGGAGACGATCACGGGCGTGCCCTGGTGGTCCCCGATCCGGCCGATGGTGAAGCGGAACCACGTGACCGCGTCGAAGCCGGGCTGGTGCGGCGGGGTCCAGATCAGCTCCCGCAGGATGTCCCGGCTGGCCGGGCCCTGCACGGCGATGTTGTGCAGCTGGTCGGTGGAGTCCTTGATCCAGACGCGGTCCAGGCCACGCTCCGTGGCCATCTGCCGCATCCACTGACCCGTGTAGTCGTCCCCGGGGATCACGCGGAAGTTGGTGTCGGAGCAGCGGAACACGGTGGCGTCGTCGATCATCCCGCCGGTGTCGTTGCAGATGGCCGTGTAGACCACCTGGCCCTCGGAGAGCTTCCGGATGTTGCGGGTCATGCAGTACTGCAGCAGGGCCTCCGCGTCCGGTCCGAGCACCTCGAACTTGCGCAGCGGTGACAGGTCCATCACCACGGCCTTCTCGCGGCAGGCCCAGTACTCGGCCTTGGGGCCGTAGCCGTCGTAGTGCGTGGGCAGCCAGAAGTTGCGGTACTCGGTGAACTGCTTCGTCAGGGCGCTCGTGCGCTGATGGAAGCCGGTCTCGCGGGTGAGCTTCGGCTCGGCGTCCGGGGTGGTGCGGTGGGTGATGGCCATCGAGAATTTCCGCTCCGGGGAGTAGACGCGCAGGTGGATGTCGGTGGGGACCCAGCCGTTGGAGGGGTCGATGTCATCCGGGCAGGCGGAGGACGCGCAGACCAGGTCCCGTTGGGCCTGCAGCATCACGTAGTCGCCCGGACGGGACCACGGCTCGTCGAACACCAGCATGTTGTGCTCGTCGAACATGGTGTTGTAGAAGAGGTTCAGCGCCGGCCAGGACCTCCGGGCGGCCACCTGGTAGGCCTCCAGCCGCCCGTTGAAGTTGTCCGTGCAGTTCACGTGCCCCGGGTAGCCGAAGTCCTCGTAGTACTTCGCGTTGCAGGCCGGGGTGAACGTGTCGTGGCGGCCCACGGTGTCCCGGATGACCTCCACCAACGGGTCCATGTCCTGGGTGTAGAACTTCCCGTTGAGCCCCGGCTGGGCGAAGGCCTGGCCCACGATGTGGCGGGTGGTGCTGGCGTCCAGCCCCAGTTCGTGGCCCTCCTGCAGGGCCCGGGCATCGAAGGCCAGGAAGTCGGAGCACTGCCGTCCCGCCACGTCCAGGATCTGGATGTAGTCGCCCTTCTTCACCTCATAGGCCACGGCGGTGCTGTTGGTGATGCGCACGTCCAGGACCGGGTCGGCCAGCGGAGGGGGCAGTTCGATCTCCCGCGGGCGGTGCGGATCGGCACGCTGGACCTCGAGCATCAGCTCGGAGGGCGGGTTCAACTCCTCGAAGGTCATCTCCCAGGTCGGATTCCCGACGACGGCCGTCACCGGCCGCTGGGCCGTGAACCTCTCGCGGGACCCGGCCGGCGACCACCCGCCGAACAGCTTCACCGCATGGGCCGCGTCCGGCCGCATCCCCCGCAGCGCCAGGGCGGTGACCACCGTGGCCACCTGCTGGTTGTCGAAGGACGAGGCCTCCGTCAGCGCGCCCAGCACGGTGGCCGGGGCGTCGGCCCGCAGCCCCACGGCGCCGAAGTCCTCGCCGCCGTTGCCCAGGACGGTGAACTCGGCCGCCTGGGCGCCGAAGCGGTCCACGATGGTGATCTCGTCGCCGGTCTCGAGTTCCAGGGCGGTCACCCCGCCGGGGCGGACCCAGTACCGCTCGTGGCCGGGCACCACGGGCAGCAGGCCCGGTTGCACCAGCCTCGGCCTGGCCAGATCGAGTGGGAGGGAGGACAGATCAGAGAGGTCGAGTGGTGCAGTCACCGGTATCCCTCCTCAGGGATGGAAGTCATGCGGTCCGTGCCGTCCGGTCCCGGCGTTCCCCGTAACGTAGCCCACATTCCCCGCCCACGTAAGGGTCCGGTTCGGCTTCTCGCGTGACCGGTGTCAAAGACCGGTCAGGTCATGGTGACGGCTCCACGGTGTCGGCGGGACTGCCTGGTCCGGCCCCTTGCTACCGTGGTCCCATGTTCGAGACCGCCCCCGAGGTGAGCCGACCCGCGATGACCGACCAGTCGGGCCGGACGTGGCTGGTGACCGGCGTGACGAACGGCATCGGACGGGAGGTCGCCCGCGTTGCCGCCGCGGCGGGTGCCCGGCTGATTCTCCCGGCCCGCGACCTGCAGCGGGGCCACGCCGTCGCAGAGGAGTTGCGCCGCGTGGGCGCCAACGTCGAGGTCCGGCATCTGGACCTCGCCGACCTGAGCTCGATCCGCCGCTTCGCCGCCGACCTGGACGGCCCCGTCGATGTCCTGGTCAACAATGCCGGCACCGTGACCCCCCCGCCGCCGCGAAACGGTCGACGGGTTCGAGACGATCCTGGGCACCAACTTCCTCGGACCCTTCGCCCTGACCAACCTGATCGCCGGACACCTTCGCCACCGGGTCGTCATCGTCGGGTCCGGGGCGCACGAGAGAGGGCGGGTCGATGCCGCGGATCCCCACTTCCGACACCGCCGGTGGAACGTCCCCGCCGCGTACGCCCAGTCCAAGCTGTGCGACATGCTCTGGGCCCGGGCGCTCCAGAGCCGGCTGGCTGCCCGGGGCAGCACCGTGGATGTCCAGCTGGCGCATCCGGGGTGGGCGGTGACCAACATCCAGAACGCGACCGGTGTGGCCGTCCTGGACCGTATGGTCACCCGGATCTGCCGCGGCTTCGGTCAGTCCGCCGCCGACGGCGCGTTGCCGATCCTCGAGTCCGCAGTGGCGGACCGGCCCCCGCTGACCTATCTGGGTCCTGGCGGGTTCCAGCGATGGCGAGGACTCCCCCAACTGCAGCAACCCTCACCGTTGGCCCGCGACGATGACGCGGCCGGGGCAGTCTGGGACCTCGGGTCCCGGGAGACCGGCACGGACCTCACGGGGTAGGGAGCATGACGCTTCCACTGATCTCCTCGCAGGAGCCCGGCATCGCGTCTATGCCGCACCGGTGGGTGATCCTCAGACGGGCAGGAACAGGCTGGACTGAGCGTGAGCCGCCGTCAGGCTCTGCGAGGACCTGGCCACTGATCTCGGCAGTTCACTTCAGGACAGCCACGGGAATCCGGCGGGGTCTGTGGCTACGCGCCGGGTCACCGAGTCGAAGTCGTGCAGCAGGGGACGGCTCGGGAGGTTTTCGGGCGCCACGGGTACCTCAGCCACGACGGGCACAGTCCCGGTGCTGACCCATTGGCATTCGGTGATCTGCCCGAGCACAGGGTCGTGGTAACTGGGCATGCGGGTGAAAGCGGCGCTGGACAAGACGTAGACGACGCCGCTCTCGGTCGGGGCCAGACCATCCGTCGTGGCGGCATAGGACAGGAAGATCCGTCGCTGCGACCAATCGCCGGGGAAAGGGCCTGGGTAGAAGCAGGTGTTGAGGAACCGTCGGCAGCGCGCCGACCGAATGGCGTAGGAGATGGCCCAGGTGGGGTCCTCGGTGGCGAAGACCGCCGTCTGCTTGCTGTAGAGATCGAGGCTGTGGTCGATGGGCGCGCGTGGCTCCAGGGCAGTTAATCCCGGCGTCGGTGAACCGTGCAGGAGTACTTCCCCCGAAGCGACGGCCGCGGCCAGATGGGTCCACCGCCCGTCGCCGCGGGTGGGCGCGCGTTGCAGCCATGCCGGAACAGTCATCTCCAGGAGACCATCGAATGATCACGCCGCGGATGGGGCTCCCACCGGCAGGTCCACTGCCACAGAATAAGGCGTCCCGCAGAAGGAACCCCCACCGGACATTCCCGCTCGCGGCAGGGTGACATGAGCACAGCTCGCGGACGGCGTCCCGGTTGACCCATCCGGTGAGCGCACGGCATCCGACACCCAGGATCCCGGTACGGTGAGTCCATGACCGAAACCTCCAGCGCCACCACCCGGATCGCCGTGCTGATCGACTGTGACAACGTCTCCCCCACCCACGCCGGCGCGGTGCTGGAGGAGCTGGCCACCTACGGCACCCCGACCATCAAGCGGGCCTACGGGGACTGGACCACCAACCAGCTCAGCGGCTGGAAGAACGAGCTGAACCGGCTGGCCATCCAGCCCACCCAGCAGTTCTCCTACACGGTGGGGAAGAACTCCACGGACTCGGCCCTGATCATCGACGCCATGGACCTGCTGTGGATGGGCAACGTGGAGGCCTTCGCGATCGTCTCCTCGGACTCGGACTTCACTCGCCTGGCCACCCGGCTGCGCGAGTCCGGCAAGCGCGTCATCGGCCTCGGCGAGCGCAAGACCCCGGAGTCCCTGCGCAACGCCGTGGACCAGTTCATCTACCTCGAGCTGCTCGGGGGCGCCCCGGAGGAGGACACCGCCCCATCCCGGCGGGCCACCCGCCGGGGCCGCCGGGGCGGGGCCGCCAACGACAACGACACCGATGCCGCCGACGGCGCGGCCGACGCCCCTGACGTCCTCGATACACCAGAGGTCCCTGATGCACTGGATGAGGACCGCGCGCGGATCAACCTGGAGAGCGCCCTGGCCAAGGCCATCAACGCCACCAGCGCTGACGACGGCTGGGCCTCCCTGAGCCGCGTCGGCCAGCACCTGAGCCGCGCCCACGTGGACTTCGACCCCCGGGACTTCGGGCATCAGAAGCTGAGCACCCTGGTTTCCGAACAGCCCTACCTGGAACACCGCACGGCCGATTCCCGCATGCAGGTCCGCCTCAAGCAGGGCCGGAACCGGATGTGATCGCCCCGGGCCGGCTACCCGCCGGTACTTTCGGGATACCCTGATCGGCATGCCTGTATCCCCCGTCACTGCCCGCCCGGGCGCCGGTGCGCGCCTGGCCGAGTTGATCCGGTGCCGCACGGTGTCCGCCTGGCACGGGGAACCGGACCGGGCCGACGTCGCCGAGGCCTTCGCCGCGTTCCCCGGACACCTGGAACGGCTCTATCCGCTCCTGCACCGCCACCTGGTCCGCGAGACCGTGGACGGCACCGGACTGCTGTTCCGGTGGCGGGGCGCCAGCCCCCTCGACCCGCTGGTCCTCATGGCCCACTGGGATGTGGTCCCCGCGCCTGAGACCGAGAAGGAGTGGGCCGACGCCGGCTGGGCCGCCGACCCCTTCGCCGGCGCCGAGGTCACCCTCGCCGGCGGCCCGGCCGTGCGTGGTCGCGGCGCCCTGGATGACAAGGGCGCGCTGGTCGCCGTGGCGGAGGCGGTGGAGAACCTCCTGGCCGCCGGATTCACTCCGGACCACGACGTCTGGCTCGTGTTCGGCGGGGACGAGGAGGTGGGCGGAGGCAACGCCGCGGCCCTCTCGGAGCTGCTCCGGGAGCGCCTGCGGTCCCAGGGCACCGAGCCCTGGCTCGTGCTGGACGAGGGCGGCGCCGTGGTCCCCTCCCCTCTGCCCGTGGTGGACGCCACCTGCGCCATGATCGGGCTGGCGGAGAAGGGCCAGGCCCAGCTACGCCTCACGGTCACCGGCGCCGGCGGCCACGCCTCGTACCCGCCGCCCGGCTCCCCGGTCCCCCGGCTGGCGCGCGCCCTGCGCCGGGTGGAGCGGCGGCCCTTCCCGGCCCGGATGAACGGCACGACGGCGGCCATGCTCGCCGCCCTGGCCCCCCTCGCCTCGGGTGCCGCGGGACGCGCGCTGCCCTGGATCACCCGCTCCGGGACCGTGGCGGCCCGCGCGCTCGGGGTCCTGGGCGGCGAGGCGGCGGCGATGGTGCGGACCACCGTGGCCCAGACCCGGTTGGCGGCCGGCACCGCGAACAACGTGCTGCCGTCCTCCGCCCGCGCCGTCCTGGACTGCCGGATCGTCCCAGGGCAGAGCGTCCAGGACGTGGTGGAGGGCATCAGGCGGCGCGTGGCCGACCCGCAGGTGGAGGTCGAGCTGATCCACGGGCAGGACCCCTCCCCCGAGTCCCCCGCGGAGGACGACCGGTTCGCGGCCCTGGGCGCCGCCGTCGGGATCTCCTGGCCGGGCACGGCCCCGGTGCCGTACCTGCTGATGGCCGCCACGGACTCCCGGCACTTCCACGCCTGGTGCCGGCACGTCTACCGGTTCGCCCCGCTGCGGATGGACCAGGCCCAGCGGGCCTCGATCCACGGGGAGGACGAATGGGTCTCGGTGGAGTCCTTGACCCGCGGTGAACGCTTCCAGCGGGAGCTCATCACGGGCCGCGGCGGCTCCTGGAGCCGGCCGTGAGGTCCCTGGTGCGACGCCGGCAAGGCGGCGCCCTGCTCTTCGGCGGCCTGGCCTCGATCGTGGGATTCCTCGCCTTCGTGGAGTTCACCTCCGGGGTGCTGCAGGGCTACTACGCCCCGCTGCTGACGGACATCGCCCGCCACCTCGGGGTGAATGACGCGGACGTGAACTGGCTCGAGGGATCCCAGCTCATGCTCTCCGCCCTCGTGGTCCCCGCGCTGTCCAAGCTCGGCGACCAGGTGGGTCACCGCCGGGTGCTGGTCTGGTCCACGTCCGTGACCCTCGCCGCCTCGATCGCCCTCGTGGTGGCCCCGGTCTTCTGGGTGTTCCTGCTGGCGTGGGCGCTGCAGGGCTTCTACGTGGTGTGGCTGCCGCTGGAGATCGCCCTCGTCTACGTGCGCAGCGCGGACCGGCCGGATTCGGCCGACGTGACCCGGCGGGCCGCCGCGCTGCTGGTGGGGGCACTGGAAGTCGGGGCCATCGCCGGAGCCCTGGCTGCCGGGGCCCTCGTGGACACCATGGACGTGCAGGCCGTGCTGGCAGTGCCGGCCGTGGTGGTGGGGCTGTGCCTCGTGGCCATCATCCTCGGCGTGGAGGAGACCCCCGGGGCTTCCCTGTCCAACCTGCACCGCCGGGGCTTCGACCTCGCCGGGCTGGCGTGGGTGACCGCGGCACTCGTGCTCGTCATGGGCGCGCTCTTCGTGATCCGCGGGACCGGGCTCGCCCCGGACCGTCCGGGCCTCTGGCTGGCGGTGGCGATGCTGCTGGCCGGGGCGTGGTGCCTGGTCCGCTTCGCCCGCGTAGAGCGGAACCACCCGGATCCCCTGATCGACGTGCGCATGTTCGCTGACCCCGCCCTCTGGCCCGTCTTCGCCACCGCCGGCCTGTTCGGCGTCTCCGTGCTCGGCGCCCAGGCGCCCCTGTCCACCTTCGCCCGCACGGACCCGGAGGTCTACGGCTACGGGCTCGGGACCACGGGCTTCCAGACCTCGATCATCATCGGCGTGTACCTCATCGCCATGGTGGCCGGCGCCGTGCTGGTGCCGCCGGTCTCCCGCGTGAGCACCCCGCGGATGGCCCTGGTGTTCGCCTCGCTGAGCGTGGCCGTGGGCTTCGCCCTGTTCCTGCCGTTCCACGCGACCATCGGGCAGGTGATCACGAACATGGTGGTGGTCGGCCTCGGCTCCGGTGCCCTGGTGGCCTCGCTGCCCGCCGCCGCGGCCGCCGCCGCCCCGCGGGAGCAGACGGGCGTGGCCACGGGCCTGACGAACTCGGTCAAGACGGTCGGCGGCGCCGTGGCCTCCTGCATCTTCGGGCTCGCCCTGGCCACCACGGCGTTCGCCGGCGCCCCGGAGCCGGCGGCGTCCGGGCTGGCCGAGGCCGGCACGGCCGGCTCGTTCTCCGGCTACGTCACGGTGTGGGTCGTCTGCTCGGTGACGGGGCTGGCCTCCGCCGTCCTGCTGCTGTTCGTGCCGAAGCGGGCCTTTGCCTAGCTTGGGCCCCGGCGACCGGCTTCCCGGGCGCCCGCGGCGCGTGCTGGTGGCGGGGGTGTCCGGTTCCGGGAAGACCACCCTCGCCGGTCGGATCGCCTCCCTCGCGCAGATCCCCCACACCGAGATCGACGCCCTGCACCATGGATCCGGCTGGGTGCCGCGTCCGGACTTCGCGGCCGATGCACGGGCCCTGGCCGCCTCCGACCGCTGGGTCACCGAGTGGCAGTACAGCCAGGTCCGGCAGCTGCTGGCCGGGCGGGCCGACCTGCTCGTCTGGCTCGACCTGCCCTTCGCCCGCGTCACCCTGCCCCGGCTGCTGCGGCGCACCCTCCGCCGGCGCCGGCGGAGGGAGGTGCTGTGGAACGGGAACGTCGAGCCGCCCCTGTGGACCATGCTGCGGGATCGGGACCATGTGGTCCGCTACGCGGTCACGGGTCGCCGCAAGTACCTTCTAAAGATCCCCGCCCTCGCCGCCGAGCTCCCGGATCTGCCGATCGTCCGCCTGCGCTCCCCCGCCGAGGTCGAGCGGTGGCTGGCGGGCCCCCTGCGGCAGGCCGTCGGCTCGCCCGGCGACCGCTCATCGCCAGGCCAGGACTCTTCGGGGTTCTCGTGCTGATCGTCGGCACCAGCCTCATCACCATAGTCGCTACCCTGCTGCTCCGCATGGCTGTTCGTGCCGAGGGGGACATTCTCCTAGAACTGGCCAGAGTGCAGGGTGACACCGGGTGTGGAGGAAGTCACGGCGTCCGGGACGGATCGTCGCGCCACGGCAGCGGTCATCAGCAGCTGGATCATTCCCTGCTCGAGGAGGCTGTTGGCCGGCCAGTAGGTGAGATGGCCGAGCACAGGGTGGGCCCGCGCGTCCTGTGACACGTGATGTGGCGGATTCGTCGATACGTCGGGTGGCCGGGCGGTTGATGGCGTGGTCGGGCGACCGGGCGGGCTCCCCGGTGGTGCTCCCGCCACGAGCGGGCCGTTCCGCACCGTGTACCGGTGGCCCGTGGGCGTGGTGACCGCCAACCGGTCACCCTCCACAGCATCACCCTCCACAGCATGGGACCAGTCCGGGTTCTCCTTGCTGTAGTTGCACCGCGCGCACAGCCCGGCGCCGTTCGAGGCGCTGGTGGGCCCGCCAGCCCGGTATGGGATGACGTGGTCGACGTGCTTGACCGGGGCATCGCAGTAGGGGGTACGGCAGGTGTCATCCCGGACCAGGATCAGTTGGCGCAGGGCTCCGCTGAAGGTGCGGCGCGTCGAATCCATGGCCACGAGCTGTCCGGAGGCCGGCTCGGTGTACAGGCGGCGGATGAAGACCTCCGCCTCAGAATCCGAGATGACCCTCCGGGCCACCTCAGCCGGAATCGGCCCGTGCCCGACCAGCCATGCCGGGGTCAGCGACGCCTCCGCCGGGCTCAGGCCTGCCGGCTCATCTGCTGCCGGGCCCAGGTCACCTGGGTTCTCGGCTGCCGGGGCTTGCTCTGCTGGGCCATGGAGAGCCGGCCCTTCTGCTGGGACCCGGTCTGCTGGGTCATGGGGAGCCGGACCTGCCGCTGCCGGGGCCTGGGCTGCAAGGTCCTCTGCTGCGGGGACCGGAGTCGTGTCGGTGTCGGCGGTGCCCCAGAGGGAGCGGTCGGTCATAACGAGGTGGATCTCCACCGGCACGTCCTCGGCATGGGCCTGTCCGGTGAGGCGTTCCACGAGGAGGTCGGCCATGACCTGGTCCTGCGTCCGCTCCGCGCGGTCTCCCGTGCCGACCGTGGTCGCCGCGGACTTCTTCAGCCGCCCGAGGCACCCCACGGCCTGGGCCATCGGCAACAGCGCCGTCAGATACGCCATCCCACCAGAGGCCGGCCGCACCGAGACCCGCCGCTCCCGCACGGACCGGTCCATCTGCGCCACCGCGGAGGCCTGGTCCAACCGCTGGGCGTGGGCCCGGGCCACCCCGGCCAGCTTCTTGACCCCCAACTCCTCCAGACAATCCGCCATCAGCTCATCCACCTCACGCCGGTCCTGAACCGGAAGCCACGCGGTCTCCCGGCACATGATGGTCGCCTTCCACTCCGAGATCGCCCCCCGCGTCAAGGCAGCCAGCGTATGCGGCATCTCCTCACACAGAGCCCGCGCCAGGCCCAGGTCCCGGGACCCCGTATTCGGCGACTCCCGACGCGCCAACGCCACCTCCGCGGCCAGCCCGCGGCCACGGTCCCGGACCGGCACACCCTGCTGCGCCTCGGCCTCGGTCCTCAGCCCGTGCAGGGCCGCCGTGGTCCGAGCCTGCGCCGCCGCACACGCCGCCTTGAGCTCCTCCAACGACCGGATCCGGTCCACCGCCTCGGCCTCCGAAACCGGCACCGGCAGGGCCGACAGCACGGAGACGCACGCGAGCAGATCCGCCGCGCCACCGTCTTCCCGCACCGAGTCTTCGAACATGTGTACTACTTTAGTCGTTCACTCGGACACCGTAAAGACCCCCAACCCACCCTGTGGATCCTGAGGAAGGTCACCCCGCCGATGGAAGATCGACCGGGAACAGACAGCCTGTCCCCGAGGAACCAGACGAACTGAGCTGTCTAGGGGAACTGAGTTGTCGAAGGAGCAGTGAGCACGGCCAGTAGCCCCGCCGCGTCCGGGCTCTGCGCCGTCCCCGCCAGCGTCAGCCCGGCGGCGCGGGCGGCCCGGGCCGTGGGCAGGCCGATGGCCAGGAACCGCGTGCCCTCCGGGCGGGCGGTGCCGCGGCGGCGGACCAGTTCAGCCACCGCGCTGGGGCTCGTCAGCACGACGTCGGCCCCCGCCAGGTCCTCGGCCGTCACCAGGGCGGGGCGCGGCTCCATCGCCCCGGCCGCTGTGCCCAGCACGGCTCGCCCGCCCCCGTGGTCCCCAGCGCCGGCCAGCAGCCGCCGCCCGGACTCCGCCGGGTAGGGCACGGTCCGGTAGGCCTCGATCCGCTCGACGTCCCAGCCGCGCGCGGCCAGCCCGGCTGCCACCTCGTCCGTGGCCAGTGACGACTGCGGCAGCAGCACCGTCCGCGCCGCGGTTCCGCCGGGGTGCGGGAACTGCTCCAGGATCCCGGCGGCGGAGGCGTCTGAGCCGGGCATCCATGGTGTGCCGGCGTACCCTGCCGCGGTCAGGACCCGGGCGGTCCCCGGCCCCGTCACCGCGATGCGGACCCCGGGGTCCACCCGTCCGTCCCAGCCGAGGAGCATGAGGGCGCGCACGGAGTTGGGGCTGGTGAGCACCAGCCAGCCGACGCCGGCGTCGGCGCGGGAACCCGCGGGGGCGCCGCCGTCGGGCTCGGGATCGAGGGTGGGCTGCCGAGTGGGTGGTGAGGCGGGGCGACCGCACAGGCGGGCCACCGCCGCCCGCAGCGGGCCGGTGTCCTCCGGCAACTCGAAGTCCGTCAGGGGCAGGTACGCCACCCGGTGGCCGGCCGCGGCGAGCCCGGCCTCCACCGCGCCGGACTGCTCCGGCTGCCGGGTCATCACGACGGTGCGCACGCCGGGCCGGGCCACGTCGTGCGACTCAGCCGCCATCTGCAGGTGCCATGCTCAGGTGGCGGGGAACAGGTCCGCGCCGCCGTCCAGCAGCGCCTCGGCCACGCGGATGCCCAGCTGCCGGGCCACGCCCAGCGTCTCGGCGTCGGCGGCGCCGTCCTCCAACCGCACCCGCACGGCCGGCAGGTCCGCGCCGGCGTGCTCCCGCAGCAGTCGGCTGCCGTCCTGGGCGGCCACGACGGCGTCCAGGACCAGCCGGCCACCCCCAGACCCGGCTGCCTTCTCAGACCCGGGCTCAGCCTCCGGCTCCCGTTCCACGCGGGCCAGGGCGCCGATCGGGGCGGCGCAGCCTGCCTCGAGGCGCTCGAGCAGGGCCCGCTCCGCGGTGACCTGGAGTCGCGTGACGGCGTCGTCGTACCCGGCCAGGGCCTGCGCCAGCGCATCCCCCGCGGCCGCGGTCTCGGGGCGGCACTCCACGGCGAGGGCCCCCTGTCCCGGGGCGGGCATCATCACGGTGGGGGCGAGGCGTTCGGTGATGGCCCAGTCGTAGCCGATGCGGTCCAGCCCGGCACAGGCCAGGACCACGGCGTCCAGGTCCCCGCGGGGGGACCCGGCGGCGGCGGGCGCGTGGTCGTCGTGCTGTTCCAGTCCCGGGACGCGGGCCAGCCGGGTCTGCACGTTGCCGCGGATGTCCACGATCTGCAGGTCCGGCCGCACGGCCTTGAGCTGGGCCACGCGACGCGGGGAGCCGGTGCCGACCTTCGCGCCGGCGGGCAGCTCGGACAGCCGCAGCCCGTCGCGGGCGCACAGGGCATCCCGCACGTCCACGCGGGCGGGCACGGCGGCGATCTCCAGGCAGTCGGGCTGCGCGGAGGGCAGGTCCTTGAGCGAGTGCACGGCCAGGTCCACCCGGGAGTCCAGCACGGCGGCGCGCAGGGCCGAGGCGAAGACCCCGGTGCCGCCGAGGGAGGCCAGGGACCCGGTGGTCACGTCCCCCTCGGTGCGGATGATCTCCAGCAGCGGCTCCAGTCCGGAGGCCGCCGCGAGGGCCTCGGCGGCGCCGGTGGTCTGCGTGCGGGCCAGGTGGGAGCCGCGGGTGCCCACGGTGAAGGTGGTTCTCATCGGGTGGGAGCACCCACCTCCGCGTCGAAGGCCGCGACCGTCGGACGGACGGTGCCGTCCCGCATCACCTTGACGCAGCAGTTCGGCGCGCAGACGTCGTTCCAGGCGCCGAAGCAGCCGACCGCGGCCCGCCCCGGACGGCGGCCCAGGCGCTCCTCGACGATGTCCACGAGCCCGGAGATGAACGCGGGGTGGGTCCCCGGCGTCGGGGTGCGGCGGAAGGCCAGGCCGAGGTTCTCGGCCGTCTCCTTGGCCTCCGTGTCCAGGTCCCACACGACCTCCATGTGGTCGGAGACGAAGCCCAGGGGCACCACGACCACCCCGGCGAGCGCGCCGCCGTCGTTCCCCTCCGTCCGGGTCTCGGCGACGAGCTCCTCGATCGCGTCGTTGATGTCCGGCTCGAGCCAGGGCACGTGCGGGGCGCCGGAGCGGGACTGGTACACGAGCGACCAGTCGACGCCGGCGGCCTCGGGGACGAGCTGGAGGATCTGCTCGGCCACGTCCAGGTGCTGGGCCGAGTAGACATCCGCGCCGTTGCCCTCGCCCGGGGCCAGCCCGGTCTGCTCCTGCAACTCGGCGGCCAGCGGGCGGGGCCCGGCGGCCTCGGCGTCCGAGGTCGGGATGGAGTGCGTGGCGAAGAAGACGTGCAGGCGTCCCTCGGGGTTGCCCGCTCCGGCCAGCTCGGCGCGGATCTCGGCCAGACCGGCGCGCAGTCCCTCGGCGAAGGGCTCCACGAAGCCGGGGTGGTTGAAGTACTGCCGGATCTTGTCCGCCTCGAGCCGGCCCTCCAGGCCGGTGGAGCGCAGGGCCATGCCCAGGTCCTCGCGGTACTGCCGGCAGGAGGAGTAGCTGGAGTAGGCCGAGGTGGCCACGGTCAGCAGCCTCCGGTGACCGTCCGCATGGATCTGCTCGAGCGTCTCGGGGATGTACGGGGCCCAGTTGCGGTTGCCCCAGTAGAGCGGGATCTCGATGCCGCGGGCCGCCAGTTCGGCCTCCAGGGCGGCCATCAGGGCGCGGTTCTGGGCGTTGATCGGGCTGACGCCGCCGTTGGCGCGGTAGTGGGTGGCCACCTCCTCGAGGCGCTCGTCCGGGATGCCGCGGCCGGCGGTGACGTTGCGCAGGAACGGGATCACGTCGTCCTGGCCCTCAGGCCCGCCGAAGGAGGCGAGCAACAGGGCGTCGTAGGCCTTCGGGGCCATGGTCCCGTGCTCGTCGACGCCCGCCAGCGGGTCGTGGGACGGTGCCGGGCCGGAGGAGGCCGGGGTGCTCGCGCTCATCAGGCCAGCACCTCGGCGATCTCGGCGGTGGTGATGTGGCGGCCCGTGTAGAAGGGCACCTCTTCGCGCACGTGCAGGCGGGTCTCGTTGTTGCGCAGGTGACGCATCATGTCCACCAGGTTGTTCAGCTCCGGGGCCTCGAGGCCCAGCAGCCACTCCCAGTCGTTCAGGGCGAAGGCGCTCGTGGTGTTGGCCCACACCATGGGGAACTCGCGCCCGAGCATGCCGTGGTCCTTGAGCATGCGGCCGCGCTCGGCGGGCTCCAGCAGGTACCAGTCGTAGGAGCGGACGAAGGGGTAGAAGCACAGCCACTTCAGCGGCTTGCGGCCCATGGCGAACGCGGGGACGTGGTCCTTGGCGAACTCGGCCATCCGGTCCGAGCCCATGGCGGAAAGGACGATCGTGGTGCCGGCCAGCAGCTCGCTGCGGCGCAGGCGGCGGATGGCGGCCTGCAGGTCCTCGGCCACGTGGCCGTACATCCACACCATGATGTCCGCATCGGCGCGCATGCCGGAGACGTCATAGGTGCCGCGCACGGTCACGCCCTGCTCGGCCAGCGAGGCCACCAGGGCGTCGAACTGCTCCACCGCCCGCCGGCGCTCGGTCTCCGTGCGCGCGCCGGAACCGTTGCCGCCGTTCCGCGCGAAGACGGTATAGGTGGTGAACCACTCGGTGGCCCGGTCCTCCCCCGCGCCGTCGGTTCCGGTGGCGCCGGTCTCTGCGGCCTGATTCTCGGTCATCGTCACAACTCCTGTGAAGTCACGTCTATCGGTGCCCACCGCCGGTTTCTACAAGCGGTAGAACGAGCAGTCTCAGCCTACCCCCGTTGACGGCCGGGCGTCCCGCCGATCCGGTGCCGGACGTCGGCCACGACGGCCGCCAGCCCGGTCCCGGCCACCCAGGCGCCGACGACGTCCAGGCCGGGCTCGGACTCCAGCCAGTCCCGCGCGGCGCCCACCCGGGCCCGGTGTTCCGGGGTGGCCGCGGGCAGGGCGGAGCGCCAGCGCACCACGGACGCCTCGATCAACCCGCCGGCCAGATCAGCGTGGTTGACGCCGGTCAGTGCGGCGGCGTCCGCCACGGCCATCCGCCGCAGGTCGGCGTCTGGCGTCCGGAAGCCCGGCGCCGCGGAGTCCGGGGCGTCGCTCACGCGGCCGTAGGACAACCGCAGCGCGTGACGGTGGCCCGCCGGCCCGGCGGCGAGTGCGCGCCGCACCCAGTCCCACTTGGCGCTGAGGTGGGTCAGGGCCTTGGCCCCCACCACCTCGCCCGCCACGGACGGCGACACCAGCAGCCCGGTGCCCCGCGGATTCGCATCCAGTCCCGCGGCGTCGGCCACGAGGGTCACGAGCGCGACGCCGGCCCCCTCCGGAGGCCGGTCGGCTGCGGTCAGCGCGCCCCGGGACACGGGTGCCAGGAGGTCCCAGGCCCGGGGCCCGTCCGTGGCCACCACCACGCGGTCGGCCGTCACGGTCACGGGCTCGCCGGCCCCGGCCCCCGGCCGCTCCGGCCGCGTCAGCCTCACGGTCCAGCCGCGACCCTCCAGGTCCCGGTCCAGGGCCTGCGCCCGGGTGCCGGTGAACACCGGCACGCCCCGGTGTGCCAGCTCAGCGGCCAGCGCGGCCGTCAGGGTGTTCATACCGCCGCACAGGGAGGCGACGACGGCCCCCGGCGGCGCGGCCGACCGGCGGGCGGCCACCGCCCGGGACAGCGACCCGGCCTCGACGAGGGCCTCGAGCAGGCCGGGCGCGACGGTCCGCAGGTCCACGGTGTCCGGGTCGGCCGAGTGCACGCCAGCGACCACGGGGGCCACGAGCCCGGCGAGCACCCCGTCCCCCATCCGGTCCCGCACGAGGGCGCCCACGGTGACCGGGCCGCCGTCGTACAGGGCCCGCCGCCAGCGCTCCACGGGCCGCGCCGGGTCCAGGTCCTGCCGGGCGCGGGCGAGGGCCTCGGGCCCGAGGGCCTCGGCGACCTCGGGCGCGTCCAGGTCCCCGGGGATCCCCACGATCCCCAGCCGGGGGGACGGTACGGCGCGGTGCCGGCCCCCGGGCTCCTCCGGCGGCAGGTACAGCCAGGAGCCCGCGGGATTCGGCTCGACGACGGCCTGCGCGAGTCCCAGCTCGTCGATCAGCCCGCGGACGGCCGGGGTACGGACGGCGAAGGACTCGGCGCCGGCGTCCAGGGTGATGGACTGCCCCGCCGGCAACGCGACCCGACGAGGCGCGACGCAGCCGCCGAGGGCGCCCGTGGCCTCCACGAGCGTGGTGCGGTGCCCGGCCCGGGCCAGCTCCCAGGCGGACAGCAGGCCGGCGATCCCGCCGCCGATGACGACGGCTGAGCTGGCCCCCGCGGTCACGGCCGGAGGGAGTGGATCAGCTCGACCACCCGGGTCAGCACCTCCGCGTCCGTGGCCGGCGGGACGCCGTGGCCGAGGTTCACCACGTGCCCCGGGGCCGTGCGGCCGGCCTGGACCACCTCGCGGACGTGCGCGGCCAGCACCTCCCACGGGGCGTTCAGCAGGGCCGGGTCGATGTTGCCCTGCAGCGGCACGGCGCCTCGCCCATCCGGACCCGGCGTGGCACCCAGCCGGCGGTGTGCCTCACCGAGCGGCAGGCGGTAGTCCACGCCCATGACCGAGGCACCGGCGTCGCGCATGGCCGGCAGGATCTCCGAGGTGCCGGTGCCGAAGTGCACGAGCGGGACGGGCTGTCCGTCCCCGCCCACGAGGTCGCTGACGTGGGCCAGGGCCCGGGCCGAGTGCGGCTGGACGAACCGCTCGTAGTCGGCCAGGGACAGCGAACCGGCCCAGGAGTCGAAGAGCTGCCCTGCCGAGGCGCCGGCCTCCAGCTGGGCCCGCAGGAACCTCCCGGCGGCATCCGCCGCCCAGGTGGCCAGCGCATCCCAGGTCTCGGGATCGGCGTGCATCATGGTGCGCGGGCCCAGGTGGTCCCGGGAGGGCCCGCCCTCCACCATGTAGGCGGCCACGGTGAAGGGCGCGCCGGCGAAGCCGATCAGCGGGGTGCTGCCCAGCTCGGCCACTGTCAGCCGCACGGCCTCGCGGATCGGCTCGAGGGACTCGTCGGTGAGCTCGGGCAGGGCCGCCACGTCCGCCGCGGTGCGCACCGCGGAGCCGAGTACGGGACCGGTGCCGGGCACGATGTCCACGTCCACGCCGGCCAGGCGCAGCGGGACCACGATGTCCGAGAAGAAGATGGCCGCGTCCACGTCATGGCGGCGCACCGGCTGCAGGGTGATCTCCGAGGCCAGCTCCGGCTGCAGGCAGGACTCCAGCATGCCGATACCCTCGCGCACCTTCCGGTACTCCGGCAGGGACCGGCCGGCCTGGCGCATGAACCACACGGGGGTCCGGGACGGGGTGCCCCCGCGGAAGGCCGTGATGAGCGGGGAGGCGGCGGTCGATCGCGCCGGGTCGGAGGTGGTCAGGGGGTGCTCGGCGGGCAACGACGTGCCGGTCGGGGAACCGGTCGGTGTGCGGTGTAGGGGCTCGGACATGTCCGCCATTCTCCCATCGTCCGCCGCCCGCCGGGCACCGTGTGTCCGAGGACTCAGGGTCACCTGCTTAGAGCGGGGTGCCCGCAGGGACTAGAATCGAGCGCATTGTGGCTTTGTTTTCCCTGGTTGCCTCGCACACCGACCTTGACCTCGACACGGTGGCGCAATTGAGCAACGGTACCGGCGAGGTCGCCTCTGCCATCCCCGAATCGACGATGAACGGCGCCGTGGTGCTGGCCACCTGCAACCGGGTGGAGATCTACGCCGAGGCCCCGGATGAGACGTCCGTGGAGCAGGCCCGCGCCGAGTTGCTGCAGGCCGTGTCCCGTGGTTCCGGACTGGCCGCGACCACCGTCGAGTCCTCCTTCCAGCTGCTCTCCGGCGACTCCGCCGTGCGGCATCTCTTCGAGGTCGGCTCCGGACTGAAGTCGGCCGTGGTCGGCGAACGCGAGATCGCAGGCCAGGTGCGCCGTGCCCTGGGCACCGCCCAGGAGACCGGGACCGCCACCGGGGCCCTCGTCAAGCTCTTCGAGTCCGCCACCCGCACGGCCAAGGACGTCGGCACCCACACCGCCCTCGGCGCCGCCGGCCGGTCCATCGTGTCTGTGGCCCTCGACC
The DNA here is from genome assembly GCF_031432995.1 of Citricoccus sp. I39-566. Classification (GTDB taxonomy): domain Bacteria; phylum Actinomycetota; class Actinomycetes; order Actinomycetales; family Micrococcaceae; genus Citricoccus; species Citricoccus nitrophenolicus_A. Next base: position 2,908,311 of record NZ_CP133842.1, read on the forward strand.
TGGCGACCGACCTGCATGCGGGGACGTCCCCCCGCGAGGCCCGGGCGTTCTGGGAACGGGCCAACGTCCTGATCATCGGCACCGGCTCCTACGCCGGCACCACCCTGGCGCAGCTGGCCGACCGCGGCGCCGCCAACGTCGGCGTGCACTCCGCCTCCGGCCGGGCCGAGGCCTTCGTGGCCGACCGTGGCGGCTGGGCCCTGGCCCTGGGCGGGGAGAAGATCCACGGCGCCATCGCGGAGGCCGACGTCCTCATCGGCTGCTCCGGCGGAGACCGCCGCCTGGAGGCGGAGACCCTGCGGCGGCTGCGCGAGGGCGCATCGGGCCGGCTGACCGTGCTGGACCTGGCCCTCAGCCATGACTTCGATCCCGCGATCGCCGACCTGCCCGGCGTGGACCTCATCACCCTGGAATCCGTGAAGATGGCTGCCCCGGAGGGCCAGCAGGCCGCCCTCGTGGAGGCCTCCCGCCTCGTGGACGGCGCCGTGAACGGGTTCCTCACCGAACGCAAGTCCCGCAGCGCCAACGAGGCGATCGTGGCCCTGCGCCAGCACACCCAGCAGGTCCTCGAATCCGAGATGGAACGGGTCCGGGCCAAGCACGGCTGCACCGCCGCCTCGGAGGAGGTGGAGTTCGCGCTGCGCCGCATGGTCCGCCAGATGCTGCACGGGCCCACGGTCCGCGCGAAGGAGATGGCGGCCGAGGGCCGGCTCGAGGAGTACGAGAACGCCCTGAACATCCTCTTCGGTCTGGAGGTCTCCGCCCCCGGCCCGGCAGCCGTCGGCGAGGGGTGCCCGGCAGACGTCGAGACCGGCGTCCCGGCGAGCACCGCACGCATCGCCTGAACAGCTACCGGCCGGTAGAGTGGCCTGCACCGTCGGCACCTGACGGGACACTCCAGAAAGGGATCACCGTGAGCACATCCCCCGTGCGCCAATCCCGGCTACCCCGCGACGAGCGGCGCAAGCAGCTGCTGGACGCCGCCCGCCACGTGTTCGTGGAGCACGGGTTCCACGCCACCTCGATGGATGACATCGCCGTGGCCGCCGCCGTGTCCAAGCCCGTGCTGTACCAGCACTTCCCGGGCAAGCACGAGCTCTTCCTGGACCTGATGGACACCCAGATCAACCTGCTGGAGTCCTCCGTCAGCGCGGCCCTCGAGTCCACCCCGGACAACAAGGAACGCGTGCTGGCCACCATCCGCGCCTACTTCCAGTTCGTGGACAGCCCGGACCGCGCCTACCGCCTCCTCTTCGACTCGGGGCTGAACAACGATCCCGCGGTGGCGGCGCGGATGGAGGGCCTGGACCACCGGTTCGCCACGGGTATCGCCGCCATCATCACCGCCGATACCACGCTCCCCCGCGAGGAGGCGCTGCTGCTGGGCCATGGCCTGGCCGGGCTCATGCGGGCCTCCGCACGGCACTGGGCGGGACAGTCCGGGGAGCCCGCCCGCCCCGCCCTGGACACCGCCGCGGACCTGGCCTTCCGCCTGGCCTGGCGCGGCATCGGCCGCTTCCCCAAGGAGCGCTGAACCAGCCGCACCGGCGTTACGCCCGTGGCCGAAGTCCCGGTGCCGTTCCCTCACGGACCGGGGAATCCAATAGTCTGCTTCAGGGATGAACCGATCCGGTTCCGGAGCCGCAGGGCCACCCCGGACAGCCGGATCCCCGATCAGCCAGCGAACCTGAAGGAGTCAGCATGGAAATCCGCATTGGTGTGCAGAACGTAGCCCGCGAAGTCGTCATCGAGTCGGATGCCAGCAACGAGGACGTGGCCCGGCTGGTCACCGACGCCCTCGCCGACGGCGGACCGCTGCGCCTGAAGGACACCAAGGGCCGGCTGGTCCTGGTGCCGTCCACCATCATCGGCTACGTGGAGATCGGGACCGAGACCCCGCGCCCGGTCGGCTTCGTGCCGACCCCCGGCTCCTGAGCCCCGCCTCTCCTCCCCCCCACCCCCTCACTGTGCGGGCAGAGATCACGAGTGATCTCTGCCCGCACAGTCGTCTGAGGTGACCGCCCGGTAGGGTGAGCGCGTGGCCCACCTGCACCTGGATCTCGCCCGCTCCGCCGCCCAGACCGAACTGGCCGGACACCTGGCGGCCCTCCGCCAGGAGTTCTCCCTGCCCGCAGGGTTCCCGCCCGAGGTCCTCGCGGAGGCCGAGCGGGCCGCGGCCGCCACGGCAGATCGCCTGCCCGCGAGCGATCGCACGGACCTGCCACTGCTCACCATCGACCCGCCGGGATCCACCGACCTGGACCAGGCCGTCCACATCCGGCGGGGCACCGAGGACACCGAGGACACCGAGGGCGCGGCCGGCGCCGCCGGAAGCGCCGGACACCCCGGACCCCACGACGGGTTCACCGTCCACTACGCCATCGCCGATGTCCCGGCGTTCATCGCGCCGGGCGGCGCCCTGGACGCCGAGACCCTGCGCCGGGGCCAGACCATCTACCTGCCGGACGGGCGGGTCCCGCTGCATCCCGAGGTGATCAGCGAGGACACCGGATCCCTGCTGCCCGGGGTGGACCGCGGCGCCTACCTGTGGACCTTCCGCCTGGACGCGGACGGGGCCGTGGTGTCCACCGGCCTGGAACGCGCGCGGGTGCGCAGCCGCGAACAGCTGACCTACGAGCAGGCGCAGCAACGGATCGACCGTGGCGAGGGCGGCAACGGCGGCGAGACCTCCGCCACCCTGTCCCTGCTCCGGGAGGTCGGCCTGCTCCGGGCCGCCCAGGAGATCCGGCGCGGGGGTGCGAGCCTGCGGTTGCCCGAACAGGAGGTCACGGCCACGGACCGGGGCTACGAGGTCCTCTCCGCTCCCCCGCTGGCCGTGGAGGACTGGAACGCCCAGATCTCGCTGATGACCGGGATCGCCGCAGCGGAGATCATGCTCTGCGGGAGGATCGGGATCCTCCGCACCATGCCGCCGGCGGACGCGGACTCGGAGGCCACCTTCCGGGCCCGCACCCGGGCGCTGGGCCACCCGTGGCCCGAGAGCCAGCCCTACGGCGAGTACCTGCGCGGGCTGGACACCGCCGATCCCCGCCAGCTGGCCGTCATGCACGCGGCCACCTCCCTGTTCCGCGGGGCTGGCTACACGGCCTTCGACGGCGACACGCCCGAGGTGACCGTCCAGGCGGCGATCGCCGCACCCTACGCGCACACCACCGCGCCGCTGCGCCGGCTGGTGGACCGCTTCGTGCTGGTGACATGCCTGGCACTGGTCCAGGGACAGCCGGTCCCGGAAGGGGTCCGTGCCCTGCTGCCGGCCCTGCCGGAGGCCATGAGGGAGTCCGGGCTGACGGCGTCCCGCGCCTCGAACGCCGCCCTGGAACTGGTCGAGGCGGCCTCCCTGTCCGGGATGGAGGGCCACGAGTTCCCCGCGGTGGTGATCTCCGCGCCCAGCCCCGAGCAGGCCGAGAAGGCCCGCACCGAGGGACGGCTGCCCTGGGGCGAGGTCCAGGTGGGGCAACCGCCCGTGCTGGCCCGCTACGAGGGATTCGCGGAGGCCGGCAGCCAGATCCGGGTGGAGCTCATCACGACGGACCTGGCCACCCGCACCGTCCTGTTCCGGGTCGCCGGGCAGCAGCCGCCGCCCGAACCGGTAGACTGAGGGCATCAAGGATGACCGATCGCACTGTTCAACTGCGTTCACCCTCGTGATTCGACTCCCCGGATCCGGCAGCCGCCCTACGGGCCAGACCGGGTCCACAGGCCCAGCGCCCTCGCGCTGACGGCCTTGCACCTCCCGCGATCGGCTCCACCATGGACGCATGGCGTCCGGCCGATCCGCGCCGCCCCGCCAGCTGGCACTGCCAGCGGGAGCGAGACGCCGGAGTGCACTGGGACCAGTGCCGTCGTGCTGGAGTCGTGCCTGAATGACGGGACCGAAAACCCCATGACCCCAGAACAGAAGATCGCCGCGGACCACGACCTCGACACCGAGGACCTGGCCACCTCCGGGATCGAGACGATCGAGGTGGAGGAATCCATCGACATCGCCGAGCCCAATGAGCCCGTGGCCGAGAAGTCCTTCGCCGACTTCAAGGTCCGCTCAGACATGGTCGAGGCGTTGGCCGAGAAGGGCATCACCCATCCCTTCCCCATCCAGGCCATGACCCTGCCGGTGGCCCTGGGCGGCCATGACATCATCGGCCAGGCCAAGACGGGCACCGGCAAGACCCTCGGCTTCGGCCTGCCGGCACTCCAGCGCGTCATCGGTCCCGGCGAGCCCGGGTTCGACGCGCTGGATGCCCCCGGCGCCCCGCAGGCGCTGATCGTGGCCCCGACCCGCGAACTGGCCAACCAGGTGGCCCAGGACATCACCACGGCGGCGTCCAAGCGCTCGGTGCGCATCGCCACGATCTACGGCGGCCGCGCCTACGAGCCGCAGATCGAGGAGCTCCAGCGCGGCGTCGAGGTCGTGGTCGGCACCCCCGGCCGCCTGATCGACCTGATGCGCCAGCGCCACCTCAACCTCAAGCTCGTGAAGATCGTGGTGCTGGACGAGGCGGACGAGATGCTGGACCTCGGCTTCCTGCCGGACGTCGAGACCCTCCTGGCCGCCGTGCCCGAGGTCCGCCAGACCATGCTCTTCTCCGCCACCATGCCCGGCCCCGTGGTCGCCATGGCCCGGCGCTACATGACCCAGCCCACCCACATCCGCGCCGCGGATCCGGAGGACGAGGGCATCACCAAGAAGGACATCCGCCAGCTCGTCTACCGCGCCCACCACATGGACAAGGACGAGCTCGTCGCCCGCATCCTGCGCGCCGAGGGCCGCGGCAAGTCCATCATCTTCACCCGCACCAAGCGCACCGCCGCCCGCGTCTCCGACGAGCTGGCCAAGCGCGGCTTCGCGGCCGGCGCCATCCACGGCGACCTCGGCCAGGGGGCCCGCGAGCAGGCCCTGCGCGCCTTCCGCGGGGACAAGATCGACGTGCTGGTGGCCACCGACGTGGCGGCCCGCGGCATCGACGTGGACGACGTGACCCACGTGATCAACTTCCAGTGCCCGGAGGACGAGAAGACCTACCTGCACCGCGTGGGCCGCACCGGCCGCGCCGGCAACAAGGGCACCGCCGTCACCCTCGTGGACTGGGAGGACATGCCGCGCTGGGGCCTCATCAACAAGGCCCTCGGCCTGGACGTCCCGGAGCCGCCGGAGACCTACTCCTCCTCGCCGCACTTCTTCGAGGACCTGAACATCCCGAAGGGCACCAAGGGCCGGCTGCCCCGCGACCAGCGGACCCGGGCGGGGCTGGCCGCCGAGACCCTCGAGGACCTCGGTGGCCCGGGCGCCAAGCCGGAGGGCCGCGGTGAACGCGGCGGTCGCGGGCGGGGAGACCGTGAGTCCGGGCGCGACGGCGGCCGGTCCGGTCGCTCGGGCCGCGGCGGCCGCGGTGCGGGCCGGGAGGGCGATCGCGACGGCGGCCACGGCCGCAGCCGGTCCCGCTCCGGCCGCGACGGCGTCGCCGGCGAGCACCGCGGTGGCGAGGCCCGCGCCGAGGGCGAGGGCCGGCGTCGTGATGCCGTGTCCGGCCAGGCCGGCGTCTCCGAGGACCGCGCGACGCGCAGCCGTTCCCGCAGCCGCTCCCGCACCCGACGCCGCAACGGCACCGTGGTCCAGGGCGGCGAGGGCCAGTCCGGCGAGTGACCCGCGCCGCGTCAAAGCACCGTGACACCGTTCACCCCTGACGGCCCCAACCTGGTGGTGGGGGCGGAGAACCTCGCGTTCCTGCCCTCACTGCCGGACGGGTCCTTCACCGTGGTCTACCTGGATCCGCCGTTCAACACCGGCCGGACCCAGCGTCGCCAGCAGCTGTCCATGGTCCGGGCCTCCGGGGAGGAGGCGGACCGCGTGGGCTTCGGCGGGCAGAGCTACAAGACCATCAAGGGCGCCCTCTCCACGTACGACGACGCCTTCGCCGACTACTGGGAGTTCCTGGAGCCCCGGCTGCGTCAGGCCTGGCGGCTGCTGGCGGACGACGGCACCCTGTACCTGCACCTGGACTACCGCGAGGTCCACTACGCCAAGGTCATGCTGGATACGATCTTCGGCCGGGAGTGCTTCCTCAACGAGATCATCTGGGCCTACGACTTCGGCGGCCGGTCGAAGCGGCGCTGGCCGGCGAAGCATGACACGATCCTGGTCTACGTCAAGGACCCGGACGGCTACTGGTTCGACTCGGCCGAGGTGGACCGGGAACCCTACATGGCCCCCGGACTGGTCACCCCGGAGAAGGTGGCGCGCGGCAAGCTGCCCACGGACGTCTGGTGGCACACCATCGTCTCCCCCACCGGCCGGGAGAAGACCGGCTACCCCACGCAGAAGCCGGTGGGGCTGCTGCGGCGCATGGTGGCCGCCTCCTCCCGCCCCGGAGACTGGGTGCTGGACTTCTTCGCCGGCTCCGGCACCCTGGGCGCCGCCGCGGCTGAGCTGGGCCGGCGCTTCGTGCTGGTGGACCAGAACCCCGCCGCGCTCGAGGTCATGCGCGCGCGGCTGGCCGAGCACCTCTGACCCAGTCAACTGGAGGTCGAATCCGGCCCGATTACCGGGGAGTAACCCGGCAGAATGGGCCGAATCTGACCGCCAGTTGCGGAAGGAATCAGGGGCGAATGGCCTGCGTGCCGGTGGCCTGTTCCTCGATCCGGGCCACCACCTCGGCGGGGCTGGTGTGCTCCCCGATCCGGTTGGGCTTGCCGGCCCCGTGGTAGTCGGAGGAGCCCGTGATGAACAGCCCGTGCTCGGCGGCGATCAGCCGCAGGGTGCGCCGGGCCTCGTCGGGGTTGTCCCGGTGGAAGACCTCCACGCCGGCCAGCCCGGCGTCGATCATCTCGCGGAACAGCTCCATGCCGATGACCCGCCCGCGCATGGAGGCCATCGGGTGGGCGAAGACCGGGACGCCGCCGGCCTCGAGCACGAGCCGCACCGCGTCCACCGGGTCCGGGGCGTAGTGACCCACGTAGTAGGGGGAGCGCGGGGTCAGGATCGAGGTGAAGGCGGCCGAGCGGTCCCGGACGACGCCCGCGGTGACGAGGGCGTCGGCGATGTGGGGCCGTCCGAGGGTGGCGTCCGGGGTCGAATGGGCCAGCACCATGTCCCACGTGATGGGGTAGTCCTCCGCGAGCCGCTCCACCATGCGCTGGGCCCGGGTGTGGCGGGAGGACTTGGAGCGGGCGATCTCCCCGGTGAGGCCGGGGGCCAGCGGGTCATGCAGGTAGGACAGCAGGTGCACGCTGATCCCCGTGTCCGAGACGCAGGAGACCTCCATGCCGGGGACCAGGACGAGACCGTGCTCCCGGGCCGCCACCGCGGCCTCACCCCAGCCGGCGGTGGTGTCATGGTCCGTCAGGGCCAGTCCCGTCAGCCCGGCCCGGGCGGCGGCGCGCACCACCTCCGCGGGCGGCTCGGTGCCGTCCGAGATGTTGGAGTGCGTGTGCAGGTCGAACGGCATGGGCATCAGCCTAGCCAACGCCGGGGACAATGCGATGATGGACGCCATGAGTGATGCACAGTCCCAGCCCCCGGTGACCCCGGACAACGACCCCCAGCCCGTGGAGGACCGGGTGAACAACCGGTCCCAGAAGCCCACCTCGGACGCGTTCAAGCAGTTCATGGGCTCGAACTGGGCACCGGCCCAGACCCCCCTCGTGATGCCGGACGCCTCCTCCCCGTTCGCCGCCCAGCGCCGCAAGGCCCTCTCCGCGCAGTTCGAGGGCGAGCGCCTCGTCATCCCGGCCGGCCCGCTGAAGGTGCGGTCCAATGACACGGACTACCGCTTCCGCGCCCATTCGGCCTTCGCCCACCTCACGGGCCTCGGCGTGGACCACGAGCCGGATGCCGTCCTGGTGCTCGAGCCGGTGGACCCCGGCACGGGAGACCACGGCACCGACCACGAGGCCACCCTCTACTTCCGCCCGATGGCCGGCCGCGACTCCGAGGAGTTCTACTCCAACGCCCGCACCGGCGAGTTCTGGATCGGCTCCCGCCCCACGCTGGGCGAGATGCAGTCCCGGACCGGCCTGCGCACCGCTGACCTGTCCGAGCTGGAGGTCGCGGTCACCAAGAACGCCGGCGCCGTGGAGATCGGCGGCGTGCGCATCCGCCTGCTGCGTGGCTCCGACCTGGACGTGGAGGCCCTCGTGGACACCTCCCGCATCAACACCGGGGTGGACCTCGAGGCCTCCGACGCCCTGGACGCGGTGCTGGCCGAGTTCCTCTCCGAGCTCCGCCTGGTCAAGGACGGCTGGGAGGTCCAGGAGCTGCGCGGCTCCGTGGCCGCCACGATCGCCGGGTTCGAGGACATCGTCAAGGTCCTGCCCGCCGCCCGGGGCCATGCCCGCGGCGAGCGGATCGTGGAGGGCGCCTTCTTCTCCCGGGCCCGCCTCGAGGGCAACGACCTGGGCTATGACACCATCGCGGCCGCCGGCAACAACGCCACGGTGCTGCACTGGATCCGCAACAACGGCGAGGTGCGGGACGGGGAGCTCATCCTCGTGGACGCCGGGGTGGAGGCGGACTCGCTGTACACCGCGGACATCACCCGGACCCTGCCGGTCAGCGGCACCTTCACGGAGGTCCAGCGCCGGATCTACCAGGCAGTCCTCGACGCCGCCGACGCCGCCTTCGCCGCCGTGAAGCCCGGCCTGCGGTTCCGGGACGTCCACGCCACGGCCATGCAGGTGCTGGCCGACCGCCTGCACGAGTGGGGCCTGCTGCCGGTGTCCGTCGAGGAGGCCCTCTCCCCCGACGGCCAGCAGCACCGCCGCTGGATGCCGCACGGCACGAGCCACCACCTCGGCCTCGACGTGCACGACTGCGCCCAGGCCAAGCGCGAGTTCTACCTGGATGCCGAGATCGTCCCGGGCATGGTCTTCACCATCGAGCCGGGCCTGTACTTCAAGGCCGAGGACCTGGCCGTGCCCCAGGAGTACCGCGGCATCGGCGTGCGGATCGAGGATGACATCTACGTCACGGACGAGGGCGCCGAGAACCTCTCCGCCGCCCTCCCTCGCACGCCCGAGGCCGTGGAGGCCTGGATGGCGCGGCTGCTGGGCTGATCCTCCGCGGCTCCCCTGCGGCGCTCAGGAGCGGTCGCCGGGCTCGCCCGTGGCGTCCCGGGACTCGGAGGAGTCCTCCGGGGCCGGGGCGGCCCGCCGGCCGTAGCGCGGCCGGGCGTGGCCCTCCGCGGTGGTGCCGGCGTCGGCACCGGCTCCGGTCACGGTGTCCGACGCCGGCCGCTCGCCCTCCGCTACCGGTGCGGCACCGCCGTCGACGGGCCGGTCCGGATCCGAGCGACGGCCTGAGACCCCCGAGGACGCAGAGGCGCCCTTACCACCCTTGCCGTAGGCGGGGGCCTCGAACGACCCTGGGCCCGTTCCGGCCTCCCCGGCCGGGGCGTTCCGGGCCGCGTTCTCGCGCAGGATGCGCTCCTGCAGCTCCCGGGCCTCGTCCTCGGGCAGGCGCACCCCGTACTGGGGTCGGCCGTCCGGCAGGTCGGGGAAGACTCCGGTGCGCGCCGGCGCTGGGTCGGCCGGCCCCGGTGCCTGCGCCGCTGACGGTGCTGGTGTCGGTGCAGGGGCCTGTTCCGCAGACGGAGCCGGCGCGTCCGGTGCGCTGGACGCGGGACGCTCGGGGGCCGGCGTCGTGCCCTGCTGCTGGGCCAGGGGCTGAGCGGGCGGCGGGGTGGGCGCCGGGGGCCGTGCCGCGCCCGGGCGGCCGAGGGCCTGCCGGGCCTGGGCGACCGTCTCGAACTCGCAGACCACGTCGAAGTTGGACGGGACGAGCTGCTGGACCGAGTTCACGCCCCGGCCCTTGCGCATCGCGTGGCCGATCACCCCGAAGATCACCCAGACGGCCACGCCGAGGCCCACGGTGTAGAGGATCTGGACACCGCTGTCGGCGGGATCGATCAGGGTCATCAGGATGCCGAGCATCAGCCCGAAGAAGGCGCCCTGGATGGCCGAGCGCAGCGCCACCGAGGGATAGGTCAGGCGGTTGCGGATCCGCTCGACCGTGCGCAGGTCCGTGCCGACGATCGACACCGTGCGGACGTCGAACTCCTGGCCGGCGAGCTCGTCCACGATCTTCCGGGCCTCGAGGTAGGTGGGGTAAGACCCCAGTACCTCGCCGCGGGGCAGGCCGCTGACCGATGGATCGGAGGACGTGGGACCGAAGAGCATGGACATGGAACCATTGTGCCGTCCGGCGGCGGACGGGGCACCACGCAGCGGTGGGTTCTCCGCCACCGGCGTAAGGACCGCGCTCCCGGCGCAGCCCGGACACGCCGACTAGGCTGGATGGGTGAATGCCCCCAAGATCTTCGTCGCCCGCCTGCTGGGCCTGGACGTGTTCGACCCCCTGGGTGACCGTCTGGGCCGCATGCGTGACGCCGTCGTCACCGAGCGCGGGCCGGGCCAGCCACCGGTCGCCGTCGGCATCGTCATCGAGGTGCCGGGCAAGAAACGCGTGTTCGTGCCCATGACCCGCGTCACCTCCATGGGTGCCGGGCAGATCATCACCACGGGGCTCATCAACCTGCGCCGCTTCGAGCGCCGCGGGGCCGAGCTGATGGTCGCCGCCGACCTCTTCGACCGCCGCGTCACTCTCGCCGACGGCTCGGGCCAGGCCGTGCTCGAGGACCTGGGCCTGGAGCAGCAGCGCAACGGCGACTGGCTGGTCAGCGACCTCTACGTCCGGCGGGCTGCCGGGCGCAACGCCTTCGGACGCGCCCGTGGCGAGCACCTGCTGCTGGACTGGAACGAGTCCCGCTGGGCCGCCCGCGAGGAGCCGCAGGGTGCCTCCAGCTTCGTGGCCGCGCACGAGGACCTCAAGGCCGCCGACCTCGCCGACGTGCTGCACGAGATGACGGCCAAGCGCCGCGTGGAGGTGGCCGCGGAGCTGCAGGACGGGCGGCTGGCGGACGTCCTGCAGGAGCTGCCGGACGACGACCAGGTGGAGATCATCTCCAACCTGGACATCGAGCGCGCCGCGGACGTGCTCGAGGAGATGGACCCGGACGATGCCGCCGACCTCCTCCACGAGCTCTCCGACTCCCAGCAGGAACTCCTGCTGGAGCTGATGGAGCCGGAGGACGCGGACGACGTCCGCCGCCTCATGGAATACGAGGAGAACACCGCCGGGTCGGTCATGACGCCGGTGCCGGTCATCATGCCGCCCGAGGCCACCGTGGCCGAGGCGCTGGCAAACATCCGCCAGCAGGAGTTCACCCCCGCCATGGCCTCACTGGTGATCGTGGCCCGGCCCCCGCTGGAGACCCCCACCGGCCGCTACCTCGGCGTGGTGCACTTCCAGCGGCTGCTGCGCTATCCCCCGCCGGAGCCGCTGGGCAACATCCTGGACAAGGATCTCGAGCCGGTCTCCGACCTCATGCCCCTGCCGGCCGTGACCCGTGAACTGGCCACCTACAACCTGACCTGCATCCCGGTGGTCAACGAACACCACCGGGTGGTCGGTGCCGTGACCGTGGACGACGTGCTGGACCACCTGCTGCCGGACGACTGGCGCAGCATGGACGAGCCCGAGGAGGTGTCCTGATGGCGGACAAGAACCCCGAGATCACCGGCCCACGCCGGACCGGCCTCGACACGCCATTGCGCGCGCGAGGACGCCGCTGGCCCCGGCTGAGCCCCAATCCGGATGCGTTCGGCGAGGCCACGGAGGGCTTCGCCCGATTCATGGGGACACCCCAGTTCCTGCTGTGGATGACCATCTTCTGCGCCGTCTGGCTCGGCTGGAACACCTTCGCCCCCGAGATGTGGCGCTTCGACTCCGCCGCCATCGGCTTCACCGCCCTGACCCTGGTGCTGTCCCTGCAGGCCTCCTACGCCGCCCCGCTGCTGCTGCTGGCGCAGAACCGGCAGGACGACCGGGACAAGGTGTCCCTGCGGGAGGACCGCAACCGCGCCGAACGCAACCTCGCGGACACCGAATACCTCACCCGAGAGCTCGCCGGACTGCGCATCGCGCTGCAGGACGTGGCCACCCGCGACTTCGTCCGCTCGGAGATGCGGGACGCCGTCGCCGAGATCACCGAGGACCTCAAGGACGAGTGGCGCGAGCAGGTGCGGGCCGAGCTCCTCGAGGAGATGGGCCGAGGGCACGACGCCGGCCCGGCACCCCAGGCGGCCGGTTCCGGGCAGCGGAAGGGCAAGAAGAAGAAGAACCGGCCGAGCCGTGAGGCCCGCGAACGCATCGAGGGCGACGAGGAGGGCGCGCCCACCACCACCCTGGCCATCATCGCCGCCGAGGAGGCCGGCGACGCCGGATCGAACCGAGAAGCTGGAGACGACACCGCATGACTGACACCCCTGGGCCCGCCGAGGTCCCGGAGCTCACCACGGACCTGGAGCGGGCCGCATGGACCCGCCTCGGCACCGTCCTGGACCCGGAGATCCGGCGGCCGGTGACCGAACTGGGCATGATCGCCTCCGTCACCGAGGGGGGCCAGGACGATCCGGCAGGTGCCGGCCATCTCGCCGTCGGCGTCCGGCTGACGATCGCAGGCTGCCCGCTGCGGGACACCATCACCGGCGACGTGGAGCGTGCCCTGGCCGATCTGGAGGGATGCACGTCGGTCACGGTGGAGATGGCCGTCATGACCGCGGAACAGCGCGCGGCCCTCAAGGAGTTCCTGACGGGCGGCCGGCCGCCGAACCCCTTCGGGCCGGGCACCCTGACGCGGGTGTACGCCGTGGCCTCCGGCAAGGGCGGCGTGGGCAAGTCCACGGTGACGGCCAACCTCGCCACCGCCCTGGCGGACCGCGGCCTGTCCGTGGGCCTGGTGGACGCGGACATCCACGGCTTCTCCATCCCGGGCCTGCTCGGCACCACCGCCCGCCCCACGCGGGTGGACGAGATGATCCTGCCCCCGGTGGCCCACGGGGTGAAGGTCATCTCCATCGGCATGTTCCTGGACAGCGACCGGCCGGTGGCCTGGCGCGGACCGATGCTGCACCGCGCGCTCGAGCAGTTCGTGACGGACGTGTACTGGGGCGACCTCGACGTCCTGCTGGTCGACCTCCCGCCGGGCACCGGGGACATCGCCATCTCGGCCGCCCAGCTGCTGACCACCTCCGAGCTGCTGATCGTCACCACCCCGCAGCAGGCCGCGGCCCAGGTGGCGGCCCGGGCCGGGGAACTCTCCGAACAGACCGGGCAGCGGGTCGCCGGGGTGGTGGAGAACATGGCCGCCATGACCCTGCCGGACGGATCCGTGCTGGACCTCTTCGGCTCCGGCGGCGGGCAGACGGTCGCGGACCGGCTCACCGAGACGCTCGGCCGGGAGGTGCCGCTGCTCGGTTCGGTGCCGCTGGACCCCCAATTGCGCCAGGACGGCGACGGCGGCACTCCCGTGGTGCTGGAACACCCCAGTTCGCCGGCCGGGGCCGAGCTACGGCGCGTGGCCGAGTCCCTGGCGGTGCGTCCCCGCGGGCTCTCCGGGCTGAAATTGCCCGTCACTCCGCGCGACTGAGTCGACTGGGCCGACTGAGCCTAGGTGGCGTCCGCGTCAAAGGGCGCCGGCTCGATGCTTGCCGCCCCTGCCGTGGCCGGCTCGGTGGCTTCCGGGGCTGCGGTGGTCGGCTCGGGTGCCTGGGCGTCGGCGTCCGCTGCAGCGCCGGCGGAGGTGGCGGCAGCGGCGGTGGCGGCAGCGGTGCTGGCGGCCGCCGACGAGGCACCGGCCTGCCCTCGCGGGCGCCGCGGTGAGGCACCGAACAGCAGCGAGCGGGGATCCAGGTCCTTGAGGTCCTCGCGCAGTGCGTCGCGCTCACTGCGGGCCGCCTCGAGGTCACGGCGCAGGCCGCCCCGCGCGGACGAGGCTGAACTCGACGACGAACGCGAGGACGAGGAGTCGGAGACGCTGGCGGCGGCGGCCCCCTGGGTGTCCCCGTCCACCGGCTCGGCCAGGGCGTCCCGGATGATCCGCCGGGGATCGTACTGCCGCGGGTCGTACTTCTTCCAGTCGATCTCGTCGAAGTCCGTGCCCGTCTCGTCCTTGAACTGGGACTTGGCGCCCTCGGCCATGCGCCGCAGATTGCGGATCCACTCGGTGAGCTTGCGCGCGTATTCGGGAAGCTTCTCCGGCCCGAGCACGAGCACGGCCAGCAGGATCAGGATGATCAGCTCTGCGCCGTTGATACCGAAGGTCACGGAACCTTAGCCTACCCCGGGAGCCGGACCGTCACCGGCGTTCGCCCTCCGCCTCCGCCACCCACGGCAGGAGGCGTTCGAAGCCCCGCGCGAGACGGTCAGCCGGGCGTTCGGGATCCGTGCCCGCCTGCACGCGGGACCGTTCCGAGATCACCACGAGGGACATCACCCGGTCGGCGCGCTCCACCGGGAGGTCGGACTCCACCGTGTAGGCGGCCTGGGCGGTGTGGGCGGTGGCCGTCCACGAACCGTCCCCGTGGTCCAGCACGGACATCTCCACACCCACGGGCAGGTCACGCGTCTGGCCCGCCGTCGCCACGGACCCCTCGGGCGTGCCGGTGCCGGTCCGGCCGGCGCCCACCGGGCAGACGGGGATCCCGGCGTCCTCGGCCAGGGAACGGCACTCGTGGAGCACCAGGGAGGCTTGGTCGCCCTGCAGGGACATGACCACCTCGGCGGTGTCCCCCACCAGGGCCCAGCCCGTGGAGTCGTGGAGGAGGCCGAGGCCGTTCAGGCCGGGGACGTTCCAGCCGTGCTGCCGCAGATCCGTGACCATGTCCGGGGTCAGGGCGACGACTCCGGCCAGTGCCACCTCGGGACTCCCCGAGCTGTCAGCGGAGAAGTCGGTGGCACCCGCCGATACCGATGGCGAGGCGGCGGCACCGTCGACGCCGGCCGGGGACAGCACGGCGGGCCCGGACTCCCCGCCGCCGTCCGGCGCGGAGCCCTCCCCTCCGGTCACAGACGGCGAGGCGGTCCGTTCGGTGACGGGGCCGGCGTCGTGCTCCGTGCCCGGGGAGGTGGCGGACGGGCTGGCGGCGGGCAGCAGTCGGTCCCCGCCGGCGGCCTCGGCCGTGGACTCCGGGTCCCCGGCGATCCAGGCCGCGCCCAGGACGGCCACGGCGGCCAGCCCGAGGGCGCCCATCCCGGCCACCACCTTCCACCCCGCCACGCCGTCCCGCGCCTCGAGCACCGGGGTGGTGGCGGCGTCACCGGTCGACTGGCGGCGACCGGAGGACGCCTCGGCGCCCGGCGGCACGGGCCGGTCGGCGGGGGAATGATGCACGGAGGAGGCGAACTGCAGGATGCGTTCGCGCTGCTGGACCTCGCGGCGGCATTCGCCGCAGAGGGCCAGGTGGGCGGTGATCCGCTCACGGGAGACCGGAGGCAGGGCGTCCTCCACATAGGAGTCGAAGCGTGCCCGGGGGTGGAACACCGCCATCAGCGTGGACCTTTCCGCCCGCAGGCTCCTGCGGGGGACGGTACGAAGAGGGGGGTGCAGTCGGGGATCATCACTGCCGGCGACTCCTTTCCATCTCCATCCAGTCTGGCCCCCCATTCTGTGAGGAGCCTGAGCATGAAGGCGTGTCGCCGGACTCCCCGTAGTATGGATTGCCGATCGGCATCACCGGACCAGAGAATCGAGCACGCCGTATGAAGGCCCTGAGCCCCCACCAGACGGACAAGCACGCCAGCTGGGCCTTCGCCGAGTCCCGTCCGGCCGAGGACGACGTCCTCCTGCGGGCCCGTGAGCGCTCCGGCGACCTGGGGATCGTGCCCGTCACCGAGGGCGCCGCCGCCCTGCTGACGGTGCTGGCGGCGACCCGCTCCCCGGCCAACGTGGTGGAGATCGGCACGGGCGCCGGGGTGTCCGGCATCGCGCTGATGCGCGGGCTGACCCGCGAGGCGATGCTGACGACGATCGACCCGGACGCCGAGGCCCTGCGCGCCGCCCGCGAGGGCTTCGCCGAGGGCGGCTTCCCTGCCAACCGCACCCGCATGATCACCGGCCGGGCCCGCACGGTGGTCCCCCGGCTGAACAGTAAGGCCTATGACCTGGTGTTCCTCGATGCGGACAAGGCCTCCCTGGTCTTCCACGTGGAACAGGCCGCACGGCTGCTGCGCGCCGGAGGCCTGCTCATCGTCAATGACGCCCTGGACGAGGACCGGGTCCCCAAGCCCGCCGTCCGGGAGGCCTCCACCGTGGCCACCCGCGAGGCCGGCAAGCTGCTCCGGGACGACGAGATGTGGCATTCGGCGCTCGTCCCCACCGGTTCCGGCATCCTGCTGGCCGTGCGGCGCTGACGCGGCCTTCCGGGCACGCAACACCCCGGCGCCGCAGCCGTCAGGCGGCGGGGCCGGGGTGCCGGCGCTCAGCCCTCGGTGACGCCCACCAGGCACTCCTTGAGGGAGGCCGCCTCCTCCTTGTTGAGCTCGAGGACCAGTCGGCCCCCGCCGTCGATCGGCACGCGCATGATGAGGCTCCGGCCTTCCTTGGTCACTTCCATGGGACCGTCCCCGGTACGAGGCTTCATGGCTGCCATCTGTGTTCCCTTCTCGTTGCGGCCCCCGTGGTCACCACATGGCACACCGGGGGCGGCAAGACTTTTCGTGCGGCCGCACGGGTTGAGGCAATCCGGCGAGGCCGCTTCAGCGCTTGACAACCCCATTATTCCGGATTCCGCGCGGTGCCGCTAATCACACCGTGTCGGCTCCTGAGCCGGGCGATCTCGGCGTCGCGCTCGGCGAGGGCCACGGAGAGCACCTGGAGGGCCTCGTCCACCTGGTCCATGCGGTAGCCGCGCAGCCCCGGGGAGAACCTCAGCCGGTCCACGTCCGCCGCGGAGGGGTCCGGCGGCAGCAGCACGGGCGGCAGCAAGCGCACGGGGTCCGCCAACGGGGCCGCGAAGCCGCCGCGCCCGGTCACGGCCAGGGCCAGCAACCCCACCACCACGACGGCGGCCACCAGGACCAGCACCACGAAGACGCTCACTGGGGGTCACCTGCCGCCAGACCGTGGTCCGCGGCGATCCGGTGATGCTCGGGATCCCAGGTCTCCCGGTCCGGCCAGCGGCCACCGGCCACGGTGGTGAGCACGAGGGACACGGCCTCCTCCGGCGTGTCCGCCACCTGGAGCAGGTGGGCGTCCACGGCGTTGATCATGCCCCGGGACACCAGGGTGCCCCGGACCCAGTCCACCAGCGGGGACCAGAATTCCCGGCCGAGGAGCACCACGGGGAAGGCGGTGACCTTGCCGGTCTGGACCAGGGTGAGTGCCTCGAAGAGCTCGTCCAGGGTCCCCAGGCCCCCCGGGGCGACCACGAAGCCCTCGGAGTACTTCAGGAACATCACCTTCCGGACGAAGAAGTAGCGGAAGTCGACCCCGACATCGATCCAGTCGTTCATGCCCTGCTCGTGGGGTAGCTCGATCCCGAGCCCCACGGACACCCCGCCGCCCTCCTTGGCGCCCCGGTTGGCGGCCTCCATGGCTCCGGGTCCCCCGCCGGTGACCACGGTGAAGCCGGCCTCGGACAGCCGGCGCCCCACCTCCCGGGCCTGCTCGTACTCGGGAGAGCCCGGCCGCGTGCGCGCGGAGCCGAACACGGAGATGGCCGGCCCGAGGTCCGCCAGCGCCCCGAACCCCTCCACGAACTCGCCCTGGATGCGCATCACGCGCCACGCGTCCGTGGTGGTGGACTGAGGCGGCTCCTCCTGGTCCGAGCGCAACAGGAGCTGGTCGAAGGTGGGTCCCGCGGCGGCCGCGCCCCGCAGGGTCTGGGGGCCGCGCCGGATCCTGGGAGCTGGCGTGATGCCGGGGTCGGTGGAGGACGCATCGGGGGACATGGCCCCAGCCTAGGTCGTCCGGGTCCCCCACCAGACGCTCAAGAGATGTTTCAGAATGGCAACGATTGGATTAAAACAGGGCGGTGACGACCGCCGATACCTCATTCGCACCGGCCATGTCCTATAGTCTCCCTCTATGACGCAGAGCACACCGGCCCCAGCGGATCCCCCCGCGGCCGACCTCACCGCCCGGCGGGCCCTCGTCGAGCTGGAGAACGTGAACAAGCACTTCGGCTCGTTCCAGGCCCTCAAGGACATCACCCTGACCATCCCCGAGGGGCAGGTGGCGATCGTCCTCGGTCCCTCCGGCTCCGGCAAGTCGACGCTCTGCCGCACCATCAACCGGCTGGAGACCATCGACGAGGGCGGCATCATCCGCATCGACGGCGAGCCCCTCCCCGCAGAGGGCAAGGGGCTGGCCAAGCTCCGTGCCGACGTCGGCATGGTGTTCCAGTCCTTCAACCTCTTCGCGCACAAGTCGATCCTGGAGAACGTGACCCTGGGTCCGATCAAGGTCAAGGGGCTGAAGAAGTCGCAGGCCGAGCAGGAGGCCATGGCGCTGCTGGAACGCGTCGGCGTGGCCCAGCAGGCCAAGAAGATGCCGGCCCAGCTCTCCGGTGGCCAGCAGCAGCGCGTGGCCATCGCCAGGGCCCTGGCCATGAAGCCCAAGGTCATGCTCTTCGATGAGCCCACCTCCGCGCTCGACCCTGAGATGGTCCAGGAGGTGCTGGACGCCATGGTCCAGCTCGCCCACGAGGGCATGACGATGGTGGTGGTCACCCACGAGATGGGCTTCGCCCGCAAGGCCGGGGAACGGGTGGTCTTCATGGACCAGGGCGCCATCCTCGAGGACACCGATCCGGAGTCGTTCTTCTCGAATCCGCAGCACCCCCGGGCCAAGGACTTCCTGGGCAAGATCCTCACCCACTAACGCACCACCGCACCACCGAACCTGTCACCACAGCACCCAACCGCTCGGCTCACGAGCACCGTCACTGGAGGAACCATGCGCAAGAAGCTCCTGTCCGCCGCCGCCGTCGCCGCGTCGGCCGCCCTCGTCCTGTCCGCCTGCTCCCCGTCGTCCACCGACGCCGGCAGCGAGGGTGGCGGCACCGAATCCGCCGGTGGCGGCGGCGGCGACTCCGTCCGCATCGGCATCAAGTTCGACCAGCCGGGCCTCGGCTTCCGCGAGGGAAACAGCGATCCCACCGGGTTCGACGTGGACGTCGCCACGTACGTGGCCGGCGAACTCGGCTACTCCGAGGACCAGATCGAGTGGGTCCAGACCCCCTCGGCCAATCGCGAGAACGCCCTCGAGGGCGGCGAGGTCGACATGATCTTCGCGACGTACTCCATCACGGACGAGCGCGCCGAGCGCGTCGGCTTCGCGGGACCGTACTTCGTGGCCGGTCAGGACCTGCTGGTCCGCTCCGACGACTCGGAGATCACGGGCCCCGAGGACCTGGACGGCAAGAACCTCTGCTCGGTGACCGGCTCCACCTCCGCCCAGAAGATCAAGGACGAGTTCGCCGAGGGAGTGAACCTCGTGGAGCAGGGCGGCTACGCCGAGTGCGTGACCTACCTCGAGTCCGGACAGGTGGACGCCGTCACCACGGACGACATCATCCTGGCCGGCCTGGCCGCCACCCCGGAGAACTCCGGCAAGTTCAAGGTGGTCGGCAATGCCTTCACCGTCGAACGCTACGGCGTCGGCATCCCGAAGGGCGGCGAGGACTGCCAGGCCATCAACGATGCCATCACCAAGATGAAGGACGAGGGAGCCTGGGAAGAGGCCCTGACCACCAACACCGAGGGCACCGGCTACACCCCGGACGAGGAGCTGAACAACGGCCCCGAGGCCGAGATGGAATCCTGCGAGGCCTGATCCGCCCGCAGGACCGCACCGTAGGACGGCGGCGGGCCGGGCACCCCGCCCGGCCCGCCGCCGTCGTCCTCAGGCCACTGCCCGCAGGCCACCCCCGGCCGCCGGCCACTGACACAGGAAGCTCATGAACGGATTCCTCGAACTCTTCGCCGAATACGACATCCTCGGCGCCTTCTGGATGAACGTCCGGCTGACCCTGTTGGCGGCCGTCGGATCCTTCGTCCTCGGCGTGGTCCTGGCGCTCTTCCGGATCTCCCCGGTCGGGTCCCTCCGGAGCATCGGCACGTCGTATGTGAACATCGTCCGGAACACCCCGCTGACCATCATCATGGTGCTCGGCGTGTTGGCCGTCTGGGGTCAGCTGAAGATCGAGTTCTCGCGGGACTTCGATCTGAACTTCTTCACCTACGCGGTGATCTCCCTCTCGCTGTACCACGCGTCCTTCGTGTGCGAGGCCATCCGGTCCGGCGTGAACACCGTGCCGCTGGGTCAGGCCGAGGCGGCCCGCGCCATCGGCCTCAGCTTCCTGCCGGCGGCCCGCATGGTCGTGCTGCCGCAGGCCCTGCGCGGAGCCGTGACCCCGCTGGGCAACACCCTGATCGCCCTGACCAAGAACACCACGGTGGCCGCGGCCGCGTCCGTGGCGGAGGCGTCCGGGCTGATGAAGTCCATGATCGAGTTCAACCCGGACCTGATGATCTACATCTTCCTCACCATCGCGATCGGATTCTGCATCATCGTCATCCCCATGGGCATCCTGACCACCTGGCTCTCCGACAAGCTGGCGGTGGCCCGATGACCGCCACGACGTCCGTCCTCTTCGACGCCCCGGGTCCCAAGGCCCGGCGCAACATCCTGATCTCCAACGCCGTCGCGCTGCTCGCAGTGCTCGTGGTCGTGGTCCTGGTGCTGATGCAGCTGGACCGCCAGGACCAACTGGCCCCGGACAAGTGGGTCAACGCCCTCAACGGAAACGCCTGGGCCAACTACTACCTGCCTGGCCTGCAGTTCACGCTGCAGTCCTCCGGCATCGCCGTGGTCACGGCCCTGGTGTTCGGCCTGATCTTCGGCTTCCTGCGGCTGGCGCCCTTCGCGATCGTCCGCGCCGCCTCCGGCGTCGTCGTGGAGTTCTTCCGCGCCGTCCCGGTGCTGGTGATGATGTTCTTCCTGTACTTCTTCTTCTCCCGCGTGGTGGCCCCGACCGGGCTGATCGCCTCCGCGGACGCCGCCTACTACGGGGTGATCGTGGGCCTGACGGTCTACAACGGGGCGGTCATCGCGGAGCTGGTGCGCTCGGGCGTCAAGTCCCTGCCCAAGGGGCAGCGGGAGGCCGCGGCGGCCGTCGGCATGACGAACAACCAGTCGCTGCGCCTCGTGGAGGTTCCGCAGGCGCTGACCGCCATGCTGCCGTCCCTGCTCAGCCAGTTCGTGGTGATCCTGAAGGACTCCGCGCTCGGCTACCTGATCGGCTTCTACGAACTCCTGCAGTACTCGCGACAGCTGGGCTCGGGATACTCCAACATCCTGCAGACCCTGGTGGTGGCGGCGCTGATCTTCATCGTCATCAACTTCCTGCTGACCTGGCTGGCCTCCAAGCTGGCCGGGAACCTGTCCTCGCGGACCAGTGGCGACGTGGCCCCGACCACCTCCACCACCATGGCCCCGACGGTGGACGCCGAGACGAAGTAGCCGGTCAGTCGGTCCATCCTGGACAGCCCGCCGGGGCCTCCGGCAGCAGCCACCGGGTGAGGGCCGCCAGGCAGTCGCGGACCGCGCCGGCGCTCACGTGCTCGTCGTCGGTGTGGGCCAGCAGGGCGTCGCCGGGGCCGAAGTTCACGGCGGGCACCCCCAGCGCGGAGAAGCGCGCCACGTCGGTCCAGCCGTACTTCGGCATCGGCGTCCCCCCGACGGCGTCCACGAAGGCGGCGGCGGCCGGGTGGTCCAGTCCCGGGCGGGCCGCGGCGGACTCGTCGGTGACCTCTACCTGGGCCCGGTCCACTCCGGCGGAGGCGAGGACCGAGAACACGTGTTCATGCGCCTGGGCCAGGTCCTTGTCCGGGGCGAACCGGTAGTTGACCTCCACGGTGCAGGCGTCCGGGATGACGTTGCCGGCGGTGCCGCCGTGGATCCGCACGGCGTTGAGCCCCTCCCGGTAGTCCAGGCCCTCCACCCTCACGGTGGCCGGCTCGTAGGACGCCAGCACGGCCAGCAGCGGCGCGGCGGCGTGGACGGCGTTGGTCCCCCGCCACGCCCGGCCCGAGTGTGCCGCCACCCCGGGCACGGTCACCGCATACCGGTTGGTCCCGTTGCAGCCGCCCTCCACCACGCCGTCGGTGGGCTCGAGCAGCACCGCGAAGTCGGCCTCCAGCAGCTCCGGGGCCTCGCGGGCCACCCGGCCCAGGCCCGAGAACTCGGAGCCGACCTCCTCGTGGTCGTAGAAGACCCAGGTGACGTCGCGCTCGGGGACCGGGCCGCCGTCGCGCCCCATCAGCCCGGCCAGCGCGAGCTGGACGGCCACGCCCGACTTCATGTCCGTGGCGCCACGGCCGTAGAGCAGGTCCGCGTCCCCCGGAAGGCCGGAGCGCACGACGTCGGCCGCCGGCTCCCAGCGCGAGGGCACCGTCCCGGCGGCGCCGGGGGTCGTGGGCAGCGGGACGGTGTCCAGGTGTCCGGCCAGCACCACCCGGGAGTCCAGTCCGAGGTCGGTGCGCGCCACGAGCGTGTCCCCGATCCGCCGCACCCGCAGCCGGGGCAGGGCGCGCAGGGCGGCCTCGACGGCGTCCGCGAGCGGGCCCTCATGGTCCGAGACGGAGTGGATGTCCAGTAGGGCGGCCGTCAGCAGGGCCACGTCCGTGTCCAGGGGCGGCAACGAGGGCACGGGTTCGCCGGCGTGCTGCCCGGCCGGGCTGGGAGTCTCCATGACCGCCAGTCTAGATCCGGGCCAGTAGGATATTTCCCATGACCTCCAACCCCACCCAGCAGGGTCCCACCGTGCCGTCCGACCGCTCCGACCAGGCCGGGGCGCACCGGGCGGACGGGCCGCGGCTCGCCTCGGGCACGGGCCTGGCCACCGTGGCGGCGGACGGCACCGTGCTGGACGTCTGGTACCCGGCCCCGGTGCTCGGCGGGCCGTCCGGCGCCGACCTCACGGAGGCGCTGACGGCCCTCGCCGTGGCGGACGCCGACCGCGGGACGAGCCAGCAGGTCCATTCCGTGCAGATCGACCTCGATGCCGCCCCGGCCGACGCCCTGGACGCCTGGCTGCGCCTGCACCTGCTCTCCCACCGGCTGGTGCAGCCCAACACCATCAACCTGGACGGCGTCTTCGGCGTGCTGGCCAACGTGGTGTGGACCAACCTCGGGCCGTGCCTGCCGGCCGGGTTCGAGGTCACCCGACTGAGGCTGCGGGCCCGCGGACCGGTCCAGGTGTACGGCGTGGACAAGTTCCCCCGGATGACGGACTACGTGGTGCCCACCGGCGTGCGCATCGGCGATGCCGACCGCGTCCGCCTCGGCGCACACCTGGCCGAGGGCACCACCGTGATGCACGAGGGATTCGTCAACTTCAACGCCGGGACCCTCGGCGCCTCCATGGTGGAGGGCCGGATCTCGGCCGGCGTGGTGGTCGGGGACGGCTCCGACGTGGGCGGCGGCGCCTCCATCATGGGCACCCTGTCCGGCGGCGGCTCGCAGCGGATCACCATCGGCGAGCGGGTCCTGCTAGGCGCGAACTCCGGCGTCGGCATCTCCGTGGGCGACGACTCCGTGGTCGAGGCGGGCCTCTACATCACCGCCGGCACCCGGGTGACGGTCCGCACCGCGGCGGAGGGGGCCCAGCAGTCCACCGTGAAGGCCCTGGACCTCTCCGGCATGCCGAACCTGCTGTTCCGCCGCGACTCCTCCACGGGCCAGGTCCAGGCCCTGCCCCGCGCCGGCCAGACCGTCAACCTCAACGACGCACTGCATGCCAACTGACCGGCACCGGCACGGAGGGCCGTCCACGACGCGCCATCCGATGGGACAGCCATGAGCGGCAGGGCCCGCCGGCGCCGGCGGGCCCTGGGCGTCCTGTCCCTGTGCGTGGTGCTGGTGGCCGGCGGCAGCTGGGCGGCCGCCCGGTTCATCGATTCCTCCGAGATCATGGTGCGGGAGCACTGCACCGCGATCGTGGGCGCGGACTCCTTCACCCTGGCCCCGGACCAGGCCGCCAACGCCGCGCTGATCTCCGCCGTGTCCATGGACCGCGGCCTGCCGGCGCGGGCGGCCTCGATCGGCATCGCCACCGCCGTGCAGGAGTCCAGGCTGCGCAACATCGACTACGGAGACCGGGCCGGACCCGACTCCCGCGGGCTGTTCCAGCAGCGCCCCTCCCAGGGCTGGGGCTCCGAGGAACAGGTCATGGATCCCGTCTACGCCGCCAACCGCTTCTACCAGGAACTCGAGCTGCTGGTCCCGGACTTCGAGGACCTGGACATCACGGTGGCCGCCCAGACGGTCCAGCGCTCCGCGTTCCCGGACGCCTACGCCGACCACGAGCCGGAGGGCCGGGCCTACGCCTCCGCGCTGACCGGCCACTCCCCCGCAGGCCTGAACTGCGTGCTCAAGTCGGCCGAGGAGCCCGGGGATGCCCATGCCATGACGGCCGCCCTGCAGGACCAGCTCTCCTCGGTCCAGCCGCAGGTCTCCGACGACGGCCGGACCGTCACCATCCCGGCCTCCGGCCCGCGGGGCTGGGCCCTCGTGCAGTGGGCCGTGGCGAACGCCGAGCAGTTCGGCGTCACCGCCGCCTCCTTCGGGGGCCAGGGCTGGGTGCGGGCCGACCGCGGCTGGGCCCCGGCGACCGGCACCGAGGGCGCCGTCACGGTGACCCTCGCCGGCTGACCGGCGCCGGCTGGCCCGCGCCACCGGCGCCGGCCCTTAACGAGCTTTCCGGGCAGAGATCACTGGTGATCTCTGCCCGGAAAACGGGAGGGGAGGGGGGTCAGCGGGCGGGGTAGTCCCGCAGGTCGTGACCGGTGTAGACCTGCCGCGGCCGGCCGATCTTGGTGGCGGGGTCCTCGATGAGCTCGCGCCACTGCGCGATCCAGCCCGGCAGGCGGCCGAGGGCGAACAGCGGGGTGAACATCTTCTCCGGGAAGCCCATGGCCTTGTAGATCAGGCCGGTGTAGAAGTCGACGTTCGGGTAGAGCTTGCGCTCGATGAAGTAGTCGTCCGCCAGGGCCTTCTCCTCGAGGCGCAGGGCGATCTCCAGCAGCTCGTCGTTGCCGCCCAGTTTGCCCAGGATGTCATGGGCGGTCTTCTTGACGATCTTGGCGCGCGGGTCGTAGTTCTTGTAGACGCGGTGACCGAAGCCCATGAGCTTCACCCCGTCCTCCTTGTTCTTGACCTTGTCCATGAAGTCCTCGGGCTTGACGCCCTCCGACTTGATGGAGCGCAGCATGTTCAGCACGGCCTCGTTGGCCCCGCCGTGCAGCGGGCCGTAGAGGGCGTTGATACCGGCCGAGATGGAGGCGAACATGTTGGCGTGGGAGGAGCCCACGAGCCGCACCGTGGAGGTGGAGCAGTTCTGCTCGTGGTCCGCGTGCAGGATGAGCAGCAGGTCCAGGGCCTTGACCATGTCCGGGTCCAGCTCGAACGGCTCGGCGGGGACACCGAAGCACTGGCGCAGGAAGTTCTCCACCAGGTTCAGGGAGTTGTCCGGGTAGAGCATCGGCTGGCCGATCGACTTCTTGAACGCGTAGGAGGCGATCACCGGCAGCTTGGCCATGAGCCGGATGGTGGAGATGTGGACCTGCTCCTCGTCGAAGGGGTCCAGCGAGTCCGGATAGAACGTGGAGAGGGCGGACACCGCCGAGGAGAGCACCGGCATGGGGTGCGCATCCCGCGGGAAGCCCGAGAAGAAGCCCTTGAGGTCCTCGTGCAGCATGGTGTGGCGGCGGATGTTCTGGTCCCACTCACCCAGCTGGTCACCGGTGGGCAGCTCGCCGTAGATCAGCAGGTAGGCGACCTCGAGGAACGAGGAGTTCTCGGCCAGCTGCTCGATCGGGTACCCGCGGTAGCGCAGCACGCCCTCGTCGCCGTCGATGTAGGTGATCGCGGACTTGGCGTTGGCCGTGTTCATGAAGCCCGGGTCGTAGGTGACCTGACCGGTGGACTTCAGCAGCGGGCCGATGTTCAGGCCGTCGTTGCCGACGGTGGCCTTCTCCCGGCCCAGCTCGACGGTGGTGCCGTCGACGGACAGCTGAGCTGACGAGTTCTCGGTCATGGGTACTCCCTCAGGGGTTGTGCAGTGTGCGAACCGCCGCCTGGATCGCAGCGGCGCATCACGGCGACCGCAGGTGGTCGATCCGGTGGTTCAATCCATGTCAACGCTACCAAGGTGGGAGCCCTGACAGGGAATCGATGACTATTTCACCAGTCCTGGAGTCACCGCCAGGCGCGCAACCGCTCCGCCGCCTGCGCGACCGCGTCGTCGCTGGCGGTGAGGGCCACCCGCACGTAGCCGTTGCCGGCCGCGCCGTAGAAGGTGCCCGGACCGACCAGGATGCCCAACTCGGCCAGGGCGCCGACCAGGTCCCAGCTGTCCTGCTCGCTGGGGGCCGGCCGGCCGGCGTCGTGCACACCGGTTCCGGGGCGGCCGTCCCGGGTCCACAGGTACAGCCCGGCCTCGGAGTGGTCCACCACGAGGCCGGCGGACTCGAGGGCGTCCCGGAGCAGGGTGCGGCGGGACCGGTAGCGGTCCTTCTGCTCCCCCACGTGGGTGTCATCGGCCAGGGCAGCGGTCATAGCAGCCTGGACCGGCATCGGGACGATCATGCCCGCGTGTTTGCGGCTGTTGATGAGGGCCGCCACGAGCGCGGGATCCCCCGCGGCGAAGGCGGCTCGGTAGCCGGCCAGGTTGGACTGCTTGGACAGCGAGTACACGCTGAGCAGGCCCGTGTGGTCGCCGCCGCTGACCTCGTCGGCGAGGATGCAGGGGGTGCCGGGGGCGCCGGGCGTGTCCCACTCGCCCCAGCCGAGCTCGGCGTAGCACTCGTCCCCGGCCACCACGGCGCCCACCGCACGGCCCTGGGCGACGACGGCGCGCAGCTGCTCGGCGGAGGCCACCTTCCCGGTGGGATTGGCCGGGGAGTTGGTCCAGATGAGCTTCACCCGCGCCCGAGTGTCCGCCCCCAGCTCGTCGAGGGAGTCGGCGGCGACGGCGGTGGCGCCCACGAGCAGGGCACCGATGTCATACGTCGGGTAGGCCACGGAGGGGCGGACCACCACGTCCCCGGGGCCGAGCCCGAGCAGCAGCGGCAGCCACGCGATGAACTCCTTGGAGCCCACGGTCGGCAGGACGGCCTGCGGGTCCAGCCCGGGGACCCCCCGGCGCCGCTCGAACCACGCGCCGATCGCCTCCCGCAGGGCCGGCGTGCCCTGCGTGGTCGGGTAGCCGTGCGCGTTGGCCGCGGCCGACAGGGCGTCCTGGATCAGGGCCGGGGTGCTGTCCACGGGGGTGCCGATGGACAGGTCGGCGAGGCCGCCGGGATGGGCCTGCGCCGTGGCGCGGTAGGGGGCCAGGGACTCCCAGGGGTACTCGGGCAGCCGCAGCACCGGCTCTACAGGCCTTCGGGCATCGGCTGCGGCGGCAGTGCCGCGATCAGCGCGTGGTCCTTGGGGATCAGGCCCATCTTGGCCGCGCCGCCCGGGGAACCCAGGTCGTCGAAGAACTCGACGTTGGCCTTGTAGTAGTCGGCCCACTCCTCAGGGGTGTCGTCCTCGTAGAAGATGGCCTCCACGGGGCACACCGGCTCGCAGGCGCCGCAGTCGACGCATTCGTCCGGGTGGATGTAGAGGGAGCGTTCCCCTTCGTAGATGCAGTCGACCGGGCATTCCTCGATGCAGGCCTTGTCCTTGACATCCACACACGGCAGGGCAATCACGTACGTCACGTGGGACCGTCCACCTTCCAGAGGGTCGGAGTGGGCCCGGACTCATGCCGGGCTGGGCGAAGATTCCGTACCAGTCTAGTCCTGCTCTAGTCCGACGCCACGGGATGACGCAGGAGCGGCTGGGCCAGGAGCATGGTGAGGATCGCCACGACCGGGATTCCCCAGGTCCACACCGTGCCGGCGATCGCCGGCCCGGGGAGCACGGCCAGCGTGTACTCGTTCGCGGCCACCGCCCACGTGTCGAGTCCGGGCCAGTTGCCCAGGACCATGGCCGTGGTGAAGGCCGCGATCGCCACCACGCCCCCGGCCCACGGGACCGAGGACCGCAGCGTCCACCACAGTTGCGCCGAGCCGGTGAGCAGCAGCGCCAGCACCGCCCCCCACGGCAGGACCCAGGCGCCCACCGCCGTACTGGTCCCGCCGATCCAGCTGAAGTTCAGGTGCAGGACCGTGCCGAGGAGCCCGACGCCGGCCCCCACCAGGACCGCGACGACCGCCGGGACCCAGCCGGGCCGACGTCGGGCCCGGCCAGGGACGCCGGGCCCGGGTGTGTCAGGACTTGGCACGGGCGCGGGCGGCCTTGTTGCGCTCGTTGGCGTCCAGGATGACCTTGCGGATGCGGATGTCCTCGGGGGTGATCTCGACGCACTCGTCCTCGCGGGCGAACTCGAGGGACTCCTCCAGGGTCAGCTTCTTCGGCGGGGTCAGGCCCTCGAAGGAGTCGGAGGAGGCCGCGCGCATGTTGGTGAGCTTCTTCTCCTTGGTGATGTTCACGTCCATGTCATCGGCGCGCGAGTTCTCGCCCACGATCATGCCCTCGTAGACCTCGGCCCCGGGCTGGACGAAGAACATGCCGCGCTCTTGCAGGTTGATCATGGCGAACGGCGTGGCGGTGCCGGCGCGGTCCGCCATCAGGGAGCCCTTGTCCCGGTACTCGATGGGCCCGGCCCAGGGCTCGTAGCCGTTGGCGAACGAGGAGGCGATGCCGGCGCCGCGGGTGTCCGTGAGGAACTGGGTGCGGAAGCCGATCAGGCCGCGGGCGGGCACGTTGAACTCCATGCGGATCCACCCGGTGCCGTGGTTCTTCATCTCGGTCATGCGCCCCTTGCGGGCGGCCATCAGCTGGGTGATGGGGCCCATGAACTCCTCGGGCGTGTCGATGGTCATGAGTTCCATCGGCTCGTGGAGCTTGCCGTCGATGGTCCGCGTGACCACCTGGGGCTTGCCCACGGTGAGCTCGAAGCCCTCGCGGCGCATCTGCTCCACCAGGATGGCCAGGGCCAGCTCGCCACGGCCCTGGACCTCCCAGGCGTCCGGGCGCTCGGTCGGCAGGACCTTGAGGGAGACGTTGCCGATGAGCTCCGCGTCGAGGCGGTCCTTGACCTGGCGGGCGGTGACCTTGGCGTTCTTCACGCGGCCGGCCAGCGGGGAGGTGTTGATGCCCACGGTCATGGAGATCGCCGGGTCGTCCACCGTGATCAGCGGCAGCGGCTTCGGGTTCTCCGCGTCGGTGAGGGTCTCACCGATCATGATGTCCTCGATGCCGGCCACGGCCACGATCTCGCCGGGCCCGGCCGACTCGATCGGCTCACGGGACAGGCCCTTGGTGCCGAGCAGCTCGGTGATCTTCACGGTCTTGAGCTGGCCGTCCTGGCGGGCCCAGGCCACCTGCTGGCCCTTCTTCAGGGTGCCGTTGAAGATGCGCAGCAGGGCCAGGCGGCCCAGGAACGGGGAGGCATCCAGGTTGGTGACGTGCGCCTGCAGGACCTCGCCCTCGGTGTAGGTGGGCGCCGGGATGTGCTCCAGGATGGTGGCGAACAGCGGCTCGAGGTCCTCGCTGTCCGGCAGCTCGCCGTCGCCCGGCTGGGTCAGGGAGGCCTTCCCGGCCTTGCCCGAGGCGAAGACCACCGGC
Source organism: Citricoccus sp. I39-566 (assembly GCF_031432995.1). Taxonomy (GTDB): domain Bacteria; phylum Actinomycetota; class Actinomycetes; order Actinomycetales; family Micrococcaceae; genus Citricoccus; species Citricoccus nitrophenolicus_A. The sequence continues at coordinate 2,937,845 of NZ_CP133842.1, forward strand.
AGGTTCAGCACGGAGTCGAGGTCCAGGTCCTCGACCTCCTCGGCGAGATCGGAGGCCAGGCCGAGGAGCAGGTCCATGGAGTCCGAGACCACGCCGTCGATGCGCGCGTCCGGGCGGTCGGTCTTGTTGACCACGAGGATCACCGGCAGGTTGGCGGCCAGGGCCTTGCGGAGCACGAAGCGGGTCTGCGGCAGGGGGCCCTCGGAGGCGTCCACCAGCAGCACCACGCCGTCCACCATGGACAGCCCGCGCTCCACCTCGCCGCCGAAGTCGGCGTGCCCGGGGGTGTCGATCACGTTGAAGGTGATGGTCTGGCCGTCGGCCGAGGGGCCGGAGTAGAACACGGTGGTGTTCTTGGCGAGGATGGTGATGCCCTTCTCGCGCTCCAGCTCGCCGGAGTCCATCACCCGCTCCTCCACCTCGCCATGGCTGGAGAAGGCGCCGGCCTGGCGCAGCATCGCATCCACCAAGGTGGTCTTGCCGTGGTCCACGTGGGCCACGATGGCGACGTTGCGGAGGTCGGTGCGCTGGGTGAGGGCTTCATTCATAGGGGTGCCTGTTCATAGAGTGCGGCGGGCTGGCTGGGGCCCGGCGCCGCGGACGGCCGCCGTCAAGGGCCCCGTCCGATTGTACGGGACACCGGCAATCCTCCGTTCCACCCCCCGCGTCTGGCGTCAGTACGCCTTCTCGCCGAGGGACTCCAGGAACCGGCGGCGCTCGGTGCGCTTGGAGAGCTGTTCATCCGGGTCCGGTACCGGAGCGGCGGAGAGCAGGCGCTTGGTGTACTCCTGCGTGGGGTGGTGCAGCACCTCCTGCGTGGGGCCCTGCTCCACCTCGCGGCCGTCCTTGAGCACGAGCACGCGGTGGGCCAGCATGTCCACCACGGCCAGGTCGTGCGAGACGAACAGGCAGGCGAACTCGTAGCGGGACTGCAGCTCGGCGAACATGTCCAGCACCGCTGCCTGCACGGAGACGTCCAGGGCGGAGGTCGGCTCGTCCGCGATCAGCACCTCCGGGTCCAGGGTCAGCGCGCGGGCGATCGAGATGCGCTGGCGCTGTCCGCCCGAGAGTTCGTGCGGGAACCGGTTGACCACGGAGCGGGGCAGCTTGACGGCATCCAGCAGCTCGTAGGCGCGGTCCAGCTGCGACTTCCGGTTGCCGACCTTGTGGATGACCATCGGCTCCGTGATGATGTCACCGATCGGGAAGCGCGGGTCCAGCGAGGCCGCCGGATCCTGGAAGACCACGCCGATCCGACGGCGCAGCGCGCGGGCGTCCCTCCCCGTCAGGCTGGGCAGGTTCTGGCCGTGGATCTTCAGGGACCCGGCGGCCACGGGCAGCAGTCCCAGGACGGCCTTGGCGATGGTGGACTTGCCGGAGCCGGACTCCCCCACGAGCCCGAGGATCTCCCCCGAGGCCACGCGGAAGTCCACGTCATGGACCACGCGGTTCTTCTTGCCACGGTGGTCGTACTCGATGGACAGCTGCTCGGCCTCGATCGCATAGACGGTCTCGGACGGCGCGGAGGCGGTGCCCCCCGGCTTCACCGCATCTGCCGCCTCCGGCTCCGCCGCCTCGGCACCGAGGCGCGGCACGGAGCCGAGCAGTCGTTCCGTGTAGGGGTGCTGTGGGTTCTGCATCACCTGGTGGACCTCACCGGATTCCACGAGTTCCCCGCGCAGCATCACGCAGACGCGGTCGGCCATGTCCGCCACCACGCCCATGTTGTGGGTGATGAGCAGGATGCCGGTGTTCAGCTGGTCCTTCAGCGAGCGCAGCAGCTCCAGGATCTCGGCCTGCACGGTCACGTCCAGGGCGGTGGTCGGCTCGTCGGCGATGATCACCTCGGGCGAGCAGCTGATGGCCATCGCGATGACGATCCGCTGGCGCTGGCCGCCGGAGAACTGGTGCGGGTACTGCTTGAGCCGGTTCCCGGCGTCCGGGATGCCCACCATCTCCAGCAACTCGACGGCCCGGCGGTCGGCCTCCGTGCCGTAGGCGATGCCGTGCACGTTGAGCGACTCCGTGAGCTGATCGCCCACGGTCAGCACGGGGTTCAGGGCCGTCATCGGTTCCTGGAAGACCATGGCGGCGTGCCGGCCACGGAGCCTGCGCAGGCCGTTGGCGTCCAGCTTCGTGACCTCGCGGTCCCCCAGCATGACGGTGCCGCCCACGGTGGCGTTCGCCGGCAGCAGGCCCATGGCCGTGGAGGAGGTCACCGACTTGCCGGAGCCGGACTCGCCGACCAGCGCCACGACCTCGCCGGGCTTGACGTCGAAGCTGACGCCCTTGACCGCGTGGACCTGGCCGAACTCGGTGTCGAAGGTCACCGAGACGTCCTGGAAGGACAGGATCGGCCTGCCGTCCAGGTCGGGGTGGCGCTGGACCACGCCCAGCGAGCCGGTCGCCGGCCCGGTGCCCGACGTCGGCCGTCCGACTCTCGAGGAACCCGCGGCACCCGCGGTGCCCGGGGCCTCGGTCCCGGACCGGCCGTCGTCGTCGGGATTCTGGTTCTTCTGGCGTCCGAAGAGGCTCATGGGTTTCCAATCGTTCCGATGCCGCGGGGGTCGGAGGGGCCTTGGGTCGGGTTGGCGCCGCCGACCGGGGATCCGCCGCGAGGCACGTCAGGTCCGGTGCTCAGGGCGGGCGAGTCGTCGGCACCGGCGGCGGCCAGGGCCTTCGAGCGCCCGGAGAACCCCAGGAACCCGCGCTTCCTGCCGCGGGAGCCCTGGCGGGGATCGAAGGCGTCCCGCAGGCCGTCGCCGATGAAGTTCACCGACAGGGCGATGGCCAGGATGAACATGCCGGGCCACCAGAACAGCCAGGGCCGGGTGGTGAAGGCGCTCTGGTACTGACTGATCAGCAGGCCGAGGGAGGAGTCCGGTGCCTGGACGCCGAAGCCCAGGAAGGACAGCGACGTCTCCAGCAGGATCGCCGCGGCGATCGCGAAGGTCGCGTTCACCACGATCACCCCGATGGTGTTGGGCAGCAGGTGCCGGAGGATGACCCGGCCGGGGTTGGCCCCCATGGCCACGGCCGCCGCCACGAACTCCTTCTCCCGAAGGGAGAGCACCTCGCCACGCACGAGGCGGGCCAGCGAGGTCCACGTGACGAGGCCGAGGACGAGGGCCAGCGGCAGGATGCCGGCGTTGAGGCCGGAGGCCATCTGCCCCAGGACGGCGGCGAGGACCAGCAGCGGGATGACGATGACGAGGTCAGTCAGGCGCATCAGCAGCGCGTCCATCCAGCCGCGGAAGTAGCCGGCCACGGCGCCCACGACGGCCCCGATGACGGTGGAGACGAGGCCCACCACCAGGGCGATGATCAGCGACTGTTGCGTGCCGCGCATGACCAACGCGAAGTAGTCCTTGCCGGTGGAGTCCTGACCGAAGGGATGCTCGCCCCAGCGCAGACCCTCGCCCCCCAGCCACTGCGGCACCAGGGAGAGCGTGGGGTTGCCGCTGTTGACCACGGCACCGGCCGCGTCATAGTGCTTGTCCCACCAGCCGGGGATGCCGGCGTAGCCGATGGAGGAGAACGCCAGGATGAAGATCAGCACCAGGAAGACGGCGGAGATCATGGCCGCCTTGTGGTTGCGGAAGCGCCGCCGGACCAGCTGGCCCTGGCTGTAGGACTTGCCGGTCCGCTGGCGCAGCTTGGCGTCCTCCACCTCGGCGAGGTTGGCCATGTCCACGGCCTGCTGGGACGGCCTGCCGGACGCAGAGGGGTTCCGGGGTTCCATGGGGGTGTTCCCGTTCTCGTTGCTCATGTCACTCACACTCGAATCCGGGGGTCGAGGACGGCGTACAGGATGTCCGCCAGCAGGTTGAAGAGGACGGCCGCGGTGCCGGTGACGAGGAAGAACGCCATCACGGGCGCCGGGTCGACCTGGATCAGGCCGGTGCGGAACAGCTCACCCATGCCCTTCCAGCCGAAGACCTGCTCGGTGATGACCGCGCCGCCGATCAGGCCGGCGAAGTCGAAGGCCATGATCGTGGTGATCGGGATCAGCGAGTTCCGGAAGGCGTGCTTGAGGATGACCTGCCGTTCGTTCAGGCCCTTGGCGCGGGCCGTGCGGATGTAGTCCTGCTGGCTCACCTCGAGCATGGAGGCCCGGGTATAGCGCGAGTAGCTGGCCAGCGAGATGAGGGCGAGCAGGATGGTGGGCAACAGCAGTTGGGTGCCCTTGTCCAGGAAGTCCTCCCAGAAGGTCCCCGTGAAGTTCGGGGTCTGCGAGCCGATCGTGGCGATGGGGCGGCCGACGATCTCCAGGTAGGCGGGCCAGGAGCGGAAGAGGTGCTCGACGATGATCAGCCCGCCCATGATGACGGCCGTGAACACGGAGACCCAGGTGGCCGCGCCCTTGGAGTAGCCGCCCATCAGCCGGCCGACCAGCACGGCCAGGCCGATGGCCACGACGGCCAGGACGAGCAGGATCAGCCAATTGGGATCCCACAGGAGGTTGTAGGTGGCGTAGTAGGCCACCAGTCCCAGGCCGGCGGTGACCAGACCGGAGTAGAGGACGCGGCGGTTCTTCAGGCCGACCCCCAGGGCCGTCGCCCCGACCGCGGCGGCCACCCCGACGAGCGTGACCACGACCGGTCCCAGCTGCGGGTAGCGCGCGAAGTTCAGCCAGTCCAGGTAGGGAATGGCCACACAGGTGAAGGCGAACGCGGCCAGGAAGGTGAGGAGTCGACGTCGGGCGTTTCCGGCGAGGACGGCCTGCAGGGCCAGGCCCAGGACGAGGCCGATGACGATGATCACCGGCCAGGAGAATCCCGGATCCGGGCTGGCCAACCAGTCATTGAACCCGATGGCGAGGTACTCCTTGAGGAGCACGGCGGCCCAGAACACCGGCAGGGAGAAGAACAGGAAGGTCAGGAAGGTCACCACGTAGTCGATCCCGGAGTACTGCCGGATGGCGGTGAGGATGCCGATCAGCACGCCGAAGACCATGGCGATCACGGTGGCCAGCACGACGAGCCGCAACGTGGACGAGGCCGCGAGGCCGAGCAGGTCGATCACCTGCTGGCCGGAGCGGTTGGTCCCGAGATCGCACTGGCCAATCACGCACTGGCCGACGCCCGTGAGCCAGTCCCAGTAGCGCGCGTACCACGGCTGGTCGAGGTTCATGTAGTTGATCCGCTGTTCCATGAGGAACTCGCGGTTGTCCGCATTGGATTCGCGGAGGTCCTTCAAGGGGTCGCCGGAGTTGATCGTCAGCACATAGAGGAGCAGGGAGGCACCGAGGAGTACCAGGAATGAGCTGCCGAAGCGGCGGAGGATGAATTTCAGCACAACAGAACGTTGCCTTCCGTACCGGGGATCGAGGATGTCGGCCTGACATGTCACGGATCACACGATGTTACCCGAGGGTAACGCCGCGTGGTCCGTCGGGGAACAGCGAGGGCCCGGCCGGTTGGCCGGACCCCCACTGCTTCAGCGATTCAGCACCCCTGACGCAGGCGGCGAATCACTCAGGCGATCACTCGACGCGAGCCCACTGCTGCGCGTTCCACACGGCACCGGTCTGGGTGGCGGTGTTGCGGACGTTGGCGATGTCCGCCGAATGGGCCACGATCCCCGGGTGCGCGTACAGCGGAATACCGAACAGGTCGTCCCACAGCAGCTTCTCGATGATCTTCACCTGCTCGGAATGGACCTCCGGATCGACGGAACCGGCCAGGGTGTCCCAGGCGGCGTCCACCTCTTCGTTGGAGTACTCACCGTAGTTCTGCGGCTGGCCCGTGGCGTAGATGTTCTTGCCCGAGGCGATCTGGCCGGAGCCGGCCCAGGCGAACAGCGCGACCTCATAGTCACCCTGCGGCTGGACCACGCCGAAGAAGTCGGCGTGACCGGCGTCGATGATGTTGAAGCCGGCCTCGTCACAGGAGGACTTGATCATGGCCACGGTCTCGGCACGGCGCGGGTTCGGGGCGCTGTAGCCGATGCGGACATCGAGGCTGTCGGCTCCGGACTCCTCGACCAGCTGGGTCGAGCGCTCCATGTCCACCTCGTCGTACTGACCGTCATAGGACGCGTCCACGACCTCCTGGTAGCTCTCCTGGAACGGGAAGACCTCGCGGGCGTTCATCACCACGGCCTCGGGGTCCAGCGGCTTGATGAGGTTGTCCACGATCTGCTGGCGGGGCACACACAGGGCGAAGGCCTCACGCAGCTCGGGGCTGTCGGCGAACAGCGAGCCGTCCATGAAGTTGAAGTCCAGGTGCTCCCAGGTCAGGGACGCGTCCTGCTGGATGACGATCTGGTCCCCCAAACCCTCCAGCTGCTCCAGGGTGTCCACGGTGGCCTGCGGCTCGATGACGTTGAGGTCACCGTTCTGCAGGGCCTGGACGTGGGTGTCGGCGGCCGCGAAGCGGATCACGAGTTCCTGGGTGGCAGCCGGGGTGCCCCAGTAGTTCTCATTGGCCTCGAGCGTGATGGACTGGCCGGGCTCCCAGCTCTTGAACTTGTAGGGGCCGTTGGACGGGGCGATCTCCTCGGCCGGCAACTCGCCGGGCGTGGTGTTCCAGCCCGTGTTCCAGAACTCGGCGGCCGGGGCCAGCGCCTCGGCGTCCTCGTTCTGCACGGCCTCCATCATGGCCTCCATGCCCATCCCCGACTGCTCGGCGACCACATGGGCCGGCTGGGCCGTGTCCAGGAGGATCGGCCAGTCCGCAAAGGGCTCGGAGAAGGTGATGGTGAATTCCTTGCCGTTCGGGTCACCCTCCGGCGCCTCCGGCACATAGGTGCCGAACTGCTGGGAGATGGCGTTGAACAGCGGCGCGGCCTCGTCTCCCTCACCAGTGGTGATCCGCGGGTTCTCCGCACCCCACTTGAGGATGTAGTCCGCGGCGGTGACCGGGGTCCCGTCGGACCAGACGGCGTCTTCGTTGATGGTGTACTTCACCTGGAGGGGCTCGTCGGAGACCTTCTCGTAGGTGCCGTACTCCTCGTTCTGGTAGATCTCGCCGTCCGTGCCGAAGTAGGCGAAGGTGGAGATCATGCGCTCGGTGACTGCCGAGTTGTAGGTGGAGTAGGTCTCCGGGGTCATCGAGTTGTAGGAGATGAACTCGTCCTCGCCCACGGAGTAGGAGATGGAGCCGTCCTGGGTCTCGATGTCCCCGAGGTCTGCCAGTCCGGTGTCAGCGGGCTCGACCGTCAGCTTGTTGCCGTGCTCGCCGGTGAACACCTCACCGTTGCCGGCCCCTTCGGAGGCATTGGCGGATTCATTGTCCTCGGCCGGACCGCCCGGCGCGCAGGCGGTCATGACGAGCGCCGAGCTGGCCAACAGGGCAGCAGCGGCAGAAAGCTTTGTGTACTTCATCAAAGCGTCTCCATTCAAACAGGTGCGAGACGTGGCGTGCTCCCGATCCGACCCGGATATGGGGTGGGAGGGTCGGTCCGATTCCGGGGCCAATCCGGATTCCCGGAGAAGCACCAGAGGGTGAGCAACACCACAAGGTGTGCACGAGAATAGCCTTGCAACATGCGAAAGCAACATTGAATAGTGTGGCCCGAGGCCAATCGTTACCATCCCGTAACTTTGACGTCGCTCGCCGAAAACCGCGTGTTTCCGGGCCGTTACCGGAGGTGACCCTCGCGTTAAGTTACGCCCCGAAACGGGTGTTTCACATCACGACCAGCGGTTTTCCGGGACTTCAACGGGTCCCTTCACGTTCCGCCCGCCGTGTCGTGCGTGTCCGGGTGACAGGGTGACAGGGTGAGGGCGTCAGGATGAGGGTGAGTGTGGCGTGGCGGCTCAGCGGGGCAGCTGGGGACCCAGCGGGAAGTAGGGCAGGTAGGCCACCCCGGAGACGTTGTACTTGAACTTGATGCCCATGACGATGCGGATCCCCACGTGCATCCCCCACGCGCCGACGGCGAACACCTGCCCCAGGCGGCGGTTGACCAGGGAGAGGGGTGCCCCGAGCTCCACGGCCAGCGAGACTGCCGCCATGAGGGTGAACAGCTCCTTCTGCTGGTAGAGCGCCGTCCCGGCCGCCGGCTTCGCGGTGCCGAAGAGGTCCTTGCGCATGCCATCCACGGCGATCTGCCCGCGCAGCACGTCTCCCCCGGCCCATTTCAGTCCCAACGGTCCGCGGACCTTGGCCATGCCGGAGATGAAGTACACGGCCACGGTGGCCACGTTCAGGGCGGTGGGGACGGCCCCGTAGGCCCGTGCGCACCGCTGCGGGAACAGGGTGCCGTCCCGCAGCAGCGAGTCCACGCTGAGCGCATCGGCGGACCGGGTGGTGCCCAGGACCACCTGGTGCATCGTCATCATGTTGTCGCTGTGCAGCAGCATGGTCCAGGAGTTGCGGTAGCTGATGGTCCAGAGCTGCAGGGCCGCGTTGAGCGGGCCCGTGACCCGGTGCCCCACGCCCAGCGTGGAGACGAGGTTCACGACCTGGGCCGCGTCGAAGATCCCGTCCGCCAGCCTCGGCGGCAGCGGCTTCTTGAGGACCTTGACCACGCCCACCGGGGTGAACTGGGAGGCGTCCTGGGCGTGGAGCTTCCGGAACATGGGCCGTCGCCTGATGTTGTGGACCGCGGAGAACACGCCCGTGGCCACGCGGAGCACCGCCGGACGGATCGGCTGGGCCGCCGGCCTCAGTTGGTCCACCACCGCCTGGAACACCGGCGACTGGAAGGACGGGAAACCCGGGACGGAGGGGGCTGGCGGGACGGGGGAATCGGCGCCGGTCATCGGACGGCCTCCTGCTCGGTTGCGGACTCGGTGACGGACTCGGTTGCGGAATCGGGTGCGGACTCGGTGGCGGACTGGACCGTGTTCTCGGTGAGGTAGTCGCCGGGGGTATTGCCCGTGCCCACGGGCCGTGGCGGGAGGTTGCCGAGCTCGGAGCGGGCCATGGGGCCGGTGGGTGGCCCCTGGGGGTCCTGCGCCTCATCGTGGCGCGTCTCGGAGACGGCCACGGCGGTGCCGCCCACCTCGGCCCGGGCATGGACGGTCTCCATCTGCGGAGTCGTGTTGCCGGCGTAGTAGGTGTCGAAGAAGTACCGCGAGCGCACCACCTCCACGCGGACAATGTCCGCCTCCTTACGCCGCCGCACGGCACCCACGCCCTGGCCCGTGGCCGCGGGCCGCCGCTGCTGATCGGCGAGGGCGTCGGCATAGCGTTGGGCGACCTCCACCCCGCGGCCCTGGCGCACCATCCGGGTGATCTGCTTGCGGACCTGGTTCAGGCCGCCGGCCCCGAAGTGGCTGTAGTGCGGGATGACCCGCCGGCCGTCGGCGGTGAAGCCCGCCACGTGCGGGATCCGCGTGCGGTCCTTCCGGTCATCCGAGAACATCGGATACGTGGACAGGGGGAAGGAGTCCTGCTCGTTCTTGTCCTTGCCGTTGAAGTAGTGCCGTACGGGCGAGAGCAGTACGGCGGCCAGGGCGACTCCGGCCGTCAGGGCCCAGAGGTCGCGTTCGGTGGCGGCGGGTGAGAGGTGAGGGTACGGGAGATCGGTTGTCACGGTGAGGTCCTTCGGTGCGAGGCGGCGTCCGCCAGGACGGCGCGGGCGGCGTGCAGGCCGGCCATGCCGTGGACTCCCCCGCCGGGTGGGGTGGAGGAGGAGGCGAGGTACAGCCCGGGGGTGGAGGTGCGGTGCGGGCTGAGGACGGGGGCGGGACGCAGGATCTGCTGCAACCCGCCCATGGACCCACCGGCCACGTCACCGCCGATGAGGTTGGGGTTCCAGGATTCGAGGGCCGACGGCGGGGTGGCCACCCGGTGCACGATCCGGTCCCGGAATCCGGGGGCGTACCGCTCGATCTGGGCTTCGATCGCCTCGTCGACGGGGGCGTCGTACCCGCCGGGGACGTGGGCGTAGGTCCACAGCACGGTCTTGCCGTCGGCCGCGCCGGTGGCGCGCGAGGGGTCCGCACTCTGCTGCTGGCAGACCATCACGAAGGGCCTCTCGGGCATGCGCCCGGCCTTGGCCTCGCGCTCGGCGTGCTCCATCTCCGCGAGGGAGCCGCCCACGTGCACGGTCCCGGCTCCGCCGACCCGGGGATCGGTCCACGGGACCGGTCCGTCCAGCAGGTAGTCGATCTTGGAGGCCCCGGTGCCGTACGTCCAGCGCTTCAGATGCCCCGCGTAGCGGTCGGTCAGGTCGGCGCCCTTCAGCCGGAGCAGCTGGCGCGGGGTGACGTCCAGCAGGATCGCGTCTGCCCCGGCGAACTCGCCGAGGTCCGTGACCTCGTGGTTCAGGTGGATGCGGCCGCCGTGGGAGCGGAGCACGGACACCAGGGCATCGGCGATCCCCTGCGAGCCGCCGCGGGCCACCGGCCAGCCCCGGGTCATGCCGAGGGCGCCGAAGATCAGCCCGAAGGCGGAGGTCAGCAGGTGCGAGGGCGGCAGGATGGCGTGGATGGAGGACCCGGCGAACAGGGCGCGGGCCGCCTCGTCCCGGAAGACTGCGCGGCCGAGGGCACCGGAGGGCCAGAGGGCGCGCACCCCGAAGCGGGCCATGCTCAGCAGGTGCGGGGGCCAGCGCAGCAGCGAGGGGCCGAGGATATTGGCCAGGTGGGCGTCGATGTCACCGACCAGGGGCGCGTGTAGGGCCTTCCACGCGGCCCCGTCTGCGCCGAGCCCGGCCACGGTGGCCTGCATCGAATCGTGCAGCACCGCGGCGGGTCGGCCCTGGAGCGGATGGGCCATCGGATACTCCGGATGCAGCCACTCCAGCCCGTGCGAGGTCAGGTCCAGGTCCCTGAACACGGGGCTGGCGACGCCGAAGGAGTGCCCCGCGGCCCCCAGGTCCACGATGGTGCCGGGGCCCAGGACGTCTGCGGACCCGGAGGCTCCGCCGTAGGCGTGGTGCCGCTCGTGGACGTCGACCTCCCAGCCGGCGCGGGCCAGCACGGCGGCGGCGGTGAGCCCGTTGGGCCCGGAGCCCACGACGACGGCCCGTCGCCCGCCGCTGGGGCGTGCGCTGTGGTGCGGTGTCTGGTTCAGCATGAGAACTGCTTCCGTCCTTTGAAGTTGCTGTGAATATCCTGCAGGGCAGGGATGAGACCTCGATGAGTGCGGGATGAGATGGAGATGAGTCCTCTCATCCGGCCATCGCCGTGGCCCGGATCAGGTCCGAGACGTGGACCATCAGCCGCTTGTCCCCCGGGTGCCCGCTGGCGCGGTCCGTGACCATCCCGACGGCCAGGTCGAGGTCCGGGTCGGCCCAGCCGAGGCAGACGTCGGAGCCGTTGTGCCCGAAGGTCCGTTCCGTGCTCGTGGTGCCGAACGGGCACCAGTCCCCCGTTCCGCCCAGCTGCACCCCCGTCCCCCAGCGGGTCGGCAGGCGGGTCCAGGCGTCCCGGCCGCCCTCCGAGCTCGGCGCGCACAGCGCGGATCGTTCCGGGGCGTCCAGCAGCCCGCGGTAGAACAGGGCGAGTTGCCGTGCGGTGGTGGACAGCCCGGCCGCCGGGATGCGGGCCTGGCGAACGGCGCGCCGGTTCAGCACCGCCGCGACCACGGGGCCGCCCGGACCCGCCCGCCAGGATCCGTCGAGGGGCAGGCAGCGGTGCATCTGGGCCTCCGGGACGCCGGGGTGCACATCCGTCAGCCCCGCGGGGTCCAGCACCTCTCGGTGCAGCAGCTCCGCCCAGGCGTCAGGTCGCCCGCCGGTGGCCCGGCGCACCACCTCGGCCAGGATGAACCCGAAGTCCAGCGGCTGATACGCGGAGCCGGACGCATACCGCCGGGCACGACGCCGGCCCCGCGCCACCCGCAGCACCGAGGACTCGGCGCGGTGCATGGACAACACCGCGGCCGGGTAGGGGCCGGCCGTGGGCACGGCGGTGCGGTGGGTCAGGACGTCGCGCAGGGTGGTGCCGGCCTTGGAGCCCCGCCCGCCGGTCCCGAACTCGGGCCAGTACTCGGCCACGGCGGCATCGAGTTCGAGCACCCCCCGGCCGGCCAGCCGGTGCACGAGCAGTGAGGTGAAGGGCTTGGACGCGGAGAAGAGCCAGCCCAGGGCGTCCGGCGTGCAGCCTGCGGCGCCGTCCAGGACCACCTCGCCGCGGTGCACCACGGTGAGCTGCACCGACGCCCCGCGGGAGGCCGCCACCTCGAGGACCGGCTGCCAGTCGGGGAGGATGGGGGCCGGCGTCGTGCTCATGAGACCCCAGCGTAGTGAACGGTGCGCCGGGCCGGGCCCCTCGGTCCCCGGCCCTACACTCGGGACGTGGAGAACTTCTGGCTGGCGTTCGGACTGACGTTGCTGGCCGGGCTCAGTACCGGGATCGGCGGCCTGATCTCGGTGGTTCCGCGGCGTTCCTCCGGACCCTTCCTCTCGGTCTCCCTGGGTTTCTCGGCCGGGGTCATGCTCTACGTCTCCTTCATGGAGATCATGCCCAAGGCGCTGACGTCCCTGACGGACGCCGCCGGAGCGACGGCCGGCCCCTGGGCCGCGGGGGCGGCCTTCTTCGTGGGGATCCTGGTCATCGGCGTGATCGACCGGCTGGTCCCCGCGCAGATCAACCCGCACGAGCCGGGCCTGGTGCACCATCCCGCCGCGGCCGTCAAGCGCCGCCGCATGATGAGGACCGGCACCGTCACCGCGCTGGCCATCGGCATCCACAACTTCCCCGAGGGCTTCGCCACATTCATCGCCGGGTTGACGGACCTGCAGGTGGCATTGCCCGTGGCGCTGGCGATCGCGCTGCACAACATCCCCGAGGGCGTGGCCGTGGCCGTGCCGATCCGCGAGGCCACCGGCTCCCGGCGCAAGGCCGTGCGCTGGTCCTTCCTGTCCGGCCTGGCCGAGCCGGCCGGGGCGCTGATCGGCTTCGCCCTGCTGATGCCCCTCATGAACGACTTCACGCTCGGCACCACCTTCGCGCTGGTGGCCGGCATCATGGTGTTCATCTCCCTCGACGAGCTGCTGCCCACCGCCCGCGAGTACGGCAAACACCACCTCGCGATGTACGGCCTGGTGGCCGGCATGGCCGTCATGGCGGTCTCCCTGCTGCTGTTCACCACCCTCTGACGACGCGCCGGGGACGGCATACCTCTGGTGAGAGGGGTAGAACTGGACCATGACCACTGACCCGCGCACCGCCTCCGACCCCGCCGACAGCGCCCCGAGGGCCCGCGCCGGGACCATCGGCTTCGGTCTGGCCGTGGCCGCCGTCGTCCTCATCGCCTTCTCCCTGCGGCCCGGGGCCACGGTCTTGGGCCCGGTGCTGGCGGAGCTCTCCGCCTCCCTGGGCATCGACGGCTCGGTGGCCGGGATCCTCACCGCCCTGCCGGGACTGCTGTTCGGCCTGGTCGGCTTCGTGGCGGTCAGCCTGGGCCGGCGGGCGGGGCTCTCCCTCACCGTCGCCCTGAGCCTGGTCATCGTGGTCCTCGGCCTGCTGCTGCGCCCGCTGGCCCCCTCCATCTGGGTGTTCGTGCCGCTGACGGCGCTGGCCCTGGCCGGCATGGCGGTCGGCAACGTGCTCGTCCCGGCCTGGATCAAGCGGCACGGCGGCCCCAGCACCGTCGCCCTGATGACCCTGTACAGCATGTTCCTCACGGTCGGCGGCTCCGCCGGGTCCGGTCTGGCGGCACCGCTGGCCGAGGCGGCGGGTTCCACCGTGGCCGGCCCGGCCGACGGTTGGCGCTGGTCGCTCGGATTCTGGGGGCTGGCCGCCGTCGTGCCCCTGGTCCTGTGGCTGGTGGTGGCCCGCCGCACCGGGCACGACTTCCCGGGGACCCCGCCCCAGGCGCAGCCGGACCGACCGCTGCGATCCTCGCCGACCGCCGTGTTCCTCATGGTGCTGTTCGGGATGCAGTCCATGAATGCCTACGTCCAGTTCGGCTGGCTCCCCCAGATGTACCGGGATGCCGGTCTGGAGCCCACCCTCGCCGGCGGCCTGCTCTCCGTGGTCGCCGCCCTGGGCGTGATCGGCGGGCTGGTCATGCCGACCGTGATCGACCGGTCGCGCAGCCTGGCGCCGTGGATGATCGGCTTCGGCGCCATGACCGTCGCCGGCTGGACGGGGATGCTGCTGGCGCCGGCCGAGGCCGGGCTGCTGTGGGCCGTCCTCCTGGGCCTGGGCGGCTTCGCCTTCCCGACCGCGATTGCCCTGATTCCCGCCCGGAGCAGATCGCCCCACGTCACCGCCCGGTTGTCCGGATTCGTCCAGCCCTACGGCTACCTCGTGGCGGCCATCGGGCCCCTGGCCGTGGGGCTGATCCACGCGGCCACCGGCTCCTGGACCCTGGTGCTCATCCTGTTGGCCTGCTCCGGGGTGCTCATGGCCCTGGCCGGACTCCGCGTCTCCGGGCGCGTCTTCGTGGACGACGAGATCGCCGCGCGTCAGTAGACCACGGCCTCCTGCAGGGTGGCCTCCCCGGACCTCTCCTCGCCGGAGGGCGTGGTCCACTCGACCTCGATGACGTCGCCCACGTTGTGGTCGTTGACGATCCCGGAGAGCTCGCTGGGGGTGGAGACCGGCTGGCCGTCCACCGAACGGACGACGTCTCCCTCGCGCAGGCCGAGCTGCTCGGCCGAGGACCCGGGCGTCACCTCGATGATCACGGCCCGGCCCTGCTCGCTGCCGACCACGATGCCCAGGGCTCCGTCCACGCCGATGCTCACGGTGTCCGTCTCCTCGCCGGAGACCACCTGCTCCACCACGTCCAGCGCGGTGGTCACCGGGATGGCGTAGCCATTGACCTCCTCGGCCGTCTCCCCCTGGGAGGCCGCCGTGGTGATGCCGACGATCTGGCCGTCGCCGTCCACCAGGGGGCCGCCCGAGTAGCCGGGGACCACATCGGCGCTGCTCTCGATCAGCCCTGCCAGCCGGGACGCGTCATCCGGGACACCGGAGGAGGCCACGATGGTCTCGTCCAACCCCGTCACCTCGCCAACGACGGCGGTGAGGTAGCCCTGCCCGCCGCCGTTGCCGACGGCCGCCGAGGGCTCCCCGCGGCCCGGCAGGTCCGTGTTGATGGACGCGGTCGCCAGCGAGGGGGCGTCCTCGATCTGGAGGACCGCCACATCATGCAGCGAGTCCCGGCCCAGCACGGTGGCCGTGTAGACCTCGCCGGTGTCCGCCACCGTCACGGTGACGTCCGAGGCGTCTTCGACGACGTGATAATTGGTGATGGCCAGCCCCTCGCCCGTCAGCACGACGCCGGTGCCCGTGCCGCGGCCGTTCATCAGCCGGGTGTCCACCAGCAGGACGCCGGGGGCCTCCTCCACCCGGGTGCCCTGGTCGAGGCCCGCCTCGTCCAGCACGGGACCGGCATCCCAGTCGACCTGGATGCCCTCATGGCTGCGCTGCAGGGCCTCCCCGAGGGGCACCCCGCCCGTGGCGGGCAGGGCAGGACCGCGCTCCTGGCTCGCCACGATGTCCTGGATCTTGTCGAACACCAGCAGGCCCACCCCGCCGGCGAGGACGGCCCCGGCCAGGAATCCCACGGCGATGATCATGCGGTACGTGGCGCTCCGGCGTCGCCGGGGCCGCGGCACGGGCGGGCGGTGCTGTTCCGCCAGGTCCGGCTGTCCCGGCGGCAGGTACGGCTGCTGGGGACGCCCATCCCACGAGGTCCCGTAGATCGGGCCGACGGCGGGTGGGCGGGCGGGAAGGGGCGGGACCCCGTCCGCGGGGCGGTCGGGGTCCCGCGGGTCGCCGGGGTCGTTCACGGTGTTCCGGTTCTCGGGTGGCCTGGGTCCTGGACGGGGGGCGGGTCAGCCGCGGGCGGCGGCCAGGGCGGACTCGTAGTCCGGCTCGGTGGTGATCTCCGGCACCACCTCCGTGTAGGTCACGGTGCCCTGCGGATCGATCACGACGACGGCGCGCGCCAGCAGGCCGGCCATGGGGCCGTCCGCCTGGGTCACGCCGTAGTCCTCACCGAAGGTGGAGCGGAAGACCGAGCCGGTGGTGACGTGGTCGATCCCCTCGGCGGAGCAGAAGCGGCCCGCGGCGAAGGGAAGGTCTGCCGAGACGGCCACCACGGTGGTGTTCTCCAGCTCGGCCGCGGCCTCGTTGAACCTCCGCACCGACTGCGCACAGACGCCGGTGTCCAAGGAGGGGAAGATGTTCAGCACCACGGTGCGGCCGGCCAGGGATTCCAGGGTGACCGAGGACAGGTCGGAGCCGGTGAGTTCGAAGGCCGGGGCGGGTGCGCCCACGGAGGGGAGCTGTCCGACGGTGTTGACGGGTGTGGACTTGAATGCGGTGGTTGCCATGCGCTCCAACCTAGCGGTTTAGGCTGGCCCAGTGGAACTGCACAGCAATGTCACGGACACCGCCCTGCTCTTCGAGGGCGGCGGGATGCGGGCCTCCTATACGTCCGCCATGGTGGTGGCCCTGCTGGAGGCGGGCATCCACCTGGACTTCGTGGCGGGCATCTCCGCCGGATCCTCCAATACCGCCAATTACCTGGCCCGGGATCCCTGGCGCGCCCGGCACTCCTTCGTGGACTTCGCCGCGGACCCACGATTCGGCAACTGGAAGACGTTCCTGCGCGGCGACGGGCTGTTCAACGCCCGGTACATCTACGAGGAGACCGGCCTTCCGGACCAGGCCCTGCCCTACCCCTGGGAGCGGTTCCAGGCCAATCCGGCGACCCTGCGCGTGGGTGCCTTCGACGCCGAGTCCGGCGAGGCCGTGTGGTGGGGGCGGGAGGACGTGCCGGAGATGGCCGACCTGATGGTGCGGGTCCGGGCCTCGAGCACGATGCCCGTGCTGATGCCCCCGGTGCGGCTGGACGGCCGGACCTATGTGGACGGGGCACTGGGACCGGATGGCGGGATCCCGCTCTCGGCCGCCGAGGATGCGGGCTTCGAGAAGTTCCTGGTGGTCCTGACCCGTGAACGCGACTACGTCAAGGGCCCCGAGCGGTTCCCCCGCTTCTACCGGCGCTACTTCCGCCGGCACCCGGCCATCGCCCACGCCCTGATCAACCGCTGGCAGCGCTACAACGCCACCCGCGAGCGCCTGTTCGACCTGGAACGCCAGGGCCGGGCCTACCTGTTCGTCCCCGAGACCATGCCGGTCTCCAACGGGGAGAAGGACGTGGTCCGGCTCGCCGCCTCCCACGAGCTGGGGCTGGCGCAGGCCCACCGGGAGCTGCCGGCCATCCGGGAGTTCCTCGGCCTGCCGGCCGCCTAGCCCCGCTACTGGGCGGAGTCGGGCAGGCCGAAGACCCGGTCGAAGCACCAGGCGTACACGGCGTTGTAGATCAGGAAGAACACGAGCAGCGCCGCCTCGTAGAGGAACGCCTCCCACAGGCCGACCTGCAGCAGCAGCGCCACAGCCGGGATCAGGAAGACCAGCAGGCCGGCCTCGAACAGCACGGTGTGCATCAGGCGCACCCAGAGGGGCCGTCCGGTGTGGCCCGAGCGGCGTTCCCAGCGCTCGAAGAGCGTGTTGAACACCATGTTCCAGATCAGCGCCACCACGGAGGACACCACCCCGACGGCGGCGCTGGCACCGGGCGCATTGCCCAGCAGGGTCAGGATGAGCGTGGCGAACAGGATGGCGAACGCCTCGAAGACGACCGCGTAGACGATCCGACGGACGGTCGGCGTCCGGAACACGCGGCGGCCGATCAGTGCCGGCCGGCCGCCCGGCGCCTTCGGGACCTCCCGGACGGGCGCGGCGGCTGCCGTGGTCTGTGGGGTCTCCGTGGCCTCGGTGGGCTGGGGCGCGTTGGTGGACATGAGAAAGGACCTCCCAGAAATCTCCATGGGAAGTCCTCGACCGGTTTCGCGTCCATGGAAGTGGATGCTCGGCGCCGGGGACCGACCGGCCCTGGGGCCTGGTCGGTGGGGACCGCGGTGGTCCCGTGACGCCGTGTAGTGATTCTACCAAGCTCCAACGCAGTCCGGGCCGCACTCATTCCACCCGGCCGCTACCGCCTGATCTCCGGGACCATGCCTACGATGAGGGGGTCCGCCTCCACCGGCCGGTGCGTGCGGGCCCCATCGGCAGAGAAGAGGACCCTCCCCCATGACCACGTCGTCCACCCCCACCATCAGGGCCGCCATCGTCGGATACGGCAATCTCGGCCGGAGCGTGGAGAAGCTCATCCGCAGCCAGCCGGACATGGAGCTCGTCGGCATCTTCTCGCGGCGCCCCGAGCTGGACACGGACACCCCGGTCTTCCCGGCGGCCTCGGCGGCCGACCACGCCGGCGAGATCGACGTGCTGTTCCTGTGCCTGGGCAGCGCCACGGACATCCCGGAGCAGGCCACGGGATACGCCCGGCACTTCACCACCGTGGACACGTACGACAACCACCAGCTGGTCCCGGACCACTACGCCGCCATGGGCGAGGCAGCCCGCGCGGGCGGCAACGTGGCCGTGGTCTCCACGGGCTGGGACCCGGGACTGTTCTCCCTCAACCGCACGGTGGCCGACGCCCTGTTCCCTGACGCGCAGCAGAACACGTTCTGGGGCAAGGGCCTCTCCCAGGGCCACTCGGATGCCGTGCGCCGGGTCCCCGGCGTGAAGCGGGGCGTGCAGTACACGATCCCGAGCGAGGAGGCGATCGCGGAGGCCAAGGCCGGCCGCGGGGCCGAGATCACCGGCGCCTCCGCCCACGTGCGCGAGTGCTTCGTGGTGGCTGAGGAGCCCGGCGCGGCCAGCGAGGAGGCCATCCGGGAGGCCATCACCACCATGCCGGACTACTTCGCCCCGTATACCACCACGGTGCACTTCATCACCGAGCACGAGTTCGAGCGGGACCATCAGGGCATGCCGCACGGCGGCCACGTCATCACGTCGGGGGACCTCGGCGGGTCCCGCAGCTCCGTCGAGTTCGCGCTCGAGCTCGGCAGCAACCCGGACTTCACCGCCGCCTCGCAGGTGGCCTACGGCCGCGCGGCCGCGCGGCTGCGGGCCGAGGGCCGGACCGGCGCCTTCACCGTGCTCGAGGTGGCCCCCTACCTGCTCTCCCCCGTCCCGCTGGAGGAGCTCATCCGCCGGGACGTGTGAGCACCGCCGGCACCACACCGCTGGCATCACAGCGCCGGCGCACCGCACCACGGCGGGTGCGCCGCCGTCGTCGTATGCTCTGACCATGCCGATCACGCGAGAGCACCGCGAGACCCAGCCCCCTGGCACGCCCCCGGCGTGCGCCCGCCCGGGAGGCCCCCGGTGAGCGGCGGGCTGGTCGCCCTCCTGGACGACGTCGCCGCCCTGGCCCGCATCGCCGCAGCCTCGGTGGATGACATCGCGGCCGGTGCGGCCAAGGCGGGGACCAAGGCCGTGGGCGTGGTGATCGACGACGCCGCCGTCACCCCGCAATACGTCTCCGGCGCCGACCCCTCCCGCGAGCTGCCGTTGATCAAGAGGATCTTCTGGGGATCGCTGCGGAACAAGCTGCTCATCATCCTGCCCGCCCTGCTGCTGATCAGCGCGTTCATCCCCTGGATCATCCCGTGGATCCTGATCCTCGGCGGCACCTACCTGGCCTACGAGGGCGCGGAGAAGGTCTGGCACAAGCTCCGCGGCCACCACGCCGAGAAGCAGGCGCCGGCCTCCGAGAAGGGCCCCGAGGCCGAGGACAAGGTGGTCAAGGGCGCCATCACCACCGACTTCATCCTGTCCTGCGAGATCATGGTCATCTCCCTGAACGAGGTCGCCGACGAGTCCATCTGGCTCCGCGCCATCATCCTCGTGGTGGTGGCCATCGCCATCACCGTCCTCGTGTACGGCGCCGTCGCGCTGATCGTCAAGATGGACGACGTCGGCCTGCACCTCGCGCAGAGGGAGGGCGCCGGTGACGGGGTCCGACGGTTCGGCGAGCTGCTCGTGAAGGCCATGCCGAAGGTCCTGGCCGCGATCACCCTGATCGGCACGGTGGCCATGCTGTGGGTGGGCGGGCACATCCTGCTGCAGCAGGCGGCAGAGCTCGGGCTGCACGCCCCCTACGACCTGGTGCACGCCCTGGAGGCTCCCGTGGCCGCGCTCCCGGCCGTGGGCGGCTTCCTCGGCTGGCTGGTGAACACCCTGTGCTCGGCCGTCGTCGGCCTGCTGTGGGGCCTGCTGGTCCTGGCGGTGCTCCATCCGCTGCTGAAGCTGCTGCCGATCGGACGCGGTGACGGGGGCGGCGAGGACGGCGGCCCCGGCGGTCGCGAGGCGGGATCGCTGCGGGCCGCCGCCGCCGGTCACCGGCCCGGCCGGCGGACCTAACGGGCCGCCGCGGCCGAGAACGCCCACATCACGCCGAAGCGGTCGAAGGCCTGGCCGTACCAGTCACCCCAGGGGGCCTGCTCGAACGGCATGTTCTCGGAGCCGCCGGCGGCCACGAGCCTGCCGATCAGCTCGCGGGCCTCGTCCGGGGTGTCCACCGTGTACAGCAGGGAGTAGGCGGTGTCCCGGACCGGGTAGTCCTTCCCATCCATGACGTCACCGCCGGCCAGTTCCCCGCCGGGCAGGGACAGCGTCACGTGGGCGACGGCCTGGGGATCCGGCTCGAACGGCATGCCCTCCATGGGCGTGTCGCCATAGCGCATCAGGTTCAGCTCACCCCCGAAGACCTCGTGCCAATGCTCGAAGGCCTCAGCGGTGGTACCGGGCAGGGAGATGTAGGTGGCGAGGGAGGTGCTCATGGGGTGCTCCTGGTTCTGGGGGCCCGCTCGGGGGGGGTGCGTGTCGCGCTGGCCGGGGGCCGTGCGGCCACGACCAGCATGCGCCCGCGGCCGCCGTGACGGCATCTCCGATCCTGCGCTGCGTCCCCTTGGAGCCATGGCGCCACCGGGAATACAGTCGGACCGTGAGAGCGACGTCAACGGGTACGGCCTTCGTCTTCGCCGGCGGCGGGAACCGGGGCGCGGTCCATGTGGGCCAGCTCAGGGCCCTGTTCGAGCGGGGCATCACCCCGGACCTCGTGGTCGGCACGTCCGTGGGTGCCCTCAACGGCGCCGTGGTGGCGCGCGACCCTCACCCCGGGGTGGCCCACGAGATGCTGGAGATGTGGCAGACCGACGAGGCGCGGGCCGTGTTCGGGCAGTCCTGGGCGAGCCAGGCCGGGCGGGTGGTCCGCGGCCGCACCTACACACTGTCCGCCAGGCCGCTGGTGGACCTGATCTCGATGCACTTCCCGCCCCGGACACGCATCGAGGATCTGGAGTTGCCCTTTGTCACGGTCGCCACCTCGATCGAGCGCGCCACGGAGCAGTCCTTCGACCACGGCCCGTTGGTCCCGGCCGTCGTCGCCTCCGCCTCGGTGCCGGGGCTGCTGCCGCCCACCATCATCAACCACGAGCACTACCTCGACGGCGGCCTGGTCGCCTCGGTGCCCCTGGGCCAGGCCGTGCGGCGCGGGGCCACCACGATCTACGTCCTGCAGGCCGGCCAGCTGGACAAGCAGCTGAAGGTCCCGACCTCCATGGTGGAGACGCTCAACGTCTACGTGGACATCACGCGCCGGCACAGCTTCACCCATGCCATGGACCACGTCCCGGAGGGGGTCACGGTGCACGTGCTGCCGACCGGCGGCCGGCCGAGGGTCCGCGGCCTCAAGGCCCTGATGTCCCTAGAGCACACCGAGGAGCGGGCGGAGCTGGCCTACCGGGCCAGCGTCGTGGAGCTCGACCGCATCGCGGGCCTGCCCCCGGCCTAGCACGGCCACTCCGCCCTGCCCGGTGAGCCGGGCCTGGCCCTGGACGGTCCGGGGAGCCCGCGGAGGGGTGGACGAGGACAGCTACTGGCGTTCTCGCTGCTGACCGAGGAGGACCACCGGCAGGCAGCGCCGGCGCAGCGGGACCCGCAGGACTGAACTCTCAGGAGGAGGTGTGCTCGAGGAAGCCGCGCAGGACCTCGGTGAACTTCTCGGGTGCCTGGGAGTGCACCCAGTGGCCCGCCTCCCGGATGGTCACCCGGTGGGTCCGGGGGAACAGGGACCGCATGCGCGGCGCGTACTCGTCCCGGACGTAGTCCGAGCGGCCGCCAGCCACCCACAGCACCGGTCCCTCGAAGGTGGCGTCCCCGGTCTCGGGGAAGCCGCCGATGGCGTCCAGGCTGGTCCGCAGCAGCTCCAGGTTCGGCTCCCAGGAGTACCCCTCGGGGCCGCTGCGCAGGTTCTGCAGCAGGAACAGCCGGGTGGTGTCCCAGGGGATGGGATCCTTCAGCGCCTCGTCGGCGTCCGATCGGCGCCCGATGGCGCCCAGGTCCACGGCCGCCAGGCTGTCCAGCAGGTGCGCGAACTCGCCCTCAGCGCCCCCGGCCTGCGTGGGCGCGATGTCCACCACGATCAGCCGGGAGACCACGTCCGGGTGCCGCAGGGCCAGCACCATGGCCACCTTCCCGCCCAGGGAATGCCCGACGACGGCCACGGGGCCTTCCGCGGCGACGCCCGCCCGGAGCGTGGCGGCCACGGAATCGGCCATCTGGCGGTAATCCACCGTGTCCGTCCACTCGGACTCCCCGTGGTTGGGCAGGTCCACCAGCAGGCTCCGGTACCCCGGGGCGAGGTCCTTGGCGATCCGGGTGAAGTTCTTGCCGCGGCCGAAGAGGCCGTGCAGGAACACGACGCGATGGCCGGGGTCGGAGGGCGCGTCCGGGCCGCCGGCGTCCATGGTGTGCAGGGTGCTGAGGGGAAGGTCGTCCACGCTCCGAGCCTAGAGGATGCCCGCCGCGGCGCCCCGGCCGCTTTGGGCGCGTGGCGACCGGCCGGTTTAGGGTGGGAACCATGTCATCCCAGGAACCCTCAGGCGGGAACCCGCCGAGCACCAACGAGTACAGCAGTCGGCTCATCCCGTGGGTCCTCTGGCCCACCCTGATCATCATCGTGCTGTTCGTGGGCGTGACCCTCGCCTTCCCCGCGGCCATGGAGTCCGGCATCGCCGCCGTCCAGCAGACCGTCATCAGCAACTTCAGCTGGTGGTACCTGATCCTCGCCTTCGGATTCGTGGTCTTCTGCCTCTACCTGGGGTTCTCCCGCAAGGGCAACATCAAGCTGGGCCGGCCGGAGCACGAGCCGGAGTTCTCCACCTTCTCCTGGCTCGCCCTGCTCTTCGCGGCCGGGATGGGCATCGGCCTGGTGTTCTACGGGATGACCGAGCCGCTCATCCACTTCGCCACACCCCGTCCCGGCTTGGAGGCGGCCGACCCCACCGTCGGCGCCCGGGCCGAGGACGCCCTGGCCCTGACGTACCTGCACTGGGGGCTGCAGCCGTGGGCGATCTACGCCGTCGTCGGCCTCGCGATCGCCCACGCCATCCACCGGCGCGGCCGGCCACTGTCCATGCGCTGGGCCGTCGAGCCGCTGATCGGCGAGAAGGCCACCCGTGGCGGCTGGGGACACGCCATCGACAGCTTCGCGCTGATCGGCACCGTCTTCGGCGTGGCCACCTCACTGGGCCTGGGCGTCACCCAGATGGCCGCTGGCCTGCGATCCATGGGGGTCGTTGGCGAGGAGGACCTGTGGGTCGAGTACGCCATGATCGCCGTGGTCACCGGCTTCGTCATCTGGTCGGTGGTGTCCGGCGTCAACCGCGGCATGAAGTGGCTCTCCAACACCAACATGGTGATCGCCGCCGGCCTCGTGCTCTTCCTGCTCATTGCCGGGCCCACCCAGTACCTGGCCAAGGAGATGGTCCAGACCTTCGGCCACTACCTGCAGAACTACATCGGCAATTCGCTGAACTCCTCCGCCTTCTTCGGCGCGGAGGGTGATGCCTGGCAGGCCAGCTGGTCCACCTTCTACTGGGCCTGGTGGATGTCCTGGACCCCGTTCGTGGGTGTCTTCATCGCCCGCATCTCGCGGGGCCGGACCGTCCGCGAATACCTGCTGGGCGTGATCCTGGTGCCGACCATGATCTCGGTGGTCTGGTTCGGGGTCCTGGGCGGCACGGCCATCTACTACGAGGCCAACCGGCCCGACTGGTACACCTCCGTGGTGGCCGCCGACGGCTCGGTGGACGTCAACTCCGCCCTGTTCCAGGTGCTGGAGCAGCTGCCCGGCGGCGCCATCCTGGTGATCGGCGCCATCCTGCTCTCCGCGATCTTCTTCATCACGTCCTCGGACTCCGGCTCGCTCGTGATGGCCATGATCGCCACCGGCGGCAACCCCGAGCCGCCGAGCCGCATCCGCGTGATGTTCGCGGTGGCGACGGCCGTCATGGCCGCCGCCCTGCTGCTCGCGGGCGGGCTGACCGCGATCCAGACCCTGGCGATCACCATCGGCCTGCCGTTCACCATCCTCATGGTGCTGATGTGCATCGCGGTGTTCAAGGCGCTGCATGTCAATGTCCAGCGGTCCGAGGCCATCCGGCGGCAGGTGTTCCTGGCGGACATCTCGGAGCGCTTCGGGCTGGAGAGCGACGACGACGCGGTGGAGTCCGGACCGGTCTCGGCCACCGCGTGGTGGTCCTCCCTCAGCCGCGAGCGGCAGAGGGAGATCCACCAGCGCGTCGGTCCGCACACCGGCCGCCGGGTCCGTCAGGCGGACAGCACCTCGGACTCCAGCCGGGAGTAGCTCGACTCCATGCCGTCCGCCATGCCCGTGGCCAGGATGGTCTCGCGCAGCGATTCGTCCGGGTAGGTGACGAGCAGGGACAGGAGGGTGCCGCCCTCCACCGCGGTGAGCGTCAGCTCATTGGTGGTGGAGGCATCCTCCTGTCCGATCATCGCCTCCGTGGTCACCGAACGGTGCGGCGGGTTGATCTCCAGGACGCGGCCGGTGAACCCGAAGCGGTCCTCCCCACCCTCCCGCTCCCATTCATAGCGGTAGGTCTCGCCGACGGCGGTGCCGACCTCGCAGACCGGCATGGTCCATCCGTCCGGTCCGAGCTGCCACCGGCGCAGCAGCTCGGGCTCGTGGTGGGCCCTCCACACCTGGTCCACCGTCCCGCGAATGACGCGGCTGAGCCGGGCCTGGCGGTCCCCGATCAGTTGGGTCCGCACGGATCGGCCGGCCCCGAAGGACTGCAGGTCCGCCACGACCGCGTCGATCTGGCTCATGGCCGAGAGCGTGCCCTCCTCCATGCCCATGCCCAGGATCTGCTCCAGGTCCTCGGCGGAGTTGAAGTGGGTGGTGTGCACCAGGCGCGAGCCGCCGTCGGTGGCCTCGAAGGCGAACACCATGCGCATGACGGGGGCGCCCTGGTCCCGGCCGCCGTCCTCCGCGGTGAAGCCGTCCAGGACCTCGAAGGACTCACCCTCCGTGACGGCGAGGAACTCGAACCACGCCGCCGACGTCTCGCCGTCCGGTCCGGTCATGTAGTAGTGGGATTCACCCCCGGGGATCATGTCGTGCCGGGTGAAGGTGGCCGGCCAGCCGACCGGCCCCCAGAACGACTCGAGCTGGCGGGGATCGGCATAGGCGTCCCAGAGCCTGCGCACGGGGACGGGGAAGTCCGCGACGATGGTCATCGTCAGGGCCTGGGGATCTTTGGAGACGTTGGTGACGGGCATGGTCATGCCTTTCCGAGGGGGCCGGGGGGTTGGTCGGGCGCAGCGCCCGGATCGTCGTCCGCCAGCAGGGCGTCGAGGCGGCTGATCCGCTGGCGCCACAGCCGTTCGTAGCGGTCCAGGAGGTGCTGGACCTGACGGAGGGTCTCGGGATCTCCGCTGACGAGCCGCTCTCGGCCCTTGCTGCTCTTCTTCACGAGACCCGCTGACTCGAGGACGGAGACGTGCTTCTGGACGGCCGCGAACGACATCTCGTAGTCCTCGGCCAGCACGGAGACGGAGATCGACTCCGTGAGGGTCCGGCGCACGATGTCCCGTCGGGTGGCGTCGGCGAGGGCCCGGAAGACCCGGTCCACCTCGTCGTCGCTGAGTCCCCGCGGGGAAGCCGTGCCGGACGCAGCACCGGCTGCCTGATGTACAACCATGTGGTTGTACATTAGTGGGACCCGGAGAGCCCCGTCAAGACCTGCCGGAGCGCGACGTGCGGACCTGAACGACGGCTGGCAACAGCCTGACCGCGGCGCCCAGACTCGGTTGCTACGTTGCCCGAAGCCACCATTGAAAGGACGGTCATCGCAGTGCGTTCAACTCCCCGATCCACCACGCGTTCCACCACGCCCCAGAAACTTCTGACCAGCGTCGCGCTCGTCGGCTCCCTGTTCGGCCTCGCCGCCTGCGGCGGGGGCGGTGGAGGCGGCGCCGAAGGCGGCGAGGGTAGCAGCGCGGCCGCCTCGCAGCCGGCCTCCGGCGGCGGCTCCGGGGAGGCCCAGGCGGCGCCCGAGGACGCGCAGCCCTCCATGCCCGAGCCGGAGGTGGAGAACATCCCCGAGGTCGTGGCCACCGTCAACGGCCAGGAGATCTCCGGTGAGGAGTTCACCACGGCCTACGAGGGCCAGTTCCAGCAGATGGCCATGCAGTCCCAGATGTCCGGGCAGGAGATGAACCAGGACGAGATGAAGAAGCAGCTCGCCGAGTCCATGGTGGGCACGGAGCTGCTGGTCCAGGATGCCCAGGAGCAGGGCCACGAGGCCTCCGAGGAGGACGTCAACGCGTTCCTCGAGGAGACGGCGGAAGCCAGCGGCGTGGCCTCCGTGGACGAGTTGCTGGCCACCTTCGAGGAGCAGGGCTTCAGCGAGGAGCAGATCCGCTCCGATGCGGAGAAGCAGCTGATGCTGAACCAGACCATCGAGCAGCTCGACATCCCGGAACCCTCGGATGAGGAACTCAAGGAGCTCTACGACTCCTCGATCGCGGCCCAGTCGGAGGCCCAGGGCGGTCAGGAGGGCGGCGCAGAGGGCGAGAGCGCCGCACCCGAGACGCCGTCCTTCGAGGAGCTCAAGCCCCAGCTGGAGCAGCAGGTCTCCTCCCAGAAGGAGAATGAGGCCCTCACCCAGCGGATCGGGGAACTGCGCGAGGGCGCAGACGTGCAGATCAAGCTCTGATCAGACCAGGGGCCAGGGGAAGCGCATCCCGGTCGGGTCCTCCGGGAACTCTCCCTCGAGGAGCACGGCCCGGATCCGTTGCCGCAGCGCCGCGACCTCGAACCTGGAGAGGTGGCCGGTGAGTTCCCCGGTCGGGTGCCCGGCCAGCTCCCCGGGCGGGTTCCCGGCCAGCGCGTCGGCGAGCCGGTCGACGTCGGCCAGCAGGCCGGCGTCGATCCGCTCCCCGGCGAAATCCCAGATGACGGTGCGCAGCTTGAACGGCGCCGCGAAGCACAGGCCGTGGTCGATGCCCCAGAGCCGGCCCCGGTGCCCGCGGAGGACGTGTCCTGCCTTGCGGTCCGTGTTGTTGGCCAGGAGGTCGAAGACGGCCATCGTCCGCAGCTGATCGTGGGTCGCCGGCTCCTCCTCGAACAGGGCGAAGTAGTGCCGGTCCGGGTCATGGTCCACGAACCACTGCAGGGATCCGGGGCCGAACGGGGCGTCGTCCCGCACGACGGTGGTCGGGACGATCCCCCAGCCGAGGGACTCACTCAGCAGGTAGGCGGCCCGCTCCCGCCGGTAGAGTCCGGGTGGGAAGTCCCGCAGCGGCCGTTCGCCGAGTTCCGGCTTGTAGATGGCCCAGTGCTGCGCCTCCCCCTGCGTCACCTCGACGAGGAACGTCTCGTTGCTGCTGTTGGCCAGCTGGCCCAGGACCTCGATGCTCCCGCATTCCAGGAGGGTGTCCTGGTCCCCGACCCCTTCCCTGCCGACGTCCACCCCGTCCACCCCGTCTCTCTCCCCGCCTCGGCCCGGCCCTAGGAGGCCACGAGCCGGTCCAAGGGGTCCTGCGTCGAGTTGACGGTCAGCACCACCGGATCGCTGCCCTGACGGTAGGACACGGCGGAGACCGAGCAGGGCCCGATGCTCAGCCGCTGGAACCGGTCCAACGGGGTGCCCATCGCGTCCGATACCGCGAGCCGGATGGGGTCGGCGTGCGAGAAGCACGCCACGGTGCCGCCCTCGTGGGCGTCCCGGAGCCGGGCCAGCGTGGCGACCATGCGGTCGCGCATCCCCGTGAAGCTCTCCCCGCCCGGGAAGCGGAAGACCGAGGGCTGTCCCTGGACGGTCTGCCACTCGGGCCTGCCGTAGAGGTCGGTGAGCCGGGCCCCCGTCCAGTCGCCGAAGTCGCCCTCCAGGAGCCCAGCGTCCTGGACGACGGGCACCGAGGTGCGGGCCGACGTCGGGCCTGCGGTCTCCAGGGCCCGCTCCAGGGGGGAGGAGTAGACGGCGGACAGGGGCAGCGCCGCGAGCCGCTCGGCGACGCGTTCGGCCTGTTCCCGGCCCGCCTCCGAGAGGTGCAGCCCTGGGGCGCGACCGGGCAGGACCGTGCCGGTGGTCGGCGTCTGCCCGTGCCGGATGAGCAGGATCAGGGTGGTCGGGCCGTTCGGGTCTGTCTCGCGGGGTGCCATCCCGGTCAGCCTACGGCGGGGTCCGTGTTCCGGGACACCCTGTACGGCGCCCGGTGCCGCCGATAGCGTGAGACCCATGGTCAGCCCCCACGTCCCCTCCCCCTCCGTCCCCTCGCCGGCGACTCCCGCGGACCCTGCGGGTCTCACGGAGGCGCCGGGCATCGGCACCCTCGGCGAGCTGCGGGCCTCCGGCCACGAACAGGTCTCGCTGCGGGAGGAGGTCCGGGCCAACCTGCTGGCGGCCCTCGAGGCGGGAGTGAACCCCTGGCCCGGCCTGCACGGATTCGACCGCACGGTCATCCCGCAGCTCGAGCGCGCCCTCATCGCCGGGCATGACGTGGTGCTGCTCGGGGAGCGGGGTCAGGGCAAGACCCGCCTGCTGCGGACCCTGAGCGGGCTGCTGGATGAATGGTCGCCGGTCATCGCCGGGTCCGAGCTGAACGAACACCCCTATGAGCCCCTGACGCCGGAGAGCCGGGCCCGGGCCGAGCGCGACGGCGACCGGCTGCCGGTGGCCTGGCGGCACCGGTCCGAACGGTACGTGGAGAAGCTCTCGACCCCGGACACCTCGGTGGCCGACCTGATCGGCGACGTGGACCCCATGCGGGTGGCCGAGGGCCGCCGGCTGGGCGACCCCGAGACCATCCACTATGGCCTGGTCCCCCGGTCCAACCGCGGGATCGTGGCGTTGAACGAGCTGCCCGACCTGGCCGAACGCATCCAGGTGGCCCTGTTGAACGTCATGGAGGAACGGGACATCCAGGTCCGCGGCTACGTGCTGCGGCTGCCCCTGGACGTGCTGGTGGTGGCCTCGGCGAACCCGGAGGACTACACCAACCGAGGCCGGATCATCACGCCCCTGAAGGACCGGTTCGGCGCCGAGATCCGCACCCACTATCCGCTCGACCTGAACGACGAGATCGCCGTGATCCGCCAGGAGGCGCACCTGACGGCGGACGTTCCCGAGGTCCTCCTGGAGATCCTGGCCCGGTTCACCCGCGCCCTGCGTTCGTCGAGCGCCGTCAACCAGTCCTCGGGCGTCTCGGCCCGCTTCGCCATCGCGGGCGCGGAGACGGTGGCGGCCGCCGCCCGCCACCGGGCCACCGCCCGCGGCGACGACCCCGTCGCCCGACTGGTGGACCTGGAGTCCGCCGTGGAGGTCCTCGGCGGCAAGATCGAGTTCGAATCCGGCGAGGAGGGGCGGGAGGACGAGATCCTGGAGCACCTGCTGCGGACCGCGACGGCCCAGGCGGTTCGCCGTCGCTTCGGCGGCCTGGACCTCTCCCCGCTCGTCGAGGCCTTCGATGGACACCACTCGGCCACCACGGGCGAACGCGTGACGGCCGCCGAGTTCCTGGCCGGGCTGCCCGACCTCGAGGACCCAGGGCTGTACGACGAGATCACGCTCCGGATCGGCGGTCGGCCGGAAGGGGCCGAGCCATCGTCCTCCGGGCACCGCGCCGGGGCCATCGAGTTGGCTCTCGAGGGGTTGTATCTGGCCCGCGAGCTCTCCAAGGAGTCCGGCGACGGCGAGACCGTCTACGGCTAGAGTGGCCCCACCGGATCCGCCCACCCCGACGCGAACCAGGGGGCACCATGAGACACCGGTCCTCCTCCCGCTACGGCCGCTACGACGGCGGCCCCGACCCGCTGGCCCCGCCGCTCGACCTCTCCGAGGCCCTCGACGCGGTGGCCGATGACGTCATGGCCGGGTACTCCCCCGAACAGGCCCTCCGCGAGTTCCTCCGCCGGGGCGGACGCACCATGACGGGACTGGACGACCTGGCCGGCCGCGTCCAGGCCCGCCGTCGGGACCTGCTCGGCCGCCACCGCCTCGACGGCACCCTCCACGAGGTCCGCAGGCTCCTGGACGAAGCCGTCCTGGAGGAGCGGAAGCAACTCGCACGCGACATCCGGATGGATGACACGGACCGCTCCTTCCGGGAGATGCAGCTGCAGGGCCTCCCGGACTCCACCGCGGCCGCGGTCACCGAGCTGGCCGGCTACGACTGGCAGTCGGACACGGCGCGCCGGGCCTACGAGCAGATCAAGGACCTGCTCGGCCGGGAGATGCTGGACCAGCGCTTCGCCGGCCTGAAGAACGCCCTGGCGAACGCCACGGACGAGGACCGGGAGGCCATCGCCGCGATGCTCCGGGACCTCAACGACCTGCTGGACCGGCACGCCCGCGGAGAGGACACGCCGGCGGACTTCGAGGAGTTCATGGCCCGGCACGGCGACCAGTTCCCGGAGAACCCGCAGGACATCGACGAGCTCATCGACATCCTGGCCCGGCGGTCCGCCGCGGCCCAGCGCATGCTCCGCTCCATGACGCCCGAGCAGCGCGAGGAACTCCTGGCGCTGTCCGCGCAGGCCTTCGGCTCGCCGGCCCTGATGGAGCAGCTGAACCGCCTCGATGCCAACCTCCAGGGCCTGCGCCCCGGCGAGGACTGGACCGGTTCCGAGCAGTTCGACGGCGAGCAGGGACTCGGTCTCGGCGACGGCACCGGGGTGCTCCAGGACCTGGCGGACCTCGACCAGCTCGCGGACCAGCTGTCCCAGTCCTCCCCCGGCTCCACCCTGTCCGACGTGGACGTGGACCGGCTGGCGCGGCACCTCGGCGACGAGGCCGCCGTCGAGGCCCGGACCCTGGACCGGCTGGAGAAGGCGCTACGGGACAGCGGACTGCTGCGCCGCGGCGCCGACGGCGACCTGACCCTCTCCCCGCAGGCCATGCGCCGGCTCGGCACCTCCCTGCTCCAGGATGCGGCCGGCCGGCTCTCCGGCCGGCAGGGGCAGCGGGACACCCGCCACGCCGGGGCCGCCGGGGAGCTCACGGGCTCCAGCCGGCCCTGGCAGTTCGGTGACGTCGAGTCCTGGGACGTCACCCGGACCCTCACCAACGCCATCGGACGCACGACGGCGGCCGGCCGGGATCCGGCGGCCGGGCTGCGGATCGAGGTGGCCGACGTCGAGGTCCAGGAGACCGAGGCACGCACCCAGGCCGCCGTGGCCCTGCTGGTGGACACCTCGTTCTCCATGGCGGCCGAGGGCCGCTGGGTGCCCATGAAGCGCACGGCCCTGGCGCTGCACCACCTGGTCTCCACGCGTTTCCGCGGGGACCGGCTGCAGCTGGTGAACTTCGGGCGCTACGCCGGCCGCCTGGACATCGGGGAGCTCACCGCCCTGGCCCCGATGCGCGAGCAGGGCACCAACCTGCACCACGGCCTGATGCTGGCCACGAGGTTCTTCCGCCAGCACCCGACCCTGCAACCAGTGCTGCTCATCGTCACCGACGGTGAACCCACGGCCCATCTGATGCCGCAGGGCGAGTCGGGTCCCGTGGCGCTGTTCTCCTACCCTCCGGAGCCGGCCACGCTCCGGGCCACCATCGCCGAGCTGGACCGCGTCGGCCGGCTCGGCGCGGAGACCACCTTCTTCCGGCTGGGCACCGATCCCGGGCTGCAGGGCTTCCTCGCGGCCATGGCCCGCCGGGTGGGCGGCCGCGTGGTGGCGCCCGACCCGGAGGACCTGGGGGCCGCCGTCGTGGGGGAATTCCTCCGGGCCCGTTCCACGTTCTCCCCGTCCTCCCCGTGGGGCGCCGATCCGGACTGGCCGGTCTGAACCGGCTGATCTGGACCAGCTGATCTGGACCGGTCGGGTTGAATGGGAGGATGCACATCGTCCTCGGCCCGGCACCCGGCGCCGCCGCGTCGGAGCACTGGCTCCCCGTGGTGGTCCGGGATGACGGGATGGAGCGGCTCGCCCCGGTCCCCGCCGCCGCGCTGCCCGGACTGGTCCGCGACCTGCCCGGTCGGCTCGGGACGGACCCGGACCGGGTGCGCTGGGTCTTCGCCTCGGTGTCCGCCGGGTACCGTCCCCTGCTCGAGGCCGAGGTCCCGATCAGCCGGTGCTGGGACCTCGGCCTGTGCCAGCGCATCCTGTCCACCGCCGCCGGCGTCACCTACTCCCCCGCCGTGGACGTGCCCGTGCCGGGCCCCGAGCCGTGGTTGCGTCAGCCGCCCGCGACCCGCCCGGACCAGGGGACCTTCTTCGACCTGCCCGCCGGCGGTCGGGGACGGCAGGAGGTCCCCCCTGCCGAGGACCTGGCCCGCGAGCTGGTCGCCCAGCTGGCGGCGGTCGACCGCTCCGGCGCCCCGCATCGGCTGAGGCTGTTGCTGGCCGCCGAGTCCCAGGGCGCCCTGATCGCGGCGGAGATCCTCCACGAGGGCCTGCCGTGGCGCCGGGACCTGCACGAGGCCATGCTCGCCGAGCAGCTCGGGCCCCGCCCCGCCGAGGGCCAGCGTCCCCGACTGCTCCAGGAGCTGGCGGAGCGGATCGGCGGCACGCTCGGGGTGCCCGGACTCAATCCGGACTCGCCCCAGGACCTGTTGCGCGGGCTGAACCTCGCCGGCGTCCGCGTGGGGTCCACCCGCGCGGGGGACCTCAAGGGCTGGGCCTCCGAGGGCGGGCCCGATGCGCCGCGGCGGACCGCGCTGATCTCCGGCGTCCTCGAGTACAAGCACCTCTACCGCCTCTGGACGGCCAACGGGTGGCACTGGCTGGACGAGTGGGTGCAGGACGGGCGCTTCCACCCGGCCTACTCCGTGGGCGGCGTGGTGACCGGGCGGTGGGCCGCCCACGGGGGCGGTGCCATGCAGGTCCCCGCCGCCGTCCGGGACGCCGTCCGCGCGGATCCCGGCCACCTGCTGACCGTGGCCGACGCCTCCCAGGTGGAGCCGCGCATCCTCGCGGCGATGTCCGGGGATCGGGCGCTGGCCGAGGCGGGGTCCGGGTCCGACCTGTACCTGGCGGTGGCCGAACAGGGCCGGCGCGCCGGCTCGGAGCTGGCCGAACGCTCCCGGGCGAAGGTCGCGCTGCTGGGCGCCATGTACGGGGCGACGACGGGCGACTCGGCCGCGCTGATCCCTCACCTGCGCCGGTTGTACCCGCACGCCATGGGCCTCCTCGAGCAGGCGGCACAGCGGGGCGAGGCCGGCGGGCAGGTCTCCACCTGGCTGGGCCGCACGTCCCCGGCCCCGGGGCAGCAGTGGCTCACGGCCACCGCCGACGTCTCCACGGCCGAGGCGGAGTCCCGGTCCCGCACCCTGCGGCGGTCCGCCGGGCGGTTCACCCGCAACTTCGTCATCCAGGGGACCGCCGCGGAGTGGGCCCTGTGCTGGATGGGCGAGATCCGCCGCCGACTGCGGCAGGGCACCCCGGACGGGCAGGCCCGCGACCCCCTGCAGACCCGGCTGGTGTTCTTCGTCCACGACGAGGTGGTGCTGCACGGTCCGGCCGAGGAGGCCGACGCCGTCCGGCGGATCGTCACCGAGGCGGCTCAGGCCGCGGGGCGGATGCTGTTCGGGGCGGCGCCGGTGGGGTTCCCGCTCTCGGTGGCCGCCGTCGAGTCCTACGCCGGCGCCCACTGATTCGGCCCGGTGCTGGCCCGCCGCGCGGCCCGCCGCGCGGCCCGCGGCGCGGGCTCAGAGGCCGAGGTCGCGGCCGATGAGTTCCTTCATGATCTCGTTCGAACCGGCCCAGATCCGGTTGACGCGGGCGTCCTTCCAGGCGCGGGCCACGCGGTACTCGTTCATGTAGCCGTAGCCGCCGTGCAGCTGGACGCAGTGGTCCAGGACCTCGTTCTGCACGTCCGAGGCCCAGTACTTGGCCTTGGCCGCGTCGACGGCGGACAGCTCGCCGGCCGTGTGGGCCATGATGGCGTCATCGAGGAAGGCCTGCGTGACCTCCACCTTGGTGACGAGCTCGGCCAGCAGGAACTTGTTGTGCTGGAAGGCCCCGATGGACTGGCCGAAGGCCTTGCGGTCCTTCGTGTACTGGAGGGTCTCGTCCAGGATCTGCCGGGCGTGGGCCAACCCGTAGACGGCGGCGCCGAGGCGCTCCTGCGGCAGGTTCTTCATCATCTGGATGAAGCCGGTGTCCACCTGGCCGATGACGTTCTCGTGGGGAACGCGCACGTCCCGGAAGAACAGCTCCGAGGTGTCCGACTCGGGCTGACCGACCTTGTCCAGCTTCCGGCCCCGCTCGAAGCCCGCCATGCCGGCCTCCACCCCGAACAGGGTGATCCCCTTGGCCTTCTTCTCCGGGCTGGTGCGGGCGGCCACCACCACGAGGTCGGCGGAGAAGCCGTTCGTGATGAACGTCTTGGAGCCGTTGATGACCCAGTCGTCGCCGTCGCGCATGGCGGTCGTCTTGAGATTGGCCAGGTCGGAGCCGCCGGAGGGCTCCGTCATGGCGATGGCCGTGACGGTGGAGCCGTCGGCCACCCCGGGGAGCCAGCGGGCGTGCTGCTCGGGGGTACCGAGGTCCACGATGTACGGCGGCACGATGTCCGCGTCGATGCCCACGCAGGAGGAGATCGCAAAGCTGGCCCGGGCCAGCTCCTCGAACACGACGGCGTTGAAGCGGTAGTCCTGCGGATAGCCACCGCCGAACTCCTCTGGGACCTCGAGCCCCAGCAGGCCCTGCTCTCCGGCCTGGAGCCAGAACTCGCGCGGCAGCGCCTTCGCCTCCGCCCAGGCCTCGAGGTTCGGGGTGACCTGGCGGGTGACGAACTCCGCCACGGCATCGCGGAAGTCCTCGTGTTCGGTCTCAAAGATGCGGCGGCGCACGGCGGGGTCCTTCCGGGACGGTGGTCTGGGCGTGAGTCCGACCATACTACTCACGAGTAGATTAAGCGGCGAGGCCCGGTCTGCGGCGCAGGCCTTCGACGGCAGATTGCCGGTGCACACCCCGCGGCGTACGGTGACAGCAGGTCAACGAGATCAGGGGGTTCGGTGCCGAACAATCCACGCGCCTCGCGGAGGGGCGCACTCATCAGTGCACTACTGGTGCTGCCGGTGTTTCTGGTTTCCTGCACCTCCTCGGGGTACCCGGCCGATCCGGACGGGACCTTCGACCGGGCCACCGGCGGCACGCTGTCCGTCGGGATCAGCCACCATCCTCCGTACGTCGACGCCTCGGGACCTGAACCCACGGGCAGCGAGGTGGAGCTCATCCGGGCGTTCGCCGAGGACATCGATGCCGAGATCGAGTGGACGGTGTCCGGCGAGGAAGCGCTGATGACGGCCCTGGAGGCCGGAGACGTTGATCTCGTGGGGGGCGGACTGACCGACCAGTCACCGTGGTCCTCCAAGGCCTCCCTGACGCGTGGTTACGCGGAGGACGCAGGGCCGGACGGACAGACCGTCCAGCTCGTGCTCGCCGTCCCCCTGGGCGAGAACCAGATGCTGGCCGAGGTCGAACGGTTCCTGGACTCGGCACACCCCGGAGCCACCCCGTGACCGGCGGGCCGGGAGAGTCCGGCACGGACCGCACCCGCCGTTTCGGGCGGACCGAGCTGCCGCCGGACCTGGAGCGGGCCCTCCGCCGCGCCGTCCGCCTGGAGTGGATCACCATCGTGATGCTCGCGGTGACCGTGATACTCGTCATCGTGGTCATGGGCAGCTCCCAGGCCATGAAGGCCGCCTGGATCGAGGACATGCTGTCCTTCATCCCGCCCCTGGCCTTCCTCATCGCCGTCCGGGTCATCAACCGCCCGCCCACGGAGAAGCGGCCCTACGGCAACCACCGGGCCATGGGGGTCGGGCACCTCGTGGCCGCGGTGGCCC
The DNA here is from genome assembly GCF_031432995.1 of Citricoccus sp. I39-566. Lineage (GTDB taxonomy): Bacteria > Actinomycetota > Actinomycetes > Actinomycetales > Micrococcaceae > Citricoccus > Citricoccus nitrophenolicus_A. The sequence continues at coordinate 2,973,732 of NZ_CP133842.1, forward strand.
TGCTGGTCATGGGCGCCTACCTCATCATCGACTCGGGCAGCGGCCTGCTCATGGCCGAGCATCCCCCCATCGGCACGTTCCACCTGTTCGGGCACACCGTGTGGCAGGGCTGGTTCATGATGGCCGTCATGCTCCTGTCCATCCCGGGGCCCGTGATCCTGGGCCGGATGAAGATCAGGATCGCCGAGCAGCTGCATGACAAGGTGCTCTATGCGGACGCGGACATGAACAAGGCCGACTGGCAGACCGGGGTCGCCACCATCGTGGGTGTGGGCGGCGTGGGGCTGGGACTGTGGTGGTTCGACTCCGCCGCCGCGATCTTCGTGGGGCTGAGCATCCTCAAGGACGGGGCCACCAACGTGGGCACCGCGCTCTCGGACCTGGCGGACACCCGGGCCCGCACCATCGAGGGCGCGGAGGAGCACCCCCTGGTGCGTCAGGCCGAGACCCAGGCCCTGACCTTCGCCTGGGTCCGGCATGCCGGGGCCCGCATCCGGGACGAGGGCCACGTCTTCCACACGGAGTTGTTCGTGGTTCCCGCCCCGGGTGCCGCCCTGACGGTGGACGCCCTGGAAGACCTCCGGCAGTCCGTCGCCGACCTGGACTGGAAGCTCGAGGACGTGGCGATCGTTCCCGTCTCGGAACTGCCCGCCGAGGTCCACGGCGGCACACCACAGGACAAGCAGTCCGAGGGTGGCGGCCGGTGACCCTTCAGGCGGCTGGTTGCCGAGGAGGGGTAGCCAGCAACGGGGTCATGGTGCGTACTGTGGCCACGCACCAACCACCGCGCTGCGGATCCGTGTTCCCCGCTCCGTGCGACGCCATCGGCGCCGCCCGTTCGGCCGGGATCCGGCCCGCAGGACCCAGTGAAAGGCACGTGCCATGACCCAGCAGCCCCGCATTCCCGGATCCCCCGGCAACACCGGCGATTCTGGACCTCAGGTGGAGGAACCCACCACCCCCGCCGGCCCGCTGCCCCCCGCACCGGACCAGTCCGGGCCGGCCACGGTCTCCCCCACGGGCCAGGAGACGGGCACCCCGCAGGAGAAGATGGCCCAGGGCGGGGAGTTCCTCACCACGGCCCACGGTGCCCGCCTGAAGGACTCCGACCACTCCCTGCGGGCCGGACCGCGGGGTCCGGCGCTGTTGCAGGACCACCACTTCCGGGAGAAGATCAGCCACTTCGACCACGAGCGGATCCCGGAGCGGGTGGTCCATGCCCGGGGCGCCGGGGCCCACGGCGTCTTCCGCGGCTACGGCACGGCTTCGAAGATCAGCCGGGCCGGGGTCTTCGCCCAGGACAAGGAGACCGAGGTCTTCGTCCGCTTCTCCACCGTCGTGGGCTCGCGCGGCTCCACGGACCTGGCCCGGGACACCCGCGGCTTCGCCACCAAGTTCTACACGGACGAGGGCACCTGGGACCTGGTGGGCAACAACATTCCGGTGTTCTTCATCCAGGACGCCATCAAGTTCCCGGACGTCGTCCACGCCGTCAAGCCGCACCCGGACCGGGAGATCCCCCAGGCCCAGTCCGCCCATGACACCTTCTGGGACTTCGTCTCCCTGCACACCGAGGCCCAGCACCACACCATGTGGAACATGGCGGACCGCGGCATCCCGCGGTCCTTCCGGATGATGGAGGGCTTCGGGATCCACACCTTCCGGCTGATCGCCGAGGACGGCTCCACCGTGCTGGTGAAGTTCCACTGGAAGCCAAAGCTCGGCGTCCACTCCGTGACCTGGGAGGAGGCCCAGCTCATCAGCGGGGCGGATCCGGACTTCCACCGCCGGGACCTGGCCGACGCCATCGAGGCCGGTGCCTTCCCCGAGTGGGAGCTGGGCGTGCAGGTCTTCGAGGACACCGAGGACCAGATGTTCGCCGGCATCGACCTGCTGGATCCCACCAAGATCGTGCCGGAGGAACTGGTGCCCGTGGAGCCGGTCGGGCTGATGACCCTCACCAAGAACACCTCCAACTACTTCGCCGAGACCGAGCAGGTCGCGTTCAACCCGAACAACCTCGTCCCGGGCATCGACGTCACCAACGACCCCCTGCTGCAGGGCCGGCTGTTCTCCTACCTGGACACCCAGATCACCCGTCTGGGCGGACCGAACTGGAACCAGCTGCCCATCAACCGCCCGCACGCGGACGTCAATGACATGCTGCGGGACGGCATGCACCAGACCGCGGTGCACGCCGGGGTCGCGCCCTACCGGCCGAACTCCCTGGACGGTGGCAACCCCTTCGAGACACCCGACGGCGACCGGCCCTTCATCGACCACCCCGCCCCGGTGGCGGCCTCGGTGAAGGAACGGGCCCTGCCGGCCACCTTCGACGACCACTTCAGCCAGGCCCGCCTGTTCTTCCACTCACTGTCCGAGGTGGAGAAGGAGCACACGGCGCAGGCCTACACCTTCGAGCTCGGCAAGTGCTATGAACAGGCGGTCCGCGAACGTCAGCTGCGGGCCCTGGCCAACATCGACCCGGCCCTGTGCCAGGCCGTGGCCGATGGCCTGGGGATGCCGGCGCCGAAACCCTCCCTCGACGTGCCCGAGGTCACGCCATCGCCGGCCCTGTCCCAGGTCGGCCGGACCTGGCCGCTGGACGGACGCCAGGTCGGTATCCTCGTCGGGCCGAAGGTGAACACCGGTGAGGTTGCCGCCGCCATCGCGGCGGTGGACCGGGCGGGGATGGTCCCCCTCGTCGTGGCCCCCTCCGGGGGCGAGGCGGCCACGCGACTGCTGGGCAAGGACCTGATGGCCCAGCGCACCTACCTCACCGCGCGGTCCATCGAGTTCGACGCCGTCCTGGTCGCCTCGGCCACGCCGCCGGCCCCGGACGCGGCGAACGGGCTGGACAGCAAGGTCGGTGTCCCGGCCGGTGCCGGCACGGTCGACCCGCGGGTCGAGCTGCTGCTCGGCGAGGTCTGGCGGCAGGCCAAGGCCATCGGGGCCTTCGGCGCCGGCGAGGAGGTGCTGCGCGCGGCGGGTTACCTGGAGGGGACCGGCGTCGTCAGCGGATCCGGCGGTGACGACGCGGTGCAGCAGCTGCTCACGCTGATGCCCGCACACCGGGTCTGGGAACGGTTCCCCACCACGGGGCGCCTCGCCGCCACCTGATCGCCGCCTGACCGCACGACCGCCACGACAGGCCTGGGCCGGTCCAGCTCACCGCAGGTGCGCCGGACGGGCCCAGGCGCGGGTGGTTGTGGGAGGGGCCGCCCAGGGCACAGACTGGCCCTATGGCTCAGAAGAACGCATCCAAGGAATCCGACGCCCCGCAGATCAAGGACGAGGAACTGTACGAGTCGCTCCGCCAGGACGGGGCCAGCAAGGAGAAGGCCGCCCGGATCTCCAATGCGGCGGCGCGCGACGGCCGGTCCGAGGTCGGCGAGCGCGGCGGCGACTCCGGTTCCTATGAGGACTGGACCGTCGAGCAGCTCAAGGAGCGGGCCAAGGAGCTGGACCTCACCGGCTACTCGGACCTGCGCAAGGACGAGTTGATCGAGAAGCTGCGCAACCATTAACCCCGGGCCAGCAGGCGGAGCAGTCCCCGGTCCGGTTGCTGGCGCAGCTCCACGACCTGGCCGTCGCCGAACAGGTCCACGATCCGGGGGTCAACATAGGCCTCGCCCGCCACGGTCGGGGTGTTCTGCAGCAGGTCGGCCGCGGCCTGCAGGGCGATCTTGACGGCTTCCGGGGCCGGCAGCCCGGCGCGGTGTGAGCGGGCCAGGGACCGGGCGGCGGCCACGCTCCCCTGCCAGGTCCGGAAGTCCTTCGCGGTGAATTCCAGTCCCACGCCCTCGGTCAGGTAGTGGTTGACGTCTGCGGCGGAGATGCCCTTCCACTGCTTCCGCCGGCCGGAGCGGACCGGATAGCAGATTGCCGGGGCGGTCCGTGGCGTGGCGGGGATGTCCGCGAAGAACCGGACGAGGTCCGCGTCCTGCCACGTCACGTCCCAGGCGCCGCCCCACTTGCCGCGGAACACGAGATGGACGGACGTGCCCTCCCTGGCCACGTGCCGGCGCTGGAGGGTGGTGGCCCCGAAGGCCTCCGTCTGCCCGGAGTGCTCCGATCCTCCGACCCGCAGGCTCCCCCGGTCCATGAGCCGGACGGCCGCGGCCAGGGCCCGACGGCGGCCGGCGGCTTCCCCGGTAGCCCGCAGGTCCCGCGTGACCCGCCGGCGGAGTCCCGGCAGGGCCTCGGCGAAGGAGCGCGCCCGCTCGAATTTCTCCGCGTCCCGAAGATTCCTCCACCACGGATGGTAGAGGTACTGGGTGCGGCCGGCGTCGTCCACCCCGGTCGCCTGGATGTGGGCGTTGTCCTCGCGGGCGATCCACACCTCCGTCCAGGCCGGGGGGATGGCCAGGTCCCGGAAGCGCTCGAGCGTGGCCGGGTTCGTGATGCGGTGGCCGTTGGCGCCCCGGTAGGTGAAGCCCGTTCCCGCCCGGCGGCGCGTGTACCCGCCGGTGCCCGGGCTGGACCTGACGAGCCGGGGCACCTCAGGCGCTCTTGCGCTCTGGCGCGGAGGATCTGGTGGACTTCTTCGCACCGGACTTCTTGGACCCGTCCTTCTGCGAGCTGGACGTCTTCGGGCCGGAATCCTTGGACGCGGTCTTCTTCGGGCCGGTCTTCTTCGCGCCGGTCTTCTTCGCGCCGGTCTTCTTCGCGCCGGTCTTCTTCGCGCTGGACTTCTCCGCCGCGGACTTCGTGTCGCCGGCCTTCTTGGACCCTGACTTCTCAGCGCTGGACGTCCGGGCGCTCGACGTCGTCGAGCCGGCCTTCTGGGTGCCCCGGCTGCCTCGCTTCCGGTCCAGGGACGCCTTGAGGGCCTGCATCAGGTCGATGACCTCAGCGTCGCCGCCCTCGTCCTCCCCCTCGACCACGCCGAAGGTGGCCTCCGTGTCCAGGGCGTCGCCCTGCTCGAACTTCGCGTCGATCAGCCGCCGCAACTCCACCTGATAGGTGTCCTCGAACTCCTCGGGGGTGAAGTCCGAGGCGAACTGGTCCACCAGGGCCGCCGCCAGCTTCTTCTCCTTCGCCCCGATGACGGCCCGTGACTGCGTGGCGGGGAAGTCGACCTCCCGGATCTCGTCCGCCCAGTACATGGACTGCAGGACGAGCACGTCGTCCTGGACGCGCAACGCGCCCAGCCGGGTCTTCTGGCGCAGGGCGAACGTCACGACGGCGGTGCGGTCGGTGTCCTGCAGGGCCTGCCGCAGCAGCAGGTAGGACTTCGGGGACTTGCCCTGGGGCTCCAGGAAGTAGCTCTTGCCGAACATGACCGGGTCGATCTGCTCCGAGGGGACGAACTGCGCCACCTCGATCTCGTCGTTCTGCGCCTCCGGCAGGGCGTCGAAGTCCTCGTCGGTGAGGACGACGGTCTGCTCGCCGTCCTCGTAGGCCTTGTCGATGTGCTCGTAGTCGATCTTCTTCCCGCACACCTCGCAGCGGCGCTGGTACCGGATCCGGCCGCCGTCGGCGTCGTGGACCTGGTGGAAGCTGATATCGTGCTTCTTCGCCGCCGAGTACGCCTTGACAGGGACGTTCACCAGGCCGAAGGTGATAGATCCAGACCAGATGGCTCTCATGGGCGCCAGCATAGGCCCTGGTCGGCACCCAAGGGGAGAGGTGGCATGACACGATCCGGACGGCAGACCTACACCGTGGGGGACCACAGCCTCTCCGTCTCCAATCTCGGCAAGGTCTTCTACCCGGTCACCGGGACCACCAAGGCCGAGGTGATGGAGTACTACCTGGCCGTGGCCCAGGTGATCATCCCGCAGGTGGCGCAGCGCCCCGTGACCCGCAAGCGCTGGGTCGACGGCGTGGGCACGGCGGAGCAGCCCGGCCAGGTGTTCTTCCGCAAGGACCTCGAGGACTCGGCGCCGTCCTGGATCCCCGTCGGCCGGATCACGCACTCGGAGCGCACCAACACCTACCCGCTGGCCAACGACCCCGCCGTGCTCGCCTGGTTCGCGCAAGTGGCCGCCCTGGAGCTGCACACCCCGCAGTGGCGGTTCGGCCGGAACGGCCAGCCTCGCAATCCGGACCGGCTCGTCCTGGACCTCGACCCCGGGGAGGGCGCCGGACTCACCGAATGCGCGGAGGTGGCGCGCTGGTGCCGGGACATCCTGGCGGACATGGGCATGGAGTCCTTCCCCGTCACCTCGGGTTCCAAGGGCATCCACCTCTACGCGGCGCTGGACGGCCAGCACAACGCGGACGCCATCAGCGCCGTGGCCCACGAACTGGCCAAGGCCCTGGAGGCCGACCACCCGGACGAGGTCATCTCGAGCATGCGCAAGGCCAGCCGCGCGGGCAAGGTGTTCGTGGACTGGAGCCAGAACAACGGGTCCAAGACCACCGTCAGCCCCTATTCCCTCCGGGGACGGGAACGACCGTGGGTGGCCGCCCCGCGGACATGGGAGGAACTGGAGGACCCCGACCTGCGGCACCTGGAGATGAGCGAGGTGCTCCAACGGGTCGCCGAGGGACAGGACCCGCTGGCGCCGCTGGGCTGGGTGCCGGACGGCGCGGAAGGGGACGACGCCGGCCGCTCGCCGAGCGCGCGCGGCCACGGCAACGGTTCGGGCACCGGCCCCGCGGCGGACCGCCTCGCGACGTACCGGTCCATGCGGGACGCGAGCAAGACCGCGGAACCGGTGCCGGAGGAGGCGCCGGTGGAACGGCAGTTCGGCGGGGCCGAGCGGCCGTCCTTCGTCATCCAGGAGCACCACGCCCGGCGCCTGCACTGGGACTTCCGGCTCGAGCACTCCGGGGTGCTCGTGTCCTGGGCCGTGCCCAAGGGGCCGCCCCTGGACACGGAGAGCAACCGGCTGGCCGTCCAGACGGAGGACCATCCCCTGGAGTACGGAACCTTCGAGGGCACCATCGCGAAGGGCGAGTACGGGGCGGGTGAGGTCACCATCTGGGACGCCGGCACCATCGAGATCGAGAAGTGGCGGGAGGGCAAGGAGGTCATCGCCGTGCTGTCCGGACGGCCGGACGGCGGCCTCGGCGGGGTGCCGCGGCGCTACGCCCTGATCAACGCCCCCGGCATGGGTGGGGAGAACAACTGGCTGATCCACCTCATGCAGGACCAGCCGGAGTCGAGCACCGGGAGACGCGCCGCGAAACCAGCCGCGAAACCAGCTACGAGAGCTGCGGAGGACGCCGCGTTCACGGTGGCAGACCTGCCCGCGCCGATGCTGGCCACCTCCGGCCAACCCGCTGACCTCGCGGCCGACGAGGAGTGGGCCTACGAGATGAAGTGGGACGGGTACCGCCTCCTGGCCGGCGTGTCACCCGGGCAGGTCGCCCTGGCCAGCCGCAACGGCAAGGACCTGACCGCCGACTACCCCGCCCTGCAGGAGCTGACCGGCCTGCTCACCGGTGCAGCCGCCGAATACGGCGGGGCGGTCCTCGACGGCGAGCTGGTAGCCCTGGACGCACAGGGCCGCCCGGACTTCGGGCTGTTGCAAGAGGCCAGTGGCCGCACCAGCCGGGGCACGCGGCGTCGGCCGGGTCGGTCCGGCCCGGCCGCCGAGACGGCCCCGTCGGGGATCGACCTGCGATACCTGGTGTTCGACATCCTCCAGTTGGGGCCGCCCGGCGCCTCCGGGCGGCAGGTCCGCTCCCTCCTGCGCACCCCCTATGGTGAGCGTCGAGAGGTGCTGGAGGCCGCTGTCGGGAACGGGGACGTGGTGTCCGTGCCCCCGGGATACCGCGGGACGCTCGCCCGGGCCCAGCAGGCCAGCCGTGAGCTGCAGCTCGAGGGCGTGGTGGCCAAGCGGAGCGACTCGACCTACCGGCCGGGCCAGCGCAGCTCGGCGTGGATCAAGCTGAAGCTGCAGCAGCACCAGGAGATCGTGGTCATCGGAGCCCGCCGGGGTCAGGGCGGCCGCGCCGGGGGCATCGGCTCGCTGCTGCTGGCGGTGCCCGATGCCTCCGGTGAGCTGCACTATGCCGGCCGGGTGGGCACCGGGTTCACGGCCGCACAGCTCGAGGAGGCCGCCTCCAAGCTCCGGTCGATCCGCCGCAAGACACCACCGGTCCGGGATGTCCCCGCCGCGGACCAGTCCGATGCCTGGTGGGTCCGGCCCCGACTGGTGGGCGAGGTGAACCTGGCCGGCCGGACCCGGTCGGGCCGGGTCCGCCAGGCCTCCTGGCGGGGCTGGCGGCCGGACAAGGACCCTGACGAGGTCCGGTGGGAGACGCCGTGAGCCCTCGCGGAGTCAGTCAGGGCGCCGTCGAGGGCTCGGAGTCGGACGGGGTGTCGGCGTCCGGGTTGTCCGGGGTGGATTCGGCCGCGTCACCGGGACGGTCCGGCTCGTTGCCCGGCTCGGTGCCGTCGCCGCCCGTGGCGTAGCGGTCCCGGGAGCCGGGATCGTCGAACGGGGAGTCCTGCGGCGTCCGGAACTCCTCGGTGGGATGGGACCCGGCGGCCTCGCCCATGTAGTCGAACCACTGCGGTCCGGCCAGGGTGCTGCCCCAGAAGTCCTCGTGCGCGGTCCCGTTGACGGGCACGTCCGCCAGCGTCCTCAGGCCGGTGTAGTTGCCCACCCAGCTCGCGGTGGACAGGCCCGAGGTGTAGCCGATATACCACGTGGAGGACTGGGAGTTGTTGGTGCCGGTCTTGCCGCCCATGGGGATCTCCCGCACCTGGTCGGGCTGGCCGGCCTCCTCGGCGTTGCGGTGGGCGATGTTGGTCAGCGTCTCGTTCAGCTGGGCGACCACCTCGGGATCCAGCGCCTGCTCGCACGCCGGGGCGCCGACGTCGTACTCCTCGCCGTTGGTGTCCTTGACGGAGAGCAGGGACCGCGGGGCGCAGTACTCGCCGTCGTTGGCGAAGGCGGCGTAGGCGGCGGCCTGGGTCATCGGGGCGAATTCCTCGGAGCCGAGGATGAAGGACGGGTTGGCCGGGTTCAGCGGCTCCCCGTCGTCCGCCCGGTGCACGCCGAGCCGGGTGGACACGTCCGTGATGTCACACAGGTCCAGCTCCTCGGCCATATTGACCATGACGGTGTTGATGGACCAGTACAGCCCGAAGTCCGCGGTCATCTCCCGCTTCATGTCATCGATGACGTTGTTGACCTTCCACTCCTCCGCGATGGCCGTGGACCCGCCCTCCAGGCAGGAGGCCTGGAACTCGGAGCCGGCCGGCCAGTGGTCCTGGGAGGCGTCCACCATGTCATACATGGAGCGCCCGCCCTCCAGCCAGGCGGCCGCCACATAGGGCTTGAGCGAGGAGCCGCCCTGGAAGCCGTTGCCCCCACCCTGGGCCGCATCCACGTTGAGGTTCAGCATGGTGTTGCCCGCGTCCGTGTCCTCCTCGGGGTGGTACCGGGTGTTCTGCGCCATCGCCTTGATGTTGCCGGTCCCCGGCTCCACGGTGACCAGCGAGGCCCCGGCACCGGAGTCGTCACCGGTGGGGACGGTCTTCTCCACGGCCTGCTGGGCGCGGCCCTGCAGGCCGGTGTCCAGCGTGGTGGTGATCTCCAGTCCCCCGCGGTTCAGCAGTTGCTCGCGGGACTCCACGTCCGGGCCGAAGGCGTCGTTCGCGAGGATCTCGTGCGTGACGAAGTCACAGAAGTAGGGGGCCTGGGACGCGGAGATGCAGCCGGTGGACTCACGATGGACGTCCAAATCCAGCCCGGACCCTGCGGCCTCGTCATGCTCCTGCTGGGTGATCTTGCCCTGCTCCAACATCGAGTTCAGCACGATGTTGCGCCGTTCCACCGAGGCCTCGGGGTGCGTCTCGGGGTTGTAGCCGTTCGGGGACTTCACGATCCCGGCGAGGGTGGCCGACTGGGCGATGTCCAGCTCCGCGGCCGGGACGCCCCAGTAGTACTGGGAGGCGGCCTCCACCCCGTAGTTGCGTCCCCCGAAGAGCACGATGTTCAGGTAGCCCTCGAGGATGTCCTCCTTGGACAGGTCCTGCTCCACGGAGACCGCGAGCTTCATCTCCTTGAGCTTGTCCGCATAGGTCTTGGTGCCGGAGATGGTCAGTCGCTCCTCACCGCGCAGCATGTCCGCGTTGATGAGCATGTTGTTGACGTATTGCTGCGTGATGGTGGAGGCGCCCTGCTGGGAGCCGGAGGAGGCGTTGGTGACCAGCGCGCGGCCGACGCCCTGGGGGTCGACGCCGCCGTGCTCGTAGAAGCGCTCGTCCTCGATCGCGATGATCGCGTCCTGCATGTTCTGGCTGATCCGCTCCAGCTCCACCGGTTTGCGGTTCTCCGCGTAGAACGTCGCCAGTTCGGTGCCGTCCTCGGCCAGGATGCGGGAGGGCACGCTCACGGGTTCCTCCCGCAGCTCCGCGGGGAACTGCTCGATCATCTTCTGGCCCGTCGCCGCCGTGGCGCCTCCCGTGACGGCCAGGGGCAGGAACAGTCCCGCCACCAGCAGTCCCGCCAGGGCACTGACTCCGAGGAAGGAGAGGATCTTTCCGGCCGTGGTGGACGTCGCTCTGCGGACAAGACTCATTCGAGTCACGGTGTCAGGAGTTCCTGAACGTATCCTCAATGTCCGCCCCCCGAGCCTCCCGCCCGCGGTCCTCCCTGTCCGCCCCCCGAGCCTCCCGCCCGCGGTCCTCCCTAGAGCACCATCGCGGCGATGATCCCGCCGAAGAACAGCGGGATGTTGAAGTGCACGAAGGTGGGCACGCAGGTGTCCCAGATGTGGTGGTGCTGGCCGTCCACGTTCAGTCCGGAGGTGGGGCCGAGCGTCGAGTCCGAGGCGGGAGAGCCGGCGTCGCCGATGGCTCCGGCCGCGCCCACCAGGGCCGCGGTGGCCAGCGGCGTGAACCCGACGGCGGCGCACAGCGGCACGAAGATCGCGGCCAGGATCGGGATGGTGCCGAAGGAGGAGCCGATGCCGATCGTCACGAGCAGGCCCACCGTCATCATCACGATGGCGGCCAGCAGCTGGCTGTCCCCGATCAACCCGGTGGCTGAGGCCACGAGCGAGTCGACGGACCCGGTCTCTGTGAGCACGGACGCGTAGCCGGAGGCCACCAGCATGATGAAGGCGATGGTGCCCATCATCGTCACGCCACCGTGGGCCAGCTCGTCCGAGGACCGCCACCGCTCGCCGCGGAAGACGAAGATGATGAGCACCCCGCCGAGGGCGGCGATGACGAGGGAGCCGAAGACCAGCTGGAGCACGAGGGTGACCGCGAGGGCGATCAGCACGACGATGTGCTGGCGGGTCCACGCGCCGCCGGAGCCGGAGCTGTCCGCCCCGCCCGTGGCGGACGTGCCGAGTGCCGCCGCCCCGGGACCGGGGGCCGCGTCCCGGTACTCCCGGGGGCGGCGGTAGGTCACCAGGATCGCGATGACGAGACCGATCACCATGGTGGCCACGGGGATGGCCATGGCCAACGGGATCTGGGAGAGCTCGATCTCCATGCCGTGGGCGGCCAGCTCCCCCAGGATGATGTTCTGGAAGATCAGGCCGAACCCGAGCGGGATGAGCATGTAGGGCGCCTTGAGGCCGAAGGTCAGGGCGGTGGCCACGGCCCGGCGGTCCAGCTTCATCCGGTTGAACACCGCCAGCAGCGGCGGAATGAGGATCGGGATGAAGGCAATGTGGACCGGCACCAGGTTCTGGGAGAAGCAGGCCAGCCCGGCGATCCCGAAGAGCGTCATGGCCCGCTTGCCCTGGATCCTCGGCAGGATCCAGCGGATGAGCTTCTCCGTGATCCCGGAGCGGGCCACCATGACCGAGAGGATGCCGAGCAGGATGTAGCTCAGGGCCGTCTCCCCCTGGCCGCCCAGTCCTCCGACGAGCGTGGACATGGTGTCCTCGATGCTCAGCCCGGACATCAGCCCGGCCACGAGGGCCGCGATGAGCAGGGCGACGATCACGTTCACCCGGGCCAGGCTCAGGGCCGCGAGGACCACGACGGAGACGACGACGGGATTCAGGAGCACGGTGGTGGGACCTCGGTTTCGTGGGGGCGCGATGTGCGCCCCGAAGAGTGTACCGGCCGGGCCCGGCCACCACTCCACAGGTGTCGGACCGGGTCATTCCGTCCCCCACCGGCCGCCGCCCGCTCCCCCAGCCTGCGGCGGGTACGATGACCCTCCCTACGCGGCGACCGCGGGCCGACACCCGTGGGGTTGATCGGGCTACCTCACGACCTCACGGTGGCTGCCGTCCACCCGGCGCGTCCATCCACGGGCGTCGAGGTGCTCGAGCAGCGGGATCGCCACCCGCCGGGAGGTGTCCAGCGCCTGGCGGGCCTGGCTGGTGGTGAAGGGCTGCTGGAGACGCGCCAGTTCCCGCATCGCCCGCGCCGGGGCGGTGGGCAGCAGGACCACGTCCCCCAGCCGCAGGATCCGGCCGGCGCGCTCGGCGGCGGCCAACGCCTTCGCCCCGAGATCCAGGGCGGTGAGGTCATCGCCCTCCGGGGCATCGAAGGGATGGCGTACCAGCCGGGCCTCGACGGCGGCGACGGCCTCCTCGGCCGGGCCGAGCCCCGCGCGGTGTCCGGGACGGCGGATGTACCCACCCTCCAGCTCCAACCCGGCCTCGGCGACGACGGCATCCACCAGGGCGTCGTCCCGCATCGCGGTCAGATCCCCGGGCCGGGCACCCGTGCCCCACAGGTCGGCGGCCGCGCCGCGGGAGACGCCCCGGGCCAGAGGATCCCGGGTCGCCAGCTCCTCCACCGCCGTCGCGAGGCGTTCCGCCCAGCCCCGCAGCACGGGCCCATGGACCCACCACTCGCCGAGGATGCGGATCTCCTCGGGTTCCCGTTCCGTGCTGCCGGCCTTCCCCTCGGTCGCGGCCCCTCCCGCCTCCACTCCCACCAGGCCGAGCCTGCGGAGGAACCCGACCCGCACCGCGCCCCGGCGCAGCACCTCGAGCCGGGCGCTGCCCCCGCTCGGCACGGTCTCCAGATGCGCCGCATGCCGCCTGCCGTCACCCCGCCGGGTCAGCGCCGGCGGATCCACATCCAGCACGTGCGCGCCGCCGAACACCGAACGGCTGCCGGGATCCCGCAGCACGAGCCGGTCCCCGGGGACGAGCGGGAGGGCCCGGTCCAGGGTGAGGCGCGCGTGGCGTGCGGAGAAGGGCCGGACATGGGCGGAGACCGTGGCGGTGCCCACGTGGACCAGCAGGTGCCCGGGTGTCTCATCCAGCCCGGCCCCGGAGCTGCGGCGCACGTCCACCGTCTCGGCCAGCGGCCACGCGCCGGGCGTCACGAGGGCGTCCCCGCGGTGGATCGACTCGGCGGGGACCCCGCGCAGGTTGACGGCCACGCGGCGGGTGGGACCGACGGAGGACTGCGGCTCGTTGCGGCTGTGCAGCGCACGCACCGTGACGGACCGCGGGCCGCCCTCGCCGAGCACCTCGAGGCGATCGTCCTCGGCCAGGGTGCCCGCGGTCAGGGTCCCGGTGACCACGGCCCCGGCCCCCCTGACCGTGAACGAGCGGTCCACCCAGAATCGGACCCGCCCGCTCGCATGGGGCGCGGGCAGACCGGCCAGCACGTGGTCCAGCTGCTCGCGCAGCCCGTCTCCCCCGTCCAGTCCGGCTCCGGTCACGGCGGACACGACGACGGCCGGGGCCGTGGCCAGTCCGGTCCCAGCCAGCTCGGCGCGGGTCTGGGCCAGGACGGCGTCCACCCGGTCCGGGGCCCGGTCCGCCTTGGTGACGACGATGATCCCGTGGTGGAGGCCGAGGGCGGCGAGGGCGTCCCGGTGGTCGCCGGACTGGGCCTGCCAGCCCTCGTCGGCCGCCACCACGAAGCACACGGCGGGCGCCGGTCCGAGCCCGGCGAGCATGTTGCCCAGGAAGCGCTCGTGCCCGGGGACGTCCACGAAGGCGACGTCCCGCCCGGAGGGCAGCACGGTCCAGGCGAAGCCGAGGTCGATCGTCAGTCCGCGGCGCTTCTCCTCGGCCCAGCGGTCCGGCTCCATCCCGGTGAGGGCCCGGACCAGGGTGGACTTGCCGTGGTCCACGTGCCCGGCGGTGGCGATGACGTACACGTCAGCCGCCGCCCCGGTCGGAGCTGCCGAGCCGCGCCAGGGCCGCGCGGACCGCGTCGGCCAGCCGGCCGTCGTCGGGCTCGGGGATGCAGCGCAGGTCCACCATGCAGGCGCCGTCATGCACGCGGGGCAGCACGGCGGGCCGGCCCGTCCGCAGCAGGGGCGCCAGGTCCTCGGGCAGGCTCACGGCCCAGCCGGCCAGGGGGACCCCGGGTGCTCCCCCGCCGCCGACGCGGCCCTCGTGGGGCACGACGGGCGCTCCCACGGCGGCCCCGAGCCGCTCGGCGCGCTCGTGGAGCCGTGCGGGGTCGGCATGGAGGGCTCGGGACACCGGGGTGGGGCCGCCGGCCAGGGTGGCCTCGAGGGCTGCCAGCGTGAGCTTGTCCGCGCGCACGGCGCGGGCCAGCGGGTGCCGCGCGAGAGTCCGGATCGTCTCGGCCCGGCCCAGCAGGATTCCCGCCTGGGGGCCGCCGAACAGCTTGTCCCCGCTGGCGATCACGACGTCGGCCCCGCCCTCGAGCGCGCCGGTCAGGTCCGGCTCGTCGGGCAGGGCGGGGTCCGCGGTGATCAGCCCGCTGCCGACGTCCACGATCAGCGGCAGCGCCCTCCCGTGCTCGGCCTCGTGCTCGTCGGCGAGGGAGCGCAGGTGCTCGACCGGCACGGCCGAGGTGAACCCGTCCACCCGGAAATTGCTGGGATGGACCTTCAGCAACCCGGCGGTCTCGGGGCCGATGGCGGCGGCGTAGTCCGACCGGTGGGTGCGGTTGGTGGTGCCGACCTCGCGCAGCCGGGTGCCCGTGGAGGCGATCAGATCCGGCAGGCGGAAGCCCGCCCCGATCTCCACGAGCTCGCCCCGGCTGACGACGAGCTCTCCGTCCCCGGCGAGCGCCGTGGTGGCCAGGACGAGGGCTGCGGCGCCGTTGGTGACCACGAGCGCGTCCAGGTCTGCGGGGACTCCGCCCGGGACGGCCGCGAGCAGGGCCTCGCGGGTGCCCGCGCCGCGCCGGGCGCGCTGGCCGGTGGCCAGGTCCAGCTCCACGTCCACATAACCGCTCGCGGCCACGAGGGCCGCCACGGCGGCGTCCGAGAGCGGAGCCCGGCCCAGGTTGGTGTGGACCACCACGCCGGTGGCATTGAGGACCGGGCGCAGGGAGGTGGCCGAGCGGTCCTCGAGGGCGGCGAGCAGGGCGGGCCGGACGTCCTCCGGGGGCAGCTCCCCGCGGCGGGCCCGGGCCTGGACCTCGCCGACGAGCGAGCGCAGGACAGGTCCGCTCAGCCGCGCCCGGGCCTCGAGGAGCTCCGGCAGGGCCAGCAGGTCGTCCGTCCGGGGGATCCGGCGCCGGGGGTCCTCCGCCGGCCCCGGTGATGCAGCGGTCACGGGCTCTCCTTCCGGTACCGCCAGGCGGCGAGGGTGATCGACCTGCCCGTGTCCGGCGGGCGTGGGGTGACGTTGGCGGAAGCGGACGGGAATCGAACCCGCCAGACCGAGATGCTCGGTCTCACCGGTTTTGAAGACCGGGGGGCCCACCAGGACCCAGACGCCTCCACCCCCGAAACTACCAGCAGGCGGCGGCCCGCGCCGGTGTGCGCCGTGGTGCGCGCGGCGGCACGGACTAGGGTGGCGGCATGGAGCCCACCACGACGACCACCACGGATTCACGCGAGGACCTGAGCCAGATCAAGCTGACCGGCTACGCCCACGGCGGCGGCTGCGCCTGCAAGATCCCGCCGGGCGAACTCGAACAGGCCGTCCGCGGGCTGGGCGGGCAGACGAACCCCGGGGTCATCGTGGGCCTGGACGACGGCGACGACGCCGCCGCGGTGCTCATCCGGGAGGGACTGGCCGTGCTCTCCACCGCGGACTTCTTCACCCCCATGGTGGATGACGCCTACGACTGGGGACGCATCGCCGCCGCGAACGCCCTCTCGGACATCTACGCGATGGGCGGCACCCCGGTGGTCGCCATCAACCTGGTGGGCTGGCCGCGCGGGGTGCTGCCGATGGAGCTGCTCACCGAGGTGCTCCGCGGCGGACTCGACGTGGCCCGGCAGGCGGACACCCCCGTGATCGGGGGCCACACGATCGACAACCCGGAGCCGACCTACGGCATGGCCGTCACGGGCACCGCCCATCCGGACCGCCTCCTGCGCAATGACGCGGCGGAGCCCGGGCTGCCGCTGACGCTGACCAAGCCCCTCGGCGTCGGTCTGCTGAACAACCGCCACAAGCAGACCGGGGAGGTCTCGCAGGCCGCGATCGACTCGATGACCTCCCTGAACCGGGAGGCCGCGGCCGCCGCCCTCGCCGCCGGGGTCACCGCCGCCACCGACGTCACCGGATTCGGCCTGCTGGGCCACCTGCACAAGATGGCCCGGGCCTCCGGTGTCGGCGCCGTGATCGACCGCTCGGCCGTGCCCCTGATCGAGGGGGCCGCCGAGGCCCTGCGGGAGGGCTACATCTCCGGCGGGACTCGCCGCAACCTGGACTGGGTCCGCCCGCACGTCACCTCCGGGGCCGGGATCACCGAGGAGGACCTCCTGCTGCTGGCCGACGCCCAGACCTCGGGCGGGCTGCTGGTGGTCGGCGAGGTCCCGGGCTATCCGGTCATCGGGGAGACGGTGTCCGGCGCGGGGATCTCGGTGCGCTGAACGCGTCCGTCATCTCCTCGAGCTCCATCCCCTTCGTCTCCGGCACGAACCGCCACACGAAGACGAGGGACAGGGCCGCCATCGCCGCGTACAGCCCGTAGGCGAGGGTCAGCCCCACGTCCGCCAGCAGCGGGAACGTGGTGGAGACGGTGAAGTTGGCCGCCCACTGGGCCGCCGCGGCCACCGCCAGGGCCCCGGCGCGGATGCGGTTGGGGAACATCTCGCCCAGCAGGACCCAGACGAGCGGGCCCCAGGTAGCGCCGAAGAAGACCACGAAGGCATTGGCCGCCACGAGGGCCACCGTGGCCCAGGCCCCGCCCAGTTCAGCGGTCGTGGTGCCGTCCGCGGCGGTGGTCAGGGTGGCGAAGGAGAACGCCACGGCCATCAGGGCCAGGGAGACGGCCATGCCCGCGGAGCCCACCAGGAGCATGGGGCGCCGGCCGACCTTGTCCACCAGCAGGATCGCGATGATCGTCACCACGATGTTCGTGACCGAGGTGATCACGGTGACGGTCAGGGCGTCTGACTCGCCGAAGCCGACGGAGCGCCAGAGCGTGGTGGAGTAGTAGAAGATCACGTTGATGCCCACGAACTGCTGGAACACCGAGAGGGCGATCCCGATCCACACGATCGGCTTCAGGCCCATCAACGCCCCGCGCAGGTCCCGCAGTGACTCGCGCTGCTCCGATTCCAGGGTGCCCCTGATCTCCTGGATCTTCAGGTTGACCTGGTCCACCCCGGTGAAGTCGTAGAGCACCTGGGCGGCCCGGTCCAGGTCCCCCCGGGCCACGAGGAACCGCGGTGACTCCGGCAGCCGGAACGCGAACAGCCCGTAGGCCACGGCCGGGACCGCCTCCGCCATGAACATCCAGCGCCAGGCCTCCAGCCCCCACCAGAACGGTTCGGCGGCTCCGCCGGCCATGTTGGCGAACAGGGCATCCGAGAGCAGGGCCACGAAGATGCCGGTGACGATCGCCAGCTGCTGCAGCGAGCCGAGCCGGCCGCGCACCCCGGCGGGGCTGACCTCGGCGATGTAGGCCGGGGCGATCACCGAGGCGGCGCCGACGCCGAGGCCGCCGATCACGCGCCAGGCGATCAGGTCCCCGACGCCGAAGGCGAGACCCGATCCGATCGCGGAGACGAGGAAGAGCACCGCGGCGATCAGCATGACCGGGACGCGGCCCAGGCGGTTCGCCACGGGACCGGCGAACCATGCCCCCAGGGCACAGCCGATCAGCGCCGAGGACACCGCGAAACCGGTCAGGCCGGGGCCGAGGCTGAACTGTTCGGAGAGGGCGTCCACGGCCCCGTTGATGACCGAGGTGTCGAAGCCGAACAGGAAGCCGCCCAGGGCGGCGGCGATGCAGATGCCGATCACGCGGGAGTTGAGCCGCTTGGTGGGGTCTTTCGTGGCCATGGTGTTCCTCCGGACGGCGGTGACGTTGCCCACACCCTACGCCTCGGGGGACGGGGTGGGCCCGGGGACTCAGCGGACGGTGGTGATCGAGTCGTCGGTGATGCCGGCGGCTCGGCGGGCGGCCAGGCGCCTTCGCTGCGGCTCGACCGTGTACCTCGGGTCCTTCGCGGAGTCCTTGCCGGCGTAGAACACGCCGAAGCGGGTGAAGGCGGAGGCCGTGACCAGCGCCGCTCCGGACAGGGCGGCCACCACGCGGTTCCGCCCCCCGAGCAGGACGCCGATCCCGCCGGCGATCGCCAGCCGTTCACTCCACCTCATCAGCGTGCCGGGGCGGCCGGTCTCCAGCGGCTCCACGGCGACCGGGTCCATCCGGGCCTCCATGGTTCGGGTGGCCACCACGTCTCCCACCACGCCGAGCACCGCGAGGGCGCGGGCGGGCGCGGTCTCGCGGGCCGGCGTCGTGATCAGTGCCAGGCCGGAGGCGGCGATGGAGGCGGAGCTGACGAAGACGAAGGGCAGGTCCTCCTTCGCGTCGTTCCAGGTCGGCAGGGCCGTGTCCGAGAGCAGCACCGCGGTGTACCCGGCCAGCGGGGCCCCCAGCAGGGCGGCCAGGGCGCCGGAGGGGGCTTCCGCCGCGCGCAGCACCCCGCGCAACGGGCCCAGCGGCAGGACCTCCCCCGTCATCCGGTCCACCTCGGCGGCCGCGGCCACACCGGCCCCCGTGCTGAAACCGGCCAGCACCCAGGACCCCAGGCTCATCGGCGAGGACAGCTTCACGGTGCGCATCATGTTCAGGAAGCGCTCGGGCCGGCCGAGGTCGGCGATCAGGGCCACGGCTCCGACGCCCGCCGCGGCCAGGGCGCTGATCCTCGCGTTCCGGCGCAGCAGGTCCCGGCCGGTCAGCTGCGCGCCGAAGGCCAGCAGCGAGGAACCACCGGCGATTCCGCCGCAGACCAGGTAGGTGGCCACGCGCTCATCCCACGGCGGGGCCTTGACGATGGGCCGTCCGTAGTAGGAACCGGATCCGGTGGGGGTGAACTCCGGCTCCGGCACCATGGCCATCTCGCGGCCGCCGTCCGAGGAGGAGGGGGCCAGGCCGCCGCGCCTCCGACCGGCCGGCCGGCCCTGCTGACCGGGCTCCCCCGGTCCGGCGGCGCGGTCGCGGCGACGGCGGCGCCGCGGCTCCTCGGGTGGGCGGTAGCTGTCGAACTCCGAGGTCGTCACCGGCGTCCTCCACCGAGGAAGGCCAGGCCGGCGGCGGCGACCATCCCCGCCATGGCGATCCCGGCGCGGGCATACATCCGCGGCAGGTCACGGGTGGGGACCCGGGGATCCGGCGGCAGGCCGTAGACCTCCGGCTCGTCGAGCAGCAGGAACACGGACCCGGTGCCGCCGACCCCGTCGTTCGGGTTGGCGCCGTAGAGGCGGGCCTCGGTACGGCCCTGGGCGTGGAGCTGGGCGACCCGCTCCTGGGCGCTGGTCAGCATGTCCGCCCGCTCGCCGTACTTGATGGAGGTGGTCGGGCACGCCTGGGCGCAGGCCGGGGTCTGGCCATCGGTCATGCGGTCATAGCAGAGGGTGCACTTCTGGGCGACGCCGGCGTTCTTGTTCTTCTTCGGCTTCTCGGCGTGCGCCCCCGGGGCCGGCGCCCGGTCCGTCTTGGGCTGCGCGATGCCGTCCGAGCGGCGCTCGATCACGCCGAACGGGCAGCCGGCCACGCAGGTGCCGCAGCCGTTGCAGACGTCGTCCTGGACCACCACGGTGCCGTGCTCCGTGCGGAACAGCGCTCCCGTGGGGCACACGTCCAGACAGCCGGCGTTGGTGCAGTGCTTGCAGACGTCCGAGGACATGAGCCAGCGGAACTCCGGCGTGTCCGGCGGGGTGGTGTCCACGGCGGAGGAGTCCGGCCGGTCAGGTGAGCTCCCCAGGGAGGACAACACGTCCAGTCCGCCCAGCTCGGGCGCCGGGGGCAGCCCTGCCGCGCCTGAGCCGGCGGCGCCGAGGGCACCGGAAGCCGCCCGGCCGGCGTCGTGCTCTGTGCCGTTCCCGCCGGCAGCGCGCCGGATGCCGGGCATGCCGAGGCTGACCAGGGCCGCGCCCGAGGCACGGGCCTCCTGGACCTGCTCGCGGTCCTGCTCGATGAAGGCGACGTGGCGCCAGGTGTCCGCCCCCAAGCCCTCGGAGTTGTCGAAGGAGGAGTTGGACAGGGCGAAGTCGGAGTCGACCGGGTTCTGGTTCCACTCCTTGCAGGCGACCTCGCAGGCCTTGCAGCCGATGCAGATCGAGGTGTCCGTGAAGAAGCCCTTGCGGGGGTGGGGGTGCTCGTAGTGGGCGTCGGCGGTCGGGTTGCCGTCCACGGCCGCGTCCGGTCTCTGGGTCAGGTGCACCATCTAGTCCTCCGTCCTGGGCATGATGTGCTCGCCCGCGTCCGCGCCCGGGACCGGTCCCGGGCCGGTGCGCGGCTCGGGCTGGTCCGGGTGCCGCCGCGAGGTGGTCATGGAGTCAGGGGCCATCGGGTCGGCCTCCGGACCGGCGTCCTCACCGCTGCCCGTGACGCCCTCGTTGCCGCTGTCCACCGTCAGGCCGGCGCGCCGCTGGTATCCGGCCACGAACGCCGGCAGGTCGGCGCCGCGGGGGCGGCGGCCCGGGACGATGTCACAGGCTCCCACCTTGGAACCCTGGATGAGCACGTTGGGATCCAGGGTCACCCCGATGAGGTCGTTCGCCGAGTCCCCGCTGACCACGGCATCTCCGCCGACACCCCAGTGGTAGGGCAGGCCGATCTGGTGGACGGTCTGCCCGCCGGCGCCGTCCGCTCCGCCGATCCTCAGCGGGCGCATGCGTTCGGTGACGAGCACCTTGGCCTCGATGGCCGCCCGCGGGGAGATGATCGTGGCCCAGCCGTAGGGCTCGAGCCCGCGCTCGGCGGCCAGCTCCGGGGAGACCTCGCAGAACATCTCCGGCTGGAGCTCGGCCAGGTAGGGCAGCCACCGGCTCATGCCGCCGGCCGTGTGGTGCTCGGTCAGCCGGTAGGTGGTGAACAGGAACGGGTAGACCTCCGAGCCCGGCTGCCCGGCGCTGGGCGCGCTGTAGTTGTCCGAGCGCGGCACGGTGACCCGGGTGGGGTTGTGCTGCTGGACGTACATCGCGTTGGGCACCGGGGACTCCTGGGCCTCGTAGTGCGTGGGCAGGGGCCCGTCCACCATGCCCTTCGGCGCGAACAGCCAGCCCTTGCCGTCCGCCTGCATGATGAAGGCGTCGTCACCGGCGAGGGCGGCGGGACCGCCCGCGTCCGGCTCCGGAATGGTGCCGGGTGCGAGGTCGACGGGGAAGTCGGGGACGTCGTTGCCCGTCCACCGGCCCTGCTCGGCGTCCCACCAGACGAGCTTCTTGCGCTCGCTCCAGGGCTTGCCGTCCGGGTCCGCGGAGGCGCGGTTGTAGAGGATCCGCCGGTTGGCCGGCCACGCCCAGCCCCACTCGGTGGCGATGTGCACGTCCTGCTCGTCCGCGGGCTTGCGGTCGGCGGCATGGTTGATGCCGTCCGCGTAGACGCCCGTGTAGATCCAGCAGCCGCCCTCGGTGGAGCCGTCCGCCGTCATCTCGTTGAAGGTGGACAGGTGCTGGCCGGCCTTCGGGCCCGAGACGTAGCGGCCGTTGATCTCCGCCAGCACCGCCTCCCCGTCCGGCTCGCCGTGCTCATCCTCCGGATAGTCCCAGGTGAGGTCCAGCAGCGGCCGGTCACGGGGATCGGTGGAGTCCGCCAGGCGGGCGCGGATGCGCTTGCCGACCTCGTGGAAGAACTGCAGCTCGCTCTGCGCGTCGCCCGGCGGCTGGACGGCCTGGTGGCGCCACTGCACGAGCCGCTGGGTCTGGGTGAAGGTGCCGGCCTTCTCCACGTGGTTGGCCGCCGGGAAGAAGAAGACCTCCGTCTCGATGTCCTCGGTACGCAGCTCCCCCGACTCGATCTCCGGCCCGTCCTTCCACCACGTGGCGGACTCGATGAGCTGGAAGTCCCGCACCACGAGCCACTTGAGGTTGGCCATGCCCATCCGCTGCATGCGCCCGTTGGCCGACCCCACGGCCGGGTTCTGCCCGAGCAGGAAGTACCCCTCGACCTCCCCTGCCATCATGCCCTCGACCGTCTGATAGGTGCCGTGCGGCCCCGTCAGGCGCGGGAGGTTGCCATAGCCCCAGTCGTTCTCCGCGGTGGCCGCCTCCCCCCACCATGCCTTGAGCAGGCTGATGGTGTAGGCGTCCGCGTTGGCCCAGTACCCCTTCTGCTGCTTGGAGCCGATCGACTCCAGGTAGGTGCCCAGGTCCTCCTTCTCCACCGTGGGCATCGGCAGGTAGCCGGGCAGCAGGTTGAACAGGGTGGGGATGTCCGTGGAGCCCTGGATGGAGGCGTGGCCGCGCAGGGCCATGATGCCGCCGCCGGGGCGGCCGATGTTGCCCAGCAGCAGCTGCAGGATGGTGGCGGTGCGGATGTACTGGGCGCCCACCGTGTGCTGCGTCCAGCCGACGGCGTAGGCGAAGCACGTGGTGCGATCCCGCCCGGAATTCTCGGTGATGGTCCGCGCCAGCAGCTCGAAGTCCTCCACGCTGATGCCGCAGACATCCCGCACCATCTCCGGGGTGTACCGGGAGTAGTGCCGCTTGAGGACCTGGAACACGGAGCGCGGGTGCTGCAGGGTCTCGTCCCGCCTCGGCCGGCTCACGTCCAGCTCGGGCCCGCCCATGCCGTACTGGTCCCCGGCCGCCTCGGTGCTCTGCTCCGCGCCGTCCTCATTGGCCGGCCCGTCGTCACCGGGCGCCGCGCCGCCGTCGTTCCCGGCCGGTCCCTCCGGCTCATAGGACCAGCTGGACATGTCATAGCCGCCGGTCTCCGGGTCGAAACCGGAGAACAGCCCGTCCAGGTCCTCGGTGTCCCGGAAGTCCTCGCTGATGATCGAGGCGGCGTTGGTGTACGCGACCACGTAGTCGCGGAAGATCTTCTCGTGCTCGATCACATAGTTGATCAGCGCGCCCAGGAGCACGATGTCCGAGCCGGCCCGGATGGGCACGTGCCGGTCAGCGACGGCCGAGGTGCGGGAGAACCGGGGGTCGACGTGGAAGACCTTGGCACCACGCGACTTGGCCTCGGTGACCCACTGGAAGCCCACGGGATGGGCCTCAGCCATGTTGGAGCCCTGAATGATGATGCAGTCAGCGTTGGCCATGTCCTGCAGCGATTGGGTGGCGCCGCCGCGCCCGAAGGAGGTCCCCAGACCGGGAACCGTGGCGGAGTGTCAAATACGGGCCTGGTTCTCGATCTGGATGGCCCCGGCCGCCGTGAAGAGCTTCTTGATCAGGTAGTTCTCTTCATTGTCCAGGGTGGCCCCGCCGAGCGAGGCGATGCCCATGGTGCGGCCCAGGTGGCGGCCGTGGTCGTCCACGTCCTGCCACTTGCTGCGGCGTGATTCCAGGAAGCGGTCCACCACCATCTCGGTGGCGGTCTCCACGTCCATCTCCTGCCAGTCCGTGGCCCGGGGGGCGCGGTAGAGGACCTTCGTCTGGCGGGTGTCCGAGTTGACGAGCTGCTCGGAGGCCGATCCCTTGGGGCACAGCCGGCCACGGGAGATCGGCGAGTCGGGGTCCCCCTCGATCTGGACGACCCTCTCGTCCGTGACGAAGACCTTCTGGCCGCAACCGACGGCGCAGTAGGGGCACACGCTCTGCACGGCGCGGTCCGCCGTGGTGGTGCGCGGGGCGATCTCGGTGGTCTTCTTCGAGACCACGGCCGAGCTGCGACCGAGGCGGTCGCCGTCGAGGAACTGCCGGAGGACCGGCCATCCCAGGAAACTCGAACGTGACATGGGATCCAGCCTAGACCACGTCCGGCCTCCTGTCAGTCAGCCAATCACGCCGTGATAGCGCTGGAGGAAGGTGGCGAGTTCGGCGCGGGTGACGTAGGTCGAGGAGCGTGGGAACAGTCAGCCTCATTTCAGCCTGAACACCACCCTGGCCTTAAGGTCTGGACGACTGTATGATCTGAGAGACGTTCGGGTCATCATGACTCTAAGCAGTTCACCCGGACCGCCGCGCCGGAAGGAGGTCTCGTGGACCACGCGACCACACGACTCGCAGTCTCGACCGTCATCTTCGCGCTGCGCCAGGAGCACGGCGGGGCGCCGACCCTGTGGACGCCGTTCGTGCTGCGCACCCGCCAACCGCACCTCGACCAGTGGGCCCTGCCAGGCGGGTGGCTGCCTGCCGACGAGGACCTGGACTCGGCCGCCGCCCGGACCCTGGGCGAGACCACGGGACTGCATCCCAGCTACCTCGAGCAGCTCTACACGTTCGGCGGCGTGGACCGCTCCCCCACCGGGCGCGTGGTCTCCGTGGCCTACACCGCCCTTGTCCGGACGGACGAGGTGGACCGGGCCGCCCCCGGCGAGAACGTCCGCTGGTTCCGCGCCGACGCCCTGCCCCGCCTCGCCTTCGACCACAACGCGATCGTCGACTATGCGTTGGCCCGGCTCCGCACCAAGGTCGAGTACGCGCACATCGCCCACACCTTCCTGGGCGAGACCTTCACCCTCGCTCAGCTCCGCTCGGTCCACGAGGCCGTCCTCGGCCACGCCCTGGACGCCGCGAACTTCCGCCGCTCGATGACCACCTCCAGCGACCTCGTCGAGACCGGTGAGGTCCTGGCGGGCACCCCGCACCGACCGCCCAAGCTCTTCCGATACCGCACTGCAGAAAGCACCCGATCATGACCAACCCGATCACGCTGTCCCCTCCCGTCGACGCCTCGGTGGACCGCACCCTGCAGCTCATCGGCTCGGGGGCCTCCGCCGGTTCGTCCTGCTCCCCCGGGCTGACGTCCGGCCCCTGGGAGTACGACGTCGGCCCGGCCGGTGCGCCAGCAGCGCCCGGTTACGGCCCGGGGGCCTCCCAGGACAACCCCCTCCCGGGTGCGGCTCCGCGCCAGGGCGCCCTGCCGGCGTCCTACACCGAGGCCACAGAGGCTGAGCTGCACGAGCGGATCCGCGCGGCGAAGGCCGAGCTCGGCGAGAGGGTGGTGGTCCTGGGCCACTTCTACCAGCGTGACGAGGTGGTGGCCCACGCCGACTTCGTGGGTGACTCCTTCCAGCTCGCCAAGGCGGCCCGCACGCGCCCCGAGGCCGAGGCGATCGTCTTCTGCGGCGTGCACTTCATGGCCGAGACCGCGGACCTGCTCTCCACAGCCGCGCAGTCCGTGATCCTGCCGAACCTGGCGGCCGGCTGCTCCATGGCGGACATGGCGGACCTCGATTCCGTGATGGACTGCTGGGAACAGCTCGAGGAGGTCTACGGGACCACCCCGGACGAGGCCGGCCGGGCACCCGTGATCCCGGTGACGTACATGAACTCCTCCGCGGCGCTGAAGGGCTTCGTCGGTCAGCACGGAGGGATCGTCTGCACGTCCTCGAACGCCGCCGCCGTCCTGGACTGGGCCTTCGAGCGCGGACAGCGGGTGCTGTTCTTCCCGGACCAGCACCTGGGCCGCAACACGGCCAAGGCCATGGGCATCGGGCTCGAGCAGATGCCGCTGTGGAATCCGCGCAAGCCGCTCGGGGGGAACACCGAGCAGGAGCTGGACGAGGCCAAGGTGCTGTTGTGGCACGGTTTCTGCTCCGTGCACAAGCGCTTCACCGTGGACCAGATCGCGAAGGCCCGGGCCGAGTACCCGGACGTGCACGTGGTGGTGCACCCCGAATGCCCCATGCCGGTGGTCGACGCCGCCGACTCCGCCGGATCCACGGACTTCATCGTCAAGGCGATCGAGGCAGCACCGGCGGGCTCCACCTTCGCCATCGGGACCGAGATCAACCTGGTCCAGCGGCTGGCGGCGCAGTACCCGCAGCACACCATCTTCTGCCTGGACCCGGTGATCTGCCCCTGCTCCACGATGTACCGCATCCATCCCGGCTACCTGGCCTGGGTGCTGGAATCGCTGCTGGCGGGTGAGGTCGTCAACCGCATCACCGTGTCGGACGAGGTCGCCGATCCGGCGCGGGTGGCCCTGGAACGGATGCTCTCCGTGGCGCCGCGGGCCACGGCGGGGACGCAGCGGTGACCGGACAGCTCCACCTCGACCGTCTCGTGGCGGCGGCCCTGGATGAGGATGCCCCCTGGGGCGATCTGACCTCCGAGGCGCTGGTGCCCGCGGAGGCGGTGCTCGAGGCACGGCTGGTGGCCCGCGAGCCCGGCGTCTTCAGCGGAGCCGCCGTCTTCTCCACCGCCTTCCGCCTCGTGGACCCGGCGGTCCGGGTGGCCCTGCTGGCCGCCGACGGCGAGCGCTTCACGGCAGGCCAGGTGCTGGCCGAGGTCGCCGGCCCCGCCCGGGCCATCCTGCGGGCGGAGCGGATCGGGCTGAACTTCGTCCAGCGGATGTCCGGCATCGCCACCCAGACCGCCCGCTACGTGGACGCGGTGGCCGGCGCCGGAGCCCGGGTGGTGGACACCCGGAAGACCACCCCCGGACTGCGGCTGCTGGAACGGCAGGCCGTGCGGGACGGCGGCGGGCACAACCACCGCAGCAGCCTCTCCGATGCGGTGATGGTCAAGGACAACCACCTTGCGGCGGTGCTCGCCGCCGGGCTGACCGTCACCGAGGCGCTTCTGCAGATGCGGGACCGGCTCCCACACACCGCGCACGTGGAGGTGGAGGTGGACCGGCTGGACCAGATCCCGGCGGTGCTGGCGGCCGGCGTGGACACGGTGATGCTGGACAACTTCACCCTCGAGGACCTGCGCCAGGGGGTGACCCTGGTCGACGGGGCCGCGATCGTGGAGGCCAGCGGCGGCGTGGACCTGGACACCGTGGCCTCGATCGCCGCCACGGGGGTGGACGTCATCTCCGTCGGCGCGCTGACCCACAGCGTGCGGTCCCTGGACCTCGGGCTGGATGTCTCCTCGGGCCGGACGCCGTGATGTACCTCGACCATGCGGCCACCTCTCCAGTGCGCAGGGAGGCCCTGGAGGCGATGTGGCCGTACCTGACCGGGGACTTCGGCAATCCGTCCAGCCACCACTCCCTGGGCGAGTCGGCCGCCGCCGGGCTGGCGGCGGCGCGGAGGTCATCCGCCGCGGTGCTGGGCGGACGCGCCTCCGGCGTGGTGTTCACCGGCAGTGGCACGGAGGCGGCCAACCTGGCCGTGAAGGGCATCGCCCTCGGTGCCCCCCGCGGCCGCCACCTGGTGACCAGCCCCCTGGAGCACGAGGCGGTCCTGGCCTCGGCGGAGTACCTCAGGCGGATGCACGGCTTCGAGGTCGACTACCTCACCCCGGACCGGACCGGCCGGGTGTCCCCCGCCGAGCTGGCGAAACTCGTCCGCCCGGACACCACGCTGGTCTCGGTGCAGTATGCGAACAACGAGATCGGCACCGTCCAACCGATCCGTGAACTGGCCGAGGTGGCCCGCGCCCAGCAGGTCCCCTTCCACACCGACGCGGTGCAGGCGGCGGGCTGGCTGCCCCTCGACGTGTCCGCGCTCGGGGTGGACGCGCTCTCCCTGTCCGGCCACAAGGTCGGGGCGCCCAAGGGGATCGGCCTGCTGTGGGCGCACGGACGGCTCTCCCTGGAGCCCGTGGTGCACGGGGGCGGCCAGGAACGCGACCGGCGCAGTGGCACGGAGAACGTGGCCGGCGCCGTCGCGCTGGCCACCGCGCTGGCGGCCGCCGAGAGGGAACGGCCCGCCGGCTCCCCGCGCGTGACGGACCTGCGGGAGCGGTTCGTGGCCGGCGTGCTCGGCTCCGTGCCCAGCGCCCGGCAGACCGGACACCCGCAGCACCGGCTGCCGGGGACGGCGTCGTTCGTCTTCGCCGGCACCCACGGGGAGGCGGTCCTGCTGGAACTCGAGCGCCGCGGGGTGTGGTGTTCCTCCGGCTCGGCCTGTGCCGCCGGCTCCGACCAGGCCTCCCACGTGCTGACGGGCCTGGGGCTGCCGGAACCGCTGGCCCGGACCGCCGTGCGCTTCACCTTCGGCCGGGACTCCACCGAGCGGGACGCGGAGCTGGCCGCCGCGGCGGTGCAGGAGGCCGTGGAGGCGGTCCGGGGCTTACAGCGGACCAGCTGAGGATTCCCGGCTCCACCGTTGTCACACCCCGACCGCTCCCCCGAACCGGCCCTATGCCCGGGACGGTGCGCTCCAGTACCGTGGCGTGCACCGTCCCGGGCCCCAGGCGCCCGGGCCTCACCCCACGGAGGACACCATGGCCAACAACGTCTACAACATCACCGAGATCGTCGGCACGTCTCCCGATGGCGTCGAGGCAGCCGTCACCAATGCCGTCACCGAGGCCTCCAAGACCCTGCGCAACCTGGACTGGTTCGAGGTCCAGTCGATCCGCGGCCATCTCTCGGAGGGAAACGTCCAGGACTGGCAGGTCACGATCAAGATCGGGTTCCGCCACGAGGACTGAAACGTCGGTGGCCGGGCGCGCGCCGGAGGCCACGGGTCCTGGGGCACGGCTCGGCGAGCGCGGATCGATGCCACTGTTGCACCGGGTGCGCGCGGAGCTGGACCGGCTACGCCCGGAGCAGGCCCTGGCGGAGCAGGCCGCCGGTGCGGTGTTGATCGATGTCCGCACCGCCGTGCACCGTGCCGACGCCGGGACCGGCACCGGTAGCGGCGCCGGCGGCATCCCCGGAGCGTTGGCCATTGACCTGACGGTGTTGCCGTGGCGGCTCGACCCGGACTTCGACCACCGCATCCCCGAGGCCACGGACTGGGACGTGCGGTACATCCTGTTCTGCCGGCACGGATACTCCTCCTCCCTGGCGGCGTGGAACCTGCGCCAGATGGGCCTGCACCGTGCCACCGACGTCATCGGCGGCTACAAGGCGTGGGACGCCGCCGGACTGCCGGTCTCCGATGAGCCGGCCGACGAACGACCCTGAGAGCGGGTCAGTGCCGAAGGCGCCGTGCCCCGGCGGCTCCTACCAGTAGATCGCCGGCCCCCAATGGGCACAGGGCTGCGTCGAACCGGCTGATAGGCGTTGAGGAAGATCTCGCAATCACAGTAGCCGCCCTTGGCCCCGAGCCTGCGGTCCAGGGCCGTGGCACGCGGGGCGACCAGGTCCCGATAGGTGAGGGCGAAACGCAACGTGTTGTGGCAACCGAACTGGCCAAGTTGGCGGTCGGTGAAACAGAGTACGCATTCCCCCTTCAGAGGCCTCAGGATGTCGCTTGAGGCGTTCCGGATGACCTCTTGGGCTTCGTCCGCAATGGGTGTGCTGTCCATGGATCCACCATGCCTCGCCCTCCAGACATGTTTTCCGGTTTTCCACAGGGCCACGTCGACGCCCAGGCGAAACCCGAACCGCAGGCGGCCACGTCCCGCAGGTGGTTTCTGCAGGTCATGGGATTGCGCGCCATCAGAGTTCGGTGACCTGACCTGCCTCGACCTTCCATCGCCGATCAGTCCGGACCGTGGCCAGCATCCTCCGGTCATGGGTGACCAACAACAGCGTTCCGTCGTAGGACTCGAGCGCCTGCTCCAGCTGTTCGATGGCCGGCAGGTCAAGGTGGTTCGTCGGCTCATCCAGCACCAGCAGGTTGACGCCGCGGGCCTGCAGCAGGGCCAGTCCTGCCCGGGTACGCTCTCCCGGTGAGAGCTGGCGGGCGGCCCGGTTCACGTGATCTGCCCTGAGCCCGAACTTGGCCAACAGGGTGCGCACCTCGGCCTGGGCCGCGTCCGGGACGAGCACCTCGAAGGCGGCGGCCAGGGTCTGCTCGCCTACAAGGAGGGACCGTGCCTGGTCGATCTCCCCGATCGCCACGCCCGTGCCGAGGGTCGCGCTCCCCTCCTCCGGGCGCTGCTGTCCCAGCAGGACCCGGAGCAGCGTCGACTTCCCGGCGCCGTTCGGCCCGGTGATACCGATCCGCTCCCCGGCGTTCACCTGCAGTGACACCGGTCCGAGCGTGAACAGGCCCTGTCTCACCACGGCCTCGTGGAGTGTCGCCACGACCGAACCAGACCGGCGTGCGGCACCGATGGTCAACTGGAGCTGCCATTCCTTGCGTGGCTCCTCGACCTCGTCGAGTCGCGCGATCCGGCTCTCCATCTGGCGCACCTTCTGGGCCTGCTTCTCACTGGACTCGGTCGACGCCCTGCGCCGGATCCTGTCGTTGTCCGGGGCCTTCCTCAGGGCGTTCCGCACGCCCTGGCTCGACCATTCCCGCTGGGTCCTGGCCCGCGAGACGAGGTCGGCCTTCGTCTCGGCGAACTCCTCATACCTCTCCCGCTGTTGGCGGCGGAGGGTCGCACGCTCCTGGAGGTAGGAGTCGTAGCCTCCGCCGTAGAGACGGTTCGAGCCCTGCGCCAGATCGAGCTCGAACACGCCGGTCACGCACCGCGCAAGGAATTCGCGGTCATGGCTGACCAGCACCACGCCTCCGCGCAGCCCACGGACGAAGGCCTCGAGCCGCTCGAGACCGTCCAGATCGAGGTCGTTGGTGGGCTCATCCAGCAGCACGATGTCGAATCGTGAGAGCAGGAGCGCGGCCAGTCCCACCCGGGCGGCCTGCCCTCCGGACAGCGAGGTCATCAGGGTCTGTTCGATGTCGGGGCGGCTGAGGTCGAGGCCGAGGTCAGCGAGCACAGCCGGGATCCGCTCGTCCAGATCGGCGGCGCCGCTGGCCAGCCAGCGCTCCAGCGCCGTCGAGTAGACGTCAGTGGGGTCGAGGTCTCCCGCTCCGGACCCCGCCGTCCCTCCCAGGGCCTCGGCGGCGGCCTCCATGTCCCGGCTCGCGGCGGCGCACCCCGTGCGGCGGGCGATGTAGCCGGCCACGGACTCACCCTCCACCCGCTCATGCTCCTGCGGCAGCCACCCGACGAAGGCACTCACCGGTGACAGGGTGACGGTGCCCGACTGCGGGGTGTCAAGGCCGGCCAGCAGCCGGAGCAACGTGGACTTCCCCGCCCCGTTCGCACCGACGACCCCGAGAACGTCGCCAGGGGCCACCGTCAGGTCGACCGAGTCGAAGAGGGTGCGATGGCCGTAGCCGCCGGCCAGGCCGTGGGCCACGAGGGTTGCGGTCATCGAACCATCATCCCACCGGTTCGGAGTCGACTAGTGTTCCTATTGATGTCTCCCCTGCAGCTCCACTACCCCTTCGCCGGCCGGTGGCTGGTGCAGAACAGCCCGGCCAACCGGGTGCCCAGTCACGGCACCGCCCGGTTCGGGCTGGCCTACGCGATCGACTTCGTCCCGGTGGGCGACGGCGGCCGGTCGGCCCCATACACGCTCGCCTCGTTCTTCCGGCCGGAGGCGCCGCCTGGAGAGCGGATGGCTGGCCGTGATCGGCAACCACGTGCTGATCGAGGTGAGCGAACGGCCCGCGGCGGACTCAGCGGAAGCCGGCACGGCCGTCGTCGCGCTCTGTCACCTTCAACGCGGTAGCGCCGCGGTCCGGGTGGGCCAGCGGATCAGCCCGGGCGAAGTGGTGGGCCGGTGTGGGAACTCGGGGAACAGCACCGAGCCGCATCTGCACCTGCACGCCGTGGACAGTCGGGACCTGCTGCACGCAAACGCGGTGCCGATCACCTTCCGGGGCGCTCTGCCCCGCAACGGCGAGATCGTCAACGCTGGCTGACGCTCGCCGCGGCCCGAGTGAGACGATCCGACGATCAGTCCTGGACGTGGATGACGATCTTGCCGTGGGCCCGCCCCTCGCGGCTGGCCCGGTAGGCCTCCGGAAGCTCCTCCAGGGGCAGGGTCCGATCGATGTCCAGGGTCAGATCGCCCGCCTCCACGAGGCTCAGCAGCTCGGACAGTCCCCCGCCGTCGGGCCGCACCCACAGCCAGCGCCCGCCGTGTTCCAGAACGGCCGGGTCGGCGATCGAGACGTGCCGACCGCCCTCGTTCAGTACGGCCAGGGTGGTCTCCAGCGCCTCACCGGCAAAATCGGCCACCGCGTCCACGCCATCGGGAGCGGCCTCCCGCACTCGATCCACCAGACCCTCCCCGTACTCGAGCGGGGTGACCCCGATGCGGTGGAGCTTCTCGAAACTCGCCGGAGAACACGTGCCGAGCACCGTGGCGCCCGTCCGGACGGCCAGCTGGGAGGCCAGGTAGCCGACGCCACCGGAGGCCGCATGCAGCAGGACGGTGTCCTGATCCGTGAGGTCCAGGGCGTTGATGGCACGCCGGGCCGTCAGTCCCGTCAGGGGCAGCGCGCCGGCCTCATCGTCGGAGACACCGTCCGGGATCCTGGCGGCGAAATCAACGGGAATCGTCACATACTCCGCGCAGGTTCCGCCCGAGACGACCATCTTCCGGGCGTACGCTGCCACCCGGTCGCCCGCCGCGAACTCCGGGGTATCCGGGCCGACCTTCTCCACGATCCCCGCCACGTCCCACCCAGGGATTGCGGGAAATCGGGTCTCCATCATCTCGTCCAGACCACCGGACATGACCTTCCAGTCCACCGGATTCACGGAGGAACGCGTCACCCGGACCAGGATCTGGCTGGGACCGACCCGGGGTACCGGCAGTTCGGTCAGCTCCAGGACATTCTCGTCGCCGTACTTCGCATAGGTCATAGCTCGCATACCCGGTGCAACAGTCCAAGGCCGCTCCGGTATTCCGCCAATCCTGGCATCCCGTTCCGGCCGTTCACGCGCCGAACCTGTCGGTGCCCTACCGTAGGGAGCATGCTCCGACGACGACTAGCCCGCGCCTTCTGGTCGATCGGGCCGTGGGAGCTGGTGACGCAGCCTGCGCCGACCCGCCCCACCGTGCTCATCGGCGCCCCGCACACCTCCAACTGGGACTTCGTGCTGATGCTCGCCATCGCCTGGGAGCTGGACATCGAGGTGCATTGGCTGGGCAAGAGGTCCCTGTTCCACGGCTGGCGCGGCCCGGTGATGCGGGCCCTCGGCGGTATCGCCGTCGATCGTGAGGATCCGAGCCGGGTGGTCGGCGAGGTGGTGGACTCCGCGCGGTCGGGCGAGGTCTTCGGTCTGGTGGTCACCCCGGACGGCACCCGCGGAGCCCATCCGCACTGGAAGTCCGGCTTCTACCGCATCGCCCTCGAGACGGGGATGCCGGTGACCCTCGGCTACGTGGACCGCACCACGATGACCTCCGGACTCGGGCCGACGTTCGAGCTCACGGGTGACGTGGCGGCGGACATGGACCGCATCCGCTCCTTCTATGCGGACAAGGCCGGATTCCGTCCCGAGCGGCGCGTGGAACCGCGACTGCGTGACGAACGCCTGATCGGCTGACCCCGTGGACGACCTGCGCGTGCCCCCGGGACCGGGCCTGCCCCGCGGGCTCACGGTGCCCGCCGGCGAGCTGGTCGAGCAGTTCTCCCACGCCTCGGGGCCCGGCGGCCAGGGCGTCAACACCACTGACTCGCGGGTCCAGCTCAGTCTCGACCTGGGCATGACGTCGGCCCTGGACGAGACCCAGCGGGCGCGGGCCCTGGAGCGGCTCGCCGCGCGGCTGGCGGGCACGGTGCTCACCCTCAGCGCGGCCGAGCACCGATCCCAGCGGCGGAACCGGGCGGCCGCGCGGGAGCGGCTCGCCGAGCTGTTGCGCGAGGCCCTCGTGCCACCGGTCCCGCGCCGAGCGACCCGGCCGACCCGCGGCTCGACCCGCCGCCGGCTGGAGGCGAAGCGCCAGCGCTCCGAGACGAAGCGGTACCGCCGGCGCCCGGGACGCGATTGAGAGGGAACAGGACAGCGCACCCGGCCGGGCCGGCGTCGGGCCCTCCCCATCCGGCGGGCAGCCGGCGGTCAGCCGGCCGTGGACGGTGCGGCGGGCGTGTCCTGGCTGAAGGAGTTCCACCAGCGGCCGTCCCGGCGCACCCACAGTGAGCTGATGTACACCGTCTCCGTCTCGGTGCGGCCCGGCCGGCGCGAGTCCGCGCGGTAGCTGAGCAGCACGGCATCGGCGGCGATGTGGGTGAGGCGCGCCCCGCTGAGCTCGAAGGAGGTGGTGACGGGGCCGTCGTCGAGCTGGGCCAGATGCCCGGCGAGGCCGGCGAAGCCGTCCTGGTCGACGCCCAGGAAGTCAGCCGGCAGCAGCTCGCGCTCAGCGGCGGCGTCCCCGCGGACCTGGGCCTGCCAGACCCGGGTCTCCAGCCCGAGGAAGTACTGCGCCGTGGGCTGCTCGGTCGGCTGGTCGGTGGGCTCGGTCAACGGATCCGGTGCAGCGCCGAGGCCTTGTGCATGGCGACGTGGTCGGTCTTGTCACTCTTGATCTCGAACTGCGGCTCCTCCGGGGTGCAACGGCGCATATGCCCCTTGTACTCGGTGTCGCTCGTGTGCTTCTTCACGATCACGCCGGAGACCTCCCCGGCCTCGGAGTTCCATCGGACATGGTCGCCGACGGCAAGATCCTTGCTCATGGTCGCCTTCCTCTCAGGGCCTCGATGGTGCCATGGTAGAGGAGGAGACGGCTCGGCGACGATCAAGATGGAGGTGCCCCGTGGAGGGAAAGCAGTTGCAGCAGACCGCCCGCAGCGTCGCCGGTTCCCTGCCCCGCGTGTCGAACGGGCGGCCCTTCACCGAGACTCTTGACGTGTACAAGGTAGCCGACAAGGTATTCCTGATCGTCACCGACAACTCTGATGAGCTGATCATCACGGTCAAAACGGAGCCCGACTGCGGCTGCGCACTGCGCCGGGAGTATTCGACGATCGTCCGTGACCGCTATCTGGACAAAGAGCATTGGGTGAGCGTCGGCGCCGCGGGACGAGCAGCCCGAGCGGAGGTGACCAACAAACCGCTGTTCCGTCCGAGACCAACGATCACTGCGGGACGTCGAATCGGAACATCCACCACATTCCACTACGTACGGCCATCTGAAGCGGAAGGTCCATACTGGCCGACGCGGGTCAGGACAAGCCGTCTGTGACGTGGCTTCTCAGCGCTTCGGCGAGCGGCGGGAGGTGGGTTTCCACTACGTCGCGGACGACCTCCACGTCGACTCCGAAATATTGGTGGACGAGAATGTTGCGGAAGCCCCGGACCTGCGGCCAAGGAACCTCTGGGTGTGCACCGGGGATATCCTCGGGGAGATGGTTCACCGCTTCACCGATGATCTGCAGGTTGCGCTCGATCGCGTCCTCTGCCATCTCCACGACGGAAGAATCACCATCCAGAGTAGCGATGTATCTCTGGCACCGTTCGATGGCCTCAAGAACGTCATCGATGCGCCGAGCGCGGTCGCGGCTCACAGGGCGATCGCGTCGTCGAGCGCCGAAGCGGTTATCGGCCGCTTGAGCAGCTGGACGGGGAACACATCGATGTCGTCGCGTCCGAACAGCGCCCGAGTCTCCTCCATCAGCCCGGAGGCCCGCATGAGCAGGTTCCCTTCCGCTGGGTCCATCTCGACGAGGATGTCGATGTCCGACCCCGGGCGCGCGGTGCCTCGGGCGACGGAGCCGAACAGCTTCGGACTGGTCGCGCCGTACCGGTCGAGCAGCACTTGAAAGTCGTCCCGACGCGCGTCGAGGAGTTCGCGAAGAGCGAGCGTCTCGGACGTCATGGCGATGTCAGACATGCTCTCAGGGTACCGGCCTGGGCACGTCTTCGACATGAGCGCACTACACGTTGAACCTAAATTCCACCACGTTACGTAGCCGAATAACCTGTGACCCACGCTAATGAACGGTCACGTCAGGCGCTTCGTCTTTCCGCGAAGCAAGACGCTGTGGCGATTATCCGATAGCACGATCCGGAGACCTCGGACGGCCTTCGCCACGAACCTTGCGGGCGTGGTCAGTATGGTTTGCAGATTCCTATGTGTCTGTCGTTTCTTGATCGCCAAGACTGAGTACGACGGAGTACGCCGACGCCGACGAGTCTCCGGAGTGTTCAGGAGCGCCATCATCGCCACGTTCTAAAACCTCGGTCGAAGACTTGTGAACTTGCGATTCAAGAAGCGTTAGCGCCCAAGATGGAGCGCTTGTTGTTACGAGGGGCGCACTTGGGCAAAAGATGCACTCCAAAGGAAGCGCTACGTCCGCGAGTTGTCCCGGGGTAGGGTTGGTCAGTCCCCGCATGGAAGTTTGATCCAGTACCAAGCTCACAGCCATCGGGGTTCGACAATCTGGAAGACTCCACTCCTGACCTTTCGCACCGGGCCACCTCCAACCATGACATCTCTTAGGTTGCGTACAGCATGCGCCGAGAACACTGGTAGTTGAACCTGGACTCGCGAAAGGCTGACTTTCGGTGTTGTACAGCAACATTCCCGGCGTGCGATTACCATTTGAAGTCGCCCATTGAATCAAGTTGGAGTTCTGAATGGGGGACCATCCGCGATAACTCCCAGAATGCGGCAAGTACTTCTTTGCTTGCAGCGCCAGATCGACCCAAAGCCCTGGTCCCACCTCGACTGCCAGTTCAAGATCGCAGCCACTCGGTTTGCGCCCAGCTCTTCTGTTTCCCCCTTCAAGCGGTCGACTATGGAGCGCAATGGCCCTACCGCCTGCGGCCGTACGCCTATTTACAAGTCGACGGACAAGATTGAACGTCGTGACCTCTTCGGGAGGTACGTCCGCCACAAGCGGGCCGATGGATTGCTGACCTGTTGGAACAAGCCTTGAGTGGACATCTGCAAGTGCATCACGGGTATCCATCCGAGATAGCGCTGAGGCCCACCAAAATTCCTTGTACGACATAGATCCCCTTCCGCCCGGTTCGCTAACGCCGTCGGGGAGTGCTCCTTGGTACTACCACCGGGTGACCCATCCTCTTAGCAACACCTATATCTGACAGATCCTAGACCCACTTCCATGAGCTGGGGTCAGATATTGAATCTGAACTCGACCACGTCGCCGCGGTTAGCAAACTTTTTTTGTCACGACGTCTGCCGGCCGCCTGCACGCGATGGTCACCCAACACGTACTCGCCCGCCAGCCCCAGTGGACCGTGGTGGCGATTGATCTTGGTGTGGACACCCCCGGGCAAGCTCGTGGCCAACGTCATGATGATGAGTGTGGCCGACAGGGAACGCGAGGTCACTGATGAGCGCACGTCAGCGGCACTGCAAGCGGCCAAGCGCGCCGGAAAGCACATGTGAGTATTTGAGGGTCTGGGAGCCACCCAGTATTGCCTTTCAGAGCCACCTGTATTGCCGTTGAGAGCCGGTGGCCGATGGGGTCAGAGCCACCGGCTCTCAACGGCGGTTTCTAGAGACCGTTCATCGCGGTGTGTTCGCGCATGTTGAAGCTGCCGGTCTCGATCCAGAGGGTGTTGTGCACGATCCGGTCCATGATGGCGTCGGCGTGGACTCCGGAGCCAAGTCGCTGGTGCCAGTCCTTCTGGGCGTACTGGGTGCAGAACACCGTCGAGGTGTTCCCATACCGGCGCTCGAGCAGCTCCAGCAGCATGCTGCGCATCCCCTCGTCCGGGTGGTCCAGGAGCCATTCATCGATGACCAGCAGGGTGAACGCGGCGTATTTCTTCAAGAACGTCCGCTGCCCGTGGGGCTTGTCCCGGGCCAGGGCCCAGGCCTCGGCCAGGTCCGGCATCCGGATGTAGTGCGCCCGGATCCGGTGCTGGCAGGCCTGCTTGGCCAGCGCGCACCCCAGATAGGACTTCCCGGAGCCGGTGAAGCCCTGGAAGACGACGTTCTGCTGACGGTCAATGAACGAGCAGGTTCCGAGCTGGGCGATCACCCCTTGGTCCAGGCCGCGCTCGGTGAGCAGGTCCAGCCGGCGTAGGTCGGCGTTGGGGTAGCGCAGTCCGGCCCGCCGGATCAGGCCCTCGACCTTGGCGTGGGTGAAGGAGGTGTGGGCCTCGTCCACGACGAGCCTGACCTGGTCCTCGAAGCCCAGGCCCAGCATGAGGGTCTCGTCCCGGGCCTCGAGGGACTCCAACAGGGCGGTGGCCCCCATCTCGCGTAGCTTGCGTTTGGTCTCGGTATCGATCCGGGTCACCGGGTGCCTCCTGCCGCGTAGTAGGAGGCGCCACGCACGTAGCCACCGATCTCCTCAGCCGGCGGCCCGGCGGGCGCGCTGCCGGTGATTGCTCCTGGTCTGTCTTGGCCGGTGTCCAGGATCGGGCGCAGGTGGGCATACCGTGGGGAGCGGATCGGGCCGGCCAACGCGATACTGCAGGCGGCCTCCACCCGTTCGGCGGAGAACCGGCGGGTCAGCCTCAACACGGCCAGTGCCGGGTTCAGGCCCTGCTCGGCGACCGGAACGGATTCGAAGACCCTGTCCACCACGGTCACCGTCGATGGTCCGATGCGCCCGGCCCATTCTCTGACTCGGTGTTGGTCCCACTGCCGGTACTTCGGTCCGGCCGGCAGGTCGGCGTCGTGGGTGCGGTACTCGTTCACCACGTTCTCCGGCAGCAAGAGGTGGCTGGCCAGTCGCTGGTGGCCGTGGCGGACCTCCAGCATGGTGTCCGTGACCCGCAGGTCGACCTTGGCCCCGACGTGTGTGCAGGGAACCGAGTAGTAGTTCCGGGCGAAGGCCACGTGCCCGTTGCGGGCTACCCGGCGCCCGTAGACCCACCGGCTAATCTCATAGGCCACGGCCGGCAGCGGGCGCAGCAACGCCTTCTCCTCCGACTCAAACACCGAGGCGCGGGAGCCGGCGCGCTTCTGGAACGGTTCCGCGTTGTAAGCCTTCAGCTGGACTGCGATGGCTGCCTTGAGCTCGGCCAGGGAGGTGAACTGCCGCTTGCGCAGGGCAGCGATGATCCAGGTCGCCACGTGCGCCACGGTGTTCTCCACGCTGGCCTTGTCCTTCGGCGCCCGGATTCTGCCCGGCAGCACGGCCGCCGAGTAGTGAGCGGCCATCTCCCGGTAGGCCTCGTTCAGGACGATCTCGCCCTCCTTGGGATGCTTGATCACCCCGGTCTTGAGGTTGTCCGGCACGATCCTCGGCACGCTGCCGCCGAAGTACTCGAACATACCCACGTGGGCCCGCAGCCAGGTGTCCTGCTTCATATCCAGCGTCGGCTCCACGAAGGAGAACCGGCTGAACGGCAGGCACCCCACGAACAGGTAGACCCGGGTCAACTCCCCGGTCGCTGTGTCGAGCAGTTGCATCGTGGGACCGGACCAGTCGACCTCGACCGTCTGGCCGGCCTTGTGTCCGATCCTGGAGGCCAGCCCGGTGACCATCACATGCCGCTGGTAGAACTTGCAGAACCGGTCATAGCCCATCGCCGGGCTTCCGGACTGGCCGCATTCGTCCACGTATTCGCCGTGGAGTAGCTTCATCGTCACCCCTACCCGGACCATCTCCCGATGCACCCGGGACCAATCAGGCTCAGCGAAGACGCTCTCGTGTTCCCCACGGCCGGGGAACAACAGCGAATACACCTCCGCGTCGGGGAGTGCCGCGATGTCGTCCCACCGCGCCCCGGCCGCGTCGGCGGCCTCCAGCACCTCGGCGACACTGTTCCGCGAGATCTGCTGAGACGCGGCAATCGCCCGCCCGGACAGGCCCTCAGCCCGTAACTGCAGCACGAGCTTGGCCTTGATCTTCCTTACCATTGAACTGCTCCTTCCGCCGGGTGCCCTTTACACCCAGCGGAAGGAGCCTAAGCAGGTGGCTCTGAACCAAAATAACGATGGCTCCCAAGGCGCCCAACCCCTCAAGCAGTCACTGGCTCTCAAGCCCAATACAGATGGCGCTCAGAACGCCGAATATTCAGCCAGGTGCTCGCGCTGCGTTCATAGCCGACCAGCGGCACTCGAGGATTGGCGAGTACCTACTCCGAGCAGACCTAGATGGCCAAGAACAGGCCTCGGCTCTAATCCAGAGAACCGGGACCTTGAAGTCCGTCAGATAGCGTCAAGCCTGGCGGGAGTTGCCGCCCCTGCCGCCATCGTTAGCGTCGTCCTCGTTGCCGGACAGCGTCTTACCCGCGTTCGCCAGCTGTTCCCGTGCCCGGCGCTCTTGCTCTTTGGTAGCCTGACGCTTCTTGTACTGGTCGACGCTCCAAGCCCCTCCGACGAGCAGCGCACCTACGGCGAAGCTTCCGACCGCTCCCTGGATGCGCCCCTCCTTCAGGCCCTTACTCAAGCCCTCCGCCAGGCCCTTGTGATGGCCATTGCCCCACGATGAATTCCCCATGCCGCGCTCTCCTCTCCTCAATAACCACTTATGAGGAGGGTATCCGGCCGCTGGCGCACATTCCGTATCCGCTTGCCTGCGTTCTTCAGGCAAGTGGGGCTATGGGCCGCCGACTGCGGGTTGCCGCAGTTCCGTGTCCATCGCCTGCCTGACACTGTGATTCACTCCTCTGGCTTAGAGGCAAGCTCACGGCGCAGATTGAAGCCGAGTTGATCCCGCGAGGAAAAGTCGGGCATACCCCCCGTTATGCTCGCCTATGTCCCGACCTGTGGATAAATTGATTTCTTCAGCGAATCTCACTTATGCGAGCAATGGAATCTTGACTATAGGTAATGGATCTGGGGCGAGTCATTGACGCTCTCGACTAAGGCCCGCAGCCCTTGATTGCAGGCCGATTCTTTGGGGAGAGGATCTCGAAGAGGGGCGGCGGAACCTCGGCGGGCGCTGCGTGTCCGTTCCGTGTCCCTCGGCTTCGTGTCGCCCTCAGCGGCAGTCGTTCCGTGTCCCTGCTGTCGGCCCAGAGCACGACAACGGCCCCATCGCTTTCTTGTCGAAGGCCGGAGCCGTGTGCAAGTACGGAGTTGAGGTCAGGCGGTCTCCCCTGCCTCGACTCCGTCGTCGTCTGCGACTTCCATGTAGGTCTCCATCGGGACCACGCCTTCCAGGAAAACATCCTCCGCGACATACTCCACGCGGATGTTGGCCTGCGACAACTCACGCTCCGGGCGGTCATAGGGGTCGGCGATCAAGAACGGCTCATTAGGCCGGATGGTCTTGGCGGGTACGCCCTTGGCCCACACCTCCCCATTACTGGACCCAGATGGTTCTTCCAAGACCCGGTAGCGCCTCAACTCGACTGGCAGTCCACTGGTGTTCTTGATCTCCCAGCCGTTCCCGAAGTCGCTGACCTCGGCCTTCCAGTCGTGTCGCACCAGGCCCTGCATCCCAGAGACCATGTCGACGATGCGCCTGCCACCCCGCTGCGCCACGTGGAGGATGGAGTCGGCATAAGGAGACCCCGGCGCGGGGCGACGGCTTGTCGACGCCGTCTCTGGGGTGGACGTCGCGGCCAACTCGGAGGTCGGCGCGGGGGCCGACTCCGCCTCTGCGGCAGCGAGCTCCTTCTTAAGGAAGTAGTCGACCCGGGCCCTGACAGCAACCATGGCCAGACGCACTCCGTCCACGTGGGTTTTGTAGGGCATGTAATAGAACTTGCGAGTCTCCAGCGACTTCTTGAACTTGACCAGCCGACCTTCCTCTTCGTAGGGAGGTCGGCTGCCGTCATCCAGGAAGTGAACAGCTGGCTTCAGCCCCCGCGCGGCAGAGCGCTCGATCTCCTCAACCGTGCCGCTGTCGTAATCATCGGTTGGCGTACCCAACTTCTTACGGAAGAACGCCACACACATATCCGCCTTGGACACCAGCTGCTCGTTGAGCGTCTCCTGGCCCGACAACCCATACGTCGCGTAGGAATTCTCCTCCCACCGCCACGGCCAGAGGTAGATCCCCGTACTCTCGGCATAGCTCACGTTCCACGCATGGAGCTCCTTCACCATCCCGTCGCGCTCCTCCTGGCAATCTCCAGGGGCGGCGATGAGGACACGAAGGACGCGGCTGTTCAGCATTCGTCCATGATCTCAGAGGACGGAGCCATCTCCGGAACCGAGGCCCGTAGGTCAGGATGGGCATGCCTCACGGTCCGGCTTGGCGCTTGGTGTGGAGACCGGGGATGCCCACTCTAGCCCTGGGTCGCCCCCACATCCCTCAGCGCGTTCCGGAAGGCTGCACGAGCCCGTCCTTAGCGCCTGTGGGCCAGGCGGCTGCGGATCTCGGCTGCCGTCCGCCTATCGATGGCTCTGGTGAGCGATATCTGAGCGCCCTCGGCCTCCGCATGGGCCAGTTCAGCCTCAGCGCGGCTGAATACTGCACTCGCCTCTCCCACTTCTGCTGCGGAAGCGGTCAACTCCGCCTCGGTGGTTGCCAAGGCTCCGAGTCGTTGCCGGTCGTCCATGGCCCCAAGCTCGCTCGAACTCCGGGCGAGATTACGGTGCGCTCCCTCTTCAAGCCCATGTGGGAGCTCGGATCAGACTGCGACCAGCTCGCGGGGGTCGCCGTCGCCATCCGGGTCATCGTCATCGATGGTCAGCACCGCGCGCAACGGAGTCACTCCTGGCACCCGGTAGGTGATGTCCAGCTCGGCCTCGTGAATGCCGACCTCCTCGCCTCGGGTATCGAACTCCACCAGTTCTCCCGCCTCCACCCGGAGCTCCTGGTCGCTGGAATACTCCACATGGCGCTGGCTGACCCCGGGAACCTCGGTGCTCAGCACATACTGCTCGACGATGCGAGCCGTCTCCCCCGTGTTCAGCAGATGCCAGGCGCTCTCGTCCTCAGCGAGGGTGAATGACCAGTCCTTCATGGCCAAGCCCTGATCGCCGTACAGGGCACGCTGCACCTTGCGGAACTGGTCCTGGTAATGGGGTGTCGTCAGCATCTTCTCGATGGTGGCGTTGATCTCGCTCAGGCGCCCATCGTTCCGCACGGCATTGAGAATGCGGTTCGAGGAATCCTCAAATGACCGCCGGGAGGATTCGTCCAGCTCGAAGTTGACCTGTGGGATGGAAGCGAGCCGACCCGGGCTGAGGGTAATGCTCTCCCGTCTTACGGTCTTGGACTCGGCTTCCTTCTGAGGCACCGGCTCGGCCCCCACAATAGGCGGCAGCTCCGTCGTTCCCGCAGCCCGCTGGTCCATGATCTCCTGGGCTCTCTTGAACACGGCTGCGGAGGCCTTGGCGATGCCGTCCGTGGGCTTGGAATACCGGACCGGGTAGAACAGGTTCGACTGCTCCAGCTCGGTCCGGTAGTCGATGACATCCTGCTCCGCCTCGTTCTGGGGCTCACCGAAGTTGCGGAAGTGGACGGCAGGCTTCAACCCCGCCTCCGCGCACAACTTGATCTCCTCGACGGTGCCGCTGCGGTCCCGAGGGGTGGGTTGCCCGAGACGCCGGTAGAGGAAGGCTGCGCATATATCTGAGGTTCTGACTATTTGCTCGTTAATCTCCGCTTGGCCATCCCGCCCGTAGGAGGCGGTGGACCCGGTCTCGAACATCCACGGAAGCAGGTAGTAACCATTACTGTCGGCCATGGACATGCTCCACGTGGTCAAGAACGTGGCTAGCCCCTCCCGTTCCTCATGGCAGTCCCCGGGGGAGGCGATCAGTACACGCAGCATGGTCAAGTCGCTCGGCATGAACCCATGATCTCAGGGAAGCGCCCCTTCCGGATGACCAGCGGGGCGCTTCGGCCAGCCTGGGCAGGTCCTCGCCGGAAGCCTTCCCTGTACGCCGGTGGGATCACCACGGACCGCCAACCCCTTTTCCCAGTGGGGTAGTCCTATTCTGACTCACGCTTCTCGGTCAGGCTTGAGACTGTCCAATCGTGTGGACAGATCGACATCGCCCCCGGTTCCGTGTGGTGGGTTCCGGGGGCGATGTCAGCCGGTCAGGCGCTCGGCCGCTTCGGTGCCGGAGGCAGCGGCGGTGCCGGAGGCAGCGGCGGTGCCGCTTGCGGCTTCGGCTGGATAGCCTTCGCCGGGGCTGACGAGGATACTTCCCGCGCCTCCCGAGCCTCCTTGCGGCTGGACGGCTGGGCCTGCATACCTTCAACCGCCAGCGGCCCCTTGCCTGGGGACGGAGGCCAAGGAATCAGGCCAGGCCCTCGTTGTCCATCAGCCCAGCGAGCATCAGGTCGTTGGTGACGCGAAGCCGACACGGCTGACAAGGATCAGACAAGGATGGGTCGAATTAGGGCCTCAGAAAAGGATTCTTGTCGCGTTACTTCCACGGGATTACGCGGATCTACACATTAAACCGGAACTCGACCACGTCGCCGTCGTGCATCACGTACTCCTTGCCCTCCATGCGCACCTTGCCGGCGGCCTTGGCCTCGGCCATGGACCCGGCGGCCACGAGGTCGTCGAAGGAGACGATCTCGGCCTTGATGAAACCGCGCTCGAAGTCGGTGTGGATCACGCCGGCGGCCTTGGGGGCGGTGTCGCCCTTGTTGATCGTCCAGGCGCGGGCCTCCTTGGGCCCGGCGGTCAGGTAGGTCTGCAGGCCCAGGGTGTGGAAGCCGGTGCGGGCCAGCTGGTCCAGGCCGGACTCGTCCTGGCCGTTCATCTCCAGCATCTCCCGGGCCTCCTCCTCGTCGAGCTCCACGAGGTCCGACTCGAGCTTGGCGTCCAGGAACACCGCGTCGGCGGGGGCCACGAGGTCGCGCAGCTCCTGCTGCTTCGTGGCGTCGCCCAGCACGCCGTCGTCGGCGTTGAAGACGTAGATGAAGGGCTTGGCGGTCAGCAGGCTGACCTCGCGCAGCCGCTCCATGTCCAGCCCCTCGGACTCGATCGCGGAGAAGATGGTGTCGCCGCGTTCGAGCACGGCC
Organism: Citricoccus sp. I39-566; assembly: GCF_031432995.1. Taxonomy (GTDB): domain Bacteria; phylum Actinomycetota; class Actinomycetes; order Actinomycetales; family Micrococcaceae; genus Citricoccus; species Citricoccus nitrophenolicus_A. The sequence continues at coordinate 3,018,317 of NZ_CP133842.1, forward strand.
TGGGCGGCCTGCAGGGCCGCGAGCTCGGCGGCCTCACGCTTCTTGCCCTTGACCTCCTTCTCGACGCGCGGGATCGCCTTCTCGAGGGTCTGCAGGTCCGCGAGGATCAGCTCGGTGTTGATGGTCTCCATGTCCGAGGCCGGGTTGACCGCCCCGTCCACGTGCACCACGTCCGGGTCGTCGAAGGCGCGCACCACCTGGGCGATCGCATGCGATTCGCGGATGTTCGCGAGGAACTGGTTGCCCAGGCCCTCGCCCTCGGAGGCCCCCTTGACGATCCCGGCGATGTCCACGAAGGACACCGTGGCCGGGAGGATCTTCTGGGACCCGAAGATCCCGGCCAGGGTGTCCAGCCGCGAGTCCGGCAGGTTCACCACCCCGACGTTCGGCTCGATCGTGGCGAACGGGTAGTTCGCTGCGAGCACAGTCTGGCGGGTGAGAGCGTTGAAGAGGGTGGACTTGCCCACATTGGGCAGGCCGACGATTCCGATAGTAAGAGCCACGGTTGTCCATGCTACCGGTGCCCGATAGCGTCGAGAACGTGACTGACCGACCAGAACAGCCCACCAGCCCATCCACCGACCCGGCCGCCGCCCCCGGCGCCGAACAGGAGACCGACCCGAACCTTGTGGCCGCCGGCACCGAACTGCCCGAGGGACAGCCCCAGCCGCCGTCCGAGCGCATCTCGCCGCTGGTCTTCCTGGCCATCGAGCAGGCCCTGGAGTTCGCCACCGAGGCGGGCGACTCCGTGGTGCCCTTCCTCCTGGGGTACATCGACGAGGAGCAGAAGGGCATGTGGAAGCTGCCCGGCGCGGACGAGGACCAGATGCGCGCCCAGATCGCGCAGCTGGAGCCGCGCCCGGAGATGGCCGTGTCCGTGTTCGACGCGCGCCTCGAGGTGGAGGGTCAGCCGCACGACGCCTTCGTGCTGGAGGCCTTCGACAACGCCGAGGAGTCCTCCGCCACCGTCATCCAGCTGTACGCGCCTGCCGGCGAGGGCGCCGAGGCGGAGGCCGTCGGCGCCCCGCAGCTCTACGCCAACGGGGAGAACGTCCTGCGCGCCTGATCCGCGCTCCTGCGCTCAGAGTGCCGGGGCGCGGTCCGCGTAGCGGGTGGCCTCGTCGTAGGCGCGGGCCACCCGCAGCAGGTCCACGTCCCGGCCGGGCGCCCCGACCAGCTGCAGCCCCACGGGGAGCCCCGCCGCGGTGAAACCGCCCGGCACGGAGATCGCCGGGCAGCCCGTGGCGGAGATGAGGGTGGCCGAGCGCATCCACTCGATGTACGTCCCCATCGGCGTGCCGGCTACCTCTCGCGGCCACGTCCACTCCGCGGGGAACGGCGCAAGCTGCGCGGTCGGCGCCAGCAGCACGTCGAAGGTCCGGCCCGTGCCGTCGCACTCGCCCCCGGCACCGAAGACGCGTCCGATCTCCCGGTCGAGCCGGCCCCGCGCCACGGCCACATCCATCAGGTCCTCCGCGGTCAGGGCCAGGCCGCGCTCCACGTTCCAGTGGACCTCCTCCTTCACCTGCTCCGGGAATCCGGCCACCACCTCCCGCAGGCTCAGCGCCATGTCGAAGGCCCGCGTCGCGTCGAACACCCGGTCGGCCTCGCGCAGCCGGGGGCAGGCCGGGACCACGCTCGCCCCCAGCCCGGCCAGCACCTCGGCCTCCCGGAGCACGACGCCGGCCACCTCGCCTTCCACGGGCACGTCCAGTCCGAAGTCGGTCGTCACCGCCACGCGCACCCCGGCCAGCGGCCGGCCCGGAGTGGACCCGCGGCCGACCTCCTCGGTGAGCAGGGCGGCGAAGGCCCCGGCCGGCGTCGGGCACCACACCGGTGAGCGGGGATCCGGGCCGGCGATGACGGACAGCGCGAGGATCACATCCTCAACCGAGCGGGCCATGGCTCCCTTCTGGCCGAGCCAGGCGCGCGGGTCCCGGGCGGGCGCGTTGGGGACGACGCCGGGGGTGGCACGGAAGCCGACGACGTTGTTGAAGGCTGCCGGGTTGCGCAGCGAGCCGCCCATGTCCGAGCCGTCGGCCAGCGGCTGGATGCGGGTGGCGAGGGTGACGGCGGCACCGCCGGAGGAGCCGCCGGCGCTGCGCGTGGGGTCGTAGGGATTGAGCGTGGTGCCGAAGACCTCGTTGTAGGTGTGGGAGCCGGCGGCGAACTCCGGGACGTTGTTCTTGCCGGTGGAGATGACCCCGGCGTGCTGGAACCGCTCGATCACGGCGTCGGACTCCCGGGGCACCAGGTCCGCGAACACCGGCGAGCCGGAGGTGGTGCGGATGCCGGCCGTGGCGTGGGTGTCCTTGTGCGTCATGGGGATCCCGTGCAACGGCGGCAGGTCCTCCGGTGCGGTGGCGGCGGCACGCTCGTCGGCGGCGAGCGCCTGGGCGTGGGCCTGCTCGCGCACCTGGGTGACCACGGCGTTGACCACGGGGTTGACCGCGTCGATGCGGGCGTAGTGGGCCTCGAGGACCTCCCGGGCGGAGATGCGGCGGTGGCGCAGGGCGGCGGAGAGGTCACGGGCAGACAGGCTCAACGGGTCCATGCCGGAATCCTAGACGGCCGCTAGCCGTGAAGGGCCTCGCGGAAGGCCCGTTCGGCCGCGTCCGAGAACGGGACGAAGACGACCGTGGCGACCGGGCCGGCGTCGGGACCGACCTCTGAGGCCATGGAACGGCAGGTCTGCACCGCGATGCGCGCCGCATCGTCCAGCGGCCAGCCGTAGATGCCGGCGGAGATCGCCGGGAACGCCACACTGCCGGCCCCGAGCCGCGCCGCCACGCGCAGCGACTCCCGGTAGCAGGACGCCAGCGTCTCCGACCTGTCGATGGTCTTCGCGTACACCGGCCCCACGGTGTGGATGACCCAGCGTGCCGGCAGCCGGCCGGCGGTGGTGGCGACGGCCTGCCCCGCCGGCAGCCCGTCCCGCAGCTCCGCTTCCCGCAGACGGCGGCACTCGGCGAGGATCTCGGGGCCGCCACGGCGGTGGATCGCCCCGTCCACTCCACCGCCGCCGAGCAGGGTGGAGTTGGCGGCGTTGACGACCGCCTCGGCGGTCTGCTCGGTGATGTCCCCGGGTTCGATGCGCAGTTCCATGGCGCCACGGTACGTCCCCCGCCGGCATGACGGATGTCATGGGCAGGAGGTGACGCCCGGCAGATCCGCGCGGCGGCGCGGCCGAACAGACTGGGATCATGAACCCCTCAGCACCCGCAACCACCGCGTCCCCGGCCGCCCGGGGCACCAGCGGATCCACCGACTCCGCCGATCCGGCGCCATCCGCCCTGCACGCCACCGGGGTCCGCAAGCAGTTCGGCGGCGGCGCCTCCGCCGTGCACGCCGTCCGGGGCGTGGACCTCGAGATCCGCCGCGGCGAGATCGTGGCCCTGCTCGGTCCCAACGGCGCCGGCAAGACCACCTTCCTGGACCTGGTGCTGGGCTTCACGAGCCCCACCACCGGCACCCTGACCGTCTTCGGCTCCGCGCCGGGGCAGTCCGTGCGGGACGGCCGCGTGGGCGCCGTGCTGCAGACCGGCGGCCTGCTGTACGACCTCACGGTCCGGGAGACCGTGTCCATGGTCGCCGCCTGCCACCCCCGGCACATCCCCGTGCAGTCCGCGCTCGAGCGCGCCGGCGCCGCTGGGTTCTCCACCCGCCGGGTCAGCAAGTGCTCCGGTGGTGAGCAGCAGCGCTTGCGCTTCGCGCTGGCCCTGCTGACGGAGCCGGACCTGTTGCTGCTGGACGAGCCGACGGCCGGCATGGACGTGCGCGCCCGCAAGGAGTTCTGGGAGACCATGCAGACCGAGGCGGAGCGCGGTCGCACGGTCGTCTTCGCCACCCACTTCCTCCAGGAGGCCGCCGACTTCGCCGACCGGATCGTGCTGATGCGCGCCGGGCAGGTCGTGCTGGACGGCCCCGTGGACCAGGTGACGGACACCGGCCAGCGCACCCTCACCTGCCTCTGGGACGGTCCCGGCACGCCCGAGGAGGCCGCCGCCCAGCTGGGGATCACCGACGCCGTCCAGCACCAGGGCGGCCGGGTGCGGTTCACCGCGGCGGACACGGACGCCCTGGCTCGCCGGCTGCTCGCCGCGGAGTGGGCGCACGACCTGACGATCTCCCCGGCCTCCCTGGACGACGTCTTCCTGGACCTCACCGCCGACGCCGACCCGGCCGGCGCCTCCGCTCCCACCGCCCCGAAGGGACACTGACATGACCACCGCCGTCTCCGCCCGCCCGAGGAAGTCCGCCCTGCGGATCGTCACCGGGTTCGCCGCCTGGGAGTTCCTGCGCAACGTGCGCATGGTCGAGTCCACGTTCTTCATCATCGTGCTGCCCACCGTGCTGTACCTGATGTTCGGGACCCTGGCGTCCTTCGGCGACGGCCCCGTGGGGTACGGGAACGTCAGCACCTACAACATGACCGCCATGGCCGTGTACGGCGCCACCATGGCCACCTCCGTGATCGCCGGCTCCGCGGCGCTGGAACGCCAGCAGGGCTGGGGACGGCAGCTCGGGCTGACCGGGCTCACGGGGGCCGGGTACATGACCGGGAAGGTGTTCGTGGCGATCGGGATCGCCGCGCTGCCCATCGCGGTGATCTTCGCGGTGGGGGCCCTGACCGGTGCCACGTTCACCGATCCGTGGAGGTGGCTGGCCTCCGGCGGCATCGCCCTGCTCGGGGCCGTCCCCTTCGCCCTGTACGGCCTGGCGGCCGCCCTGCTGTTCCGGTCCGAGGCGGCTGTCTCCGCGGCCTCCGGCATCCTCGTGGTGCTGGCGTTCTTCGGCAACCTGTTCATGCCCCTGTCCGGGACCATGCTGGACATCGCCCGCTTCACGCCGATCTACGGCGTGGCCGGACTGACCCGGTGGCCGCAGTTGGAGGGCATGGTGATCTCCATGGAGTCCGGCGCGCCACAGAGTGACCCGCTGTGGATGCTGCTGGCTAACGTAGGGGCATGGACCCTGATCTTCGCCGCGATCTGCCTGCTGGCCTCGCGCCGCTCCACGCGGCGCTGAGGTCCCCGGGATGGTGGCACCGGTGAGGGACACCACCGCTGCGTCCGGCCGGGCTCGCATCGACGCCCCCTACGGCCTCGGCGAGTGGCCCACCCTGCCGCTCCGTCCCGAGGAGCGGTTCCCGGTGCTCTCCTCGGCCGGGGTCTGGCTGCTGTTCCTCGTCTGGCCGCTGGTCGCCATGCTGTCCGTCGGCGCGCCGTGGGAGCAGAAGGTGCTGGGCCTGGCCGGGCTGGCCGGGTTCGTGACGCTCTACATCCGGCACTTCATCTGGCCCTGGCGCATCCAGCGGTGGCCGCACTGGGCCAACACCGTCCTCGTGACCGCGTTGATGGGCCTGTGTGTGCTGGCCACGGTCCCGAGCGCCGGGCTGAACGCCTTCAACTTCCTGCCGTTCACCCTGGCCGTGTGGATCTTCCCGCACGCCATTCGCCTCGGGGTGCCGGTGGCGGTGGGCCTGACCCTGGCGTGGGCGGTCCTCGGGTACTCGGCGGGAGCGGAGTCCGGGGCGTGGTGGCTCATCATCCCCTCGTCCCTGGCGCTCGTCATCATGGTGGCCCTGCGGGTCTCCATGGAGCACGAGGAGAAGGGGCGGGCCCTGTCCGAGGAGCTCGCGCTGTCCCGGCAGCGCGAACAGGTCGGCCGCGACGTCCACGACCTCCTGGGGCACTCGCTCACGGTCATCACGCTGAAGACGGACCTGGCCCGGCGGCTCGTGGACGCCGATCCGGAGCGGGCCAAGGCCGAGCTCGAGGAGGTCCTGGGACTGTCCCGGCAGTCCCTGGCCGAGGTCCGCAACACCGTGGGCGGACTCCACGTGCCGGAGCTGGGCGCCCAGCTCGCCTCGGTCCGCACCGCGCTTCAGGCCGCCGGGATCTCCGCCCGGCTGCCGGAACCGGACTCCGTCGCCGAGCTGCCCGCCGATCGCCGGGAGCTCTACGCGTGGTGCCTGAGGGAGGCCGTCACCAACGTGATCCGCCACGCGGACGCGGCCCACTGCACCGTCACCCTCGCCGGGGACCGGCTGCTGGTCGCCGACGACGGCGTCGGCCTGGGCGCCTGCCCCGCCGAGGACGGTCCGGGGACCGGCCCGAGAACGACGCCGGCCGGGTCGCCCGCCGCCGCTGGGTCGCCCCTCGCAGCGGGCGGCAGGTCCACCGGGACCGGCCTCCGCGGCATGCTCCGCCGCGTGGAGGAGGCCGGCGGGCGGCTGACCATGACCGAGACACACCCGGGCCGGGACCGGCCCGGGACCACGCTGGAGGTCCACCTGTGAGCGGGGCCGCGGGGGCCGGCGTCGGGCCCATCCGTCTGCTGCTGGCGGACGACCAGGCCCTGGTGCGCGGCGCCCTGGCCGCCCTGCTGGCCCTGGAGCCCGACCTGGAGGTGGTGGCGCAGGCGGGCGACGGGACCACTGTCGCTGCCACCGTGGCCGAGCTGCGCGTGGACGTGGCCCTGCTGGACATCGACATGCCGGGGCTGGACGGGATCGAGGCGGCCCGGGCCATCGCCGCGGGCGGGACGGGCTGCCGCTCCCTGATCGTCACCACGTTCGGCCGGCCCGGCTACCTGCGGCGCGCGTTGGAGGCGGGAGCGGGCGGCTTCGTGGTCAAGGACACCCCCGCGGAGCAGCTGGCCGAGGCGGTGCGCGCGGTGCACGCCGGGCGGCGCGTGGTGGATCCCTCGCTCGCGGCCGAGACGCTGGTCTCCGGCTCGAACCCGCTGACGGCCCGCGAGCAGGACGTGCTGCGCGCCGCCCAGGACGGATCCAGCGTGCGGCAGATGGCCGCCGCCCTGTTCCTCTCCCCCGGAACGGTGCGCAACCACCTGTCCTCCGCGATCGGCAAGACCCACACCGCCAACCGCACCGAGGCGGCCCTGGCCGCGCGGGATCACGGCTGGCTGTAGCGGCTGCAGTGAGTCAGCGTTGCAGTAGACGGTCAGAACACCAGGCCGAAGGCCCAGACGCCGAGGGTCATGGTGGTCAGCGTGATCAGCACGATGCCGATGAGGTTCAGGTACAGCCCGCCCTTGACCATCTGCCCGATCGTCACGTAGCCGGAGCCGAAGGCGATCGCGTTCGGCGGGGTGGCCACCGGCAGCATGAACGCGCAGGTGGCCGCCAGGGCCACCGGGATGGCGAGCATCATCGGATCGACCCCCACGCCGATCGCCACGCCACCGGCCACGGGCAGGAAGGTGGCCGCCGTCGCGGTGTTCGAGGTCAGCTCCGTGAGGAAGAGGATCGCCATGGCCATGATCGCCACGAGCAGCCAGATCGGAATCCCGGACAACCCGGAGACCTGCTCGCCGATCCAGTCCGCGAGCCCGGAGTCGCTGAACTGTGCCGAGAGGGCCAGGCCGCCGCCGAACAGCAGCAGCACGCCCCACGGCAGTTTCACGGCCGAGTCCCAGTCGAGCAGCCGGACGCCCCGGGCGGCCCCGGCCGGCAGCAGGAAGAGCAGTAGCGCGGCCACCATGGCGATGCCCGCATCGCTGATGAGCCCCTCGAAGGCCAGCGGGATGGTGATCCACGAGGCGGCGGCCAGGACGAAGATGACCAGGACGCGGATCTCCCCGGAGTTCATCCGCCCCAGCTTGGACAGCTCCTCGTTGATGAGCTTGCGCCCGCCCGGGATCTCCGTGATCTCCGCCTTGAAGAGGATGCGGGTCAGTAGGAACCACACGATCACCAGCATGACCAGTGAGAGGGGCAGCCCGACGAGCATCCACTGCCCGAAGCCGATGGTCACCCCGTGCGCATCGGCCATGTAGCCGGCCAGCAGGGCGTTCGGTGGGGTGCCGATCAGGGTGCCGAGCGAGCCCACGGAGGCGGCATAGGCGATGCCGAGCATCAGGGCCGTGCCGAAATTGGACTTGATCACGGCCTCCTTGACGTCCCCGGAGTTCGGATCCGAGGACTCCTGCACCGGATTGGACCGGTCCGCCGCGACCACGAGGGTCAGCACGGAGACACCGATGGGGATCATCATCACCGCGGTGGCCGTGTTGGACACCCACATGGACAGGAAACCGGTGGCGATCATGAACCCGGCCACCACGCCACCCGGCTTCGTGCCCATGGCCCGGACGGTCACCAGGGCGATGCGCCGGTGCAGGTCCCACCGCTGCATGGCCAGCGCCAGGATGAACCCGCCCATGAACAGGAAGATGATGTCGTTGCCGTAGGAGGCCCCGACCGCCCCGATCTCGATGTCCTGGCCGAGTGCTGGGAACGCGATGAGGGGAATCAGCGAGGTGGCGGGGATGGGGATGGCCTCGGTCATCCACCAGACCGCCATCAGGACGGCGACGGCGGCCGTCAGCCGCGCGTTGTGCTCCACGTCCGCGGGCATCACCAGGAACACCAGGGCGGCGAGCACCAGCCCGACACCGAAGCCGATCCAGCGCCGCCGGTGCTGGCTCAGCTCCTCGGCCGGGGCCTGCTCGCCCGGTGACCGGTGGTCGACGGGCGGATCCTGGGCCGATTCGTCCGCCGCGGGCTGCCGGGTGGTATCCGAAGGTGTCTGTCCGGAGGTGTCGGACATGATGGACCGTCCTTTCGTGGCCTGGTCAGGCTGCCAGTGGCACACCTCACCCTAGGACCTGCATCCGGCGGAGATCGATGCCTGGTCCGCTGACAGCGGCGGTGCGCGGCCTAACCTGTCCGGACCCTTTGGCAGTCTGGAGGCATGGAGACTTCTGCAGTGGTGTTGGTGGCTATCGTCTGCGTGCTGGCGGGGCTCGTGGTGGGCGCCGTGCTCGGCGCGTGGCTGGTCTGGTCGCGCGTGCGGGGCTCCTGGGAGGACACGGCCTCTGAGGCCCGGGACCAGGCCCGGTCATCCCGGGAAGAACTGGCCGAGGCGCAGGCCGCCCTGGCCGCCGCCGAAGCTGAGAGCCGGGTGCTCGCCGCAGAGCGCACCGCGGACCGGGACCGCGCGGCCGCCGAGTCCACCGTGCTGAGGGCGCTGGCACCGGTGGGGCAGCGCCTGGAGACCCTGCAGCGCCAGGTGGGGATGCTGGAGCGGGACCGCGTGGAGCAGTACGGGCAGCTGTCCGAGCAACTCAAGACCGCGGCCGCCACGGATACGGCTCTCTTGGTGAATACGCGCTCGCTCGTGGCCACCCTCAAGTCCACCTCGGCGCGGGGTCACTGGGGCGAGGTCCAGCTGCGCCGCGTGGTGGAGGCCGCCGGCATGTTGGCCCACACGGACTTCGCGGAGCAGCAGGTGCTGCGCGGGGATGAGGACCGGATCCTGCGCCCGGACCTGGTGGTCCGGCTGCCCGGCGGCAAGGCGCTCGCGGTGGACGCCAAGGCGCCGCTGGCCGCCGTCCTGGAGGCCGAGGAGCTGGCCGGTGACGAGACCGCCGAGGCCGCCGGCCGCCGTCGGGAGCTGCAGCTGGACCATGCCCGGGCCGTCCGCGCCCACGTGGACGCACTGTCCGCCAAGGCGTACTGGCAGGGGCTGGCGGACTCCCCCGAGCTGGTGGTCTGCTTCCTGCCGGCCGAGTCCTTCCTGGCCGCGGCGCTGGAGTCCGACCCGGGGCTGCTGGACCACGCCTTCTCGAAGAACGTGGCCCTCGTGGCCCCGGTGTCCCTGCTGGCCGCCCTGAAGTCCGTGGCCTACTCCTGGCGGCAGGAGACCCTCACGGACAACGCCCGGGAGCTCTTCGAGGCCTCGCAGCAGCTGTACCAGCGGCTCGGGACCCTCGGCGGGCACGTCACCAAGCTGGGCGGCTCGCTGAAGTCGGCCGTGGAGAAGTACAACGCCATGGTCGGCACCCTCGAGTCCCGGGTGCTGCCCTCGGCCCGCCGGATCGGCGAGCTGGACCCGAGCCACGGGGACCGGCTGACGCCGATCAGCCCGGTGGAGTCCACGCCGCGCGTCCTCTCCGCGGCGGAATTGCTGGACGGGGAGTCCGCCGGGGACGGCGGGACTGCGGGGATGCCGTAGACTGATCGGTAGCCAACCGGGCAGGATCCTTCCTCTCCGGTGCCGGCCAGCACCGCGTTGAGTGGCTCTTGTGATGCCGCCCCGCCAGTGCCAGGGCCGGGTCTTCTCTTCCACCCGGACGGATTCTCTCTTCGTGACTTCTCTTCAGCCTGCCGCCGTTTCCGGCGGTTCCACCACCCTGCCCTCCTCCTCGGACACCGCCGCCGGCGGCTTCACCGAGCTGGGGGTGCCCGCCGGCCTGGCCGCCGCGCTGGCCCCGCAGGGCATCACCACCCCCACCCCGATCCAGCAGGCCACCCTGCCGGACTCCCTGACCGGCCGTGACGTGCTCGGCCGCGGCCGGACCGGCTCGGGCAAGTCCTATGCCTTCCTGCTGCCGCTGGCCTCCCGGCTGGACGACGGCCGCACGGCCCAGGCCCGCCGTCCGCGCTCCCTCGTGCTGGCCCCGACCCGTGAGCTGGCCCTCCAGCTCGAGGACTCCTTCAAACCCCTGGCCGCGGCCACGGGGCTGGTCTCCCACACGATCTTCGGCGGCGTCGGCCAGAACCCCCAGGTCAAGGCGCTGCAGCGCGGCGTGGACGCCCTCGTGGCCTGCCCCGGCCGCCTGCTGGACCTCATGGGCCAGGGCCACGTGGACCTGGCCGGCGTGGAGATCCTCGTCATCGACGAGGCCGACCACATGGCGGACATGGGCTTCCTGCCGATGGTCCGCCGCATCCTGGACAAGGTCCCCGCACCGGCCCAGAAGATGCTCTTCTCCGCCACCCTGGACGAGGGCGTCGGCGTGCTGGTGAAGAAGTACCTCAAGAACCCCGTGGTGCACGAGGCCGATTCCGCCGTCTCCCCCGTGGCGAAGATGGACCACCACGTGGTGTCCGTGGACGGCGATGACAAGCTCGGCACCCTGGCGGACCTGTGCGCCGCCCCGGGCCGGACCATCGTGTTCACCCGCACCAAGTACGGCGCCAAGAAGGCCGCCAAGCAGCTGCGCCAGCGCGGCGTCACCGCCCTGGAGCTGCACGGCAACCTCTCCCAGAACGCCCGCACGCGGAACCTGGACGCCTTCCACAACGGCACCGCCGGAACGCTCGTGGCCACGGACATCGCCGCCCGCGGCATCCACGTGGACGACGTCTCCCTGGTGATCCACTCGGATCCGCCCACCGAGCACAAGGCCTACCTGCACCGCTCCGGCCGCACCGCCCGCGCGGGCCAGGCCGGCACCGTGGTGACCCTGGCCGGCCGCGAGCAGCGCAACGAGGTCCGCACCCTGATGCGGGCCGCCAAGATCACCCCCACCGTGCATGCCGACGGTGCCGACGCCTCCCTGCTGGAGATGCTGGCCCCCGGTGAGCGCATCTTCCTCGAGACCGCCGAGCTCGAGAAGCTCCTGGCCGTCTCCACTCCCTCCACCCAGCAGTCCGCCCAGGGCGGCGGCGGCCGCGGTGGACAGGGCGGCAGCGGACGCTCCGGCGGCCGCGGTGGTCAGGGCGGCCATGGCGGCGGACGCTCCGGGGGCCGCAGCGGCTCCCGCGCCGGCCGCTCAGGCAGCGCGGCACCGTCCGGAGAGCGTTCGGGCCAGTCCCGCAACGAACGCGCACCCCAGGAGCGCACCGGTCACGGTGACGGCCAGGGTGGCCGTGGGGCCGGGCGTCCCGGGAACCGCCGCGCGGGCTCCTCGGCCGGCGCGCCGTCGTCGGGCAGCCGGGTCTACTCCTCGGAGACCGGCGGCCGCAACACCGACTTCCGCCAGGACCGCGCCGGCCACGGTGAGGGCCAGGGTGGCCGTGGTGGCTCCGGCCGCTCCCGCGGTGGCCGCAGCCGCCGCGCCTCCAGCGGCCAGGGCTCGCCCCGCGGCTGACCCGGCCCCCAGCACAGAACACCCCCGACTCGTTCGCGAGTCGGGGGTGTTCTGGCTTTCAGGTTCCTGCTGGTTCCTCCGGGTCAGCCGAGGGCGCCGGCCAGGGCGAAGACGGCCCAGGCGATGGCGAAGCCCATCACGCCGATGAGGGTCTCGAGCACGGTCCACGTCTTCAGGGTGGTCTTGACGTCCATGCCGAAGAAGCGGCCCACGAGCCAGAAGCCGGAGTCGTTGACGTGGGAGGCCACCACGGAGCCGGCGGCCACGGCGAGCACCATCGCGGCCACCTGGACCGCGTTGTAGTCGGCGGCGGCCACCCCGGCGCTGACGAGGCCGGCGGCGGTGGTCAGAGCCACGGTCGCCGAGCCCTGGGCGATGCGCAGGACGGCGGCGATGATGAACCCGGCCAGGATCAGCGGCACGCCGAGATCGGACAGGGAGTCCTCCAGGGCGTCGCCGATCCCGGAGGTGCGCAGCACCGAGCCGAACATGCCGCCGGCACCGGTGACGAGGATGACGGAGCACACCGGGCCCAGGGCCCCCTCGAGGGTCTTCTCGATGACCGACTTCTCGGTGCCGCGGGCGGTGCCCAGGGCCACCATCGCCACGAGCAGGGTGATCAGCAGGGCCACGGGGGTCTCGCCGAGGGTGCGCAGGACCTGGAACCAGGTGGCCTCCCCCACGCCCTCGGCGAGGACGCCGCCGCGGGCCAGGGTGTCCAGACCGGTGTTGAGGAAGATCAGCACCATGGGCAGCAGCAGCACGAGCACCACCACCGCGAAGCGCGGCGGGTTCTTCTCCTGGGCCTCGTCCGCCTGCCCCAGGATCGAGGGCACCGGCAGCTGCCATCTGCGCCCGGCCCAGCGACCGAAGAGGTAGCTGGTCACGTACCAGGTGGGGATGGCGGCCACCAGGCCGAGCAGCATGACGAGGCCCACGTTGGCCTCGAAGAACGCCGCCGCGGAGACGGGTCCCGGGTGCGGGGGCAGGTAGATGTGCATGACGGAGAACGCGCCGGCCACCGGCAGTCCGTAGGTCAGCACCGATCCGCCCAGCCGGCGGGCCACGGCGAACACCACCGGGAGCATGACCACCAGGCCGGCGTCGAAGAAGATGGGGAAGCCGAACAGCAGGGAGGCCACGCCCAGGGCGAACGGGGCCCGCTTCTCGCCGAACCAGCCGATCAGCGTGTCCGCCAGCACCTTGGCGCCGCCGGACATCTCCACGAGCCGGCCGAGCATGGCGCCGAGGCCGACCAGCAGGGCCACCGTGGCCAGGGTGCTGCCGAACCCGGCCGTGGCGGTGGACACCACCAGCTGGGCCGGGATCCCCGCGGCGAAGGCGGTCAGGATGCTGACCAGCACGAGCGCGGGGAACGCGTGCATCTTCAGGTACATGATGAGGAACAGCAGCACGATGATCGCCGCGGCGGCGATGCCGAGCAGCGGTCCGGCCCCCAGGGTCGGGGTCCAGTCGTCGATGGTCATGGGTGGGGCCTTCGGTTCGGGGCGCGGCCCGGCGGCCCGGTCAGGGCGCGGAGCTGGTGCGCGGCGGATGGCGCCTGCCGGCCCGCGTCCCGCATCACCCTCCGGCGCTACAGGCCGGCGACGACGGCCAGGGCCCGTTCGACAAGCTCGTCCACACTACCGGAGTTCTCCAGCACCCAGCCGTCCTCGTCCTCCGCGAGCAGCTCGAGGGTCGCGAGCTGGCTGGGCAGCAGGGAGGCCGGCATGAAGTGGTCCGTCCGCGCCTGGATCCGTTCCGTGATGACCGCCGGCTCGGCCCGCACGTGCAGGAAGACCACGCGCCCCGCGGCCCCGCGCAGCAGGTCACGGTAGATGCGCTTGAGGGCCGAGCAGGTGGAGACCGTCCCGCCGGCGCTCGACTCCTGGTCCATCCACGCGCGCATGGATTCCAGCCAGGGCCAGCGGTCCTCGTCCGTCAGCGGCGTGCCGGAGGCCATCTTGGCGATGTTGGCCGGAGGGTGGAACTCGTCGGCCTCGGCGTAGGGCACGCCCAGCCGTGCGGCCAGCCGCTCGGCCAGGACGGTCTTGCCCGAGCCGGAGATCCCCATCAGCACGAGGTGCAGTGGACCGGATCCCATCAGCTGGTGGCGTTGCGGCCGTGGCCGCCGAGGGAGCGGTCGTTGTCCCCGACCTTCTTCATCTCCGCCCGCAGCTCCTTGGGCAGGGAGAAGATGATGTCCTCCTCGGCCGTGACGACCTCCTCCACGGAGCCGTAGCCGTACTCGGAGAGCAGGGTCAGCACGTCCTGCACGAGGACCTCCGGGACCGACGCCCCGGAGGAGAGCCCCACGGTGGCCACACCCTCGAACCAGGACTCGTCGACCTGGTGGGCGAAGTCCACGCGCTCGGCCCGCTGCGCGCCGTACTCCAGCGCGACCTCCTTCAGGCGCACCGAGTTCGAGGAGTTCGCCGAGCCCACGATGATCACGAGGTCGCAGGCCGGGGAGATCTTCTTGATGGCCGCCTGGCGATTCGAGGTGGCGTAGCAGATGTCATCCGAGGGCGGGTCCTGCAGGTTCGGGAACCGCTCGCGCAGGATGGCGACGATCTCCAGGGTCTCGTCCACGGACAGGGTGGTCTGGGACAGCCAGATGAGGTTGTCCGGGTCCGCGACCTGGACCGTACGCGCCTCGTCCGGGTTGTTGATGATGGTGGTGTGCTCGGGGGCCTCGCCGTAGGTGCCCTCGACCTCCTCGTGCCCTTCGTGACCGATCAGCAGGATGCTGCGATCCTGCTTGGCGAAGCGCACGGCCTCGCGGTGCACCTTGGTGACCAGCGGGCAGGTGGCGTCGATGGTCTTCAGGCTGCGCTCGGCGGCCTGGGACACGACGGCCGGGGACACCCCGTGGGCCGAGAAGACGGTCAGGGCGCCCTGGGGCACCTCGTCCAGCTCGTTGACGAACACCACGCCCTGCGACTCGAGGGTGTCCACCACGTGCCGGTTGTGCACGATCTCCTTGCGCACGTACACCGGCGCCCCGTGGTGCTCCAGCGCCTTCTCCACGGCCACCACGGCGCGGTCCACGCCCGCGCAGTAGCCGCGCGGCGCGGCCAGCATGACCTTCTTGTCCCCGGTCACGACGGCGGCCGCCTCCACCTCGTCGCGGCTGCGGCGGGCGCGGGGGATGTGGGGCATCCCGACGGCGACGGGGGCTGGGCCGGCAGCGGGGGCTGCGGCAGTGGGGGTGACAGCGGCGGTGGACATATGTTCCATTCTACCGGCGCCACCGCTGCTGGCCAGTTGACGTGAGGCACGACTCAACGGCACGACTCAACGGTCTGCGCGGAGGCCGGAGACCAGCGCCACCATCAGGCCCAGGGCCGCGACGACCCCTCCGCCGACGATCAACAGCAGGGTGTCCGGCATCGCATAGTCGCGGACCCCGTCCAGCAGGGAGCCGGCTGCGGCCCGGGCGATGCCGTCCAGGTCCGCGGCGGGAGCCATCCGCCCCAGGGCCCACCGCGCGACCGCCCCGGCCGCCAGGACGGTGATCCCGGCCGCGACGAGCGGGGTGCCCTTACGGCGCCGGGGCGCGACCATCAGCGCCAGCAGCACCAGCACGGCGGCGGTCCCGGCCAGCCACGGCCACCGGTACAGGTTGTCCACGGCCCAGGCCACGGCGTCCGGGTCCACCGTCTCCGGATCGGGGACGGACAGGTCCACCGAGCGCACCGGGGAGTCCGCCGCGGCACCGTCCAGCCCGTCCCGCAGCGTCTGGGAGACGGTCTCGCCTCCCGGCAGCCCGGACACGGAGGCGGCCAGGCGGTCGATGCCGAGGTCCAGCAGCGGGCCCGTCTGCAGGTGCACGGTGCCGCCCTGGGCACCGGGGTCTGAAGCCGGCGTCGTGCCCCGGCCCGCGAGCCGGTCCATGCGGCCGGCCCAGTCCGTGCGCGTCTGCTCCACCGTCTCCGCCCAGGCGGCCGGGAAGCGCTCGTCCGTCACCAGCCCGCCGGCCGCGCCCTGCACGAGCCCGGTGACCGAGGACTCGAGGAATCCGGGCAGCCCCTCCGGCAGCTGGTCCCCGACCACCTCGGCCAGCTCGGCGGGCAGGGCCTCGCGCAGTGCGGGGTCCTCGGACATCGGGCCGGCGATCCGCTGCAGCGGCTCCGGGGTGTGGACGAGGGCCTCCGCCCGCGCGCCCACCAGGGACAGCGCCGCCAGCAGGCCGGCCAGCACGGCCAGCAGGATCGAGAGCGCCGTGCGCATGGTGGCTCCGTTCGAGAGGTGTTGGGGCCTAGCCTAGGTGGAGACCACCACCCGCTCGGCGAGAGGACGCACCGCGCATGGATGAGCAGCCGGCCCCCGGGGCCCTCCCGGCCACCGCCGCCGGGACCGCCCCGGACTCCCCCTGGCCGCTGCGCGTGCTCTCGGAGAACCTCAAGAGGTACTTCGAGCGGGCCCCGGAGGCGTGGATCGAGGGCCAGCTGATCGAATTCAAGGTGATCCGCGGCAACGCCTGGATGACCCTGCGGGACCTGGACGCTGACTACTCGCTGCCCGTCACCGCGTGGCGGAACGTGGCCTCCACCCTGGAGGGGACGGTGGAGCAGGGCTCCCGCGTGGTCGCGTGCGTCAAGCCCAGCTTCTACACCAAGACCGGGCGGCTGAGCATGATCGCCTCCGCCATGCGGCCCGTGGGGATCGGGGACCTGCTGGCCCGCGTGGAGAAGCTGCGCCGCGCCCTCGGAGCCGAGGGACTGACCGCCGAGGCCCGCAAGCGGCCGCTGCCCGTGCTGCCGCACCTCATCGGGCTCGTCACCGGCCGGGACTCGGACGCGATGAAGGACGTGATGCGCAACGCGCACCTGCGCTGGCCCGCCGCCCGGTTCGAGGTGCGCGAGGTGGCCGTGCAGGGGGCGAACGCGCCGCGGGAGGTGATGGCCGCCGTCGCCGAGCTGGACGCCCACCCGGAGGTGGACGTGATCGTCATCGCGCGCGGCGGCGGGGCCCTGGAGGAGGTGATCCTGCCGTTCTCGGACGAGGCCCTGGTCCGTGCCGTGGCGCAGGTCGGCACCCCCGTGGTGTCCGCGATCGGCCACGAGGCCGACCGGCCGGTGCTGGACGACGTGGCGGACGTGCGCGCCTCCACCCCGACGGACGCGGCCAAGCGGATCGTGCCGGACGCCGCCGCCGAGCGCGAGGCGATCGGCGGGGCCCGGCTGCGGCTGGCCTCCGGGGTGGAGCGGCTCGTGCTGACCGAGGCCCAGCACCTGGCGGCCTTGCGGTCCCGGCCGGTGCTGGCCCAGCCGGAGCGGATGGTGGACGAGCGCGCCCAGGACCTGGACCGGTTCCGCGAGCGCGCCCGCACCTCGTTGGGCGGCCGCCTGGACCGGGAGCACGACGCCGTGGGGCACCTGCGCGCCCGGGTGCGGTCCCTGTCCCCGCAGAAGACCCTGGACCGCGGCTACGCCGTGGTCCGGCACGGCGGCGGCACCGGCGGCCCCGGCCCGGTGGTGCGCGATGCCGGCCGGGTCGCCGTGGGCGAACGCCTGGACATCCTCGTGGCCTCCGGACGCCTCGGCGCCGTGGCCGAGGAGGTCCACGCCGGCGGCGGGATCGGCGGGGCCGAGGAGACCGACCGGAAGCCCACCACGGACGAGTATGACCAGCACGACGCGACCGACGAGACGGACGAGAACGGGGAGACGGCATGACCGGCACCAGCAAGGGCACCGCCCAGGATACTGACCAGGACACCGACCACGGCGGGGCCGTGGACGGCTTCTCCGCCGCGGACACCTCGGACGTCGCGACGATGAGCTACGAGCAGGCCCGCTCCGAGCTCGTCGAGACGGTGTCCCGGCTGGAGGCCGGCGGCGCGGGCCTCGAGGAGTCCCTGGCCCTCTGGGAGCGCGGCGAGGCGCTGGCGGACCGCTGCGAGGCGTGGCTGGACGGCGCCCGCGCCAAGCTCGACGAGGTCCGGGCCAGGGTCGCCGGGACGGACGCCGGAGCCGGCGCTGGCGCTGGCGCCGAGCGGGGCTAGGCCGTCTGGCCGGCGTGCCTGCCCTCGGCGAACTCCTCGACCATCTTGGCGTTGAACGCGTCCAGGTCGCCCGGGTTCCGGCTGGTGGTCAGGCCCTGGTCCACCACGACCTCCTCATCCACCCAGGTGGCCCCGGCGTTCTTCAGGTCCTCGGACAGGGAGTGGTAGCTGGTCAGCTTCCGGCCCTGCACCACGCCGGCGTTGATGAGCGTCCACGGGGCGTGGCAGATCGCGGCCACCGGCTTGTGGGCCTCGAAGAATCCGCGGACAAAGGCCTGGACCCCGGTGTCCACCCGGAGGGCGTCAGCGTTCAGGGTGCCGCCGGGCATCACGAGGGCGTCGAAGTCGGCGGCGGAGACGGATCCCGCGGCGTGGTCCACGGTGAAGGTGTCCGCGTGCTCCCAGTCACCGTTCATGGCGGTGATGGACCCGGACTCCAGGGAGACGAGCCGGGGCTGGCCGCCGGCCGCCTGGACGGCCTCCCATGGCGAGGTGAGCTCGACCTGCTCCACCCCTCGGGTGGCGAGGAAGGCGATGGTCTGTCCTGCTAGCTGCTGTGTAGTCATGTCCCCACCCTAGGCATCCCCCCCCGGGGTGCTGGCAAGTCCCGGGCGCTGGGCATTCGCCCTGATTGACCTCGTGATATCCCGGATATACGCTCAACCCCAGTTCGTTGACCAGTCATGAATTCCAATTTCCGGCATGCACGTTCACTGCAGGCGTCCCAGCGGCTCCGCTGGCCCGCCCGTGTTCCAGAGGGGGACCGCACCACCATGCCCAGCTTTCTCGACCGAGAGGCCATCGTCGCGCCTCGCACCTTCAACCGGTGGCTGATACCCGCCGCCGCGCTGGCCATCCACCTGTGCATCGGCCAGGTCTACGCCTTCAGCGTGTTCAAGATCCCCATGATGGGGCACTTCGGCACCGGTGACGTGGCCGTCGGGTGGATCTTCTCCGTGGCCATCGCCATGCTCGGCCTGGCCGCCGCGTTCGGCGGCACCTGGGTGGAGCGCTCCGGCCCCCGCAAGTCCATGGTGGCCGCCGGCACCTTCTGGGTGGTGGGCTTCCTCGTGGCCACGCTGGGCATCGCCACCGGCCAGCTGTGGCTCGTCTACCTCGGCTACGGGGTGATCGGCGGCATCGGCCTGGGCATCGGGTACATCTCCCCCGTGTCCACCCTGATGAAGTGGTTCCCGGACCGGCCGGGGCTCGCCACCGGCCTGGCCATCATGGGCTTCGGCGGCGGCGCGCTGATCGCCAGCCCCCTGTCCAACAGCCTGATGGCGTTCTTCGGCGGAGGCAGCGAGCCGGAGCAGCTCCAGTCCGGGCTGATGCAGACCTTCCTGACGCTGGCCGTGGTCTACGCCGTGGTGATCGCCCTCGGGGCGCTCGTGATCCGGGTGCCCCACCCGGAGTGGAAGCCCGCCGGCTGGGATCCGTCCACGGCCGGCACCAAGCCGATGCAGACCACCGCCAACGTCTCCGCCGACTCCTCCCTGAAGACCCCGCAGTTCTGGCTGCTGTGGATCGTGCTCTTCTGCAACGTGACCGCCGGCATCGGCATCCTTGAGAACGCCGCCCCCATGATCCAGGCCTACTTCGACTGGATCACCCCGGCCGCCGCAGCCGGGTTCGTGGGCCTGCTGTCCATCGCGAACATGGCCGGCCGCTTCGTGTGGTCCACCACCTCGGACTACTGGGGCCGGAAGAACAACTACATGATGTACCTCGGCATCGGGCTGGCCATGTACCTGGTGATCGCCCTCATGGGCGGGGCCAACCTGGTGGTGTTCATCGTCGCCACCATGGTCATCATCTCGTTCTACGGCGGCGGGTTCTCCACCGTCCCCGCCTACCTGAAGGACATGTTCGGCGTGTTCCAGGTCGGCGCCATCCACGGCCGGCTGCTGACCGCCTGGTCCGCGGCCGGGGTCGCCGGCCCGCTGATCGTCAACAGCCTGCTCGAGTCCCAGGCCGCCGCCGGCAAGACCGGTGCGGACCTCTACACGCTGTCCCTGTACATCATGGTCGGCCTGCTGGCGGTCGGCTTCATCGCCAATCTGCTGGTCCGTCCGGTCGCCGCCAAGCACCACGTCAGCAAGGACGAGATCCGCGAGAAGGAGTCCACCGCATGAGTACCGCCCCGCAGCACCCAC
This sequence comes from Citricoccus sp. I39-566, assembly GCF_031432995.1. GTDB lineage: Bacteria > Actinomycetota > Actinomycetes > Actinomycetales > Micrococcaceae > Citricoccus > Citricoccus nitrophenolicus_A. The sequence continues at coordinate 3,038,324 of NZ_CP133842.1, forward strand.
AGTCCGGCCGGGACGCCGGCCGCCCTGCCGACGTCGAGGTCTCGGACGGCGCGGCCGCCACCAGCGGCCCCTACAATGCCGTCGCGGTCCTGCTCGCCCTGATCGTGATCGCCGCCCTGGCCTACGGCCTCGTCCAGACGGCCATCAAGGCCTCGGCCCTGTTCACCGGCTGACAGCACCGGAACGCCCTCCGTCCCGACCGACCTCAGCACAGTGACCCCGCCCCGCCACCACGGCGGGAGCGGGGTCATTCTGCGCTCGGGGGCGCGGGTCAGCTGGCCGCCAGGCGCCTCTTCTCGGCCGCGACGTCGAAGTCGGCCGGCGGCCAGTCCAGGTCCAAGTCCTCGAGGGCGGCGATCAGCAGCTCCTGCACGGCGATCCGCGAGTACCACTTGCGGTTCGCCGGGATGATGAACCACGGGGCGTGCTCCGTGTCCGTCTCCGCGATCGCGATCCGGTAGGCCTCCATGTACTCGTCCCAGTAGGCCCGCTCGTCCACGTCGGAGGGGTTGTACTTCCAGTGCTTGTCCGGCCGGTCGAGGCGTTCGGCCAGCCGGTCCTGCTGCTCGTCCTTGGAGAGGTGCAGCATGACCTTGAGGACGCGGGTGCCGCGGTCCGCCAGCTCCTGCTCGAAGTCCCGGATCTCGGCGTAGCGCCGCTCGATCTCCGGCAGGGGCGTGAGCCCGCGGACCCGGTGGATCAGCACGTCCTCGTAGTGGGAGCGGTCCCAGACGCCCACGAAGCCGTCCTGCGGGACGTGCGGGCGCAGGCGCCACAGGAAGTGGTGCCTGCGCTCCTCCTCGGTGGGGGACTTGAAGGCGGCGTCCTCCACCCCCTGCGGGTCCATGGCGCCCACCACGTGGCGCATGATCCCGCCCTTGCCGGCGGTGTCCATGGCCTGGACCACGAGCAGCACGGAGCGGCCGTGGCCGCCGGCGTCCACGGTGCCCGCCACCCCGTTGGCGTAGAGGAGCTCCTGCAGCTGGGAGAGCCGCTCGGCCCGGGCCTCCAGGGTGGCCTCCCCCTCGGCCTTGCCGCCGAGGTAACCGGGCTTGGTGTCCGGATCCACGTCCGCAGGGCCCTGCGGCACGCCCTCCGGGGACCGGGCCCGCAGCAGTGCCCGCGGATCCCCCTGGAGGTCCATCACGTGCTTCTCAGCGCTCACGGTACTCCTCCAGGAAGTCGGCGATGCGGCCGATGGCCTCCTCCAGGTCCCGGACGCTGGGCAGGGTGACGAGACGGAAGTGGTCCGTGTCCGGCCAGTTGAACGCGCGGCCATGGGAGACCAGGATCTTCTGGGCCCGCAGCAGCTCGATCACGAACCTCTCGTCGTCCTCGATCCGGTAGACCTCCGGATCCAGCCGCGGGAACAGGTACAGGGCGCCGTGGGCCGGCTGCAGGGTGATCCCGGGGATCTCGGAGAGCAACCGCTGGGCCGTGTTGCGCTGCTCCAGCAGCCGCCCCTGGGGCAGCAGCAGGTCGTTGATGGACTGATAGCCGCCGAGCGCCGTCTGGATGGCGTGCTGGCCCGGGACGTTGGCGCACATGCGCATGTTGGACAGCAGGGTCAGGCCCTCGATGAAGTCCGTGGCGCGGTGCTTGGGTCCGGAGATGGCCACCCAGCCGGACCGGAACCCGGCCACCCGGTAGGCCTTGGACAGCCCCGAGAAGGTCAGGGTCACCACGTCATCGGAGAGCCCGGCCACGTTGATGTGGCGGGCCCCGTCGTAGAGGATCTTCTCGTAGATCTCGTCGCTCATCAACACCAGGTTGTGCTTGCGGGCGATCTCCACGATCCCGGAGAGCACCTGGCGCGAGTAGACCGCACCGGTGGGGTTGTTCGGGTTGATGATGACGATCGCCTTGGTCCGGTCCGTCACCTTGGACTCGAGCTCCTCGAGGTCCGGGGCCCAGCCCTCCTCCTCCACGCAGCGATAGTGCACGGCGCGTCCGCCCGAGAGGGTGGTGGCCCCCGTCCACAAGGGGTAGTCGGGCGAGGGGATGAGCACCTCGTCGCCGTCATCCACGAGCGCCTGCAGCACCATGGAGATCATCTCGGAGACGCCGTTGCCGATGAACACGTCCTCGACGTCGATGCCCATGACCCCGCGCGACTGATAGTACTGGCTGACGGCGGTCCGGGCGGAGTAGATGCCCTGCGAGTCGGAGTACCCCTGGGCATGGGGCAGGTGGGAGACCATGTCCTTGAGGATCGCGTCCGGGGCCTCAAAGCCGAAGGGGGCGGGGTTGCCGATGTTCAGCCGCATGATGCGGTGTCCGGCGGCCTCCATCCGCTGGGCCTCCTCCAGGATGGGTCCACGCACGTCATAGCGCACGTTGAGGAGCTTGGAGGACTGCTTGACCTGACCGGACCGTGACTTTGCCATGCGCTCCATCCTAGAACCGCGGGCCGGCGGATTCGGTCAGGTTCAGGCAGATTCCGGTGGGCCCCGTCAGAACCAGTCGTCGGGCGTCGGCTCGAGTCCTGCGGCCACCATCCAGAAGTGGGCCGCCTCCTCACGGTCCAGCCGGTCCGGGCCGGTGGAGAGGCGCTGCAGCTCGGCCAGCATCTCCCCGTCCAGCCGGTCGGCGACGGCCTGGAGGGCCGCGTCCGCCCCGTCCGGCAGCGCCTCCGGGTCCGCCACCATCAGCACGCGCCCCTCCGGCAGGATCCGGGACTGGTCGGCGAGGGGCTCCAGGGCCTGGTCCGAGATGGCCGGATCGGTCCCGTACATCAGCGCGACGTCGGCCCGCCCGGAGACGAGGTCTCCCGCGACTCCCCGATCGCCCGGCTCCACCCACTCGGCGGGCTCGCAGCCGGCGAGCGCCTGGAGCCGCTCGCCGTACACCGCGGCACCGGCCTGCGGGCTGAACACCAGCCGGTCGCACAGCCCGTTGAGGTCGGTGAGGTCCTCCAGCTCATACAGTCCGGTCAGGGCCGTGGTGGCCACGGCCTGCAGGCGGGTGGTCCCGGCGGAGGACGCCACCGCCTCCGTGCCCTCCGGGAGGTACTCCGTGACGATGGCGGTGGCCCCCTGGGCGTCCGCGGCCGGCCGCCCCTCCGGCAGGGGTGTGGCCGATCCGGTGGCGGTCGGGTGTCCCGTGGGCGAGGCCGGTGCCGGGTCCGAGGCCGCTGCATCGGGACTGGCGCCGGAACCGGCGTCCGTGCGGGACCCGGACCCGGAGGACTCGGGTGACGGGGCCGGCGTCGGGACCTCCCCGGCGAGCGTGTCCGGCGCGAGCTTCGAGGCCATGGCCAGGGTGTCCACCACGGCGACCTGGTGCGCGCCGGCGGCTCCCCAGGGCTCCGCGGAGGGCTCCCCGACCTCAGCGGCGATGCCCTCGCTCTCCAGGTGACGCTCGAGCACCACGGCCAGCAGCTGCTCCTCGGGGCGGGTGCCCGCGATGAGCGCGAGCGGCGTGTCACTCGCCGGGGCCGCGACGGTGCCGCCGGCGGTGGGCTCCTCGGGTCCGGGCTGCGGCGTGCATCCGGCCAGGAGCGCGGCGGCCAGCGCTCCGGACGCCAGCAGGGAGCCGACGCGGCGCGGCGCGCCAGGGCGAGTCACGGGGGCCGTCATCGCAGCACCCCGGCCAGCTCGAGGGCGCGGTGGACGGTCGGGGAGGTGCGGTGCCGGTGCAGGTCCTCCAGCGGGATCCAGGCGGCGTCGATGGAGGACCCGTCCACCTCGGGACGCAGCTGACCGGACACGACGCCGGCCCGGTACAGGACCTGCACCGTCAACAGCGGGCGGCCCGGCCGGGACAGCCGGCGGCCGCCCTCGATGGTGCGGCTGGTGACCCCGAGCAGCTCGCCCAGCTCGGCGTGGTATCCGGTCTCCTCCAGGATCTCCCGGACACAGGCCTCGTCCGGCTGCTCCCCCAGCTCCACCTGGCCCCCCGGAAGGGTCCAGATGTTCTCCGTGGGGCCCTGCCACAGGCTCATCAGCAGGGAGCGTTCACGGATGACGACGCCGTAGGCGCCGACGCGGCTGTCGAAATCCATGTGGGCCAGTCTAGAGGGCGGACCCGGCCCCGGCCGTCCCGTGCCCGCGGGCCCGCCGTCTGGAATACTGGATGGGTTGCGGACGCCGATCCCGTGACTCCCAGGCATGAAGGACGAGTAGGACGAGAAGGGCTGGCATGACCGAGCAGGACGGCTCCGAGGCGACCTCCGGGCTGCCGGCCGACCTCGGGGCCCGGCTGAACGCGGTCCTGGCCCGCCGGTCGCTGACGGGCGGTCCGCAGGGCGCACCCGAGACCGCCCGCGGCTGGCTGGACGTCTCCTACGAGGCCGCCTACGCGGAGGACCTGACCCGCGCCGCGCGCGCCGCCCGTTCCGGCCTGGACGCCCCCGGCGGCCAGGACCCGGTGAACCGCGCCGGACTGTTCCGGGCGCTCGCCTCCGTGGCCGAGCTGACCGGGGACCACGCCGCCGCCACCGGCTACATCGCGGACCGCGCCCGGGTGCTCACCGAGGCGGGCTATCCGCACCGCGCCCGGATGGAGGTCCAGCTCGGCGCCATGCTGCTGCGCGAACCCGAGGCGTTCGAGGCCACCGTCCTGCAGGGCGTCCTGGAGGACGAGCGCACGCGCTCGGCCCGCTCCGTGGACACCGCGCTGCCGGACGTCCTGGTGGCGCTGGCGGTGCGGCACGTGGAGGACGGCCGGCTCGATGCCGCCGTGGACCTGCTGGAGGAATGCCTGGAGATCCAGGACGCCCGGGTGACCGCTGGACTGCCCGTGGCCCCCGAGTCCCTGTCCTCCACCCGCATGTTCCTGGCGCACGTGCACCTGATGAGCCACGAGCCGCAGATGTCCGCCGAGGTGGCGGACGAGGTGCTCGCCGGACAGTCGAACCGGGCCGTGCGGGCCGCCATGTGGATGCTCAAGGCCGTGGTGGCCCAGGACGAGGGGGATGGGGCCGGGGCCGTCCTCTACGCCCTGCGGTCCGTGGAGCTGCATGCCGCCGCCGGGGTGCGCAAGGGCTCCGCCTCGGCCGCGGCCCTGCTGGCGGGGCTGGCGGCCGACGCCGGCGACCAGCAGTCCTCGATCCTCGCCTGGAAGGTGGCCGTGGCGCAGGCCGAGCAGGGCGAGGTCCCGGAGGCCTCGGACCTGACCCTGGCCCTGGGTCACCAGCTGTTGGAGGCCGAGGAACATGCCCTCGCCGAGCGGGTCCTGGCGGGTCTGGTCCGCCGTGAGGAGGCGGCCCGTCGGCTGCCCGGCCTGGCACGGGCCCTCGTGGACCTCGGCCACGCGGCCCGCCACCAGGACCGCCAGGACGAGGCCCTGGAGCACTGGGACCGGGCGGCATCCCTGTTCGAGCAGGCCGGCGCCACGGACGAGGCGGCGCGGATGCACCTGGCCTCCGGCGCCCTGTTGAACCGTCAGGAGAGGGCGGAGCAGGCCGCCGAGCGGTTCTCCCGCGCCGTGGAGCTGGCCCGCGCCGCCGAGGAGGAGCCGGACGCCGAGGACCATGATCCCGCGGTGCTGCCCCAGGCCCTGCACGCCCTCGGCCACGTGCTGTGCGAGCTCGGCGAGGAACGCGGCGTGGCCCTGCTGGACGAGGCGATCGCCCTGGCCCAGGACTCCTCCGCGGCCTGGCACGAGGCCGACTTCACGGACACCCGGGCCCGCGGGCTGTGGGCGCTGCGCCAGGGACCGGCCGCCGTGTCCTCCGCCCTGACGGCGGCGGACCTGTTCGCCGCCTCGGAGGATTCCACCGCGTCCTCCAACGCGGAGCTGTTCGCGGCCTACGTGCTGCTGGAACAGGAACGGGCGGAGGAGGCGGCCACCCTGTTCCGGATGATCACGGAGCAGGAGGGCACCGCCCGGTACCTGCGCATGGCCGCCTGGCTGGGTCTCGCCCAGTCCCTGGACCTGGCCGGGGACGAGGAGGGCGCCACGCGGGCCCGGTTCGAGGCCGACGCCGCCGCCCAGGCCGAGGACGAGGACGACTGACGGCACCCGGTCCTTTTTTCATGGAATCCTCATGGTGAGCGGACCGTTTCTCATCTTCGGTTCATGATGGCGCGGGATCATGGAGGGCATGAAGAACACCGGTCGGGGATTGAAGGCCACCGTCGCGCTGATGGTGGTGGCGGTGATGGCCGCACTGGGCGTCGCCGTGGTGTCGGCGCAGCCGAACGCGGTGGACCTGGGGCCGATGATCGCCGTGAGCGACGCCCCATCCACGGACGGGCGCAATGCGCCGTCCTCGGCGGAGGCCTCCCCGTCCGCCACCGATGCCGCCAGCCCCGCGCCGGAGCCCTCGTCCTCGGCCGCGCCTTCCTCTCCCGCGCCGGCGGCCACCGACGGCGCGGCGGGCGACGCTGATCCGTCCCGCGTGAAGATCACCTCCAAGCCCGCGCCGGAGACCAGCGCGCCAGCCGGCGGCGGCTCGTCCGACTCCAGCGGCTCCACCGGCTCCGGGGATTCCGGAGGCTCGTCCGACTCCGGCGGGACGGCGCCGCGCCCCGCGCACACCGCCCCGGCCGCGCCCCAGCCCGTCCCGAACCCGGCACCCCAGCAACCCCGGTACGACGACGGGGATGACGATGACGATGACGACTGGGATGATGACGACGACGATGACGATGACGACGACTGGGACGACGACGATGACTGACCCTCAGCGGGTCCACCGGACGAGCCGATGACGGCTCCCCCGGACCGACCCACAGCGCCGCCGGCCCGGGAGCATCCCCGGGCCGGCGGTCGTCTCAGGGTGCTGTGGAACCTCGTCGTGGACTGGGGCGCCCTGCCGGTGCGTACCCGGGTCATCACCCTGCTGGTGCTGCTGACCGCGGTGGCCCTCATCCTCTCCGGAGCCACCGCCTACGTGCTGCAGCGCAGCAGCATGGTCCAACAGATCGACGACTCGCTGACCCGATCGGTCCAGGAGTTCCGCATCCTCGCCCAGGAGGGCATCGACCCGGCGTCCGGGGAGCCGTTCTCCGCCTCGGACCAGCTGGTGTTCACCGCCATGCAGCGCACCCTGCCGGCCGAGCACGAGGGGATGCTGGGCTTCCGCGACGGCGAGATCAGCTGGACGGCCTCCTCGGCCGTCGAACTGCGGCTCGAGCGGGATCCGGAGCTCGTGCAGTGGGCGGCCGAGCGGTTCGACGAACCGTTCGAGGACCAGGGCGTGGCCATCCAGACGCTGTCCACGGCCCAGACCACCTACCGCGCCGTGACCGTGCCGATCCAGTTCGACAACGACACGGCCCCGTCCCTGATGCTGCTGGCCTATGACTTCTCCGCCGAGTTGCAGGAGCTCGACACCACGTTCCTCACCTACGGCCTCGTGGGCTTCGGCGTGCTGGTCCTCGTGGGGGTGGCTGGCTGGATCCTGGTGGGCCGGCTGCTCCACCCGTTGCGGATCCTGCAGTCCACGGCGGCCGAGATCTCGGGGACGGACCTGCGCGGGCGGGTCCCGGTCTCCGGCCAGGACGACGTGGCCGGGCTGGCCATGACCTTCAACGAGATGCTGGACCGGCTCCAGGACTCCTTCTCCTCCCAACGGCAGCTGCTGGATGACGTCGGCCATGAGCTGCGCACCCCCATCACCATCGTCCAGGGACATCTGGAGCTGCAGGACGCCGCCGATCCGGACGACGTGCGCGAGGTCCGGGAGATCGCCCTGGAGGAGCTCGACCGCATGCGGCTGCTGGTGGATGACCTCGTGACGCTGGCCAAGTCCGGACGGCCAGACTTCGTCACCACCCAGCCGGTCGACGTCGGCCCCCTCACCCGGGACGTGCTGAGCAAGGCCTCCCCGCTGGGCCCCCGGATCTGGACCCTGGACCACGCCGCGGACGTGACGGTGCCACTGGACGCCCAGCGCATCACCCAGGCCTGGCTGCAGCTGGCCTCCAACGCCGTGAAGTACTCGGCGGAGGGGTCCAAGGTGTCGATCGGCTCGCAGGCCCTGTCCGGGACCCTGCGCCTCTGGGTGCGGGACCAGGGCATCGGCATCCGGCCCGAGGACCGCGAGAGCATCTTCGACCGCTTCGGGCGGGGCTCCAACAGCACCCGGGCCGAGGGGTCCGGGCTGGGCCTGAACATCGTCACCGCCATCGTCAGCGCCCACGGCGGCACGGTGGATGTGCAGTCCGCCCCCGGGATCGGCTCGACGTTCTACCTCGACCTGCCCCTTGATCCCCGGGAGCTGGCCTCACCCGACGCCTCCGAACCCGACGTCTCAGAACCCGCGGGCACCGGCGCCGGCCGGCCCGGGCCGGTAACGTCTATCCCGAGCACAACGACACACTCCAAGGACGGTGCGGCGTGAGCCAGATCCTGATGATCGAGGACGAACCACGGATCAGCTCCTTCGTGGCCAAGGGCCTCAAGGCCGAGGGACTCGCGACCACGGTGGCGGCGACCGGGCGCGAGGGCCTGGTGCTCGCCCTGACGGGAGGCTTCGAGCTGGTCATCCTGGACCTGGGCCTGCCGGACATGGACGGCTTCACCGTGTTGCAGAGGATCCGCGCCCAGGACCCGGATCTTCCCGTCATCATCCTCACCGCCCGGGCCTCCGGCGAGGACACCGTCCAGGGGCTGACCTCCGGTGCCGACGACTACATGCCCAAGCCCTTCCGCTTCGCCGAGCTGGTGGCCCGGGTGCGGCTGCGGCTGCGCCCGGAGGGCGGGTCCTCCGCCTCCCCGCCGGACCCCGTGCTGCGGCACGCCGACCTGGAGCTGGACCCGGTGCGCCACGTGGCGGCGATCGGCGGCGTCGAGGTGGACCTCTCGGCCCGGGAGTTCTCCCTCACCGAGACGTTCCTGCGCCACCCGGGCCAGGCCCTGAGCCGCGAGCAGCTGCTCTCCCGCGTGTGGGGCTATGACTTCGACCCGGGCTCCAACGTGGTGGACGTGTACGTGCGCTACCTCCGCAACAAGCTCGGGGCCACGCGCTTCGTCACCGTCCGCGGCGTCGGCTACCGGCTCGTGGAGGAGAAGGACTACCAGCCCGCCGCGGACTGAGGCAGGTCCAGCAGGGACTCGGCGATGTCCAGCCGCTGCCGGGCGGAGGCCTCCCAGTCGCGGTGGCCCGAGTCGCGGGCTCCGGCCACCAGGGACAGCGCCACGGCCGAGGACCGGCACGCGAGGGCCGACGGATCCACCCCCGCGAGGAACGCCGCGTGGAAGCGCCGCAGGGCCTGCTCCACGTGCACGTAGCGGTCATCCACGGCCGGCAGCACGGCCAGGTGGCCGAGGAAGCAGGCCAGGTCGTCCACCCGGTGGCCCGGGCCGGCCCCGTCGACGTCCAGCACGCCGGTGATGCGGTTCTGGCTCACCAGCAGGTTCGCCTCGTAGAAGTCCCCGTGGGTGGGCACCACCGGCCCGCGGTCGGTGGTCTCCAGTTGGCGCTGGAGGTGATCCACCAGCGATCGGATGCGCCGGGCCTGGGCCGGCAGGGCCGTGGCGGCGGCATGCCCGTAGGCCCCGGTCCGGTCGGACCAGGCGTCCCGCCGCGGCAGCTCCACCAGTTCTGGTGGCATGCGGTCCAGCACGCCGAGCACGTCCTGGGGGTCCACGTGCCGGGCCCCGTCCGCCATGATCGCCGTGGCCAGCACGTCCCCCTCGCCCTGCTCCAGGGCCAGCACGTCCGCCACCGGCGGACCGAGCGCCACCGGGACGGGAACCCCGGCCGCGGCCAGCAGGGTGTGGCGGTGGTGCAGGCGCGTGGCCAGGCCGGGGCGCATGACCTTGAGGAACACGGTGCGCTGTCCGTTGTCCCCGGAGACCACGGCGCGCAGCACCGCCCGGCGCAACGGACGGTAGCTGACCGTCTGCAGGTCCACGAGGGTCCCGCCGCCTCCCCAGAGGGAGGCCACGGAGTCCGGGTCGGAGGCCAGCGCCAGCCCGGTCAGCAGCGGGTCGTGGGGGTGGAACCAGGCGGACCAGGTGGCGTCGTCGTCCTGTCCCGCCGCGAGGACGGCGTCCTCCGGGACGGCCTCGGCCGTCAGGGCCACGTACAGTTCCAGTGGTTCCATGGCCCCGCCCGGTGCCTCGGCGGCGGGCGGGGCGGCCCGGACACGGAAGATCCCGGTGGCCCCCGCTCCGGGGCGGTGCTGGAGGTCCACCAGCCGAGCGTCCACCAGGTGGTGACCGTGGTCCGCCAGGACCGCGGCCAGGCGGGAGTGGACGGCCTGGGAGCTCAGGTACTGGACCTGCCGGTGCTCCGCCTCATCCCGGTGCGCGCCGTTGCGCATGGGTGACCGACTCTGACTCAGACGGCCCGGCGCCGTTCCAGGACCTTGTCCAGGTCCAGGGTGCGGTTGGCGGTGGCCTCGACCTTGGCCCGGTACTCGGCGGAGACGCCGGACTTCAGCTTCACGCCGGGGCTGGCCATCGGAGCCTCCGGCGGCATCAGGGGCGCCGGCTCCGGGCGGCGCGCCTCGCCGGCGTCCAGGTAGGTGGGGCGCGGCACGGACGGCAGGACGGCGGCGTCCGGGCCGGCGGCCTCGGCCGGCGCGGCGTCCTCACGGTCGGCGGACGGGGAGGACGTGCGGCCGGCGGGGGTGGACGCCGCGGGGCGGCTGTTGCCGGACGCGGCGTCGAACACCGCGGTGGAGCCGGCGGCGGTGGTCACGGGGTCGGCGGCGGGCAGGGTGGGACTCATGGCCTCGTCGAAGGCGTCCTCGATTCGGCGGTCCGCGCGCTTCTTGCGGTCCAGCACGGCCAGGGTGCGCAGGGCGGCCACGGCGGCCACGGCCACCACGGCGGAGATGCCGGCCACCAGGAGGGTGCCCGCGCCGAAGGCGGCGGCCAGTCCGGTGCCGATGAAGGTCAGGGCGGCCACGAGGGCGATCGCCGCCAGGGCGGTGCGGTCCCACTTGACGCGGAAGCCGGATTCCGGTGCCGCCGCGCTCGTCGCCGGGCGGTCGGCGTCCCGGGGCATGGACTGGGCGGTGCGCGTCATGGTCTTCCTCCGGTGGCTCCTGGACAGGGGCTGCTTCTTCGCCCTCCGGTAGATGGCTGTCAGCCACGCCACCACCAGTGCACACAGCACCAGTGATCCGTGCAGGTGGATGTCCGGAAGGAAGCCCAGTGCAAGGCTGAGCGACTCCTCAAGACTACCCGTGCCCGCATCCACCCCACAAACGGTACCGGGCCTGAACTACACCGGTGTGATTCGACGCGGTGTGTCCTGCCTATTGCCCGGGAATTCGCCGATGGCGCCCCTCCCACCGGGGCAGCAGGCCCTCCGGGACCTCGGGTGCCGTCAGCGCATAGGACTCGTGGTCCCGCCAGTCGCCGTCGATGTGCAGGAAGGCCCGCCGCAGGCCCTCATGACGGAACCCGAGCTTCTGCACCACCCGCAGGCTCGGGGCGTTCTCGGGGCGGATGTTGATCTCCATCCGATGCAGTCCCAGCGTGCCGAAGCAGTAGTCGGTGGCCAGGGCCACCGCCGTGGGCACGATCCCCGCGCCCGCCCGGTCCCGGTCGATCCAGTAGCCCAGGGAGGCCGAGAGCGCCGAGCCCCGCACGATCGAGGAGACGCTGAGCTGACCCACGATCACCGGCTGGCCCCTGGCCGAGGTCCGCAGGCAGAGCAGCCACGGCAGGGCGGTGCCGTCCCGGCCCGAGCGGTTGAGCACCCTGACCATCTCCACGTAGCTCTTCAGCGCGCTGTGCGGCTCGGGGTTGGTGGCGTCCCAGCGGCGGAGCCAGTCGCGGTTCCGGGAGCGCAGGGACATCCACTCCTCCTGGTCCCAGCGGCGGAACGGGCGCAGCACGATCTCCCCGTGCTCCAGGGTCACGGGCCAGCGGTGGGTCGCGGCAGGCGGCATAGCCCGATCCTAGGTCCGCACCCGATCCCACGGGACACCGTGCCATGGGACACAATGGGAGGGTGTCCTTCCACCAGTCCTTCCCCGCGTCATCGCCGGACCCCGCTGCGGGCCCGGGCCAGCAGCTGCAGTACTCCGAGTCCCTGACCGGGAATCGGGGCGAGACCCCCGAGGAGGTGTTGCGGCACCGCAAGCAGGACTTCCGCACGCTCTGGCGCGCCCGCCGCCGGGAACTGGACTCGGCCGATCGGGCTGAGCAGTCCGCCGACCTGACCCGGACGGTGCTCGAGTGGTACCTGCCGCGGGCGCGGCACCGGCGCGCCGCCGTCGTGATGTCCTATGGGGCCGAGCCGGACACCGGGCCGTTGCGCACCGCGCTGCACGAGGCCGGCGTGGAGGTCCTGGTCCCGATCACGGAGCCTGGGCGGCGCCTGTCCTGGACGGCCTGGCACCCCGGCGTGGAGGTGGCCCGCAGCCCCGTGGCGCCGATCGACGAGCCGGTCGGCGAGCGACTCGGCGTGGAGACCTTCGCCACCGTGGACCTCGTGCTGGTGCCCGCCCAGGTGGTGGACGCCCGCGGCCTGCGGCTGGGGCAGGGCGGCGGGTACTACGATCGCTTCCTGGCCGAGCTGGACCGGCTCCCCCGGTCCGCGGACGACGCCGGCCCCGCACCATCCGCAGCCCCCCTCACCGTGGCGACGGTGTTCCGGCACGAGCTCCTGACGCGCGGCCAGGTGCCGTCCGATGAGCACGACCGGCCGGTCGACGGGGCGGTCACCGCGGACGGCTTCGTCTGGTTCGGTCCGGAGCCGGCCTGAGCGTGTGGCCGGTGTAGACTTGGCACTCGAAACCTGAGAGTGCCAGAGTTTCGCTGTCACGACGAGAGGACCGCCCGGTGCCCACCTACGCCTACGCCTGTAAGGACTGCAGCCACGAATTCGACATCGTGCAGTCCTTCACGGATGACTCCCTGACCGAGTGCCCGTCCTGCGAGGGCACCCTGCGCAAGAAGTTCAACTCCGTGGGCGTGGTCTTCAAGGGTTCGGGCTTCTACCGCAACGACTCCCGCTCCGAGGGCTCGGGGTCCACGGCCTCCTCCTCGATCCCCGCAGGCGAGAAGGGCGGCAGCACCTCGGAGTCCTCTCCCGCCCCCTCGACCGCCGACTCCGGCTCCTCCTCCACGTCCGGGGCCGACTCCTCCTCGTCGTCCTCCTCGTCCTCAGCCGCCTCCCCGGCGACCGTCTCCGCCGGTTCCGCCGCGTAGGACCCCCGCCGGCGCCCGCGCCGTCCTCCACAGCGGACCGCCTCCACCGTGCCGTCCACGGCGGGCCGTGCCCAGGTCGCGGCGGCCCGGGCGTTCCTGCTGGGATCGGTGCATGGCCCCCGCACCCTCCCGCCGCCACCAGTCCCGACCGTCCGGCACACCCCGGCGCCTGCGCCGTGAGCGCCACCGGCCCGAGCCCGATCGACGGCAGCTGAGGCGGGACCTGCGCCGACACCGCCGCGCGGTGCGCCGCCGGATGGCCGCTCCCCCACCCCCACCACTGACCGAGGACGACGACGGCCCGGCCGGCTCCACCGTCCGGGCCGCCCGAGGCACGCTGCGCACGCGATGGAGGGTGGCGGTCGCAGCCCTGCCCCTGCTGTTCGCCGTCGCCTTGTTCCTGGCCACTGTCCTCGGCGGCGGCCTTGAGCGGGGTGTCCCTGATGCTGCGGAAGCCACGGAGATCGCAGACATCGACGCGTCGACGGCCACGGCAGCTGTGGCGGGGCCTGGGGGAATCCCGGCGCCCGCCCCAGTCCCGGACACCGGCGCCCCCGCACCACCGGTACCACCGGCCGGCCACCGCGCCGTGGCCGTCCGCTTCTCCGCACCGGACGCCGTGGACCTGGTGGCCGCCGGAGACCGGATCGACGTGGTGGGCCTCGACGGCGACGTGCTGGCCACCGACCTGGAGGTGCTCCAGGACCGGTCCACCGGCCAGGCCGGGGTCCTCGTGGTGGCGGTACCGGCAGAACAGGCCCCGGAGCTGGCCGCGGTCGCCGCGGCTCAAGACCTCACCCTGCTGGTGACCCCCACCGCCGGCTGAAGGACGGAGACCCCCGAAGCCTCCGCCTACGCGGCGTCCTGGTGATGCGGCTCGTACTCGACCAGTCGGCGGAGTCTGAGGACCCCGAGGTCGACCGGACCGGCGAGAGCCGGTGGGGACTCCGGTGGCGGTGGCAGGAGCGGCGCCGTGGGCCGCGTGTACCGATGGCCGGTGGGAGTGGTCACGGTGAGTGACTCGGCCGTGGCTTCGTGTCTCCAACCGGGGTGTTCCTTGGTCAGATTGCAGCGCACACACAACCCTGAGCCGTTCTGATAGCTCGTCGGACCACCTTCCCGGAACGGGGTGGCATGGTCCAGGTGCCTGATCGGGGCGCCGCAGAAGGGTGTCCGGCAGGTCCCGTCGCGTATCACGATCATCCGTCGCAACCCTCCCGAGAAGGTGCGGCGCTGGGAGTCCATCGCCACCAGTTGCCCACTCTCGGGGGCGGTGTAGAGGCGGCGGAGGAAGACCTCAGCCTCCGTGTTCGCCACCAGCCGCCGAGCGATCGGAGTCGGGATCGGCCCGAAGCCTGGCAACCACGCCGCTCGCGCAGCCGCAGCACGGCTGCCCGGAGGGGCACCCACCGCGGGCGGGTCAGTGACGGCCCCGGGCGGGCTGGTTCCCGTCGGTGCGGTGCTCGTGAGTTCGGTGCCGGGTGCCGTGCCCCCGAACAGGCTGGCGTCCGTCATGACGAGGTGGACCTCCACGGGGACCGTTGTGGCGCCGGCCTGACCGGTGAGTCGCTCGACTAGGGTATCGGCGAGAACCTGCCCCGGGGTGCGGCCGCTGTGCTCGTCATCATCCCCGCCAGCATCCTTGCCACCACCGTGGACCCGCGGGCCATCGGTGGGGTCCGCCACGTGCTCCCTCTCGGCCTCGCCCTCGGCGATCAAGCGGGAGGCGGTCTCGACGAGGTTCTGGTAACAGGCCGCCGCCTGCTCGATCGGCAACAGCGCGGTTAGATACGCCATCCCGGGGGTGGATTCGGAGGGCTTCACGGACACGTGGCGGTCCCGCCGGGCCGAGTCGTAGCGCTCCTCGGCGGCTTCCGGGTCCTGGGCCGCGGCCTCGGCCTGGGCCGCTCGGGTGAGGTCCCTGACCCCGCAACGGCCGAACAGCCCGAGCAGACGGGAATCGACCGCTCGGCGGGAGTCCGAGTCCAGCCACTGCGTCTGGCGTTCCACCGCCGCGACATGCCGTTCGCTCATGACCCCCGACTGCAGGGCCGAGAGGGTGTTCGGCAGGTCCGCCGCCACGTTCACGGCCTTGCGCAGCTCCGTGGACCCGGAGTGCGGGCTGATCCCGCGTGCCAGTCCGATCTCACCGCCCAGCCCTCGCCCCCGACGCCTGACCGGGACACCGCGACGGGCCTCGGCCGTGGTCCGGTGGGCGTGCAGGGCGGCGGTCTCCCGGATCTGCGCCGCCGTGATCACGGCCTTGAGCTGCCCCAGCACCGCGATCCGGTCTATCGCTTCGGACTCGACTCCGTCCGGTGAGGCGATCGCTGCCGGACCGCCCGGGTGCACAGTGTCAGGCGCGTCCGGATCCACCGCGGCGGCCGGGATCATCGACGAGAAGGCCTCGCGGAGTGCCATCAGTTCCAGGGCGTTCACCGGGGCACGGCTGGGACCGGCTACGGTGCTGATACCGTGCCGGACGGCGTCGTGCCCGGGTGCCGTGTCCATGTCTTCGACCCTACGCGGGGGCACGGACGCGATAAGGATCCGGGCCGCCGGCTGTGGATGGTCGGCGTGGCTGGACCTGACATCTCGTGTGGCGCGGCCCGGCCAGGTCACGGCAGGTCAGCCCCAGTGGGGTGGCCGCTGCTCCAGCAGCCACCGATCATGCTCGGTCAGCCGCGGGTTCTTCCGCGCTGCATCCCCCGGTGACGGCTCCGGCCGGGGCGACTCCGACGAGGCCGGCTCCGGCTTCAAGGCCTCGAGCTGGGGTTCGGCGCCGTCCGCGGAGGCCGGCCCGGTCCCGGGAGCATCCGCACGGCGGGGGCCGCGGCGGCGCGACCCTGGGGGCCCAGATCCCTCGGGCTCAGCGCGAGTCATCGTCCGAACGCTCGGGCCGATCGTCGTCCTCGGAATCCCCCGGGGCACCGGGGCCGTCCTCGGCCGCCGGCAGGCCCAGGAAGTCGGAGATGGTCTGGGAGCAGCCCGCCGGGTCCGCGAACACGTCGATGGTCCACAGGGCGTGGTACCGCCAGCCGCTGCGCTCGAGCTGCTGGGGCTGCTGACGGGAGCGCTGGCGCACACTCATCCCGCGGTACGCCTCCGATCCGTCCGAGATCATCGCCACGGGCACGGCCTGCTCCGGAGAGGCCTGGCCGTCCCAGGCGGGAAGGCCCAGCGGGTTCCACACGGCCAGGTCGATGCTGCCGGCGAAGTTCGGCAGCACGGTGGCGTGGCGCTGCGTGAGCCTCTCGGACAGGTCGGCCACCAGCGGATCACGCGGCTTCGGCGAGGGCGTGTGCCCCGTGTCCTTCAGGTAGGCCTCCAGCAGGCCGTAGAAGTCCGAGGCCCCGTTGCCCAGCCGCTCCGGGTCCAGGTCGTCCGGATGCACGCAGGTCAGCACGTGCAGGTGCTTCCGGGCGCGGGTCATGGCGGTGGCGTAGAGCTCCCGTCCGCCGGCCTCGGAGAACGGCCCGAAGTGGTGCACCACGCGGCCGTGCGGGGTGCGGCCGTAGCCGAGGGTGAAGATGATGTGGTCCCGGACCACGCCTTGGGCGCGGGACATCGGGGCCACCAGGAAGGGCTCCCCGCCCCGCGTGAAGAACGAGGCCGCCCACGGGTTGTTCGGCAGGTTCAGCCGAATGGCCTCCGCCACGCGGCGGGCATGCAACGGGCTGGCCGTGATGACGGCCAGCGAGTGCTCCGGCCGGTGCCGGATGTGCTCGAACACGAGGTCCATGGTGCGGTTGACCTCGGCCACGGTGGACTCCACGCCCTCGTCCCCGGCCCCGGGCATCCCGGTCCCGCCGGGCAGGAACTCCACGCGCACCGGGTGGTCCGCCCCGGTCAGCTCGGAGGCCCCGGGCAGCATCTGCAGCGAGCCCTCGTACAGCTGCTCGCCCAGCAGCCGGGTGAGCTTGCGCTCCAGCCCGCGGTGCATGGTGGTCAGGGCCACCTCCGGCAGCACCCGCATCAGGGCGGTGAACGCCGAGTCCACCTCCCGCGGCATCATCGCCGAGGCCGTGGGATCCACGGAGACGTTGAAGGACTTCGGCGAGCCGGAGGTTCCGTCACCGAAGGCCACCACCTGCTTGCCGCGGCTGATGGCGCCCAGCGCGGTGCTCAGTGCCAGGGACTCGGCGTCCAGCAGCAGGACGGCGTCGAAGCCCATCTCCGCGGGGAACTCGGCCAGGGCCAGCGGGGACGTGGTCCACACGGGCACCAGGGTCTGGAGCAGCTCCGGCTCCAGACCGGACAGCGAGTCCGGGTCCGGGTTGCCGTCCTTGAGCAGGGAGCGCAGCACGCGCGCCGAGGCGCGGTGATGTCCCGAGGTCCGCCGCCACGCCTGGGACAGGGACCAGTTCAGCCGCTGGGCACCAGCCTCCAGGTGGGTGGTGTCCGCCAGCCGATACTCTGCCTCGATCCGGCGCAGCGAGTCGGAGTCCATCATGGCCAGGTAGTCGTCCCCGGAGATCATGGCCTCCAGGGCGGACTGCCACCAAGCCAGCTCCAGCTCGGGGCGCAAGCGGTCCGTGGGGACCTCGCGCCGCTGGAGGTCGGCCATGAGCTCCTGCAGGCCCTGCTCGCGCAGCTGATCCCCCACGAGGGTGCGCTCGGGCAGGGTGGTCAGCGTCTCCTGGTCCGCCACGAGCCGGTCCAGGACCTCGCTGAGCTCGTCCACCGGCAGGTTCTCGAGCCGCCCTGACTCGTGCCGCGGCTCCGCGAGGACGCGCTGCAGCCGGGCCATCTGCCCGGCCACCTCGGAGCCCTTGGCGGAGAGAGCCTCCAGGCCGGCCGGCACGGAGGGGTGACGCTTGGAGGTGGCCCAGCGGGTCCACTCGGCCCGCTGGTCCTGGACGTCCACGAGGGCCTCGTGCAGGTCCGAGACGTGCACGCCCGGGCGGATGTACTCCTTGGCCACGCGGCGCAGCCGGGAGCGGGTCATGGAGGACATCTCCACGCCGTGCTGCTTGCGCCACTGACCGGAGGCCGTGGCGGAGATCAGGTCGGTGACCGGGCGGTCGAAGATGTCCGGGGTGAACTGGTCCAGGGATCCGCGCACGGCGGAGAGCAGCTGGATCTGCCCCACCCACTCGGCGAAGGTGCCGCCGGTGGCCAGTTGTGCCTGCTCGGTGGCCGCGTCCAGCTGCTCCCGCAGCACGGGCAGCGCGGCCGCCAGGTCCTCGGCCAGCCCGTAGGCGTCCTCGGTCTCCTGCACGTTGCGCAGCCGCGCCCCGTACCAGGGGCTCTCGGCGGAGGTCCGGGAGAACGCGCCCAGCTCACCGGCGCGGACGAGCTGGACGGCCGTCTCCTCCCGGTTCACGGTCGCGTCCAGCACGGAGCGCTTGAGCCGCACGGTGGTGGATGGGGCCGGGTCCAGTCCGGTCAGGGCCGCGAGGGACTGCATGGCCTGGAACGGCGAGCAACCCCAGCGCTCGCGCACGTTGTGCAGGCTGCGCAGGTGGTCGGCCAGCTGGTGGCGGCGCTCCACGAGCGTGGCGTTGAGCCGGCCGGTGGCGGGCTCCTGGGCCCGCTCCACCCGCAGCAGGGACTGGATCAGCTGGCGGCGCATCAGCTCGGGGGTGGCCGCCGCGGGAATGTCCAGCACAAGGGAGTCCAGGTCCACGGAGCCCAGCCGGCGGCGGAAGTCCTCGAGGGTGGCGGTGCGCTCGGCCACCACGAGCACGCGCTGGCCGGCGCCGGCCAGCTGGGCCACGGCGTTCGCGGCGGTCTGGGTCTGGCCGGTGCCGGGCGGGGTCACGACCACCAGGTCATGGCCGGCGGCGATGTGGTCCAGGGCCCGCTGCTGGGACGGGTCGGCGTCCAGGATCAGGGTCTCGGTGGCCGGGTCGCGCTCGTCCAGCGGCGGCAGCCCGGTGTCCTGCAGCTGCCCCCGGCGCGGGACCATCCCGGTCCCGGCGTCGTACAGGGCGGAGACCACGGGATGCGTGGAGTCCACCACGTCCACGGACGCGGTGTCCGCCAGGTCGGCGAAGGTGGAGATCATCAGCCGGTGCTCCACCACGAGCCCGCGGACCTCGCGCCCCTGCGAGCGGAGCATCTCCATGGCCGGCAGCGGCTCCAGCTTGGCGGTCGCGTAGGCGGCGCGCAGGTAGTCCTCCGCGTCCAGGGTGACCCCGTGGTGGTCCCGGAACCAGCGGGCCAGCGCGGGGTTGAGCCGGGCCCGGTCGGAGATCTGCAGCTCGTAGTCGTCCTGCTCGGCGCGCAGGGTCAGGCTCAGCCGTGCCAGCATGACGGGGGCGGACATCTGCGTGGAGCGGCCGTCCTCGATCACGCGCCACGTGGCCAGGCCGGTGGCCAGGTAGCCCACGTCCACGCCGCGGTCCTCGGCCAGCTCCTGGATCTTGCCCCGCAGCTGGCGGGCCGCGCCACGGGCATGGACGAAGGCGTCCTGGTCCCGCAGCAGCGTGGACAGCCGCGTCTTGCGGCCGGTCATGAACTGGGACAGCCCGGAGGGGTGGGCATGGGAGATGTCGATGCTGTTCGCCCCCGAGGGGGCGAACCGCAGCATCGTGTCGTTCTCGGTCCCGGAGCCCAGGGAGGCCAGCCAGGCCGCGAAGGTGAGACGGGAGTCGGACTCGGCGGCGCCGCCGTCGGGCATCTCCGCGTCCTTACGGGGTTCCGCAAGGCCCTGCTGGGTGTCCTGCTCAGTCACAGTTGTCCTTCCTGCCGCCGCCCGCTGGCCCGCCGCGCCGGGTGCGACGGACGGCACGGTGGGGCAGTGCGGCACCGATGCTTGGTTCCACGGTACACAGGCGCGCCGTGGATTCGACCGAGGCGGGGCCTCACTCCCACTCGATGGTTCCCGGGGGCTTGCTGGTCACGTCCAGCACCACCCGGTTGACACCGTCCACCTCGTTGGTGATGCGGTTGGAGATCCGCGAGAGCAGGTCATAGGGCAGCTGGGCCCAGTCAGCGGTCATCGCGTCCTCGGAGGTGACCGGACGCAGCACCACGGGATGTCCGTAGGTGCGGCCGTCGCCCTGGACGCCCACGGAGCGCACGTCCGCCAGCAGTACCACAGGGCACTGCCAGATGTGCCGGTCCAGCCCCGCCGCGGTCAGCTCGGCCCGCACGATCGCGTCGGCCTGGCGCAGCAGGTCCAGGCGCTCCCGGGTGACCTCGCCGATGATGCGGATGCCCAGGCCGGGGCCCGGGAAGGGCTGGCGCCAGACGATCTCGTCCGGCAGGCCCAGCTCGGAGCCCACGGCGCGGACCTCGTCCTTGAACAGCGCGCGCAGGGGCTCGACGAGCTCGAACTCGATGTCCTCCGGCAGCCCGCCCACGTTGTGGTGGCTCTTGATGTTCGCGGTGCCCTCGCCGCCGCCGGACTCGACGACGTCCGGGTACAGGGTGCCCTGGACCAGGAACCTCACGTCCTTCGCCTGCGGGTCATGCCGCGACTCCTCGATGATGTCCGCCTGCGCCTTCTCGAAGGTGCGGATGAACTTCTCGCCGATGATCTTGCGCTTGGCCTCCGGGTCCGTGACCCCGGCCAGGGCCGTCAGGAACACCTCCTCGGCGTCCACCATGATCAGCTTGGCGCCGCCCGAGGACGCGCCGAACGCCTTCTCGATCTCCTCCGACTCGTCCTGGCGCATCAGCCCGTGGTTGACGTACACGCAGGTCAGCTGGTCCCCCACGGCCCGCTGGACGAGGGCGGCGGCCACGGCGGAGTCCACGCCGCCGGAGAGCCCGCAGATGGCGCGGTGATCGCCGATCTGCTCCTTGATCAGGGCCACCTGCTCCTCGATCACGCTGGACGTGGTCCAGGTGTCCTTCAGCCCGGCACCGTGGTGCAGGAAGTTGCGCAGCACCTCCTGGCCGCGCTCCGAGTGCCCGACCTCGGGATGCCACTGCACGCCGTAGACCTTCTTCTCCGGGCTCTCGAAGGCGGCCACGGGGGCGCCCGGTGTGCGCGCGGTGACGGAGAAGCCGGCCGGGGCCTCGGTCACGGAGTCGGCGTGGCTCATCCACACGACCTGGTCCACGTCCTGGCCGGCGAAGAGCACGGAGGTGGAGCCGATGGCCTCCAGCCGGGTGGAGCCGTATTCGCGGGCGCCCGTCTCGGCCACGGTGCCGCCGAGCGCCTGGGCGATCGCCTGGAAGCCGTAGCACAGTCCCAGCACGGGGATGCCCGCCTCGAGCAGCGCCGGGTCCAGGGACGGGGCGCCCTCGGCGTAGACGGAGGACGGGCCGCCGGAGAGGATCAGCGCGGCCGGCTCGCGGGCCAGGATCTCCTCGGCGGACAGCGAGTGCGGCACGACCTCCGAGTAGACGTTGGCCTCCCGCACGCGCCGGGCGATCAACTGGGCGTACTGGGCGCCGTTGTCCACCACGAGCACGGTCGGGAAGTCGGCGGCGATCTGCGGGTTGTCCGGCTGCCGTGGAGTCTGGGGATCCTGGGGGGAAGTCACCCGTCAAGGATAGTGCAGTCGCGGCAGGCCGTGCGGCGCGGCGACTCGGCGGCTGGGGCACAATGTGGCCCATGTCCGATGCTCCGCGGCCCGTCCCCGATGCCGCCCTGTTGCCACGGGCCCGGGACGCCCAGCGCCGGGCCGTCCGCGTCCTGGGCGCCGCCCAGGTGTTCTCCGGCCTGGGCAACGGCGCCACCCTCTCCCTGGGCTCGATCCTCGCCGTGGACCTCTCCGGCGCCGAGTCCAGTGCCGGACTGGCGAACACGGCCATGACGCTCGGCTCGGCCGCGGTGTCCATCCCCTTGGCCGGCGTGGCGGCCCGGCGCGGGCGCCGCGTGGCCCTCGGGTTCGGCCTGGCCGCAGGGCTGCTGGGCCAGGGGCTCATGGTGGCCGCCGTGGTCACCCGCTCCTTCCCGCTCCTGCTGCTGGGGGCGTTCCTGGTGGGCTTCGCCGCCGCCGTGAACCTCCAGGCCCGCTTCGCCGTGACGGACCTGTCCGATCCGCAGCACCGCGGCCGGGACCTGTCCGTGGTGGTGTGGGCGGTGACCGTCGGTGCCGTCCTCGGCCCCAACATGGTGGGTCCGGGCGCGGTGCTGGCCGGCTGGCTCGGGATCAACGCCCATGCCGGGCCGTTCCTGATCTCCGCGGCCGGGATGGCCGTGGGCGCCGCCATCATCCTGGCGGGGCTGCGCCCGGATCCGCTGCTGCTGCGGCGCGAGCTGGAGGGGGCCACGCCGGGCGCCGCGCCGGGGACGGACGGCCCGGGCCCGACGTCGGCCGGTCACCCGGGCGTAACGGTCCCGCCGCGCGGTGCCCGGGCAGGCAGCTGGGCGGCCGGCTGGCGCGTCGTGCGCGCGCGGCCCACGGCGCTGGCCGCGGTGCTGGCGGTGGCCGGGGCGCACGCGGCGATGGTGGGGCTGATGTCCATGACGCCGCTGCACCTGCAGCACGAGGCGGGGGTGGCCGGCCACGAACTGGGGATGCACCCGGACACGGTGGTGCTCATCGGCTTCACCATCTCCCTGCACGTGGCGGGGATGTATGCCCTCTCCCCCGTCATGGGGCTGCTCTCGGACCGCCACGGTCCGGCCCGGGTGGCCAGTGCAGGGCTGGCGATGCTGCTGATGGCGGCCGTGCTCACCGGGCTGTTCCCGCACGTGCACGCCGCCGTGGTGGCCGGCCTGGTGGTGCTGGGCCTCGGCTGGTCCGCCGCCACGGTGGCCGGGTCCACCCTGCTGGTGGCGGCCCTGAGCCCGGACGAGCGGGTGCCGGCCCAGGGCTTCTCGGACGCCGTGATGTCCCTGGCCGGCGCGGTGGGCTCGCTGGCGGCCGGGCCGCTGATGGGCGCGGTGGGCTTCGCCGGGCTCTCGGCGGCGCTGGGCGTGATGGTGATCCTGTGCGGCTTCGGGGCCGCGGCGCTGCTCAGGGCCCCAGCAGCAGTGCCACCCCGAGGATGACGGGCAGGGACAGCACGGCCGAGGCGAACACGATGTCCCGTACCAGCAGGTTGGGCAGCTTGAACTGGCTGGAGAACAGGTAGACGTTCTGCGCCGTGGGCAGGGCGGCCATGGCCACCACCCCGAACAGCTCCACGCCGTCCAGGCCGAAGAGGTGGTGTCCTACGGCCCACGCCACGGCGGGCATCACCAACAGCTTGACCGCGGAGCCCCACACGATGTCCGGGGCCTGTGTCCGGTCCCGGAAGGGACGCTGGGCGGCCAGGGAGAGTCCGAAGACGAACAGCAGCATCGGGATGGAGGCGTGGCCCAGCATGTCCAGGGGGGTCCAGATCGCCTCGGGCGGGGCCCAGTCCACGAGGGCGAGGACCGCCCCCACGGCGGTGCCGATGGTGACGGGGTTGGCCACCGAGGTGAGCACCGTGCGGGCCAGCCGCGGCTGGGCGGAGCCCCGCTGGCGCGAGCACCAGCCGAAGACCGTCAGGTAGAACGGAGCGAGCACCAGCAGCTGCGTGACCAGCACGGACACCGCCGGGACCGAGCTGCCCACGGCGTAGAGCGCGATCGGCAGGCCGATGTTGCCGGCGTTGACGTAGGAGGCCGCCATGGCCCCGACGGCGGTCTGGCCCGCCTGCCGCTTGAGCACGAGCCAGCTGACGAGAGCGTAGCAACCGCCGGCCACCACCGCCGTGACGAGGGCCGCCGGGGCGTAGACGCCCACGAGCGCCTGCAGGTCGATCTCGGCCACGAGCACCACCATGAGCAGCGGGTTGGTGACGTAGTAGATCGCCGGGGTGAGGCCCTGCTGGATCTTCGCGGTGGTGTCCCGCGGAAGGAGCACGGCGGAGAGCAAGCCGATCCCGATGATGACCAGGACGATGCTGAATCCGAGCAGTACTCCTTCCACGGGGGACGACGCTACCGGAGCGCGCTACCGGCCCGCGTCAGCGGACCAGACAGGGCCGCTTCGCGTCGAACTCCCACCCCGGGACCAGGTACTGCATGGACACGGCATCGTCCCGGGCACCCAGGCCGTGCTCCAGGTACAGTTCGTGCGCCGCGGCCAGCCGAGCACGGTCCAGCTCGATGCCCAGTCCCGCGGCGTCCGGGACGCGGACCTGCCCGTCGGAGATCCGCAGGGGGTCAGCGGTGAGGCCCTGACCGTCCTGCCAGATCCAGTGGGTGTCCAGGGCGGTGATCGCGCCGGGCGCCGCGGCGCCGGCGTGGGTGAACATCGCCAGGGAGATGTCGAAGTGGTTGTTCGAGTGCGATCCCCAGGTCAGGCCGAACTCGTGGCACAGCTGCGCCACCCGCACGGAACCGGCCATGGTCCAGAAGTGCGGGTCCGCCAGCGGGATGTCCACGGCGTTGCTGCGGATGGCGTGGGCCATCTCCCGCCAGTCCGTGGCGATCATGTTCGTGGCGGTCTGCAGCCCGGTGGCCCGGCGAAACTCGGCCATGACCTCGCGGCCGGAGAACCGGCCCTCGGCACCGCACGGGTCCTCGGCGTAGGCGACCACGCCCCGCATGCGCTTCCCGAGGCGGATGGCGTCCTGAAGGCGCCAGCCGCCGTTGGGGTCCAGGGTGATGCGGGCGTCCGGGAAGCGTTCCTTGAGCGCGGTGACCGCGTCCACCTCCAGGTCACCGGCCTGCACGCCGCCCTTGAGTTTGAAGTCCTGGAACCCGTACCGGGCCTGGGCGGCCTCGGCCAGCCGCACCACGGCCTCCGGCGTCATGGCCTGCTCGCGGCGGACCCGCTCCCAGTCGTCCGCGCCGTCCGGCTCGCGCAGATAGGGCAGGTCGGTGGAGTCGGGATCCCCCACGTAGAACAGGTAGCCCAGCATCGGCACGGCCTCGCGCTGCTGGCCGTCGCCGAGCAGCTCGGCCACGGGCACCTCGAGGAACTGCCCGTGCAGGTCCAGCAGCGCGGACTCGATCGCGGTGACGGCGTGCACCGTGGTGCGCAGGTCGAAGGTCTGCAGGCCGCGTCCGCCGGCGTCCCGGTCCGCGAAGGCGGCGGCGATGTCACGCAGCAGGCTGCGGAACCGGGCCACCGGCTTCCCGGCGATCAGCCGCCCGGCCTCCTCGATGGTGGAGCGGATCTTCTCCCCGCCGGGCACCTCGCCGAGGCCCGTGCGGCCCTCCGAGTCGGTGACGATGGCGATGTTGCGGGTGAAGAACGGTCCGTGGGCGCCGGAGAGGTTCAGCAGCATGGAGTCGTGCCCCGCCACGGGGACCACCTCCACGCCGGCGATGGTGGGTTGGCCCATCGGGGTCACTCCCCCGCCCGCTCGGCCAGCACCAGGTCGCCGTCGACCCGGCGGTTCAGGTGCCAGGGGTTGGACTGGCGCACCGGGGCCGGCAGGAGGGCCTCGGGGAGGTCCTGGTAGGCCACCGGGCGAAGGAAACGCTCGATCGCGACTGTACCGACCGACGTCGTGCGGGAATCCGAGGTGGCCGGGAACGGGCCGCCGTGCACCATGGCGTGCCCCACCTCCACCCCCGTGGGCCAGGCGTTGGCGAGGATGCGCCCCACCTTGCGCTCCAGCTCCGGGATGAGCGGGGCCGCGGCGGCGTGATCGGCCTCCGTCAGGTGCAGGGTGGCGGTCAGCTGGCCCTCCATGCGGCGGGTCGAGGCGATGAGCTCGTCCAGGGAGCCATAGCGGATGAACAGCGAGGCCGCCCCGAAGATCTCCTCGTGCAGGACCTCGTTGGCGCCGAAGGTCTGCGCATCGGTGCCGTAGACCACGGGGGCCGGGGCGTTCTGGGTGGTCCCGTCCGTGCCCTGGCCCACGGCGCTCACGCCCTCCTGCGAGGACAGGCGCTCGACGCCGGCCGTCCAGGACTGCGCGATCCCGGCGGTGAGCATGGTCTGTCCCGCCTTCTCGGCCAGGTGCCGGGAGACGGCCGCGGCGAAGCGGTCGCCGGAGGCGCCGGCCGGGACGAACACGAGGCCCGGGGCGGTGCACAGCTGCCCGGAGGACCCGGTCAGGGACCCCACGAAGGACGCCGCGAGGGCGTCCACCGAGTCCTGGTCGCCGGCGAGCGCGCCATCGAAGAAGTAGACCGGGTTGATCGAGCTCATCTCGGCGTAGACCGGGATGGGCTCGGGGCGGGCGGCGGCGGTGGCCATCAGCGAGGTCCCGGCCCCGCGGGAGCCGGTGAAGCCGATGGCCCTGATCCGCGGGTCGGCGGCGAGGGCCTGGCCGATGGAGGCGCCGGGACCGTAGACGAGGGAGAAGACGCCCGGGTGCAGGCCGAGCTCCGCCGCGGCGTCGGCGATGGCCCGCCCCACGATCTCGCCGGTGCCGGGGTGCGCGTTGTGGGCCTTGAAGACCACGGGGCAGCCGGCCGCGAGCGCGGAGGCGGTGTCCCCGCCGGCGGTGGAGAACGCCAGCGGGAAGTTGCTGGCGCCGAAGACGGCCACCGGCCCCAGGGGGATCCGGCGCTGGCGGATGTCCGCGCGCGGCATCGGCGTCCGTTCCGGCTGGGCCGGGTCCACGCGGACTCCGCGGTGGTCCCCCTGGCGGACCACCCGGGCGAACAGGCGCAGCTGGCCGGTGGTGCGGCCGGTCTCGCCGGTCAGCCGGGCCTCCGGCAGGCCGGTCTCGGTCATGGCGCGGGCCACGAGCTCGTCCTTGACGGCCTCGATGTTGTCCGCGATCCGCTCCAGGAACCCGGCGTGGGTCTCCGGGTCCAGGGTGCTGAAGGAGGCGAAGGCCTCCTCCGCGGCTCCCGTGGCCCGGACCAGCTGCTCGTTCTCGATCAGCGAGTAGGCCGGCTCGAGCGGCTCATTGGTGGCCGGGTTGTAGCCGTGGGTGGTGCCGCCCGTGCCGGGCACGGACTCTCCGGCGATGATGGAGTGGCCGGTCAGGGCCGTGCCGGTCGAGCGGGTCGTGGGGGTGGAGGTCATGGGATGCTCCTTCGTGATCGGTGTTCGGGCGGCCGGGGCGTTCAGGCGACCGGGGATGTTCAGGCGGCCGTGGCCGCGGTGGCCGGGCGGATGCCCGCCTTCTCGATCAGGGCGGACAGGTCCGCGCGGTCCTGTTCGGTGAGATCGTGCAGCGGCGGGCGGACCCCGCCGACGTTGCGCCCGATGGCCCGGATGCCGGCCTTGACGATGGAGACGCCGAAGCCCTTGCCGCGGTCGCGGATCTGAAGGTAGGGCAGCACGAAGCGGTTGAGCTTCTCGGTGACGGCGTCCCGGTCCTGGTTGCGGACGTCGCGGTAGAAGTCCAGGGCGAACTCGGGCACGAAGTTGAACATGGCCGAGGAGTAGGTGCTCATGCCCAGCTGAAGCAGCGGCAGGGCGAAGGTCTCGGCGGTGGGCAGGCCGCCCAGGTAGAACATGCGGTCGCCGTTGCGGGCGTAGACCTTGGCGAGGTGCTCGATGTCCCCGGTCGCGTCCTTGAAGCCGATGAAGTTCTCGTGGCGGCGCGCCAGCTCGGCCACGGTCTCGGCCGAGTAGATGGCATTGGCGCGGTTGTAGACGATCACGGCGGTCCGGGTGGAGCCGACGACGGCCGAGGCGTGCTCCAGCAGGCCCTGCTGATCGCACTCGGTCAGGTACGGCGGCAGCAGCAGGATGCCCTCGGCGCCGGCCGCCTCGGAGGCCTGGGCCTGGGCGATGGCCTGGCGGGTGGACCCGCCGGCGGAGCCGAGCACCGGAACCTCGGGGCGGGAGGACTCCACGGAGGCGCGCACCACCTGGGCGTGCTCCGCGTCGGTCAGGGAGAAGCCCTCACCGGTGCCGCCGGCCGCGAACAGCCCGGCGACGTCGTAGCCGGACTGCCAGGTGACGTGCTCACGCACGGCCTCCTCGTCCACGGACTGGTCCGCGGCGAAGGCGGTAGCGGGGAAGGACAGCAGGCCGTCCTTGAGCCGGGCTGCGAGTTCCTGCGGGGTGTACTGGGCCACGAAGACCATCCTCCTCGTCGTCAACGCGGTCGGTCCGCGTCGGGGGGCTGGACGGCATGGGTGCCGTTCACTGACCACCGTAAGAACGCGCTGTCATTCCTGTCCAAGGCTTAGTTTGTATCCTTCGATACCCGCAGAGCATGGTCCGGCGGGGCCGCTTCAGTCGGCTCCAGACTCGAGCGCGTCCAGCACGCGCCGCAGGGCGGGGTTGGCGTTGTGGTGGTGCCAGATGACGTGCAGGTGCACGGCCCCCTCGGCCTCGGCGGCCAGCGGCAGGAAGCGGACGCCGTCCACGCCGAGCATGCGGGCACTCGCGGGAACGAACGCCACCCCCCGGCGCGCCCGGACCAGGGCCACCATGGTGGTGATCTGCCCCACCGTGTGCACCACCTGGCCGTGGTCGATCGGGAGCATGCGCACGATGAGGTCGTAGAAGTACCGGGCCGTCAGGGGGGAGTGCATGATCAGCGGGACCCCGCGCAGGTCCTCGTGCCGGATCCGGCCGCGATGGGAGGTCAGCGGGTGGTCGGCCGGCACCGCCAGCATGAGGTCCTCTGCGAGCAGCAGGTGGGACTCGAAGGTCTCGGCGTCGAAGGGCGGCCGGGCCAGCCCGAGGTCCAGGGAGCCCTCAAGCAGCGCGGCCGCCTGCTGGCGGGTCACCAGCTCGGACAGCTCGAGCGAGACCTTGGGCAGGGCCTCCGAGATCGAGGTGAGCAGCTCCCCCAGGATCCCGAAGCCGGCCGCCGCAGTGAAGCCGATCCGGACGATGCCCTCCTGGCCGGAGGCGATCGACCGCGCGGCGGCGGGGGCCCGCTCGGCCGCCGCCAGCAGCTCGCGGGACTCGGCCAGGAACGCCCGTCCCGCCGTCGTCAGCTCCACGGTGCGGTGGTCCCGGTCCAGCAGCACCACCCGTAGATTGCGCTCCAGTTTCTGGATCTGCCGGCTCAGCGGCGGCTGGGTCATCTGCAGCCGCTCCGCGGCCCGCCCAAAGTGCAGTTCCTCCGCGACGGCCACGAAGCACCTAATCTGGTCCAGGGTGAACATGATGCCTTCCGGGTATCACAATATGCAGTAAAGGGCTTGGACATGCATCCTAGACGCTTCCTAGTCTCGACAAACATCAGCCTCGTGAGTCACCTCACAACGGCACCTGTCAGTCATCACCATGGATCCCCACCCTGAGGAGCGAACGGCCATGAGGTCCACCACCGCCCGCCGTACTGTCCTGTCCGTTGCGGCCGCCGCCGCACTGCTGTCCGTCTCCGCCTGTGGCGGCAACGTGGGCGGGGGCGGCGGCGACGACGCCGCGGCCTTCCCCGAAGGACCCATCACCCTGACCGTGGGCCAGGCCGCCGGCGGCTCCACCGACCTCATCGCCCGGTCCCTGGGCGAGGGCATGTCCGAGGACCTCGGCGAGACGGTGGCCGTGGTCAACCAGCCCGGCGCCAACGGTGCCGTGGCCACCAAGGAGGTGGCG
The DNA here is from genome assembly GCF_031432995.1 of Citricoccus sp. I39-566. Taxonomy (GTDB): domain Bacteria; phylum Actinomycetota; class Actinomycetes; order Actinomycetales; family Micrococcaceae; genus Citricoccus; species Citricoccus nitrophenolicus_A. The sequence goes on from NZ_CP133842.1 coordinate 3,067,678, forward strand.
GGCAAGGAGGCCGACGGCCACGAGCTCGTCCTGCTCAACGCCTCCCTCATCACCATCACCCCGCTCGCGGTCTCCGAGGAGGAGGCCGTGGACCTGGAGAACCTGGACGTCATCAAGGGCCTCTCCCAGGACGACTACGTCCTGGTGGCCTCCGCGGAGTCCGGCTTCGAGACCCTGGAGGACATCCAGGGCGCCGACTCCCTGACCTACGGCACCACCGGCGTGGGCACCGGCTCCCAGCTGGCCCAGGCCATCCTCTTCGCCGAGGCCGGGGTGGACGGCACCGAGGTCCCCTTCGACTCCGGTTCCCCCGCCCTGACCGCGGTGATGGGCAACCAGGTGCAGGTGGCCACCATCCAGCTGGGTGAGGCCAAGCCGCAGATCGACGCCGGCACTGTCACCCCGATCCTGATTTTCTCGGCCGAGCGCAACGAGTTCCTGCCGGACACCCCGACCGCCACCGAGGCCGGCTATGACATCCCGGTGTCCCAGTACCGCGCCCTGGCCGCGCCGAAGGGGCTGCCCGAGGAGACCACGTCCCGCCTGGTCGAGGCCGCGGACGCCGCGCTGGCCACGGACACGTACCAGGCCTTCAACGAGGACAACCTGCTGACCCCGCACGAGATCTCCGGCGAGGAGGTCGTCACCGAGTGGAACGAGCTGCGTGACCGCTACGCCGAGCTCGTCGAGGAGCACGGCATCTCGCTGACCGGCGACTGACCTGCCCCTGAACCAGACGTGAACCAGTAAGGGAGGGACGCCATGCCGTCCACCGCACCCACGAACGACGATCACCGCGCCTCGCCGGTTCCGGATTCCGGGGACCTCACGGAGGAGCTCGCGGAGGACCTCACGCCGGAGGAGCTGGCCGCCGCCTGGGCCGCGGAGGGCCCGCCCCCGGCGGGCCCGGTGGCCAACCTCGGCGCCTCGCTCGTGGTGCTGGCCCTGGGCGTGCTCGGCGTGGTGGTCTCGATCGGGCTCGGCACCGGGGACGCCACCAACCCGGATGCCGGCACCTGGCCGTTGGCCGTCAGCGTGCTGATCTGCGCCCTGGCCCTGGCCCAGCTGATCGTGGGCCGCCGCGGTGGCGCCGACGGGGAGAGGTTCACGAGGTATTCGGTCATCACCGTCGTCGGGTTCCTCACCCTGATCGGCATGGTGGTCCTCGTCCCGCTGATCGGCTTCGAGGTACCCTCGCTGGCGCTGTGCCTCATCTGGATGAAGTTCCTCGGTGGGGAGAGCTGGCGCTCTGCCCTGCTCTACTCCGTGATCGTGGTGGCGGCCTTCTACGCCATCTTCATCGCCGCCCTGGGGACCTCGATCCCCCACCTGATCTGAACTGACCCGGCTCTCCACCCGGAAGCACCCTAAGGACTCCCATGGACTTCTTCCAACCGGTCCTGGACGGCTTCGGCACCGTCCTGGACCCCACTAACCTGCTGTACTGCCTGCTCGGCGTCACGGTGGGCATGCTGATCGGCGTACTGCCCGGCCTGGGCCCGGCCGCCACGATCGCCATCCTGCTGCCGCTGACCTATGGCGTGGAGCCCGTCACGGCCATCATCATGCTGGCCGGCATCTTCTACGGCGCCCAGTACGGCGGCACCATCACCTCCGTGCTGCTGCGGCTTCCCGGCGAGGCCTCCACCGTGGTCACGGTGTTCGACGGCTACCAGCTCGCCAAGCAGGGCAAGGCCGGCACCGCCCTCGGCATCGCCGCGATCGGCTCGTTCATCGGCGGCACCGTGGCCATCATCGGCCTGACGTTCCTCGCACCCCTGGTGGCCGGCTTCGCCCTGGACTTCGGACCGCCCGAGTACGCCGCGCTGGCCCTGCTGGGCATCCTGCTGGTGGCCACCATCAGCAACGGCGCCAAGATCAAGGCCCTGATCGCCGCGGCGTTCGGCCTGCTGCTGGCCACCGTGGGTCGGGACACCTTCACCGGCGCCGAGCGGTTCACGTTCGAGAACCTCTCCCTGGCGGATGGCATCGACTTCGTCCCCGTGGCCATGGGCCTGTTCGGGATCGGCGAGATCCTCTACAACCTCGAGGAGCGCCACCGCGCGGCCAAGGCCCCGGACTCGGTCAAGAACGTGTGGCCGTCCCGGCAGGAGTTCAAGACCTCGGCCCCGGCGATCGGCCGCGGCTCCGTCCTCGGGTTCTTCCTCGGCATCCTGCCCGGCGGCGGTGCCACCATCTCCTCCCTGGCGGCCTACGCCGTGGAGAAGCGCTCCGCCAAGGACCCGTCCCGGTTCGGCAAGGGCGCCATCGAGGGCGTGGCCGGCCCGGAGTCCGCGAACAACGCGGCGGCCACCAGCTCGTTCATCCCCCTGCTGACCCTGGGCATCCCGGCGAACGCCACCATGGCCATCATCTTCGGGGCGCTGCTCATCCAGGGCGTCACCCCGGGGCCGAACCTCATCAACGACGACCCCGAGCTGTTCTGGGGCGTGGTGAACTCCATGTACATCGGCAACATCCTGCTGCTGATCATGGCCATCCCCCTGATTGGGATCTTCGTGCGCATCCTGCGCGTCCGCGGTGCCATCCTGGCCCCGATCACCGCCCTCATCACCCTGCTGGGCGCCTACACCATCCGCAACTCGATGTTCGACGTGCTGCTCGTGGTCCTCTTCGGTGCCGTCGGTTACCTGATGAAGAAGTTCGGCTTCGAGCCCGGCCCGCTCGTGCTGGCGTTCGTGCTCGGCTCCCTGCTCGAGTCCAACCTGCGCCGGTCCCTGCTCGTCTTCGAGGGCGACCTGTTCGGCTTCGTCTCGCGGCCGATCTCCGGCACCCTGCTCGTGATCTTCGTGGTGGTGGCCCTGCTGCCGATCATCAAGTCCGCCATCGACCGGCGCCGCCGGTCCGGGCTGGCCGCCACCGTGGCCGGCACCACCGATTCCCCCGCGAAGAAGAAGGAGAACGCATGAGCATCCTGGTCGGATACGTCCCCACCCCCGTGGGAGAGGCCGCCGTCACGGCGGCGATCGAGGAGGCCACCCTGCGGGGCCAGGACCTGCTGATCGTCAACTCCCAGCGCGAGGGCGCACTGGCCGATACCACGGTGGCCTCCGCGGAGGACCTCGACCGTGTGATGGCCGCGGCCCGGGACGCCGGCGTCACGGCCACCGTGCTGCGGCCCACGCACCGGGACGACCTCACCGAGTCCATCCTGGAGCTGGCCGAGGAGCACGACGTCTCCCTGATCGTCATCGGCCTGCGCCAGCGCACCCAGGTGGGCAAGTTCATCATGGGCTCCCACGCCCAGCGGATCCTGCTGCAGGCCGAACGCCCCGTGCTCGCGGTGAAGGCGCGATCGGCTTAGTCCAAGGACGCTGAGGCAGGCAGGGACGCCTCCCTACCTGTCGCCCGCCAGCACCCTCTCGAAGAACCTGCCGATATGCCCGGTCGTCAGGCGTGAGGCAGCTTCGGCGTCGCCGGCCTCCGCTGCCTCGAGGATGTCCCGGTGTTCGTCCCACTCGAACTCTGAAGGGTGCAGGGCGCGCCCCTCGGCGTCATGCCAGGCGACCACGCTGATGAGTGCGGTCCGATCGCGCAGGTTGTCCAGGACCTCCCGCATCAGGGGGTTGCCGCAACCGGCATAGAGCAGTGAGTGGAAATCTCGATTGACGAGACTGAGTCCTGCCCGATCGCCGCCCTCGTCGATCAGCCGTCGGGCCGTCTCGAGCGACCGCCTGGCATCGCCCAGGAAACCCTCCGAGCCTCCGACGACGGCCCGGCGCACGGCCTCGGGTTCGATCAGCAGCCGAAGGTCCCGCACTGACGTGATGAGTTCGCTGTCGACGGTCTGCACCCTCATGCCTTTGTAGGCCACGGACTGCACCAGACCCGAATGGTCCGCCCCACCGGTCCGACCTCTGGAGGAAAGTCATGGCACGAACACCTTCCCGCTCGATCCGCACCCGTCGCGCCGCGGGCGTCGCCGTGGCACTCACCGCACTGCTCACCACACAGGCCTGCGCCATGGACACGCAGTCCACGGGCTCGACCGAATCCGCAGACACCATCCGCATCGTCCTCAAGGATGAGCCGCCCACCCTGGAGACGTGCCAGGGGTCTCAGAACTCCACCGGCCTGGTGACCCGCTCCAACATCGCCGAGGGGCTGACCTCACGCGACGCGGACACGGGAGACCTCAACCCCGCCCTGGCCACTGAGTGGGAGCAGACTGACGACACGACCTGGACCTTCACGCTCCGCGAGGACGTGTCGTTCCATGACGGAAGCGCCTTCGACGCCGCCGCTGCCGCCTACTCGATCGAGCGGGCCCTGCTTCCCGAGATGGCGTGCGACGTCGCCGGACAGTTCTTCGGCGACCAGACGATCACCACCAGGGTGGTCGATGAGACGACCCTCGAGGTGGCGACCGCCGCACCGGACCCCATCCTTCCATTGCGCCTCTCCTTCGTGGGGATGGTCCCCACCACGACGGACAACACGGCGAAGGTCCGGGAACCCGTCGGCACCGGTCCGTACCGGTTCAAGGAGTGGCAGGCCGGCACCAGCATCTCCCTGGAGCGATTCGACGACTACTGGGGCGAGGCACCGGATTTCGGGACCGTGGACTACTCCTGGCGCTCCGAGGGATCCATCCGAGCCGCCATGGTGACCAACAACGAGGCCGACCTGGCGATCACCCTGGCACCGGAGGACGGCGCAGGGGATGCGGCGGTGCAGTACAAGACCAATGAGGTCACCTACATGCGGATGGATGCCGGCATCGCCCCGCTGGACGACCGCAGGGTCCGCGAGGCGGTGAACTACGCACTGGACAAGGAGGGCATGCTGGGCTCGATCTTCGGCGGTCAGGGACAGCTGGCGACGCAGCTGGTTCCTGAGGGCGTGATCGGGCACAACCCGGAGATCCAGCCCTGGACCTATGACATGGGCCGGGCGAAGCAGCTCATCGCGGAGGCCAAGGCCGACGGGGTCCCGGTGGACGAGAAGATCACCATCATCGGACGCACCGGCTTCTATCCCAAGGCCGATGAGGCCATGGAGATCGTCCAGAACTCCCTGACGGAGGCCGGCCTGAATGTCGAGGTCCAGATGGGAGACGTCAACACGTGGCTCCAGCACCTACTCCGACCCGTGCCCACCGATTTCGGCCCGCGGCTCCTGATGGGCATGCACGGCAATCAGGCAGGCGACGCTTCGTTCACCATGGCCAACAACCTCGGCAGCACGGGATCGCAGAGCAGCTTCGGGACCGAGGAGCTGGATGCGCTGATCGCCGCGGGCGAGGTGGCGTTCGGACAGGAGCGCCAGGACGCATTCGCCGAGGCGCTGGCCTATCAGCATAAGGAGATCGTCCGCGACGCCATGATGGTGCAGGTCGGCGCCACGCTGGCGCTCTCGCCGAAGGTCGACTACGAACCGACGACCGCTACCGGCGACGAGATGCGGGTCGCCGACATGCACAAGGCCACGCCATAGCACGCCGTAACGGCACGACCACCCTAGCGGATCCCACAGACACAACCAAGGAGAGTACCCATGACCCTCGAGCTCGTGCGAGAGCGGCTGGCCGGAGTCGTCGCCATCCCCGTGACGCCCTTCGACCACCACGGCGGAATCGACGACGAGGCCTTCACCCGTGTGCTGGCGCGCATGGTCGACGCCGGCATCCAGGTGGCCACCCCCAACGGCAACACCAGCGAGTACTACTCGCTCACCGGAGCCGAACGGAGGCATTGCGTGGAGCTCACCGTCCAGTCCGCCGGTTCTGGGTGCTCAACCCTGGCCGGCGTGGGCGGTGCGGTCCCCGAGGCAATCGAGGCCGCGCGCCATGCCAGGTCTGCCGGTGCACAGGCGATCATGATCCACCAGCCCGCCCATCCGTTCATGTCCTCGGAGGGGTGGGTCGAGTACCACCGGCAGATCGCCGAGGCCGTTCCGGAACTCGGGGTCGTCCTCTATCTGCGCAATCCCCGCATCGACGGAGCGGCCGTGGCCCGCTTGGCGGATGCAGCCCCCAATCTGGTGGCCATCAAGTACGCCGTCCCCGACCCCGTACGGATGGCCACCGTCTCCCGGGACTGCGACAGGCCTCATCTGGTCTGGATCGCCGGCCTCGCAGAGCTGTCAGCACCGGGCTACTGGGCCGTGGGGGCCACCGGATTCACCTCAGGATTCGCCAACGTCGAGCCCTCCCTCTCCCTGCGACTGCTCGAAGCGCTGCAGACCTCTGACACCGAGGGGGCCATGCGCATTTGGGAACTCATCCGCCCCTTCGAGGAGCTGCGGGCCAGAAACGAGTCCGAGCACAACGTGACCGTCGTCAAGGAGTCCCTGGCGCAGTTGGGACTGTGCCGGCGGGACGTCCGCCCGCCGATCAGCGTCCTCTCCGCACCCGACCGCCAGCTGGTCGAGGAGATGATGCTGCCGTGGCAGGCGGCGTTGCAGGTGGGGTTGCAGGTGGGGTGAGCCGCACGGCCTCGATCAGTCCAACGATCGGCCCGTCGACTCATCCACGAGTCGGCGGGCCGAGTTGCGCAGGTGGGTGCGCATCGCGGCGGCGGCGCCTTGGGCGTCCCCCTGTACGACGGCGGCCGCGACCGCTGCGTGTTCAGCCGCCACCACGGTGGCCCGGTCACCGACGGCGGCCGGCGCGGAGGAGTCGGCTCCGGGTGCACCGGCGCCGGACAGGCGTTCCCGCGGCATGGCGATCATCGCCGGGCCGAGGGCGTCCAGTGCCTGCAGCAGCAGGGCGCTGCCAGACGCTTCCGCCACGGCCCGGTGGAAGGCGAAGTCCAGGCCCAGCAGCTCGGCCGGCTGCCCGGGGACCTCGGCGGCGGCACGCTCGGCGAAGGCACGCTCGGCGCGCTGTACCGCCTCGGCCAGAGCCTGCGAGCGGCGGACGGCGGCCAGGGCCGCCGCTTCGGATTCGACCGCCACCCGGTAGTCGATCAGGTCCAGTCGCTCGGCCACCGTGGACGCCGGGGCCGCCCGCGGGACGGGAGCGCCGCCGTCGTGCTCGGCGGGCGGGGTGAGCACGAAGCTGCCGCTGCCGCGCCGGGTGTGGACCAGGCCCTCCGCCTGCAGACGCAGGATGGCCTCCCGGACCACCGTGCGGCTGACCCCGTGCTCGGCGACCAGCTGGTTCTCGCTGGGCAGCTTGTGCCCCGGGGCCAGCTCCCCGCCGACGATCCGACGGCGCAACTGGTCCATCAGGGCCTCGGTGCGGGTGGTGCCGGTGCCGGCGGCAGAGCTGGCAGGGGGCGGAGTCATGGGACTCATTCTGGCACCTCAGGCGCGGCCGAACTCCGCGGTCTCGAGGGTCCAGGCACGGGCTTGATCGCTGAGGCTCACGCCGAGCCCGGGGCGCTGGGGCAGCAGCATGCGGCCGCCGGAGGTCTCCAGGCGCTCGTTGAACAGCGGGTCCAGCCAGTCGAAGTGCTCCACCCAGGGCTCGCGCGGGTAGGTGGCCGCCAGGTGCAGGTGGATCTCCATGGCGAAGTGCGGGGCGAGGTCCAGGCCGGCGGCGTCGGCCAGGGTGGCCAGCCGCTGGAACTGGGTGATGCCGCCGACGCGCGGGGCGTCCGGCTGGATGATGTCGCAGGCGCGCGCGGCGATCAGCCGCTCGTGCTCGGCCACGGAGGCGAGCATCTCGCCGGTGGCGATGGGGGTGTCCAGGGCGGCGGTGAGGTCGGCGTGGCCCTGCACGTCGTAGGCGTCCAGGGGCTCCTCGATCCAGACGAGGTCGAACTCCTCGAGCCGGCGGCCCATGCGCAGGGCGGTGGCGCGGTCCCACTGCTGGTTGGCGTCCACCATCAACGGCACGTCCGGGCCGATGTGCTCGCGGACGGCGGCCACGCGGCGCAGGTCCTCCGCCGAGTCTGGCAGGCCGACCTTGATCTTGATGCCGCCGATGCCCTCCTCGATGGACTGGGAGGCGCGCTCCTTGACTTCCTCGATGGAGGCGTTGAGGAAGCCGCCGGAGGTGTTGTAGGTGCGCACGGAGTCGCGGTGGGCACCGAGGAACTTGGCCAGCGGCAGCCCGGCCCGCTTGGACTTCAGGTCATACAGGGCCACGTCCAGGGCGGCCAGGGCCTGGGTGGCCACCCCGGAGCGGCCCACGGAGGCGCCGGCCCACAGCAGCTTGGTGTACAGCTTGGCGATGTCGTTGGGGTCCTCGCCGATCATGGCCTCCGCCACCTCGCGGGCGTGCGCGTACTGAGCCGGGCCGCCCGCGCGCTTGGAGTAGGAGAACCCCAGCCCCTCGTGGCCCTGCTCCGTGGTGATCTCGGCGAAGAGGAAGGCCACCTCCGTCATGGGCTTCTGCCGGCCCGTGAAGACCTTGGCATCGGAGATCGGCGTGGCCAGGGGCAGCCGGGCCGTGGAGAGCGTGACGTGGCGGATGGCATCGGGCGTGTAGGACATGAGATTCCTCTGATCGGTGGGCGACAGAACCGATCATACAAGTCCTCAACTTGTACTACAAGCAATCCTCCGTGGGAACAGGTGAGGGCGGCCCCACCGCTCCCATCAGTACCGGCGCAGCGCCTCGGGGTGGGCCTCCAGCTCGGCGAGCGTCTCGCGGTGCACGCGCTTCTCCACGATGAAGGACAGGAAGGGCACCACGCCGCCGCCGGCGATCAGCAGCAGGCGCATGCCGTTCCAGCGCATCAGCGACCACAGCCGGAACGCGGCCACGAGGTAGACCACGTAGAGCCAGCCGTGCGCGATCAGCACGGCGATGGACAGGTTGAACCCGCCCGTCACCGAGTCCTCCGGCTGCAGGGAGAGCCCGTTGGCGGAGCCGTCCACGAGGGTGCCCCCGGCGTACAGCTCCGTGCCGTAGCCGTACTTGAAGATCATCTCGAGCACGAGCAGCAGCAGCATGATGCCGGTGATCCACGCGCAGACCTTGTACATGGTCAGCGCGGAGCGGATCTGCTGGTGGGTTCCGGCGAAGCGCCGCGGGGCCTCGGTCCCCGGCCGCGGCGGCGGGGCCGGCAGGTCGGCCTCGGTGATGTCCTCGGGGTCGGGCAGGGTGTTCGGGTCCACCGGGGGCTGCTGGTGCGGGCTGGTCACTGGGGCTCCTGGGATGGGTGGGTTTGCTGGGATGGCTGGGCTTGCTGGGGTGACGCCGGGGGCGGGGACGCCGCCACGGACACCCCGTGGTAGCGCTCGTACTCCTCGGTGGCCTTCCGCTTGGCCTCGACGGCCTGGGCGCGGCGGCGCTCGAGTTCGGCGGCCTTCCACTCCTCGGCCCACTGGCGGTCGAGTGCGGCCTCTTCCTGCTGGCGCAGGTGGTCGTCGCGCAGGAATCGCCACCAGAGGTAGATCGCGAAGCCGGCGAACACGACCCACTCGATGGCATAGAAGATGTTCATCCAGTTGTAGGTGGTCTCCTGCGGCTGGGGGCCGACGATGACCGGCTCCAGGCTGCTGCCGGCCGCGGTGGCGCCGACCTCGGCACCAGACGCGGCGGTCATCTCGAAGGGGGCCACGTAGCCGGCGTAGGAGCGCACGTCCCACAGGTTGATGAGTTCGGCCGACGCGAGGCTGGCCAGCACGGTGCCGTCCGGGGTCTGCTCGATCCCCTCCGGTCCGGGACCCTCGGCGGGCAGCAGCCGGCCGGTGAGGTGGATCTCCCCCTCCGGGGCGGGGTCGGAAGCGGCGGTGGACGCCGTCCAGCCGCGCACCACGGGGATGACCTCGTCCTGCGGGGCACCCTGGACGCGGAGGGCGGTCACCACCCAGTAGCCCTCCTCGCCGTCGTTCAGGCGGGGGTGGACGAACACGTCCGTGTCCGGCAGGAACTGCCCGGACAGGGTGACGACCTGGTCCGCCTCCGTGCCGTACATCGCCTTCTCGGGGACGAAGTGCTCGGTCAGGGGGACGGGCGTCTCGGTCTGGGTCAGGGGCGGCGGGGCGGAGGCCGCGTTGTCCATCTGCCACTTGCCCAGGAGCACGAAGACCCCGGACACCACGAGCGCCAGGATCAGTCCGGCGATCCACGTGGGTTTCAGGGCGGTTCTCAGCACCCCACCAGACTACGCGGTTCTCTACCGGGTGTAGAACTCCGTCGCCTCCGGGGGCCCTCAGGCGCTGGCGGGCCGGCCGCCGCGCGAGGCGTCCCGCACGGATCCCCTCGAGGACGCCAGGAGCAGGTCCTGGGCCTCGGCGTCCGTGGCGGCGTCCTGGGTGGCCCGCTGGGCCTGCGTCCACTGCCGGTAGCGCTCCGCCTCGGCCGAGGCCCGCTCCGCGTCCCATCCGAGGAGGGGCGCCACCCGGCGGGCGACCGACTCGGCGGCGGCAGCGCCGGCGTCGTCCGCCTCGAACACCGCGCGGATCCGCCGCGCCAGCACGTCCTGGACCGAACGCGCCCCCTCGTGGGTGACGGCGTGCACGGCCTCGGCGGCGAGGTGGCCGGGCAGCCCCGGCAACTCCTCGGCGAGCTCCGGCTCGGCCACGGCCAGGGCGATCACCTCGGGGGCGCCGGAGCCATACCGGTGCAGCAGGGACTCGACCGTGGCGGCCGGCAGGCCCGACTCGGAGGCGAGCAGCAGCCTCCGGTTCCAGGCCGGCGTCCAGCCCTGTGCGCCGAGCAGGGGCAGTTCGGCGGTGCAGGAGGCGGGCACCCCCTCCCCCGAGCCGGTCTCGTCCTGGCCCGTCAGCGGGCCGGTCCCGCGCGCCCCCGCGGAGCCGACGGCGGCGTCCACCGCATCGGCGGCCATGGTCCGGTAGGTGGTGAGCTTGCCGCCGGTCACCACCGTGAGCCCCGGCAGCGGCGTGGCGACGACGTGCTCGCGGGACACCTTCGCCGTGGCGGGAGACGTGGCGGGCGCCTCGCTCGGAGCCGCCGTGTCGCCGAGCGGCTGGTCCTCCCCCGCCGGCGTCACCAGCGGGCGCAGCCCGGCGAACACCCCAATGACGTCCGCCCGCGTCAGCGGTGTGGTCAGCACGGCATTGGCGCGCTCGAGCACGTAGTCGATGTCCCCGCTCGTGGCGGCGGGCTGGTCCACGGCCTCCCGCCAGGGGGTGTCCGTGGTGCCGATGATCCAGTGCCGGCCCCAGGGGATGACGAACAGCACGGACTTCTCGGTGCGCAGGATCAGCCCCGAGGTGGAGGTGAAGCGGTCCCGCGGCACCACCAGGTGGATGCCCTTGGCGGCGGTGACCCTCGGCATCCCGGCGATCACGGGCTCCTCGGTGCCGTTCGGGTGGCGCAGCGGGATGGACCCGGTCCACACCCCCGTGGCGTTGATGACGCGCCGGGCGTGCACGGTCAGCCGCCGGCCGCTCTCCCGGTCCAGGACCTCGACGCCCGTGATGCCCTCCTCGGAGGCGGATCCTGCGCCGAGATAGGCCGTGACCTCGGCCCGGGAGGCGCAGTGCGTCCCGTGGGCCGCGGCCGTGCGGACGAGTTCGATCACCAGCCGGGCGTCGTCCACCTGGGCGTCGTAGTAGCGGATTGCCCCGAGGTACGCCTCGGGCTTCAGCCCGGGGGCCATCCGGGCCACGGCGGCGCGGCCGAGGTGCTTGTGCACGGGCAGGTGCCCGGTGCGCCCGGCGGCCATTCCGTCATAGAGCGCGACGCCGGCCCCCACGTAGGGACGCTCCCACGGCTTGGACAGGGGGTACAAAAACGGCACGGGCCGCACGAGGTGCGGCGCGATGTCCTCCACCAGCCGTCCGCGCTCCCGCAGCGCCTCGTGGACCAGCGGGAAGTCCAGCATCTCGAGGTAGCGCAGCCCGCCGTGGACCAGCTTGGAGGAGCGTGAGGAGGTGCCCCAGGCGTAGTCGGTGGCCTCCACGAGGGCCGTGGAGAGCCCGCGGGTGGCGGTGTCCAGCGCGGTCCCGGCGCCCACGACTCCCCCGCCGATCACCAGCACGTCCAACGGGTGCTCCGGCGTGGTGGCCGCCAGCGCGGCGAGCGCGTGGTCGCGGCTGGCGGGCCCCAGGGCACCGGTGGCGGTCATGACTCTCAGCGGTCCTGGGTCGGGGCCACGAGGACCTCGACCTTCTGGAACTCCTTGACGTCCGAGTACCCGGAGGTGGCCATGGCCCGCTTCAAGGCGCCCATCAGGTTGGAGGTGCCGTTGGTGTGGTGGCTCGGGCCCCACAGCACGTCCTGCAGGGTGCCGACGGTCCCCACGTGGGTGCGGTCCCCGCGCGGCATGTCCGCGTGGGCGGCCTCGCCGCCCCAGTGCCAGCCGCGGCCGGGCGCCTCCTGGGCGCGGGCCAGGGCAGCACCGAGCATCACGGCGTCCGCGCCCATGGCCAGGGCCTTGACGATGTCACCCGAGGTGCCCACGCCGCCGTCGGCGATCACGTGGACGTAGCGCCCGCCGGACTCGTCCATGTAGTCACGGCGCGCCTCGGCGATGTCCGAGATGGCGGTGGCCATCGGCACGCGCACGCCCAGGGCGCGGCGGGTGGTCGACGACGCGCCACCACCGAAGCCCACGAGCACGCCGGCGGCGCCGGTGCGCATCAGGTGCAGGGCCGGCGTGTAGCCGGCCGCGCCACCCACGATCACCGGGACGTCGAGCTCGTAGATGAACTGCTTCAGGTCCAGCGGCTCGCGGTTCTGGGAGACGTGCTCCGCGGAGACGGTGGTGCCGCGGATGACGAACATGTCCACCCCGGCGGCCAGCACGGTCTCGTAGTACTCCTGGGTGTGCTGCGGGGTCAGCGAGCCCGCCACCACCACGCCGGCCTCCCGGATCTGGGCCAGGCGCTCGGTGATCAGCTCGGCCTGGATCGGCTTCGAGTAGATCTTCTGCAGCCGCCGCGTGTTGGCGGGCGAGTAGTTGCTGGACTCGAAGGCGGCGATCTCCTCGAGCACCGAGCTCGGGTCCTCGTAGCGGGTCCACAGGCCTTCGAGGTTGAGCACGCCCATGCCGCCGGCCTGCCCCAGGGCGATGGCCGTCTCCGGACTCATGACCGAGTCCATGGGGGCGCCGATCACGGGCATCTCGAAGGTGAAGGCGTCGATCTGCCAGGTGATGGACACGTCCTCGGGGTCCCTCGTCCGGCGCTCCGGCACCACCGCGATGTCATCCAGGGCGTACGCCCGGCGTCCCCGCTTGCCGCGGCCGATCTCGATCTCGTTGCTCACGCGTTCCAGACTAGTGCAGGTGCCGGACGGGCTAGTCCCCGGCGACGGGCAGTGACCCCTCCCCCGGGATGCCCTGGGGCGAGAGGCGGGCGAGGATGAGTTCGCGCAGTCGCGCGGCGGCCGGGTTGTCCCCGTTCTCGTTCCACGCCAGGTGCAGGTCGGCCCGGTTGAGGTCCTCCAGCCCGGCATGCCCCTTCAGCTCCTCGGCCACCACCCCCGGCGGCGCGAAGTCCATGGCGGAGGCCGGCACCAGCGTGATGCCCAGCCCGGCGGCGGCGAAGGCCAGCAACGCCGGGACCTGGCTGGCCAGCTGGGTGATGGTCGGGGTGACGGCCGCACTCTCATAGAGGCGCATCACCAGGTCGTAGAAGTAGCGCGCCTCCGCGGTGGAGTACATCATCAGCGGCTGGCCCTCGAGATCCTTCAGGCGCACCCCGCCGCCGGTGGCGAGCGCGTGCCCCTCCGGCAGCGCCACCACGAGCCGGTCCTTGAAGACCAGCTCGGTGTGCACCCCGGACCGGGAGACGATGGGCCGCAGCAGGCCGAGGTCCACCGCGCCGCGGGACAGGGCCTCCAGCTGGTCCGCCGAGACGGCCTCCCGGAGCACCAGGGACACCCCGGGCATGTGCTCACGGGCCAGCCGCAGCAGCCACGGCAGGGCGGCCTGGCCGGCGATGGCCGTGTAGCCCAGCACGATGGAGCCGGCGTCGCCGGTGGAGACCCGGCGGACGTCCAGCTCGGTCTTGGTGCACAGGTCCAGGATCCGCCGGGCGCTGGGCAGCAGGGTCTGGCCGGCCGCCGTGAGCTCGACCTTCCGGCTGCTGCGCACGAACAGCTGGGCGCCGAGCTCCTTCTCGAGCAGCTGGATCTGCCGGCTCAGGGGCGGCTGGGTCATGTTGAGCCGGGTGGCGGCCGCGCCGAAGTGCAGCTCCTCGGCCACGGCCACGAAGGACTCCAGCTGGATGAGCGAGAACATCGATCCACTCCTTGGATGATTGTGTGCACATATTAGCTTGGACGCGCATCGATCACCGGACCTAGGTTGAGTCCCGTGAACACCTCTCCTGCCCCCGTTCCCAGCCCGGCCATCACGGGCACCACCATCACCCCCGTGGCCTTCGCGGACCCGCCGCTGCTGAACACGGTCGGGGTGCACGAGCCCTTCGCCCTGCGCGCCATCGTCCAGGTCCACACGGACGCCGGCGTCACCGGCCTCGGCGAGACCTACGGGGACGCGGCCCACCTGGCCCGGCTGGAGCTGGCCGGCCGCGCGGTGGTCGGCGCGGACTCCTTCAACACCCATGAGCTGCGCGTCCGGATCGCCCGGGCCCTGGCCGCGGACACCACGCAGGGCGGTCACGGCATGTCCGGCATGGTCACCGGATCCGCCACCGCGGACAGGGTCCTCTCCCCCTTCGACGTGGCCTCGTTGGACATCCAGGGCAAGGTCCTCGGGATGCCCGTCAGCGCCCTGCTCGGCGGAGCCGTGCGGGACTCCGTGGACTTCAGCGGCTACCTGTTCTACAAGTGGGCCGGGCATCCCGGCGCCGAGGCGGACCGGTACGGCCAGGCGCTGGACCCGGCCGGCCTCGTGTCCCAGGCCCGCTGGCTGGTGGACACCTACGGCTTCTCCGCCCTCAAGCTCAAGGGTGGGGTCTTCGCCCCGGAGGCCGAGTGCGAGGCGATCGAGGCGCTGCGCGCCGAGTTCCCGGACCTGCCCCTGCGGCTGGACCCGAACGGCGCCTGGACCGTGGAGACCTCCGTGGCCGTGGCCGAGCGCCTCAGCGGGGTGCTGGAGTACCTCGAGGACCCCACCCCCGGCATCGAGGGCATGGCCGAGGTCCGCCGCCGTACGTCGATGCCCCTGGCCACCAACATGTGCGTGGTGTCCTTCGCCGACATCCCGCCGGCCGTGGCCGCCGGTGCCGTGGACGTGGTGCTCTCGGACCACCACTTCTGGGGCGGGCTGCGCCGGTCCCAGATGCTCGGCGGGATCGCGGAGACCTTCGGCTGGGGGCTGTCCATGCACTCCAACTCGCACCTGGGCATCAGCCTGGCCGCCATGGTCCACCTGGCCGCGGCCACGCCCAACGTGGACTACGCCTGTGACACGCACACCCCGTGGAAGGAGCCGGAGGACGACGTGGTGGTCCCCGGCGTGCTGGACCTGCAGGACGGCGCCGTGGCGGTGCCGACCGGTCCGGGCCTCGGCGTCGAACTGGACGAGGACGCCCTCGCCCGCCTGCACGAGCAGTACCTGAGCGCCGGGCTGCGGGAGCGGGATGACACCGGCTACATGCGCCGGTTCCTGCCCGACTTCGACCCGTCCCCGGCCCGGTGGTAAGGATGGCGCCGGTTCCGGAACACCAGGGCACGACGTCGGCCCGCCGGCTGCGCGTGCTCGTCACCGACCCGATCATCGCCCGGTGGTCCGCGGTGCTCACCTCGGGTGCCCCGGACCACGACTGGGTGTTCCTCACCGACGCAAACGGTGAGGGCGACGAGGAAGCCCAGCGGGCCGCCGTCGCCAACTGCGACGTGCTGATCTGCTCCCGGCTCACCGCGGAGGTGGCCCCGCACGTGGGTGCCACCCTGGTGCAGGTCACGGGCGCCGGGCTGGACCGCGTGGCGGTGCACGCGCTACCCGCTGGGACCGATGTCACCACCACCGCCCACCACGAACGCTCGATCGCCGAGCACGTGCTGCTCTCCGTCATGGCCCTGGAGCGGCAGCTGCTCGTCCGGGACCGCGCCCTGCGCTCCGGGACCTGGCGCACGCTGGCCACGGATCCCACGGTGCCGGCCTTCCGCACCCTGGACACCCTGACCCTCGGCGCCGTGGGCGTCGGCGGGATCGGCGCCGAGACGCTCCGCCTGGCGAGCGCCTGGGGCATGGACACCGTCGCCGTGCGCGGCAACCCGGAGGCCCCGCTGCCGGCGGGGGTGGACCCGCGGTGGGTCGGCGGCTCGGGCGAGCTGCCGCGCCTGCTGGAGGAGGCCGACGTCGTGGTGGTCTCCGTGCCGTTGAACCCGGACACGGAGGGGCTGATCGGGGCTGCCGAGCTGACGGCGATGAAGCCGGACGCCTACCTCGTCAACGTGGCCCGCGGGCCCGTGGTGGACCAGGACGCGCTCTACGCCGCGCTCACCGCCGAGGCCGGAAGCCCGACGGCGATCGGCGGCGCGGCGATCGACGTCTGGTGGGGTGCCCCCGCCCCGGGCCGCACCCCTCCGGCCGACCATGACTTCGCCGCCCTGGACAACGTGGTGCTCACCCCGCACTGCTCCGGCCACGCCGACTCGACCTTCGCCGGGCGGGCCGCCGACCTCGCCGCAAACGTGGAGCGGCTTGCCGCGGGGACGCCGCGGTCGGGCGTCGGGAACGCATGAACCTGCGGTACATGGGAACTGGGCGAGCCATGCGGGGCATTGAGGTATTTATAGCACTCTATTGGGTAGGGCAATAAGGCCCTATAATCGTGTATAAAGCGCTACACTGCCCATGTGGACCCCGTATTGAACCCCTACAACCCCGGATCCGGGTCGCCCCGCGCGTGCTGGCTGGCCGTGACCCTGACATTCAGGCCTTTCAGACTCTGATTGCCCGCACGAGCCGTCAGATGCCCGCACGGCCCATCATTTTGTCGGGCCTGCGAGGAGTCGGAAAGACCGTACTGCTCAACCGGCTCCGTGGACTCGCCGACGCCCACGACTGGCTGACCGTCCAGTTCGAGGCCCGTCCCGGAAACAACGGTAAGGGAGTCGCCCGCCGATCCATCGCTCAAGGTCTCATCAAGGCCTCATCCAAGTACCGAGCCAGATCCACCCTGGATCCGGTGAAGAACATGCTTGCCTCCGTCACCTCGTTCAGCATCGGGCTCGGGGTTGAAGGATTTAGCCTCGGTGTAGACCGGGACCTGTCTCGCGCCTCTACTGGGAGCCTGGAGCTGGACCTCGAGGACGTCGTGGAGGACATCGGCCTGGCCATCCGTGGAGAGGGAAAGGGCCTATGCATCTTCATCGACGAGATGCAGGACCTTGATGATGAGCTCACTGAGGCCCTGATCGCCACCCAGCACTACGCCAACCAGCGCGAGCTGCCGTTCTTCCTCATCGGCGCCGGCCTGCCCAGCTTGCCAGCCCACCTGGCCGACAGCCGAAGCTACGCCGAACGGCTATTCGACTACCGCACCGTGGGCAGACTGAACGAGCCGTCCGCCCAGGAATCTCTGGCTGGCCCCTTGAAGGACCTGGACGCCAGTTACTCGGAGGAGGCGATGGAAGTCATGCTCCGCGAGTCCGGGTGTTACCCATACTTCCTGCAGGAGTTCGGGTCGGCTATGTGGTCCGTCGCTGAGACCAGCCCGTTCACTGCCGAAGCCGCCCGAGCCGCGGCCCTGATCGGTAAGGCCAACCTCGACTCCGGGTTCTTCCCGTCCCGCTGGGACCGGGCCACCCCGGCAGAACGAGATTACCTCTCGGCGATGGCCCAGGACGGCGAGGGACCGTCCCTGAGCGGCAACGTGGCCGAGAGAATTGGCAAGAAGATCACGAGCCTGGGGCCGGCCCGGGCCGGGCTCATCAACAAGGGTCTCGTCTACTCCCCGGAGCACGGCAAGGTCGCCTTTACCGTGCCTGGCATGGCAGAATTCATTCGCCGCCGGGAGCACTGACGTTGGGGCCGAGCTGTTCCTGGCATGGGCTCGGTGACGACGTAGGGGACGTTGGAATATGCGAACTCACATCTCCAACAACAACCGCACCACCAACAGCCCCGCCCCGCCGAGGGCCAGCACCAGCCCGGCCAGGCGCAGGCGTTCGGCGTCCAGCCACCGGTTGAGCCGGCGGGAGAGCAAGAACCCGGCGGCCACGGCGGGGATGAGCCAGAGGACCACCTGCACCGCGTTCCACGTCACGGAGCCGACCGCCGCCAGCAGCAGCACGGAGGTGATGGAGCCGACGAGGAAGAACGCGCTCATGGTCCCCCGCAGCCGCGCCGGCTCCTGGCCCTGCCAGACGATGGCCATGGGCGCCCCGCCGATCGAGGTGGAGGTGCCCATGATCCCGGACAGCGCCCCGGCGGTGACCAGCGCCGTGCGGGTGGGGGCGGGGCGCCAGCCCAGGAAGGCCGAGCCCACGCCCACGACCACGGAGGCCACCACCACCCAGGACAGGGCCGTCACGGGCAGCACCAACACCAGCAGGGCCCCGAGCGCGCTGCCCGGCAGCCGCCCGGCCAGCGCCCACGCGGCGCCGCCGAGGTCCAGGTGGGCGCGTTCGCGCAGGGTGACCATCAGCGCCAGCAGGCAGGCGAACATCACCACGAGGGCCGGCAGCAGCTCGGGCTCCACGAGGGCGATGACGGGGGCGGCGACCATGCCCGCGCCGAAACCGATCGAGCCCTGCAGGGCCGATCCGACGAAGACGACAGCGGCGATGAGTGCGAAGGTGCCCGGGTCCACCTAGCCCACCGTAGCGGGCTGCTGCGGCGCCGCCGGTTCCTCCATGGGGAAGTGGCACTCGGCCAGGTGCGTGAAGTCCGCCATCCCCGCCTGCTCCGGCACGGGGGTGCCGTCCGGCCAGGCCGAGCCGGCGCCGGGCTCGGAGCCGTGGCCGGTCCCGAGGCTCCACACCGCGCCGGGCCGGCGGAGCGCGGGAGCCGGCAGGGCCGCCGTCGTGCGCCCGGCCTCCTCCGCGGTCCGCGCCGCGGGCCGCTCGGTGGCGCAGATGTCCTGGGCCTTCCAGCAGCGGGTCCGGAACCTACAGCCCGACGGCGGGTCCAGTGGGGAGGGCAGCTCGCCGCGCAGCACGATCCGCTCCGCGGGCCGTTCGGCGGGGTCCAACTTCGGCGAGGCGGACATCAGCGCCGCCGTGTACGGGTGCAGCGGGCGCTCGAAGACGTCCTCGGTGGTGCCGGTCTCGATGATCCGGCCCAGGTACATCACGGCCACCCGGTCGGTGACGTGGCGGACCACGGAGAGGTCATGGGAGATGAACAGGTAGCTCACCCCGAGCTTCTGCTGCAGCTCGTTGAGCAGGTTCAGCACCTGGGCCTGCACGGAGAGGTCCAGGGCGGAGACGGGCTCGTCCAGGATGATCAGGTCCGGGTTCAGCGCAAGTGCTCGGGCGATGCCGATGCGCTGGCGCTGGCCGCCGGAGAACTCCTGCGGGGACTTCTTCGCGTCCGAGGACCGCAGGCCGACCAGCTGGAGCAGCTCGCGCAGCCGGGCGTCCCGCTCCCGTGCGGTCTTGTACAGGCTCCGGTGCGTGGCCCACGGCTCGGAGATGATCTCCCCGGCCGTCATGCGCGCGTTGAGGGAGGCGAAGGGATCCTGGAAGACCATCTGCACGCGGCGGCGCCAGGCCATCAGTTCCTTGCCGCGCAGCGAGAACGGGTCCCGGCCCTCGAAGGTGATGGACCCGGAGTCCGGAGTCTCGAGCAGCATCAGGGTGCGGGCCAGGGTGGACTTGCCGCAACCGGACTCCCCCACCAGGCCCACGGTCTCCCCACGCCCAATCGTGAGGCTGACTCCGTCCAGGGCCTTCAGGCGGTCGTTGCCGGAGGCGCTGCGCGCCACGTGGAAGGTCTTGGTCACGTTCTCGACCTGGAGGGCGGTGCCGGCGGTGGGGGCCGGGGCCTCATGGGTCAGGGTGGCGGTCATGCTCGGACCTCCGGTTCGGTGGAATCAGTGGGCTCAGCGGGTTCGCTGGGTTCGCTGGGTTCAGCGGATGCCGTGTCCGTGGTGGTGACGGCCGGCGGGTGCGCCGCGAGCAGCTCCTCGGAGAAATGGCAGGCGGCGAACTGGCCGGGCGTGGTCTCGCGCAGGGCGGGACGCTCGGCGCGGCAGACCTCCCGGGCCAGCGGGCAGCGGTCCTGGTAGACGCAGCCCGGCGGGATGTCCTTGAGCTCGGGCGGATTGCCCGGGATCGAGTTCAGGTCCCCGCCGCGCTCGGCCCCGGTGGGCACGGAGTCCAGCAGTCCCTTGGTGTAGGGGTGGGTGGGGGTGGCGAACACCTGTTCCACGGGGCCCTGCTCCACCACGTTGCCGGCGTACATGACGCACACGGTGTCGGCCTCCTCGGCCACCACCGCGAGGTCATGGGTGATGAGCACCACGGCCATGTTCTCCTCGGCGCGCAGCCGGCGTAACAGCTCCATGATCTGGGCCTGCACCGTGACGTCCAGGGCGGTGGTGGGCTCGTCCGCGATCAGCAGCCGCGGCCCGAGGGCCACCGCCATGGCAATGAGGATGCGCTGGCGCATGCCCCCGGAGAACTGGTGCGGGTAGGCGTCCACCCGGGACTCCGGCTCCGGGATGCCCACGCGGCGCATCAGCTCGATGGCCTCGGCCTTGGCCTTCTTCGCGTTCAGCCCCCGGTGGATGCGGAACGCCTCGCCGAGCTGGGTTCCCACGGTATAGACGGGATTCAGCGCCGTCAGCGCGTCCTGGAAGACGATCCCGAGCTCCACCCCGGCGATGGCCCGGCGGCGCTTGGCGCTGACCGTGTTGAGGTCCTCGCCGCCCAGCATCACGGTGCCGCCCGCCACGTGGGCCACGGCGTCCAGCTGGCCGGCGATCGCCTTGGCGGTCATCGACTTGCCGCAGCCGGACTCCCCCAGCAGGGCCAGGGTGCGGCCGGCGGTGGCGGCGAAGCGCACGTCGCTGACGGCCCGCACGGTGCCGGCCGGGGTGCGGATGTCCACGTCCAGGCCGGTCACTTCGAGGACGGTTCCCGAGCCGTCCGTGGCGTCACGGGAGGGGGCGGGTGCGGAGGTCATGGTGATCACTGCTTCTCCTGGGTGGTCTGGGTGGTCGCGGAGGTCGCCGTGGCTACCGGGGCGGCGTCGGCGGCTGCCTTGGCGGGCACGCGGCGCATCATCCTCTTCCGGCCCGGCAGGGCCAGCCGCCAACGCTGGGCGGGATCGGTGGCAATGCGCAGCCAGGCGGCCAGCATGTTCGCGGCGATCGCCGTGATGACGATGGCCAGTCCCGGCAGGATGGACAGCCACCAGGCGGTCTGCAGGTACTGCCGCCCCTGGGCGACCATCAGGCCCCAGGAGACGTCCGGCGGCTGGATGCCGATGCCCAGGAAGCTCAGGGAGGACTCCGCCAGCATCACGTAGCAGAACTCGAGGGTGGCCAGCGTGAGGATGGTCGGCGTGACGATGGGGATGACGTGCCGGCGGATGATCGAGTTGGGCCGAGTGCCGAAGGTGCGGGCCGCGTCCACGAACGTGCGGCTCTGCAGCTCGGCGGACTCGGCGCGGGCGGTACGCAGGTAGATGGGGATGCGGGTGATCGCCAGGATCAGCACGATGTTGGCGATCGAGGGGCTGAACACGTACAGCACCACCACGGCCAGCAGCAGGGACGGGAAGGACATGATGATGTCCGCGATGCGCATGGACACGGTCTCCCGGACCCCGCGGTGGTAGCCCGCCCAGACGCCCCACAGGGAACCGATGACCATGGCGATCAGCACGGCGGGCAGGGCCACCAGCAGGGTGGTGCGGGTGGCGACCACGAGGCGGGCGAGCATGGACCGGCCCAGCGAGTCCGAGCCCAGGATGAACTCCCAGCCGTTGGACAGGTCGAACGGCGCCTGGTTGGCGAACATCAGGTCCTGTTTCGTGGCGAGGTCGCCCATCAGCATCGGGCCGAAGACAGCGGTGGCGCCGACGATCAGCAGGATGAGCGCGCCCGCGGTGGCGAAGGGGTCCCGCAACAGCATGCGGAACATGCCGGGCCGGCCCGAGGGCTTGGAGGCCTCGAGCTTCCCGGCCGGCGCGGACGTCTCTGCCGGGGTGACCGGGGAATCTGGGGTGGTGGACATGGTTTCCTCCTATGCCCGTGCGGTGGTGAGGTCGGCCGGGGAACCCGGGCGGGCCGGCGTCGGGCCCTGGTCTGTGCCGGAGGGTACGACGGCGGCCCCGTCACCTCCGGCGTCCGCGTTCACCTTCCCCCGGCGCCGGCGGCCGGCCGCGGCGGGCCGCACGCGGGGGTCCAGCAGGGCGTAGAGCAGGTCGATGACGATGTTCAGGACGAAGATGGCGATGGCCGTCAGCAGCACGCAGGCCTGCAGGACGGCGAAGTCGCGCTGCAGGATCGAGTCGATCATCAGCTTGCCGATGCCGGGCCAGCCGAAGATCGTCTCCACCACCACGGCGCCGTTGACCAGGCCCACGGTGAGGTCGCCGGCGACCGTCAGCCCCGGGGCCGCCGCGTTGCGCAGGGCGTGCCGGGTGACGACCCGCGTCTGCGAGGCGCCCTTGGAGCGGGCGAGCTTGATGTAGGGCTCGGACAGGGCGGAGACCATGGCCCCGCGGATCACCTGGACCAGGGCCCCGAAGGGCCGCAGGGCCAGGGTCGCGATCGGCAGCACCCAGGCCTCGGCGCCGATGACGCCGGAGGTCGGCAGCCAGCCGAGGGTGATGGCGAAGATCCAGATGCCCACGATGGCCAACCAGAAGTCGGGGATGGAGGCGGCCGCCATGGAGAAGAAGCTCGCGATCCGGTCCACCACGCCGTTGGGCCGCAGGGCCGCCCAGCTGCCGACGATCACGGCCAGCACGATGGCGATGACCATGGTCGTCGCCGCCAGCTGGAGGGTGGCGGGGAAGGCGCGCAGGGCCATCTCCCCCGCCGCCTCCCCCGTCCTCAGGGAGGTGCCGAAGTCCAGCCGGAGGACCCCGCCGAAGTACTCCCCCATCTGCACCCAGAGCGGCTGGTCCAGGCCGTTGCGGGTGATGAAGTCCTCCCGCATCTGCTCGGTCGCGTTCAGGGGCAGGTACAGCGCCGCGGGGTTGCCCGTCATCCGGGCCAGGGCGAAGACGCCCACCACCACAACCACCAGGGGCAGCAAGCTCGAGATGATGCGCTTGCGCAGATACGTCAGCATGGGTCCTCCCAGGGATCCTCGATCAGTGCGGTGTCGGCTGGCCCGTGTCAGCCGGCCGGGGTGACCTCGGCCAGGCGCAGCTCGTCACCGGAGGAGGAGTTCGGCTCGTAGCTCACCGAGTCGGCGATGCCGAGCATGCCGGTCTGGTGGGCGAGGTGGGCGAACTGGACGACCTCCTCGTTCTGGTACGCGAAGACCTCCTCGTAGGCCGCGGCGCGCTCCTCGCCGCTCTGCTGGCCGGCCTCCATGATCATCTGGTCGAACTCCTCCGTGCCGAAGGCGCTCTGGGCACCGTCGGAGAGCATGTACTGCTCCACGGTGAAGGCGGCGTCACCGGCCTGGTTGCCGTGCTGGGTCAGGTGCAGGATGGCGCCCTCGTCCTCCACGAACGGGCGGACCTGGTACGTGAGGTGCTGGCTCGTCTCCATCATCTTGAGGTTGACGTTGAGCCCGGCCTGGGAGAGCTGCTCCTGCAGGACCTGGCCCAGCTCCTCGATGCGCGGGAACTGCGCCGAGCGGACGATCATGCTGATCGGGGCGGAGGTGTCCACGCCGTCGGCCTGGGCCTCCTCGACGAGCCTCTTGGCCTCCTCCGGGTCATAGGGCCAGCCCTCGAGGGACTCGTTGTGACCGACCACGCCCTCCGGCACCAGCTGGGCGGCGACCTCGTCCCGTCCGCCGTAGAGGCTGGCGACGATGCCCTCCTTGTCGATGGCGTAGTTCACGGCCTGGCGGACCCGGATGTCGTTGAACGGCTCGGACTCGGCGTGCATGCGCAGGGCGATCGTCTCATTGTTCGGGTACGGCACGCCCAGCTCGCCGATCTGGTCCTCGGGGCTCAGGCCCGTGGCGATCTCCGCCTCACCGGAGGTGATCATGGCGGCCCGGACGGAGGACTCCTCGCGCCACTGGTACTGCGCCTTCGGGAAGGCCGGGGCCTCGCCCCAGTACTCCCCGTAGGCCGAGACCTCGATGCTCTGGCCCGGGTTCCACGTGTCCAGCTGGTAGGGGCCGGTGCCGATCGGCTCGCGGACCTTCTCGGTGTCCGAGGTCTCGGCCGGGACCACCTCGAGGAAGGACAGCCGCAGCGGGAGGATCGGGTCGGCCTGGGCGGCGGTGACCTCCAGGGTCGTGTCGTCGACGACCTCGACCTCGAGGTCGTCGTCACCGAAGACATAGCCCTCCACGTTGCAGCCGAGGTCCGAGTTCACGGCGCGCTCGATGGTGTGCGCGGCGTCCTCGGCGGTGAACTCCGAACCGTCGTGGAATGTCACGCCCTCGCGGAGGGTGAAGGTCCAGGTGGTGTCGTCCTCCGATGACCACTCGGTGGCGAGCTTGGGCTCGAGATCTCCCGTGGAGGGATTCCGCTCCACGAGCGGCTCGGTGATGGTGGAGCGGTCCACCACGCCCGTGCTGGTCAGGTTGGCCTCGCACGGCTCCAGCGTGGGCGGCTCCTGCTGGAGCACCACGCGCAGGGTCTCCGGGGTGCCGCCCTCAGCCGAGCCGCCGGCGGCGTCCTCGGAGTTGGCCACGCCGCAGCCGGACAGGACCAGGCCGGACCCCATGGCCACGGCCAGGGTGGCCAGGGGCAGGCGGCGGTGTCGCCGGACGCCGGCGCGTCCGGTGCGGGGGCTCACGGTGCGGGGTGTCACGGTGCGGGGTGTCACGGTGCGGGGTGTCACGGTGCGGTGTTCACGCATGGTGGTCTTCCTTCGAAACGGTGGGAACGGTGGGAATCGGTGGAAAGGGTGGGAGTGAGGGGGTACGGCGGAACAGATGCGGGGGGGATGGGTGTCTACGGATGTAGACGTCCGATCCGGACTAGGAACAAGCCTGTGATGCCCGTCACGGGGAGTCAAGGCCTCCGGGCACTCGATCGGGCGCCCCACGGCCCCGGGGTCGCCGCAAAGCCGTCCGGCTCGCCCCCGCACCATGCGACGAGCCGCGAGATTCCGCGGTTGAGGGATCAACCATGCCCTCGGGGTATTGATCAATGCGTTCTCCGTGTTGGACGCGGGCTGGACCACGTTCCTAGGGTCGGGGCATGACCACCGACACCTCTGCCGCCAGCGCCGCCGCCGCCGCCGCGGCCCCCGCGCCCACCGGCACCGCCGCCACCGCCCAGCGCATCCTGCGCGTCGGCCCCGTGAACCCGCAGGTGGCCCGGACCCTGGACGAGGAGTTCGACGCCCTGGTGCTGCCGAGCGACCCGGCCGAGCGGGCCGCGTTCCTCGCCGAGCAGGCCGGCGGGATCCGGATCGCCGTGTGCTCCGGCCGCGTCGGCGTGGACACGGAGCTCATGCGCTCGCTGCCCGACCTGGAGGCCATCATCAACTTCGGCGTCGGCTATGACGCCACGGACGTGGCCCAGGCCGCCGAGCGCGGCATCCCCCTGAGCAACACCCCGGACGTGCTCAACGACTGCGTGGCGGACACCGCCCTCGCCCTCTACCTGGACACCCTGCGGCAGGTCTCCGCCGCGGACCGCTTCGTGCGCGCCGGCCGGTGGGCCGCCGGCGAGGGCTTCCCCCTGACCGCCCGCGCCAGCGGCCGCACCGTGGGCATCCTCGGCCTGGGCCGCATCGGCACCGCCATCGCTCAGCGACTGGGGGCCTTCGGCTGCCGGATCCACTATCACAACCGCAGCGAACGCCCGGAGTCCGGGTACACCTACCACCGGACCGTGCGCGAGCTCGCCGAGGCCGTGGACGTCCTCGTCGTCGCGGCCTCCGGCGGTCCGGACAGCGTGGGGATCGTGGGTGCGGCCGAGCTCGCCGCCCTCGGCCCGCAGGGCCACCTGGTCAACATCGCCCGCGGCACGGTGGTGGACGAGGACGCCCTCGTCGCCGCCCTGACCGAGGGCACCATCGCCGGCGCCGGACTGGACGTGTACGAGCGGGAGCCCCAGGTCCCCGAAGCCCTGTTCGGCCTCGAGAACGTGGTGCTGTTGCCCCACGTGGGCAGCGGCACCCGCGAGACCCGGGCGGACATGGCCGAGCTGGTCCTGTCCAACCTGCGCCGCTACCTGGCGGATGGCACCCTGCTCACCCCGATCAGCTGACCCGCCCCGTCCGCAGCCCTTCCCGCCACCCGGAGGTACCCGTGAACATCGTCGTCGGCCTCACCGCCACCCCCGAGTCCCAGGCCGCCACCTACGCGGCGATCGATGAAGCGGCACTGCGCGGGGCCGGCGTCGTGCTCCTTCCGGACCCGGCAGGTCCGGCCCAGCAGGCCGGGAACGACGCCGGCCCGCCGGCCGCCGCGGCCACACCGGATCCGGAGGTGGTCCGGTACGCGCGGGATCACGGGGTCACCGTCACCGTCGGCGAGCTGCCGGAAGGGGCCGACCTCGGCGACGCGCTGATCGACGCGTCCTACCAGGAGGACACGGCGATGGTGGTCATCGGGTTGCGCCGCCGCTCCCCCGTGGGCAAGCTCTTCCTCGGCTCCACCTCCCAGCGGGTTCTGCTCGAGGCCGGCTGCCCCGTCCACGCGGTCAAGGTGCGCGTCGGACCCCGCCGCTGAGCAGCGGACCCTAGGATGGGCCCACCGCACGAAGGAGGGCGATGGCACGATGACCGAGACGACCGCCCCCGGGCGAGCCGCCGCCAACGGGGTGCGTGAGGTCAAGTCCGCCGCCCGGACCATCGAGGTCCTCGAGCTGCTGGCCGAACGGGGCACCGCCCCCGTCACCATCCGCGACCTCTGCGAACGCATGGGCGCCCCGCGCAGCAGCGTCTACGCTCTGCTCCGCACGCTCGTGGACGCCGGGTGGGTGCGCACGGACCCGCTGAACACCGAGTACAGCATCGGCATCCGCGCCCTGCTGGCCGGCACCACCTACCTGGACGCCGACGCCACGCTCGCGGTGGTCCGCCCCGTGCTCGCCGAGGTCGGCCAGGACCTGAACGCCACGGTGAACTTCGGCCGCCTGGACGGGAGCGACGTGGTCTACCTCGCCACGTGGGAGGCGCCCGGTCGTGAACGGTCCGCACCGCGCGTGGGACGCCGGCTGCCCGCCCACGCCACCGCGATCGGTCAGGCCGTGCTGAGCACCCTGCCGGACCCCGCGGCCCTCGGGGCACGCCCCCTGGAGCGGCTCACGGCCCAGACCGTGACCGACCCGGCCGAGCTGCGGCGCATCCTGCAGGTGACCCGGGAGCGTGGCTACGCCCGCGAGGACGGCCAGAACAATCCCGAGATCGCCTGCGTGGCCGTCCCCATGCCGGACACGACGCCGGCCGAGCGCCCCCTGGACGGGCTCTCCGTGTCCTTCCGCGCAGCCTCCCTGACCGCCGCCCGCGAACGGGAGGCCGCCCTGGTGCTCCGCGAGGCCGCCCGGAGGATCCTCGACGGGCTGCGCTGACCGGTCCCCCGCAGCGGTCCATCGTGTGTCTGGAGGGATTCACGCGAAAAGGTCTCCTGGGCGTGAATCCCTCCAGACTCAACGTGAGGGGTCAGCGCGTGCGGTAGTTCGGCGCCTCCACGGTCATCATGATGTCGTGCGGGTGCGACTCCTTCAGCCCGGCCGGGGTGATGCGCACGAAGCGGCCGTTCTGCTTCAGGTCGGCGATGGTGGCGGCGCCGGTGTAGAACATGGTCTGGCGCAGTCCGCCGACGAGCTGGTGCACCACGGCGGAGAGCGGGCCGCGGTAGGGCACCTGGCCCTCGATGCCCTCCGGGATCAGCTTGTCCTCACTGGGCACGTCCGCCTGGAAGTAGCGGTCCTTGGAGAAGGAGCGCTGGCCGTTGCGGGTCTGCATGGCGCCCAGGGAGCCCATGCCGCGGTAGGCCTTGAACTGCTTGCCGTTGTAGAACACCAGGTCACCCGGGGATTCTGCGGTGCCCGCCAGCAGCGAGCCGAGCATCACGGAGTCCGCCCCGGCGACCAGCGCCTTGCCGATGTCACCGGAATGCTGCAGGCCGCCGTCGGCGATCAGGGGGATCCCCGCGGGGATGGTGGCCTTGGCCGCCTCATAGATGGCGGTGATCTGCGGGACGCCGACGCCGGCCACCACGCGGGTGGTGCAGATCGAGCCCGGGCCCACGCCCACCTTCACGGCATCCGCGCCGGCATCCACGATCGCCTTGGCCCCGGCGTAGGTGGCGGCCTGGCCGCCGATGATGTCCACGTGCGCCGAGGACGGGTCCTTCTTCAGCCGGGCGATCATGTCCAGCACGCCCTGCGTGTGCCCGTTGGCGGTGTCCACCACGAGCACGTCCGCGCCGGCCTCCACCAGGGCCATGGCGCGCTCGTAGCCGTCCCCGAAGAAACCGACGGCGCCGCCGACGCGCAGCCGGCCCTCCTCGTCCTTGGTGGCGTCCGGATACTGCTCCGCCTTGTCGAAGTCCTTGACGGTGATCAGGCCCTGGAGCTTGTTCGCGTCGTCGACCAGCGGGAGCTTCTCGATCCGGTGCTCCGAGAGCAGGCGGATGGTCTCCTCCCGGGGAATGCCCACCCGGGCGGTGATCAACGGCATCCTGGTCATGGCCGAGGCCACGGTGCGGTGCTCGAACTCGGAGCCGGGGATGAAGCGCGTGTCCCGGTTGGTGATGATGCCCAGCAGCGTGTTGGAGGCGTCCACCACGGGGAGCCCGGAGACGCGGAACTGGGCACAGAGGTCGTCCCACTCGGCCAGGGTGGCGTCCGGGCCCACGGTGACGGGGTCCGAGATCATCCCGGACTCGGAGCGCTTGACGCGGTCCACGTGGGCGGCCTGGTCCTCGATGGAGAGGTTGCGGTGGATGATGCCCAGCCCGCCCTGGCGGGCCAGCGAGATGGCCAGCGGCGCCTCGGTGACCGTGTCCATGGCGGCGGAGACGATCGGGGTGTTGATGGAGATGCGCCGGGTCAGCCGCGTGGCGGTGTCCGCCTCGGCCGGGATGACATCCGTCATGTTCGGCAGCAGCAGGACGTCGTCATACGTCAGGCCGACGAAGCCGAAGGGATCGGCGGCGGTGGCCACCGGTTCTGACGAGGGGCCGGGGATCTGTGCACTCACGGGCGTGGGGCCTTTCAGTCTGCTGGGATTGCGACCAGTCTAGGCCCGCCACCGGCGGGTGGGTCGCTGGGAGTAGTGGCTGTGAAACGCCGCCCGGTCGCCGGTCTATTCCGCTCTATTTCCGCGCGTGGCCCGAGTCACGCCATCTCCCGGCGGTCAGCTGGGTCACAGTGACGTCATCTGACGCAACACCATTGCCGGATTGTGGTAATGGAGAGCTAACCTTCTGCGGTGAACTCCTCGACCAACACCGCACCGACCACCGGGCAGACGCCGGCAGCACCCCGCCGCCGCCTGCCCGGGTGGATGACCAACTTCGGCGCCCAGATCCTGGCCGCCCTCGTCCTCGGACTCGTCCTGGGCCTCGTGGCCCGGTCCACCGGGCACACCGCCGACACTCCGAACGGACTGGGCACCACCCTGGAGGTCCTCGGCTCGAGCTACGTCTCGCTGCTGCGCGCGGCCGTGGTGCCCCTGGTGTTCTTCGCCGTCGTCGCCTCGATCGCGAACCTGGCGCAGGTGACCAACGCCGCCCGGCTGGCCGCGAAGACCCTGCTGTGGTTCGCCATCACCTCGTTCATCGCCGTGGTGATCGGGCTGGTGATCGGCGCCGTCATGCAGCCCGGCGTCGGCACCGGCCAGGCCGCCCCGCCGGAGTACGAGGGCAGGACCGGCAGCTGGTGGGCCTTCCTGCAGGGGCTGATCCCCTCCAACTTCCTGGGCCTGTCCGCCTCGACCACCGCCGCCGAGGACGGTTCCCTGTCCACCTCGGTCAGCTTCAACATCCTGCAGATCCTCGTCATCTCGATCGCCGTGGGTGTGGCCGCCCTCAAGCTCGGCGAGAAGGCCAAGCCCTTCCTGGACTTCTCCGCCTCCACGCTCGAGGTCATCCAGAAGGTGCTGTGGTGGATCATCCGCATCGCCCCGCTGGGCACCGTCGGCCTGATCGGCAACGCCGTGGCTTCCTACGGCTGGGACACCATGGGCACCCTGCTGAAGTTCGTCATCGCGATCTACGTGGGCCTGGCGGTCGTGCTGCTCGTGGTCTACCCGCTGCTGGCCAAGTTCCACGGACTGTCCGTCCGCCAGTACTTCACCGGCATGTGGCCGGCCTTCCAGATGGGCTTCGTCTCCCGCTCCTCCATCGGCACCCTGCCCGTGACCCAGCGCGTGGCCGAGCGCAACTTCGGCGTCCCGCGGGGCTACGCCGCTTTCGCCGTGCCACTGGGCGCCACCACCAAGATGGACGGCTGCGCCGCGATCTACCCCGCCATCGCCGCGATGTTCGTGGCCCAGTTCTTTGGCATCGACCTCGCCTGGAGCGACTACCTGCTGATCATCCTCGTGTCCGTGCTCGGCTCCGCGGCGACCGCGGGCACCACCGGCGGCGTCGTCATGCTCACGCTGACCCTCTCCACGCTGGGACTGCCGCTGGCCGGCGTCGGGCTGCTGCTGGCCGTCGACCCGATCGTGGACATGGGCCGCACCGGCGTGAACGTGGTGGGCCAGGCGCTGGTCCCCGCCCTCGTCTCCAAGCAGGAGGGCATCCTGGACGAGGAGAAGTACAACGCCTCCCGCACCGGCGGCAACCTGCTCGCCGATGATGCCGCCGAGGACGCACCCCTCGAGACCAACAACGACGGCGGCGCCGGCACCGGTGCGGAGCGCGGCACCGAGTCGGCCCGCACCTGAGCACCGGCCGGGCAGCCTGCCTCCGGCGGGCTGCCCGGCCGAGCGGGTGCCGGGTCAGTGACCGGCCACGGGCTGCTCGAACTGCTGGGAGACCAGCCGTCGGTAGGTCTCGTGGACCTGCACCAGCTCGCCATGGCGGCCTGAACCGGTCACCAGCCCGTCCTCGAGCACGATGATCTGGTCGGCCCCCACCACGGAGGATAGGCGGTGGGCGATCAGGACCACCTGGATGCTCTCGGCCAGCGTCGCGATGATGCTGGAGATCCGGGCCTCGGAATCCGAGTCCAGGTGGGCCGTCGCCTCGTCGAGCAGCAGCAGGTCCGGTTGGTGGATCAGCACGCGGGCCAGCGCGAGCCGTTGACGCTGCCCGCCCGAGAGGCCCGCGCCGTCGTCCCCGAGAGGCTGGTCCAGCCCCAGGGGAAGGTTGCGGACGGCCTCCTCGAGCCCCACCTCGCGCAGCACGTCCCAGATGGCGTCCCGGGAGGCGTCCGAGGCTCCCAGGGTGATGTTGTCCCACACCGAACCGCGCATCAGGCTGCCGTCCTGACTGACGAAGCCCATCCGTCCGCGCAGCTCTTCCAAGGGCATGGACCGGATGTCAGCGCCCCGCCAGAGGACGGACCCGGCGTCCGGTTCGTAGAAGCGCTCCAGCACCTTGAAGACCGTGGACTTCCCGGCCCCCGACGGGCCCACGATGGCGGAGAGTCCCCGCGCGGGCAGCACGAGGTCCACGCCCCGCAGGGCGGGTTCCTCACGCCCGGGGTAGGTCAGCCGGACATCGCTGAACCGCACCAGCTCACCGGCGCCACTCCCCCGGTCCGGCACCCCTGATCGGCCCGGCACTCCGGATCCGTGGGCCACGGTCGTCTCGGACTCCAACCCGGTCAGTTCGCCGACCCGGTCGAGGGCCGCCCGCCCCTGCTGGAACTGCGAGACGGACATCAGGGCCACCACCAGGGGGGAGACGAGGTACAGCAGGTAGAGGACGAAGGCCACCAACGCGTCCAGGGCCATCAGACCCTGTCCCGCGCGGGCGGCGCCCACGATGATCACCAGGGCCAGGGACAGCTGGGTGCCGACGTTCATGGCCGGTGTCAGCAGCGCGGCGATGCGCGCGACCTTCAATCCGGACCCGCGGGCGCGGGACGCCTCCGCCGTGGCCCGGCCGAGTTCCGCGTCCTCGGCCCGCAGTGCCTTGACCGTCTCCAGGTTGGACAGCTGGGACAGGATGACGGAACCGAAGTCGGAGTTGTGCTCGCGGTTCTCCACCGCGGACGTGCGGATGGCCCTGACCAGCCCGACGCAGGCCAGGGAGGTCACGCCGATCGTGGCGACGGTCAGCAGGCCCAGCCAGGCGTCCAGGACGAACATCATCACCAGGCAGCCGGCCACGGACAGGACGGAGGTCGCCAGCTGCGAGACCGAGGAGGACAGGGCCACCCGGGCCAGCGAGGTGTCCGCCGAGGCCCGCGTGAAGAGGTCTCCGCGGTCCCAGGTGGACACCGCGGGAATCCTGGCCCGGAGGATGCGGCTCATCACCGCGGTCCTCAGATCCAGGACGATGTTCTCGCCGGCACGCGCCACCAGGTAGCTGCCCACGGCGCCGCAGAGCACGTCGGCGGAGAACAGGACGACCAAGGCGATGACCTCCGCCGCCGCGGACTCGCCGGCCACCAGGGTGCTGATCAAGGCGGCCACCAGCAGCGGCTGGACCAGCATGGCGAAGGTCCCCACCAGTGACAGGAGGATCCCCGCACTGAGCAGGGGCCCCTGGGCGGCGGTGAGCGATCGGAGCCTCACCCTTCGGGTCTACCGGTCGCGGTGCGCGCGGCGAAGGCGACGGAGACGCCGGTGATGACCGCGATCACGATGGCGGGGATGAGGTCTACGAACTGTGCCAACACCAATCCCGAGACGATGCCCACGGCCGCTCCCATCAGGGCTTCAGTCGGTTTCACTGCGCTGCTCCTTCCCTCGTCACCGGCTCCGCCTCAGGCGGCCGGCGATAGCTTCTGATGTACAACGGGGCCTCATCCCCGTAGGGGGCACCCGACCAGGTGCCGAACAGCAGCTCCGGAACCAGCCCGGCCTCTGCCGCCAGCTGGTCCATGACCTCCACGGGCGTCAGGAGTGACTGTTCGACTCCCGTGTGGAAGCTGCCGTCACGCTCGATCCAGATCTGGCGGCAACGCCAGGTCTCGACCCCGGGCTCGGACTCGGTGACCTGGGAGTAGGTGGTCAGCCACCCGCCCTGCGCCTCCAGCGGGACCGTGGTCACCGCGGGGTTCTGTGCGCCCATGAGGGAGTGCACCTGCAGGGGGTTTCCCGTCTCGACCACGAAGATCCCCCCGGGGGCCAGCGCTTGGGCCACCTGGTGCATCGCCCGGCGCTGGTCCGCGCGGCTGCCGACCATCGACATGGTCTGGCAGACCGCGAAGATCATCCCGTAGCTGCGGTCCGGCAACTCGTGGACGAAGTTCCCGTGCAGGGCATGGACGGGTTCGCCGTCACGGTTCCCCTCCAGGGCGGCCAGCATCTCCACCGAGGAGTCCACGGCGTCGACGGGGCCGATGCGCCGGGCCAGCGGCAGGGCGATGCGGCCCGTGCCGACCCCGAGCTCCAGGGTTCCCTGCGCGACGTCCGGATGGATCCGGGCCAGTCCGTCGGCAGTGATCTCCGCCGCCTCGTCATGCTGGAAGATCCGGTCATAGAACGGGGCGAACTCACGGCCGTAGCCGATGTCCTCGACGCCGTCCCGGCCCTGCACCTCGCCACCGGAGTGCGTGGCGGTCATGGATGCATCGGTCATACGTTCCTCCTTGTCGGCCGACACGCCTGCGGTCACGAGGTCTCCACCCCCTCCCCGCAGGTCCTGCCGGCTCAGTAGCTGTACAGGGACTCCGCCGCGTCGAAGGGCTCGGTCATCGAGATGAAGACAGGACGGGGGTCCTCCGACTCGTCATAGCCCGATGACTCCACGATGGCGAACTGGAAGTCGCTCACCTCGACGTCGGGATGGTCCTCCCCGATCTGACGGCGGATGAACTCCGTCATCAGTTGGTACTCGGGATAGGTGCTGACGTGCCCGCTGCTGGGCTCGGCGACCCTGGACATGAGGCTGCTGCAGATGTCGAAGACGGCCTTTCCCGTCCGTCGGCTCGCGAACCAGAGGGCATGGCGTAGTTGCCGGGGGACGACGAGGTCGACTTCCTGCCACAGGAGCGTCTCCCCCTGGGCCGTACGCACCCGGTAGGTGTAGTGGTAGTCCTTGGTGGCCGGATAGGGGGCGAAGAACTTCCAGTTCGGTATGGAGGAGAAGACGTCCCACCGGCCGCGAGGGCCATTGAAATTGGCGTGCGGATGCTGGGCGGCAAGGGTCAGCAGCGTCGCACCGGCCACCGCCAGGCGGGGCAGCAGCCCCTCGTCCTGGATGCTCCTGCGGACGGGCTCCATCAATCCGTGCACCGCGTTCATGACGCCACCACCTCTGCCCTGTTCTGTTCCCGCACGAAGGCCGTCAGGTGACCGACGACCTGCTCGGCCACCTTGCTGTCGCTGAGCATGGAGTCATGATTGGCGTGCGGGAGGATCCGGTACTGGCGGTCCTGTCGGGCCTCGATCTCGCTGCCCGGCACCATCTCCGCGTACAACTCCCCCTGCTCCGGAAAGCTGTTCAGCGTGTCATCGGCGGCGATGAGTAGGGCCGGGACATCGGGCACCTGAAGGGGGCCCGCGAAGGCCAGCATCTCCTCGTACACCGCGTTCCACTCACGCAACGCCGCCTCCCAGAGCCGGGAGTCCGCGAAGTGCGCCATGTGGCGCTCCCGGTAGTTGTGGGGGAAGGAGTCGACCCATTGCGGCCGCTTCATCAGGAAACCGGTACCCCACCGCAGATAGCGGACCATCTGTTCCAGCGAGTCCGTCATCTTCTCGGCGCCCTCGCGCTGCTGCTCGGAACGATGGAGTTCAGCGGGGTGGGTCGGGTCCAGGTAGACGACCGCTTGGACCTTGGAGGCGCCCAGGCGCAAGGCCAGGCGCCGGACGAGTTCTCCGCCCAGGGAGTGCCCGATCAGCACCACCTGCTGATCCGGGGCGACCGTCTCGGCCACCAGGTCCTCCAGGTCGTCGAGCGCCTCGTCCAGGGTGAACTCGTCTGTGGCGTGGCGCAGACTGGCCGCATAGCCCGGGCGGCTGGCCATCACCACCCGCTTGCCGTGGTTGTACGCCAGGCTCTCCGTGATCCACGCGAAATGCTCTGCGGTGGCCGCCATGGCCGGGGTGAACAGGTAGACCGGCTCGGAGTCGTCCCCCCGGGGTCCGCCCCATTCATACCGGTACTCGTTGCCCCTCCGGGTGGTCATCGAGAGGGTGTGCGGCCAGCCCTCCAGCACGATTTTCCGTCGGTTGGTCTTCACCAGCCAGGCGTAGACGCCGACCGCGACGGCGCCCAGGCCCAGGAGCGGCAGCACGGAGTCGTCCCGCTCCCGCCCGATCGGGTGGTCCTTGGGTACCGTGACATAGGCCAGTGCCGGGTACATCGCGGGGAACGCCAACAGGAAGCGGCCCAGGCCCATCAGGACGGCGTTGACGGCATGGAAGCCCAGGCCGGTGAGCAGGAAGGACTTCGTCAGCCGTCCCCGTGCGAGGAACACCAGGGGGAACAGTGACTCGAAGGCCAGGGCGGCCTGGGTCACCGTCCGGGCAAGCTTCGGAGAGTTCTGGGTCCAGCGGAAGAACGGCTCGGAACCGTACGTCTTGGTTCGCATGATCCCGGAGAGGGCGCTTCCGTCCCGCCACAGCGGACCCGCCATCTTGACCCATCCGGACAGGCCGTAGGCCATGCCCGTCTGGAGCGCGAGTCCCCAGAGGAACGTGTCCTTGGACCGCGGGGACGCGGAGAGCCGCGCCAGGCCGTTGAAGGTCTGGACGAGGTTGCCCACCTGGTCGGATCCGTCCGTGCCGAAGCGATGCCGGGGGGTCAAGAGCGCGGAGGACACCGCGTTGTAGAGGTTGAGCACGCCGCGGGCGGTGGACCACGAGGAAGGCAGGACCAGGAGCCCCGCGCTGGCCGCCAGCCGCCCGGCATGGACGCCCAGGGATATCCGCTTCCCGCTGAGCCGCGAGACCACGGAGCGCAGGACCCGGTTGTCGATCTCCCGGGCCTTCTTGATGCTGTCCCAGTCGTTGAGGCCTCCGGGATCCATATGGCGGTGTTGGACCAGATACTCCAGGGAGGAGATCGTGGTGGCGATCGAGACGATCCTCTCGGAGACCACCATCGCCTGCTCCCTTCCCACGCTGACGGGGCGGAAGAGCGATTTCAGCGCTTCGGAAACCTTCACTGAATCTGCTTTCTACGTGTGCGGAATCGTCGAGGACAATCCCTGATGCGCGCCGGAGAGTTTCGGCGCGCACCAGGGATTGAGCGTTGACCGACTAGCTGTCGCCGGTCACGGTGTAGGCAGCGATCCCCGCCGCGACCACGGCGCCACCGGCAGCCGCGCCCTTGGCGAAGGCCGCACCGAAGGCCACCAGTCCGGGCGTGGCGAGGACCGGGTTGATCCGCGCCGCTGAGCTCGGCGCCACCGCCCCGTGGGTCAGGTCGTAGGAGGCCTTCTCATTCATCACTTCGGTGACGGTCTTCATGATGGGTTCCCTCTCGCAGTATGGATGTGGTGGATTCAGTCGCCGTTGGCCACGGTGAACAGTGCGGCGGCGGCACCGACGACGGCACCGAACCCGGCCACCCCGCCGGCCACCTTCCAGCACGTGGCCACGGCCACGGGGGCCGCGGCGGCAGGGGTACCCAGCACCGGCGCGCCCGCGACGGACAGGGCACCGCCCTCGAAATCGATATCCTGGGCATTCATGAAATCGGCTACAGCAGTCATTGTCACTAATGTCCTTTTCTCTACAGTGGGTGTCTCTACAGTGGGTGCCACCTGATCCGAAGATGTAATTTTCGGGCGCGACAAAATGGGAGAGAAAACGACAATTTGATGAGCCCCCTCCTCAAATAACCGCAACGCCTCAAGGTGAATCAATCAGCGGAATCATCTGTCATGGCGTGAACAATCGGACAGTAACAAGGATGCGGCGTCGAACTCAACCGGATCGACGGGGTCTACTGAAGAATGGACAAAAGTGCACGGTCGAGCATGGACAAAAGTGCCGGTTCCGCCGCAGTCCGTGGTCGCTAGGGTGGAGGCCATGGTCTTCCCGTGCCCTGCCCCGGACCTCGCGTGATGCCGTCGAACGCCGAACCGGGAATCCATGCACTGCGGCGGGCCATCGCCCGGTGGCAGACCTGGTGGGTACGCCTGTTCATCCTGTCCGTGCTGATCATGCCCGCCGTGCCCCTACCCCGCGTGTGGGCAGTCCTCTGCATGGTGGTGCCCCTGCTGCTGTTCCTGGTCCGCCCGCCGGCCCGGAGGCCGGAACCCGTCGTCCTGTGCGCCCCGGTGCGCGGCCGATGGGTCGCCTTCAACAGCCCGGGTTCACGGGTCCCCAGTCACCGGGTGCGCGCCCACGGCCAGATGTACGCCGTGGACGTCCTGCGGGAGGACGCCGGTGCACCCGGGACGCGGGGCCGGACCCTGCTCGGGCGCAGCCCGGAGGACTACCCGAGCTTCGGCACTCCCGTGGTGGCCATGGCCGCCGGGACGGTGGTGCACGTCTCCGATCACCTCCGCGACCACCGTGCCCGCGATGCGTGGCCGGGACTGATCTGGATGCTGACCCTTGAGGGCTTCTTCAGGCTGCTCGGCGGGGCGCCGGCCATCCTGGGCAACCGGGTGATCATCCGGCACGACGACTCGACGTTCTCGGCCTATGCCCACCTGCGCCGGTCGTCGGCGACCGTCCGCGCCGGGGATCGGGTGGCCGCGGGCCAGACCCTGGGACAGGTCGGCAACACCGGCAACTCCTCGGAACCGCACCTCCACGTGCAGCTCATGGATCGGCCGCGGCCGGAGTCCGCCGCAGGGCTCCCCATGCAGTGGTCCGGGGTGGAGGTCGACCCCGAACGGCTCAGCCTCCGCTGGGCCACCGGATACGCCAGGCCCAGCGCCGTCCCCGGCTTCCCGGCCAACGGCCAGTACTTCGACGCCCCCGGCCCGGCTTAGACACCCAGCAAGGCACAAAGTGACTCCACCCCGTCCGTTCGGACGGGGTGGAGTCACTTTGTGCCTGAGGGAGGGAAGGTTACTTCTCGTCCTCGTCCTCGCGCTTGTCCGCCACGAGGGTCTCGGTGGTCAGCACCAGCGCAGCGATCGAGGCCGCGTTGAGCAGCGCCGAGCGGGTGACCTTGACGGGGTCGATGACGCCCTGGGCCAGCAGGTCGCCGTACTCGCCGGTCTTGGCGTTGAAGCCGAAGTTCGGCTCCAGCTCGGCCACGCGGGAGGTGACCACGTAGCCGTCCTCGCCGGCGTTCTGGGCGATCCAGCGCAGCGGCTCGTGCAGCGCCTTGCGGACGATGCCCACACCGGACACGGCGTCGCCGGACAGGGCCTTGATGGCCTCGTCCTCGTCCAGGGCGGTGAGGGCGTTGATCAGCGCGGTACCGCCGCCGGCCACGATGCCCTCCTCCAGGGCCGCACGGGTGGAGGACACGGCGTCCTCGATGCGGTGCTTGGACTCCTTGAGCTCGACCTCGGTGGCGGCGCCGACCTTGATGACGCCCACACCGCCGGCCAGCTTCGCCAGGCGCTCCTGCAGCTTCTCGCGGTCCCAGTCGGAATCGGTGTTCTCGATCTCGGACTTGATCTGTGCCACGCGGCCGGCCACCTCGTCCGAGGAGCCTGCGCCCTCGACGATGGTGGTGTTGTCCTTGGTGACGGTCACGCGGCGGGCGGTGCCGAGCACCTCGGTGCCCACCTGGTCCAGCTTCATGCCGAGGTCCGGGGAGACCACCTGCGCACCGGTGAGGGTGGCGATGTCCTGCATCATGGCCTTGCGGCGGTCGCCGAAGCCCGGGGCCTTGACGGCCACGACGTTGAGCGTGCCGCGGATCTTGTTGACGACGAGGGTGGACAGGGCCTCGCCCTCGATGTCCTCGGCGATGATGAACAGCGGCTTGTTGGCCTGCAGGACCTTCTCCAGCAGCGGCAGGAACTCCTGCACGTTGGAGATCTTGCCGGAGTTCAGCAGGATGTAGGGGTCCTCGAGGACGGCTTCCTGGCGCTCGGCGTCGGTCACCATGTACGGGGACAGGTAGCCCTTGTCGAACTGCATGCCCTCGGTGATGACCAGCTCGGTGGAGGTGGTCGAGGACTCCTCGATGGTGATGACGCCGTCCGTGCCCACGGTGTCGAAGGCGCGGGCCAGCAGCTCACCGATCTCGTCCGACTGGGCGGAGATGGCGGCCACGTTGGCGACCTGGTTGCCGGAGACGTCCACGGCGTTGGAGGCCAGGCGGGCGTCGATGGCGGCCACGGCGGCCTCGATGCCCCGCTTGATCTCGTTCGGGGCGGCACCGGCGGCCACCTGGCGCATGCCCTCGTTCACGAGGGCCTGGGCCAGCACGGTGGCGGTGGTGGTGCCGTCGCCGGCCACGTCGTTGGTCTTGGTGGCCACTTCCTTGGCCAGCTGGGCGCCCATGTTCTCGTAGGCGTCGTCCAGCTCGATGTCACGGGCGATCGTCACACCGTCGTTGGTGATGGTCGGGGCGCCCCAGGACTTGTCCAGGACCACGTTGCGGCCCTTGGGGCCCAGGGTGACCTTGACCGTGTCGGCCAACTTGTCGATACCGGCCTGGAGGGCGCGTCGCGCCTCGTCGTTGAAGGCTAGCTGCTTCGCCATGAACGAAGCTCCTTTCGTAAAGGATCTGAAGGATCAGAGAAGAGTGGGTGGACGCGATCGGGCCCGGCCGGCCGAAGTGCCTGGCCGGGCCCGGACGCGTCAGCCGGACCGCACTGTCCTGGCAGGAACCACTAGTGTTCTCTGCCCGAAAAGTGGAGCCCGGCGGAAGATCACTTGGTGACGATGGCCAGCACGTCGCGGGCGGAGAGCACGAGGTACTCCTCGCCGCCGACCTTGACCTCGGTGCCGCCGTACTTGGAGTACAGGACCACGTCGCCCTCGGCCACGTCCACCGGGACGCGGTTGCCGTTGTCGTCAACGCGACCGGCGCCGACGGCCACGACCTGACCCTCCTGCGGCTTCTCCTTGGCGGTATCCGGGATCACCAGGCCGGACGCGGTGGTCTGCTCGGCTTCCAGCGGACGGACAACAATACGATCCTCAAGGGGCTTGATGGAGACAGACACGTCTGTACTCTCCTTCTTTCGGGGTGGGCCGGGGCCATGTTCCAGGCCGGCCGGCGTCTATTGATGATGTTGTGCGCCGGAGGCTGGCCAACCGTCGTCGCGGGTGCCGGATGGCAGGTCCTTCAGGCTTAGCACCCGGTGCCCCGGAGTGCCAGAAATGACTCTAGGCGGGCTTTAGCACTCGGTCAAGGCGAGTGCCAAGGCGCGCGTCCCGCTGGCGTCACCGAGTGCGCTCAGGCGTTCTGGCGCGCCCGGAAGATCCCGACGGCGGCCACGCACAGCCCCGCGAACGCCGCACCGAGCGCGATCAGCGGCCCGGTCAGGGGGACCCAGACCACGTCCCGGCGGACGGCACCGGCCGTCTCGGAGTCGGAGAGCAGGTCCCCACCGCCGAGGGTGTAGGTGCCGGCCACGAACACCTGCGCGATCACCGTGATGATCAGCAGCAGCGCCGCCACCACCCCCACCGCCATGGACGCGTACAACAGGACCTTGCACCACAGCGGGGCGGTCGCCGCCTGCTGGGAGGCGCGGGAACCGCGCCCGACGTCGGCCCGGCCGGCTCCCGAGGCGAGGTCACCGGGGTGGCGGGGGCCGTCGTCGTCCCTGGCCTGCGGTCCCGTGGCCGGGAGTTCGTCCTCGAAGCGGCCGAAGAAGTCGAATCCCGGTTCGCCGTCCCGGTCAGGATCCACGTGCTCGTGGCGGCGCGCGGAATCGGGCAACGGCAGGCGCGGGGCGGGACGGCTAGGCATGGTTCCAGCGTACCGTTGGGCCGTGGCCACTTCACCTCACCTCCCCACCTCCGCAGCCGCCTCGACGCAGGACGACACGGTGCTCGCGCCCGTGCTCACGCCCGAGGGCTGGCAGCTGCTGAACACGTTGAGCGCCGCGGAGGGGTACCGGGAGTCCGAGGCCCTGGCCCTGTCCACGCGGCTGCGGGCTGAGGGACACGCCCCCGAGCTGGTCTCCGCCGTGCTGACCCAGCTGAGGTTCCGCACCCAGGCGGCCGCCAAGCTCGGGCCCTTCGCCGCGAACATGCTGTTCACCCGGGCGGGCCTGGAGCAGGCCACGCGGATGAACGTGGCCGCCCTGCACGCCGGGCGGTTCGCGGCCGCGGGGGTGCGGAGCGTGGCCGACCTGGGGTGCGGGATCGGCGCGGATGCCATGGCCCTGGCAGCCCTGGACCTGGAGGTCACCGCCGTGGAGCGGGACGAGACCGTGGCCGCCGCCGCCACCATCAACCTCATGCCGTTCCCGAACGCCACCGTGGTGGGTGCGGACGCCGTTCAGTGGCTGGAGGCGCTGGATGCTGAGCCTGTCGCGGCCGGCGCCGCCCGGCCCGAGGGGTTCTGGCTGGACCCGGCGCGGCGCGTGGTGTCCTCCTCCGGCTCCTCCCGCGTGTTCGACCCGAAATCCTTCTCCCCTCCCCTGTCCTTCGTGGAGCGGCTGGCCGGGACGGGGGCGCCCGTGGGGGTCAAGCTCGGACCGGCGCTGCCACACGCCTCCGTCCCCGCCGGCTGCGAGGCCCAGTGGGTGTCCGAGGACGGCTCCCTGACCGAGGCGGTGCTGTGGTTCAATGCCCTGGCCCGCCCGGAGGTCCGCCGCTCGGCCCTGGTGCTGGGTGGCGGAGGTGCGGTGCCGGCGGAGCTGTCCTCCGCCGCCGACTTCGGCGACTCCCCCACCGTTCCCGTAGCCGGGACGGACGGACTGACCGGCTTCCTGTATGAGCCGGACCCCGCCGTGATCCGGGCCGGGCTGGTGGCGGACCTGGTGGAGCGGGAGTTCGCGGTGGCCGGGGGGCGGCTGCTGGACGAGCACATCGCCTACTTCTGCGCGGACGAGGCGCTGGACTCGCGCTTCGCGGCCGGGTACCGGGTGTTGGAGGTCCTGCCGTACAAGGTCAAGGGGCTGCGTCGCTGGGTCAGGGAGAACGGCGTGACGCGGCTGGACATCAAGAAGCGTGGCGTGGACGTCACCCCGGAGGAGCTGCGGCGGCTGCTGATGAGCGGGCAGGGCAAGGGCGGCCAGGGCAAGGGGCCTAAAGCGGCTGGCCGCCACGCGACCCTGGTGCTGACCCGGATCGGCGAGGACCGCGTGGCCGTGGTCGTCGAGTCCCTCCCCCGTTGATCCCTCACCCTTGATCCCCTCCCGGCCGTTGCCCCCAACCGTTGAGTCTGGAGGGATTCACCGAAATCACGCCCTGGGGGTGAATCCCTCCAGACTCAAGCGGACGATCACGGGCAATCAGGCTGGGTCACCGCCCTCGCAGGCCGAATCTCAGGCGATGCCAAGGGCCTGACGAACCTCGCCGAGGAAGGCCTGCCACTGGTGGGACTCCAGGTCACGGCCGGTCAGCCTCAGCACGACCCACCCCTCCTGATGCATGGTCCGGTCCCTTCCGATGTCCCGGTGCCATTGGACCTTGTCAGCGCGGTGGTGGTCGCCCTCGTACTGGATGCAGACCTTCAGATCGATCCAGGCCAGGTCGGGCTGGATCATCTTCCCCGTGGACATCCGCAGGACGGGGTTGATGGCCGGTTCCGGCAGGCCCGCCTCCAGCAGCCGCGTCCTGACGAGGCTCTCCGGCCGTGAATCATGATGGGCGCGCAGGAGTTCTACGGCCTCACGGCACCGCACGATCCCCTTGACCTTGGGCCGGGCCGCGATGGTCGCCCTGATCTCCTCCACGCTGCTCAGCGGGTGAAGACCGGGCTCCCGTTGACCGGCGGGGCCGTTGCCCCGCTGCAACAGGCTGTCCCCGGTGGCCACGAGATCCTCGAAGGCCATCCTGGTGCCGGCAAGGTCGATCCACGTCCACGCCGGCGAGGTCACCCGCACCCCCACACGGTCGAGGATCTTCGCCTGGAGTGGAAGCTGATGCCCCTTGATCCCCTGACGCCCGGGCGCCCCGCCGTCCGTGCGCCGCTTCGACAGATGGACCGGCAAGAATCCCGTGTCGCCCCACGGCATCCACATCCCCCAGAGGGCGGCCGCCGTCTGGTGGGAGAACACCCCCTCCGGGTGGATGCCCTGAAGCAGTCTCAGGTAATGCGGCGAATCGGCCGGGGCGCCGGCGTGACGCCAGATCGACTGGCTGACGGGGAGAACCCCCGGAGTGTGGAGGGCACGCCAGGGTAGAGACTGCTCCTGGAGGATCCGTGACGAGAAATACGGTCCGGTCGACGCCGCGTGGAGTGGGTTCTGTGGTTCGGGCATGCCCCAAGACTCGGACATCCCGCGATGCTCAGGCCGCTCTCCCACCGCCGAGTGTGGACAGAACCATCCGATCAGGGGCCTGTGGAGTGATCGGGCCATACCGGACCCGCCGCCACCCCACGTTGAGTCTGGAGGGACTCACCGAAATGGGGCCGTTCTCCGTGAATCCCTCCTGACTCAACATCAGGGCGAGGTTAGTAGTACGCGGCCAGGCGGCAGTCGGGGCCGTCGATCACGCGCACGGGCGTGGAGAACACCCGGGAGAGCACCTCGTCCGTGATGATCTCTTCAGGGCGGCCGAACTCGGTGACCCTGCCGTCGTTCAGGGCGAGGATCCAGTCGGCATAGCGGGAGGCGAAGTTGATGTCATGCAGCACGATCACCACGGTCCGGCCCAGCTCGTCGGCGGCGCGGCGCAACTGCTTCATCATCTGCACGGAGTGCTGCATGTCCAGGTTGTTCAGCGGCTCGTCCAGCAGCACGTAGTCGGTGTTCTGCGCCAGCACCATGGCCACGTAGGCGCGCTGCCGCTGACCACCGGAGAGCTGGTCCAGGTACCGGTTCTCGAGCGCGCGGAGGTTCAGGAAGTCGATCGCCTCGTCGATGTAGGCCTCGTCCTCCACCGTCAGCCGTCCGCGCGAGTAGGGGAAGCGTCCGAAGCCCACGAGCTGGCGCACGGTCAGGCGGGTGACGAAGTGGTTCTCCTGGCGCAGGATGGACAGGATCCTCGCCACGGCCTTGGAGGGGGTGTTGACGATGTCCTGCCCGCCCACCTCGATCGTCCCGGCGTCCACCTTGAGCAGCCGCCCGATCATGGTCAGGATGGTGGACTTGCCGGCCCCGTTCGGCCCCACCAGGGCAGTGATGCCGCCTTGCGGCAGCTCCACGGACACGGGCCCGATCCGGACATCGTCCCCGTAGGACTTCGTCACGCCGTCCAGAGTGATCACAGTCGCCCCTTTCGCAGGATGACCAGGAGGAAGACGAGACCGCCCACCAGTTCGATGATGATGGTCACGGCCCCCTCCGCATAGAAGATGTTCCGCAGCACGAAGTAGGCCCCGGACAGGATGGTGTAGCCGATCAGGACCGCCACGGGCAGGATCAGCCGGTGGTCGTAGGTGTCCGTGAACTGATAGGCCAGCGTGGCCACGAGGAAGCCCAGGAACGTCATGGGCCCCACCAGGGAGGTGGTCATCGCCATCAGCACGGACACCAGGGTCAGCACGATCATGATCTCGCGCTTGTGGTTCAGCCCGAGGTTGTTGGTGGCATCCGCCCCCAGGGCCAGCACGTTCATCCGCCGCGCC
The DNA here is from genome assembly GCF_031432995.1 of Citricoccus sp. I39-566. Taxonomy (GTDB): domain Bacteria; phylum Actinomycetota; class Actinomycetes; order Actinomycetales; family Micrococcaceae; genus Citricoccus; species Citricoccus nitrophenolicus_A. The sequence continues at coordinate 3,112,157 of NZ_CP133842.1, forward strand.
CGGATGAACAGCACCGCGGCGCAGACCACGGCGATCGGGATGGCGTACGGCAGGTACTCGGACTGGGCGTTGGAGATGTTGCCGAACAGCCGGGCGGTCAGCACGTCGAACTCGTTCGGGTCCAGGACGCGTTGCATGAAGGTGGACAGCGCGCCGAGCCCGCCGCCGAGCACCACGCCCACGAGCAGCATGATGTGGATGTTGCCGAAGCGTCCGGACAGCAGCCAGGAGTACAGCAGCACCGCGAAGACCACCATGAGCGCGGTCTGCAACGCGAACTGGCCCAGCCCCACCACCATGGTCACGCCGGCCACGCCGAAGAAGAACACGGCGGCGGTCTGCACCAGCGTGTAGAGGGATTCGAAGCCCATGATGGAGGGCGTGATGATGCGGTTGTTCGTGGCGGTCTGGAAGCTCACCGTGGCCACGGCCTGGCACAGCGCCACCACCGCCATCACCACGATGGACTCCACGCGCATCCTGGCGATGATCCAGAAGCCCTCGGAGCCGGGCGGCATGGGGTTGTCCCATGCGAGGTTCCCGTAGGTGGTCAGCGCGGCGAGCGCCACGAGCCCGCCCACCAGCCACAGGTAACGGGTGCGGTGCCTGCGCTCGGCGAAGGGTCCGGACTGGCGGCGCGCCGGGCGCGGTGGCCGGGCACCACCGGAGGGCACGACGCCGGCCGGGGCCTGGGCCTGCCCCGCGCCCGGGTGCCCGGTGCGTTCCAGCGTGCTGTCAGACATGCTTGCGCCTCCTGACGAGCAGGCCGATGAAGACGACGGCGCCGACCACCCCGAGGATCAGGGAGACGGGGACCTCGAAGGGCATGATGACGGTGCGCCCGATGATGTCGCACACCGTGACCACCGCGATCCCCACGAGGCAGACCCACGGCAGGTTGGTGCGCAGGTTGTCCCCGCGGAACATGGAGACCACATTGGGCACGATCAGCCCGAGGAAGGGCAGGGAGCCGATGACGACGGTGACCACGCCGGTGACGATCGCGATCATGGAGACCCCGGTCAGCAGGACCGCGGTGTAGTTCAGGCCGATGTTGGTGGCGATGTCCTTGCCGAGGCCGGCCACGGTGAAGCGGTCGGCCAGCAGGAAGACGAGGATGCCGATGGCCAGCACGATGAACAGCAGCTCGTACCGGCCGCGCACCACGCCCGTGAAGGACCCGGCGAACCAGATCCCGAGCTGCTGGAGCATGTCGGTCTGCAGGGCCAGGTACGTGGAGAAGGCCCCGACCACGGCACCGAGCATGATGCCGATGATGGGCACGATCAGCGAGGACTTCAAGGTCACCCGCTGCAGGAACGCGAAGAACACCATGGTGCCCACGAACGCGAAGAGCACGGAGCCGAGCATGCGGTCGAAGACCGAGGCGTTCGGGACCACGAGCATGGTCACCAGCAGGCCGAGGCCGGCCCATTCGGTGGTGCCCGTGGTGGTGGGCTCCACGAACCGGTTCTGGGTCATCAGCTGCATGACCAGTCCGGCCATGGCCATGGTGGCCCCGGCCAGCACCAGGGCGATGGTCCGCGGCACACGGGTGATGAAGAACATCTCCCAGCCGCCCTCGGCCGTGGTGATGTCATAGACCCCCACGAACAGGGAGGCGACCACCAGTCCGAGGACCGCCACGGTCCCGAGCAGCAGCGGCCAGGCGGCGCGCCACCGGGACCCCCGGGGACCCCGCTGGCCCCACAGGTCCCGACCTGAGGACTGCGGGGGCAGGCCCTCGTGACCGCCCGGGCGGACGGTCTGGTAGTCGGATCCCAGCGGGGCCGGCTGGGCCTCGGGGTCCCGGTGTTCGTCGAGTGCGGTCACGGTGTGTCCGGGGATCAGGCCCCGAAGGCCTCGGTGAGGTCGTTGAGGAGTGTGGTGTAGTTCTGGATGTCCTCGTGCACGTAGAAGTCCTCCGGCAGGTAGACGATGTTGCCCTCTTGGACGGCGGTGACGTTCTGCAGCGCCTCGGAGCCCTCGATCAGCTCGGCGGCCGGCTGGTAGCCCTCCTCCTCGGAGGAGGAGGTGGCGGCGTCGCGGTCCATGACGAGGATCCAGTCCGGGTTGGCCTCGGCGATGGCCTCCACGGAGATGTCATCCCCCTGGTGGTTGGTGGAGCCCTCACGGCCCAGCGCCGGCGTCAGCTCGAGCATGTCGAACACCGGGCCGATGGCGCGGCCGGTGGACGGCGCGGCGTAGGACAGGTCCCCGCCGGTGGCGATGAGGCCGACCACGGTCTGCTCGGGGTCGTAGGCGCCCTTGGCGTCCTCGATGGCCGTGTCGAAGTCGGCGATCAGGGTCTCGGCCGCGTCCTGCTGGCCGAAGATGTCCCCGAGCAGGGTGGTCACGCGGCGCAGCTCGCCGTCCAGGGGCTCGCCCTCCACCACGTTGGTGTCCACGAACGCGGCCTCGCCGATCAGCGGCTTGATCTCCTCGGTCATGCCGGAGAAGCGCTGGCCGTTCAGGACCAGGTCCGGCTGGGCCTCCACGAAGCCCTCCATGTTGGCCTCGCGGTGGCTGCCCAGGTCGATGATCGAGTCATCCGCGGGGTAGTCCACGGTGTCCTCGTTCATGAGGGGCAGCGGCGCTGCGGACAGCTCCACGCCCCAGTCCTCGAGGGTGCGGAAGATGCGGTTGTCCGTGGCGATCACGGAATCCGCCGACTCGATGGTCACGTCAGAGCCGGCCATGTCCGTCACGTCCACCGGGAAGGACGCCGCCTCGGCGCTTGCGGAGCCGCTGGCCGCAGCCGAGCCGGACGATGCGGACGAGGCGTCCCCTGCGCCGGCCCCTCCGCCACAGGCGGTGAGGGCGAGGGCGGCGGTGGTCACCAGGGCGGCCAACCCGAGGCGTCGGTTCGTGGTCTGCATGCGAGTGGTACTCCTATGGGGAAGAGCGATGGGCGGTGTTGCACGGGGCCGGGCAGGACTCTCCGGCGGTCCCTCCGCTGTTGGTAAGCCTTACCTTAGACGATTAGGTCACTCGCATGGTCGCTTATTGCGGGAATGCGACGAAGCGTGACATACGCCTCATGCTGCTCTGCCTTCTCCTCCGTCTCAGCAACCCGTCCCCGCGGGCCACTCCCCCACCTCGACAGGCAGGGCGCCGGGCGCCTCGGCCTCGCCGGTCAGCACGTCCACCAGCGCCTCGAAGGCCCCCGGGGACCGGCCGTACAGCGCCACCAGGGCGCCGCCGTCGGGCACCGAGGAGGAGGCCAGGCCGGAGGGTGCGTCCAGCGCCACCACCACGTCCCCCCGTCCCGGCTCGCGGGCTCCGCCCAGCAGGGTGATCACGGGGCCGGAGCCCACGCCCAGCCCGGCGTCCTCGGCCGCCGCGGTGAACCGGGCCCGGTCCCTCGCGGTCCCGCCGGCGACCTGCACCGAGTCCCCCACGAGTGGCGCGGAGCACTCGCCCTCCACCACGGTGATTGCCGCAGCGGAGACCTCGCGGGAGGTGGCGGCCGGCTCGGTGCCGCCGGTCCCGGAACCGGGTACGACGCCGGCCGCGGCCTTCTCCTCCTGGTCCGCCTGCCCGAGGGCCTCGGCCAGCTGGTCCCGCCACATCAGCAGGGTCACCACCCGTTCGGCGGCCTCGGTGAGGCGGTCCGCCGGCACCTCGCCGGAGTCCACGGCCGCCACGATCCCGTCCCGCGCCCCGGTCAGGTCGGAGGGCATCAGCAGCAGGTCGGCCCCGGCGGCGAGCGCCTTCACGGGGGCCTCGTCGGCACCGTAGCGCTCCACGAGGGCGCCCATGTTGAGGGCGTCGGTGACCACCACCCCGTTGTAGGTCCCGCCGCCGGCGGCCCCCTCATCGGCCGGACCCGCCGGCAGGGCGAGTTCCCGCAGGGCCTCATAGGCGGGGCCGGACACCGAGGCGGGCACCTCCGGCTCCAGCTCCGGCACCACGATGTGGCCCATCATGACCATCGGCGTGTAGAGCGGTTCGGTGCCGGCGGTCGGCTCGCCGGCCAGCAGGGCCTGGAACGGGAGCCAGTCGCGCTCCTGGAGCTCGGCCCGGGAGGCGGCCTGGACGGGGGCCGTGACGTGGGAGTCGGCCGTGACGGAGCCGTGGCCGGGGAAGTGCTTGGGGGCGGGCAGCACCCCGGCGTTCAGCAGGCCGCGCGTGGCAGCCCGCCCGAGCTCGGCCACCCGCTCCGGGTCCGAGGAGAACGAGCGCGCGCCGATGGCCGGGTCGTCCGCGCCGATGGTGACGTCCACGCTGGGCGCGAAGTCCACCGTGAACCCCAGCTCGGCCAGGTCCGCCGCCATCAGGCGGTGCCCCTCAGCGGCCAGCTGCAGGGCCTCCTTCCCGTCCTCGTCCTGAGCGTCCCGCAGCCCGGCGTCCGCGGCCCCGTAGCTCATGGGGGTGGGCCACTCGGTCAGTGGCTCCTGGACGCGGGCCACGAGCCCGCCCTCCTGGTCCACGGAGACGATCCCGCTCCAGTCCCGCCCGGCGGAGAGGGCCTGCTGCGTCTGATCCAGGCGGGCGGTGAGCGCGTCCACGTCGTCGGTGCCGTCCGCGGCCTCGGGCACGGCGTCCCCCATGACGATCACCCCGCCCAGGTTCAGCTCCCGGATCGAGGCCGGGTCGGTGCCCGCCGCGCCCAGTTGGCCCACGAGCACCTGCCCGGCCTGCTCGGCGGTGTCCATCTGGGCCACGGCCTCGGCGGCGGCCTCCTCGGTCTCCATCGAGGGTCCGGCCAGGGCCAGCTCCAGCGCGCTCGGTGCGGGTTCCCCGTCCTGGCCGTCCGCGCCATCCGGCCCGGCACCCCCGGTGCCGTCCGTGCCGGAGCCGGGGGCCGGCGTCGTGCCCGTGGTGTTACCGCCCGGCCCACCGGGAGCGGTGCAGGAGGTCAGGGCCAGCGCCGCGGCCAGGAGGACGGTCACGGGCAGGGCGGCGGTCAGGGACGGGCGGGAGGAGGTCTTCACCCGTCCATCGTAGGGACCGGCGCGGTTCTAGGATGGACGCCATGAGCCTTCCCTTCGCGCGGTCCGCACAGTCCACCCTGGGCCTCGAATGGGAGCTGGCCCTCGTGGACGCCGCGGACGCCACCCTGCAGCCGGTCGCGGACCGGGTGCTGGCCAGCGTGGCGGACGCCGCCGAGTTGCACCTCGGGCAGGAGCACCCCCACGTCAAGCCCGAACTGCTGCTGAACACCGTGGAGCTCGTGACGGACGTCTGCCACACCGTGGGCGAGGGGGTCGGGCAGCTGCGCGAGGCCGCACGGACCGTGCAGTCCGTCACGGACCGGATGGGCGTGGAGCTGTACTGCCAGGGCTCCCACCCCTTCGCCGAGCCCACCGCCGAGGCCGTCACCCCCGCGGACCGCTACGGCAAGATGATCGACCGCACGCAGTGGTGGGGCCGGCAGATGCTGATCTACGGGGTGCACGTGCACGTGGGGCTGGATGACGTGCGCAAGGCGATGCCCGTGGTGGACGGCCTGGTCAACTACGTGCCGCACTTCCTGGCGCTGTCCGCCTCGAGCCCGTTCTGGGCCGGCGTGGACACCGGCTACCAGTCCCAGCGGACCCTGATGTTCCAGCAGCTGCCCACCGCGGGGCTGCCCTTCCAGTTCCCCGAGTGGTCCGGCTTCGAGCAGTGCGTGGCGGACCTGACCAAGACCGGCGTGATCGACGACGTCACCGAGTGCCGCTGGGACATCCGCGCCGTCCCCCGGCTCGGCACCGTGGAGATGCGCGTCTGCGACGGGGTGGCCACCCTCGAGGAGATCGCCGCGATCGCCGCCCTGACCCAGTGCCTCGTGCAGGACTTCTCGGAGGTGCTCGAGGCCGGCGGGACCATCCCCACCATGCCGACGTGGCATGTCCAGGAGAACAAGTGGCGCGCCGCCCGCTACGGCCAGGACGCCATCATCATCCTGGACGCCGCCGGCGAGGAGACCCTGGTCTCCGACCACCTCCGTGCTGAGCTGGAGCGGCTCGCGCCGGTGGCCGAGCGGCTCGGCTGCTCCGCCGAGCTCGCCGGCGTGGAGGACCTGCTGGCCGGCGGCGGGGCCGCGGCGCACCAGCGGCGGGTGGCGGCCGCGGTCGCCGGGGCTGCCGGGGAGCACGCCGGAAGGCTTGCGGGGCACGACGACGGCGCTCCCCTGCGCGCGGTCGTCGCCGACGCGGTGGCCCGGACGCGGGTGTCGATCGGGGACTGAGGCCCCGCGGCTAGGCCGGCAGCGAGATCCGTTCCACGGGCTGGCCCGGGTCGGCGGCGAAGTCCAGCCCGGACGGCGCGATCCCGTCGGCCACGAGCTGCGCGCCGAGGGCCGCGACCATGGCCCCGTTGTCCGTGCACAGCCGCACCGGCGGCACCGTCAGCCCGATCCCGGCGGCCTCGCACCGCTCGGCCAGCAGTGAGCGCAGCCGCGAGTTGGCGGCCACTCCCCCGCCGAGCATCAGATGCGTGATCCCGTGTTCGGAGCAGGCCCGCACGGCCTTGGCGGTGATCACGTCCGCGACCGCCTCCTGGAAGGACGCGGCGATGTCCGCCGTCGGGATCTCGGTGTCCGGCACCCCGGCGGCCTCGAACTGCTCCACACAGCGGGCCACCGCGGTCTTCAGCCCGGAGAAGGACCAGTCGTGGCGGTGCCGGCCCGGCTCCTCGGCGGTCCCCACGAACTTCGGCGCGCTGAGCCCGCGCGGGAAGCGGAAGGCCTTCGGGTCCCCCTCCTGGGCGAGCCGGTCGATCACCGGCCCACCGGGATAGCCCGCGCCGAGCAGCCGCGCGACCTTGTCATAGGCCTCGCCGGCGGCGTCGTCGATGGTGGAGCCGAGCAGCGTGACGTCCGAGGTCAACCGGTCGACCCGCAGGATCTCGGTGTGCCCGCCGGAGACCAGCAGCGCCCCCAGGTGCTCCGGGAGCCCGGTCAGTTCCGGGGAGAGCACGACGCCGGCCGGCCGGGTCCCGCTGCCGGCCGGCGGCTCCGTGGCGCGCACCCCGTCCAGCACCCCCACGCCGACGTGGGCGACCAGGTGGTTGATGCCGTAGAGCGGCTTGCCGGTGGCCAGGGCGAGGGCCTTGGCGCCGGCCACCCCCACCATCAGGGCGCCGGCGAGACCGGGGCCGGAGGTCACGGCGATCGCATCGAGATCGTCCAGGGTGACCCCGGCGGTGTCCAGGGCCTGCTGCAGGGTGGGGGTGAACTCCTCGAGGTGGGCGCGGGCCGCGATCTCGGGGATGACCCCGCCGAAGCGCACATGCTCCTCCATGGAGGAGGCCACCGCGTTGGCCAGCAGCTCGATGCCGCGGACGATCCCGAAGCCGGTCTCGTCGCAGGAGGATTCGATGCCGAGGACGAGGGGCGCGGTGGGGGCAAGCATGGCGTCCAGTCTACGAGCGTCCCGGTCCGATCAGATCCGTCAGCACACCGAACAGGGCCAGGCCGTCCACGGGCCGCAGTCCGATCGCGTCCCCGCCGTCCCACAGGTAGTGGCCGAAGCCGGCCACGGTGAGGACGCGGACCCCCTCCGCCCCTTGACCCGGGCCGGCATCGCGGTGGAGGGTCCACCAGGACCAGTCCGCGGTCCACCAGCGGTAGATGTCCTGGGGGTCCAGGTGGCGGCTGACCACGGCCCCCTCAGGGATGTCCGGGGGCAGGGGGACCGTACGGTCATGCAGGCGGGCCGAGAACGCCTCCGCCGGGAGCAGGCTGACCGGCACGTCGGACGGACCCGCGGGGCGGTGTCCGACGACGCGCAAGACCATGTCCGCGGCGTCGTCCCGCACGTAGCGGCCCAGCCGGACGGAGCCGTCGTCGCCGAGGCCGGGTGCCGCGTGCTCGACCAGACACTGGGTGTCCGAGGTCCACAAACGGCCGACGCGGCGTGCGGCACCACGGCCCGTGGCGCCGTCCCCGCCGGCCGCGATGTCCCACCCCGGGCCGGACGCGAACCCGGCGACGATCCGGTCCCGCTCGACGGGGCCGAGCGTGGTGGGACCCACCAGCCCCTCCGGGGCTGCCTCAGCGAGAGCCTCACGGGCACGCGCCGCGGCGGCCACGGCCCAGTCGAGGTCACCGGCGAGGTCACCGCCGGCAGCAGGGGCCGGGGCGATGCCGGCGACCAGGCCGTTGACCACCGAGATCAGATGACGGGACAGGTAGGCATTGTGCCGGGCCACGACCTCCACCAGGCCGTGCGGGCCGGCGTCCAGGACCCACTGCCGCCAGATGACGGTGGAGGCGTACCGTGACAGGCTCCAGGCGGAGTGGATCCCCCGCCACGCCCCGGCCACCCACGGCTCGACGCCGAGCGGCAGCCCACCGGCGGCCTCGGCGCTGTGGGCGCCGGCCAGGAGTCCGGACGCGTCCGCCGACCGGACGTGCCGGAGAGAGATCTCGGGCATGATCCCCTCATACCGGGAGCCCTGAGCCCAGTAGAGCGTCTGGTCCGCGCCAGCCACGGGGATCTGCACCCAGCCCTCGGACTCCGGCAGCGCCGGCCCGTCGACGGGCCGGGGAGGCAGCGACGCGGCCAGGGCCACCCAGTCGGTGAATCCCTCGTCGGTGACGGGCACGGGGACGATGGACACCGGGTTCCCGTCCACGGCCCCCTCGAGGGCGGACCCGGCCGGTGGCGGCGAGCCGGGATCCGTCATCGGTTGGCCAGCTCGTCGTCAGACATCGTGTTGATCTCGTCCTGGGTCGCGCTGGTCTGCCCCTCGTCCACCGTGTCGACGATGTAGCCGACCACGGCACCGGTGATCTTGTCCACCACCGCGGCCACGATCACCCCACCCACGCCGCCGGTCGGGGCCCCTGCGGCGGCGGCCACGAACATCAGTCCGGACCCCAGCACCACGGAGCCGCCGGCCTTGGCGCCCTCGACGACCAGGGCGCGGTCGTAGCGCTCCTCGAGGTCGGTCGAGGACATCAGGGGGTAGAGCATGGACTGGCCGGTCCTGTAGTCCGAGGCCGTGGCGCCGATCGACAGGATGGAGATGCCCGCGCCGATGATCCCGGTACTGACCTTCAGGCCGAGGACGTTGGCCTGCTCCCCCTCGAACTGGCCCACGCCCCATTCCGTGAACGTGGAGTTTCCCTTGTTCAGCCCGTAGACGAGCGCTTCCACGGTGAGGGACTGTCCCCTGCTCATCCCGGGATACTCGATCTCGCGCTGACCGACCTCGGGATCGTCGGCAATGGCCTTCATCACGGTGGCGTTGAGCCGCGGGTCCATGGCAGATCCTGCCCTGACCATGGTCCCCTCCGGCGTCATCACCCATTCGCGTCCCTGGTCATCGGTGAACTGACCGATCTCGTAGTCGTCGCGGTCCGCCCAGATCTCCGTCGCGATCCGCTCGATCTCGGCGTCGGTGAGGTCAAGGCTCTCGAAGGCTCCGGACTCGCGCAGGAGGACCTCGAGGTCCTCCTGGGACCCGACGGTCGTGGTGGCCTCGTTGCGTGTCTCGAACCTGATCGTCGACAACGCCTGCAGGTCCACGTCCTCCAGGCTGCTCGACAGGGTCCCCCGGTGGGTGTTGATGTCGAAGACCAGCGTGTTGATCTCGTCCTTCTTGGTGATCCGGGCCTCGCGCAGCGGGTTCACCTTGTCCAGGACGGACATCTTCTCCTCGTCCTCGATGCCCATGTCATCCAGCATGGCCATCGCGGTGCCGTACTGGTTCCGGCAGTACTGGCCGAGGTAGGGCTCGTACGGGGCGCTGTCTGCCACGTGGCCCGGCGCCCAGCCGGTGTACTCAAGCCGGCGGTCCTGGATGTCCGCGGAGAGTGAGGCGTCGAAGACGGCGTAGGCGTCGTAGAGGGCCTCGCCCGCCAGCTTGATGGCGGAGATCCGCTCCAGCTGCTGGTTGAAGGCTGAGTACACGGTCTCCTGGTCGGGCCCCTCGTAGTAGTCCCTCAACTGCGACCAGAGTTCCACCGTGTTCATGAGTCGGTCGAAGGTCTTGCGCATGTTCTCGTTGAGGCGGGAGGCCGCCAGCAGCGCCGAGGAGGTGTTCGGCAGGTTCGGGACGATCGGCGCACTGCCGGAGGACACCTGGACGTTGGTGCCGTCACCGCGGAAGTCGAGGTTGCTGACGGTGTCGATGCTAGCCACCGTGTGCCCCCTTGGCCGCCGTGTGGTTGATGTAGGCCGTGTCATAGGCCCCGTAGGTGCCCTCCCCGAGCTCGACGGCGTGCTGGTTGCCCTCCCACATCTCGCGGGTGTCATAGGCCGGTGGCGCGTCGCCCTCCCCCGACGTGGTCAGCTCGTAGGGGAACTCCACGGTGGGGGCGTTCGCCTGGTGCTTCATCTCGGCATCGCCGGAGACGAAGTAGTTCAGGACGTCCTGCATGGCGAGGTAGCTGGTGCCCAGATCCTGCCGCAGGTCCTCGAAGAAGGCGTCGACCTCGGTGAAGTACGCCGTCAGCGCCGCATCGAGGTCGTTCTGGCTGGCCGTCTGGTCCACCCGCTCCGTGCTCCCGCAGACGTAGCCCCGCAGGTCCTCGATGTCGTCTTCCACATGCTGGTAGTCCGTGCGGATGGCGAAGAGCTCCTCGGAGACGAGGTTGAGCACACGCTGGCACTCATCCGTGACGATGTTGTACGAGACCATCCTGATCCTTCCTCCGGTTTCCCCCAGGCTATCGACGACCCGGTCAGGGGGTCCATGGGGACAACTCCCCATGCGAGGGCCGCGGGAACGGTCAGTCGCGCGGAACCGGGTACCACCGGAGGTCGGCGGCCAGCTCACCGGCACCGAGGCCGGAGGCGAGTGCGGCGGCGGAGTCCACGGCCGACGTCGGGAAGACCAGCTCGGCCGACTCGGCCCAGGTGCCGCAGGGCTGCAGCACGCGCCACGCGCCCTCGGCCTGGCGCGGGGCGAGGACGGAGCCGATGCTGGCGAGCACCTCGCCGGAGCCCAGCCGGACCAGCTCGGCGATCAGCCCGCTCACGCGCACGGTCCCCGGGCCGGAGATCACGGCGTCCTCGAGCACGCCGTGGACGTCCACGCTCACGCCGGTGGGGACGTCCAGCAGCCCGGAGACGGAGCCGAAGAGCGTGGTGGATTCCGCCGGCGTGCCGTCCAGGACGGTCACTCCGCCCCAGGCGATCTCGGCGTTCTTCCACATGCCATCCACGCTAGGGAGCACGCCGGACGCCCGCCACCGGCGGCGATGGGGACCTCTACCCATCGACAGATCAAGCGATCCGTGCTAAAGGGCCTCAGAGGTCGGGGCCGGCGGTGTCCCACTCGCCGGCGTCGGAACCACCATAGGCACCGACGGCCCAGGATGCATAGTCGTTCAGGGCCACGATCTCCCGGTGCCAGGCGCGGCCGTCCTCCCCCTCATACAGCCAGGCGGGGGCGCCGAGCTCCAGGGCGGACGCGGCGATCTGCGCCTGCGAGACGGTCTCGGACAGCGAGTACAGCTCGTGCACACGGCGCCGGTAGCGCTGCGTCCGCCGGGCCAGGGCCAGCTCGCCGGCGCGGGCCTCGCGGGCCGCGCGATCGGACAGGGCCTCGGCCAGTTCCAGCAGCACCTCGTCCACCGCGTCCAGCGCGGAGTGGGGCCCGCGGTGGTCCGCACGGTACTGACCGGCGATGTCCTGCCACGTCTCCGTGGTGCCACCCGTGGCGTCGCCGGAGACCCCGCCGGAGACATCGTCAGGGGCAGGGAGGTCGTGCACCGTGGCCTCCTGGGGGTACTCGGTCCGCGTGCTGTTCATCCTGCGGTTCATACCCTGAGACATGCGCAGACCTCCGGGCTCAGCGGTCGGTTCTGCACCGGCTCTGCACCGGCTCTGCACCGTTCAGCGGCGCAGGATCTCCACCGCCTCGGAGGGGGTGTGGAGCCGGTAGCCGAGGTCCCGGACGGTGGCCGGGGTGCCCGTCACGGTGCGCGGCACGGCCACGTACGACGCCGGCCCGATCACCTTCGCCACCTGCCCCACCCAGGCCTGCGTGTCGGCATGCTTGCGCGAGGGGTCCACGGCCAGCACCAGGTGCATCGGCGCGTAGCGGTGCAGGCCCTGGGCCAGGGTGGTCACGTCGGAGCCGTCGCCGAGCCCGTAGCAGACCACGGCGGCCCCGGGCCGTCCCCCGTTGAGGATCCCGGCCGCCGACCACCTCCGGTGCCCGGCCCGCTCCGCCGCCTCGACGGCGTCATCCAGCAGCCCCGCGAACACCAACCGAGTGCGGCGGCGACCCGAGGAGTCCAGCGGGGCGTCCGGATCGCCGAGGTCCACCGCGGCGGTCAGCCCCTCGGCCTGCGGCGAGGCGTGCTCGAGCATCTCCTGCAGTTCCGGATCCTCGGTGGAGAACCAGGGCACGACGCCGGCCGGCCCGCCCCGCCGTTCGGCCGCGGTCCGGCGCGGGGCCGGGTGCGGGACAGCCTGCTGCGTCGGGTCTTGCGCCGGGTGCTCGGTCGGATGAGCAGCCGAGGGCTCGGTGGCCGGGGCGGGTCCCGCCTCGGCGCCGGGACCGGAGCCGTCCATGAGCAGCCCGTAGGCGGCCTGGAGCCCCGGACCGGCCTGGAACGCCTGCGTGGGGATGGACTCGGGGGCCCAGCCGGGGATCTCGGTCACGGTCTCGGGGTTGACGGCTCCCACGGCGCCCGTGGCCCGATGGCGTCCCGCGGTCTCGGTGGGGTAGCCAGCAGAGTGCCCGCCGTGCGGGCCGGCGTGGTCCTGCCGGACGGCGCGGGGGCCCGCTCCCGGTTCGGCGATGCGCCCGTCGATCGGCCGGGTGGCCGTGCCGGCGGTGTCTGGACCGATGTCTCCACCGGGGGTCTGGCGGCCGTCGGGCTCGGTCTGGGGGCCGGCGTCGTGCCCGAGGTTGCGGCCCACCCGGGTGCGCCCGTCCCCCGGGGTGGAGCGCGTCCGGGCTGCGCCCGGGGACCGCGGCGGGAGGGCGTCCGCGCGGTAGGTGACGCGGTCCTCGTCCCCCTCCTCTCGGATGCTGTAGATGGAGTAGGTGGTGCCGGGGCGGAAGTACAGCTCGGCTTCGTGGGCGAGCTCCTCGAGGGTGTCCGCGAAGACGGATCTAGGCCAGCGCACGGTCGCCGCCCACGGTCGCTGCCGTCCGCACCGTCAGTCCGGGCTGCGAGGAGGCCTCCGTGTAGGAGAGCACCGCCACGTCCACGGACCAGGAGTCCAGCTTGCGGGCCAGGTCGGCGCGCAGCGACTCCCCGCACACGAGCACGGGCTGCTCCCCCTCGGCCACGCGGGCGGCCACGGCGGTGCGCACCCCGTCCGCCAGGCGATTGAAGACGTCCAGGGAACCGGTGATGGTGGAGCCCTCCGGGCCGGTGCGCAGTCCCTCCAGCAGCCCTTGCTCGAACACGGGGTCCAGGGTGACGGCCGTCAGCACGCCGTCCAGGCTCGCCCGCTCGGCGATCACCGGGGCGAGCGCCAGCCGGCTGGCCTCCACGAGGTGCTCGACCACCTTGGAGGTGCCGGCGCGCTGGGCGATGGTCTCCAGGATGCGGGGCAGGTCGTTGATGGGCACGCCCTCGGACAGCAGGCCCTGCAGCACCTGGTGGACGGTGGAGGCAGGCACCAGCGCGGGCACCACGTCCTCCACGGTCTCCGGGGAGTCGGCGGCCACGGCGTCCAGCATGGTCTGCACGTCCGCGCGGGAGAGCAGCCGGGCGGCGTGGCGCTCCAGCACGGAGGCCAGCTGGGTGGTGACCACGGTGGTGCGGTCGAAGACGGCGGAACCGGCCATCTCGGCGGTGGTGCGCATCTCCTCCGGGATCCACTTGCCGTCCAGGCCGAACACGGCCTCCCGGGTGGGGGCGCCGGGCAGGGCGGCCAGGTCCCCGCCGAGGGCGAGCAGCCGCCGGGCGGGTGCCTGCCCCTCCGCGGCGGTGGTGCCGGCGATCAGGATGCGGTAGGTGCCCGGGAGCAGCTCGACGTTGTCCCGGGTGCGGACCTGCGGGATGACGAAACCCAGCGAGAGGGCCATCTGCTCCCGCACGCCGCGGATGCGGGCCACCAGGTCGTCCGGGGAGCCGTTGGCCAGGTCCACGATATCCGTGGCCAGGTGCACCTCCACCGGGGAGGTGCGCATGCGCGCGATGAGGTCCGCGCCCGGGTCCTTCGGCGCCTGGGCGGCGGCGTCCCCGGCGGCCTGGGCCGCCTCGGCGTCCTGCGCCTCCTGGGCGCGCGCCTTGCTCGCCGCCCGCCCCGCCAGGATCAGGGCGACTCCGAGGACGAGGAACGTCAGCAGCGGCATCCCCGGGATCAGGCCCATGGCGATGGCGGCCACGCCGGCCACCACGAGCGGGGTGGAGAACTGGGAGAGCTGCTTGGTGGTGGAGGTGCCCAGGTCCTCGTCTGCCGTGGAACGGGTGACGATCATGCCCGTGGCCGTGGCCATCAGCACGGACGGGATGATGGTGACCAGGCCATCGCCGATGGACAGCAGCGCGTAGGTCTCCAGCGCCTCCATGGCGTCCATGCCGTGCATCATCATGCCGACCACCACGCCGCCCACGAGGTTGATCACCAGGATGATGATGCCCGCGATGGCGTCACCCTTGACGAACTTCGAGGCACCGTCCATGGCGCCGTAGAAGTCGGCCTCCGCGGTGACCTCTCCGCGCCGGGTCCGGGCCTGGTCCTCGGTGATGAGGCCGGCGGCGAGGTCCGCGTCGATCGCCATCTGCTTGCCCGGCATGGCGTCCAGGGTGAAGCGGGCGCCGACCTCGGAGACGCGTTCGGCGCCCTTGGTGATCACCACGAACTGGATGATCACCAGGATCAGGAACACCACGAAGCCGATCACCATGTTGCCGCCCACGGCCACCTGGCCGAAGGCGTCGATCACCTGGCCCGCGTGGGCCTCCCCCAGCACCAGGCGGGTGGAGGCCACGTTGATGCCCAGCCGCAGCATGGTGGCGGCGAGCAGCAGCGAGGGGAAGATCGAGAAGTCCAGCGGCTTCTTGACGAACATGGTGTTCAGCAGGATCACCAGGGACAGCGAGATGGACACCACGATCAGCACGTCCAGCAGCGGCGCCGGCACGGGGACGATCAGCAGCAGCACGATCAACACGAAGCCGATGGGCATGGCCAGCGGCTTGAGCTTCGCCAGGTTCACGGAGGCTGCCTTCCTTCGGTGGGGGTGCTGCGGTGGTGCCGTGCGGGGTGGCGCGGCGCGATGGTCCGGGGCGGGGCGTGCGGCCCAGAGTCTCCCCCGCGCTCCCCTATGCCCGGGGGCGGGCCACGGGGGTCCGGTTTGCCGCGGCGGGTGGAAAATCACCGCGCCGCCGTGCTGATAACCGTGGTGACGGACGGACCGGTCCGCGCCAGACGGCGGCTGGACCGCCAGCGAGGAGGCCACCCATGGCACGGACGACTCGGTGGCTGCTGCTGTCCCTGGTGGCGCTGGGCATGGTGTTCCTGCCCGCCTTCACCACGCCCCCCGTGGCCGCTGGGCCACCCCAGTTGACCCTGGGCGGTCCCGCGGACCTCGCCGAGGTGGACAGCGCCGCGGCCGCCGGCCAGGTCCGTCAGCTGATGTCCCCGTGGTGCACGGACGTGCCGGCCTCCGTCCATGCGGGCTCGGGCGGGCAGGCCGGCTTCACGGTGGACTGGCACCCGCTGTTCGGCCGCGGCGCGGAGCCGAGCGTGTTCATCAGGGTCGGGCTGCAGTGGCCCACGGATCACGCCGGCACCCGGGCGGTGGCCCTGCATGAGTGCGCGCACATCCTGCAGTACCGCGCCTACGGCTTCGACGCCGTCACCCTCGCCGCGGACATGGACCGGATCTACCCGGACGGCACCTCCTCCGGGACCGAGCACATGGCCGACTGCATGGCGGACCTGATGGGCGCCGTCCGTGTCGGCGTGGTGGACGGCCGGGGCTACTCGGCCGGCTACGGCGGGACGTGCACGCCGGCGCAGACCGCGGCGGCGGCGGAGCTCATCGAGGGCCGCCTCCCCCTCTCAACTGAGTAGCACGAATTGACCCTGTTTCCCCGGTCCGGGGGCCAAATCGTGTGACTCAAATGGGACGCCACCCGGCACCGAGCGTGATCGCCGGGAGTCGACGTACGAGGTGCGAGGTGCCAGGTGCGAGGTGCCAGGTGCGAGGCAGTGTCCGGCCTCCGGTCCCCGGCCCAGTACTGCACAGCCGACCACGGTCCCGGATCAGTCCACGGCGGGTCACGTCCCACCCCCGGCGATCGGTCGCCTTGTCCGTCAATGGGAGTATGAGCCCATTCGACGCGCAACCCACCCCGGAGATCTTCACCCTGAACGAGGGCCGCAAGCTCGGTCTCTCGCGCCACCGCCTCTACCGGTCCGGGCTGGAGATTCCGTTTCACCGGCTGCGCACCACTCCAACGGCTGACCCGAACAAGGATGAGGACGCGACCCGTTTCAGCAACTCTGAGTATGCGCGGACGCTCTCCCGGCAGGACCCGTCTCTCGTCATCAGCCACCAGACCGCCGCAGAGACGTGGGGGATGTGGCTGCCGGCGCGGATGCAGACCACACAGATCCACTTGTCCCGCGTCCGGGGCAAGGCCGGGATCCCCCGATACCGAGAGACGGTGGGACATTTCATCCGCGCCGGTGTCCGTGATGTGCGGGACATCGGCGGGTTCCGCATCACTTCGCCGGAATGGACCTGGGTCGACCTGGCCTCGCAACGGCTGACCGTAGACGAGCTGGTCGCGGCTGGAGACTCCCTCCTGCAGCGCGACGACGGATTCCCCCGGCCGCAGACGTTCATCGGGACCAACCCCCTGGCCATCAAGGACTCCGTTCTCGAGGTCCTGGGCCGGCGCAAGGGCTCGCCAGGCATCAGGAATCTGCGCCTCGCCGTGGACTTGCTCCGTGAGCGGGTCGATTCCGAGCCGGAGTCACGGCTCAGATTGAAGATGGTCGACGGCGGCTGGGACGAGCCCGCGACCAACCCGCGGATCCGCTTTGCCGACGGATGGGAGTGCGATATCGACCTGGCCCTGCTGAGGTGGAGGATCGCCCTCCAGTACGAGGGCAAGCACCACTTCACGCTCGAGAAGCAGTACAGGTCCGATATGCATCGGGACGAACAGATCCGGGCGCGTGGCTGGGAACCCCTCCGGGTCGATTCCGAGGTCTTCACGCGCCAGGGGTGGCAGGCCTTCGGCTACCGGCTGACCACGGCCGTCGAGCGCCAACAGAGGCAGTCCTCGTGGATGCCCTTCACCGTCGGCACCTGAGCTCCTCCAACAACACCCTCCAGCCAGGTCCCACGAAGTGGCGCTGGAACCCTGAATCAGGGGCCAATCCGTGGGACTCAGTTGAATTCGGGGAGGCGGATGTCGTTCAGCTCGTGGATGCGCCCGGAGCGGCGGCGCACCAGCTTGGCGTCCAGCTTCAGGGTGAACGCGATGACCATCGCCACGGCGCCGTACAGCTCGGCGGGAACGGGGGCGCCGACGCGGCAGTGGTCGTGCATCATCCACGCCAGGTCGATGTTCTTCACGAGCGGCACCTGGGCCTCGGCCGCCCGTTCGCGGATGCGCGCGGCCACCTCGCCCTTGCCGGCAGCCACCACCACGGGGGCGGCGTCCCCGGCCTTGTAGCGCAGCGCCACGGCCACGTGCACGGGGTTGACCACCACGGCGTCCGCGCTGGAGACGTCCGAGATCATCCGGTTGCGGGACATGGACAGCTGCCGCGAGCGCCGCTGCGACTTCACCAGCGGGTCGCCCTCGGAGCTCTTGTGCTCGCGCTTGGCCTCGTCCTTGGTCACGCGGGTCTGCTTGCGGTTGCGCCTGGCCACCACCATCACGTCCGCCGCGGCCATCACCAGCCCCGCGAGCACGGAGAACCACAGCAGCTGCAGCGCCGAGCCCGTCACGATCCCGGTGACCGCCTCCAAGGGCAGAAGCCCGGCTCCCATCAGGCTCGTGGCCACGGCCTGGATCACCCAGTACATCAGCACGCCCACGGCCGCGGACTTCACCAGCGCCTTGGCCGCGTTCCACCACGCCTGCGGGCCGAGGATCTTCTTCGCGGCGGAGACGGGGTTGAAGTGGTCGAACTTCGGGGCCATGGACCGGAACGTCACGGGACCCTGGAAGAACGGGGTGGCCACGGCGGCGAGCATGGCCACGGCCAGCAGCGGCAGCAGCACCCCGCCCAGCGCCCCGCCGGCCTGGGCCAGCACCTGCAGGGCCACCTGCGGGTCTCCCGAGCGGGCGGCCCGCCCCACCTGGAACAGCGCGTCCGTGGCCGCCGCCTGCGCGGAGACCAGCGTCATCGGGATCATCACCGCCACGGCGGCCACCACCACCCACGCGGACACGTCCGCGGAGCGGCCGAGCTTGCCCTTCTTGCGCACATCCCGCATCTGCCGCTCGGAGGCCTGCTCGGTGCGCTCACCCGCCTCGGAGCTCATGCGCCCACCCCCGTTCCGGTCCGCCGCCCCAGACGACCCCTCATCCCGAGACCCGCCGGATCAGGTCCAGGGCGGAGTCGTTGAGCTGGTCCAGGGCCGCCGGCAGCGCGGCGAACACCAGGCCGCCGAAGGCCAGGGTCACGAGGATCTTCAGCGGGAAGCCCAGCGAGAAGGCGTTCAGCGTGGGCGCCACGCGCGTGAGCAACCCGAGCCCGACGTCGGCCAGGAACAGGATCGCGATCAGCGGCGCCGCGATCTGGGCGGCGGCGGCGAACATCCCCGTGAACGCCGCGGCCACCGCGGCGGCGGCCGAGGACATCTCCGGCAGGGTCCCCAGCGCGATGGCGTCGAAGGAGGTGCCCAGGCCCATGAACAGGGGGATGTGCAGCCCGCCGGCCAGCATCAGGGCGATCGCCCCGTTCTGGAACAGGCGGGTGAACTGGGCCCCGTTGACCATGGAACCCGGGTCGTACACGGTGGCCATCTGGAAGCCGGAGGCGAGGTCGATCAGGGAGCCGGCCGAGGCCACGGCGCCGAAGGCCACCATCACCAGCACGCCCAGCACCGCACCGGTGGCCGCCTCCGCGGTCCCGGCGGCCAGCAGCGCCCCGGTGCCCAGGCCGCCGTCGGGGACCTCCACCCGGGAGGAGAAGGGCACGGCGAGGCCGAACGCCACCAGCCCCTTGACGCGCCAGGGGAAGGAGGCGTTGGAGAACGGCGGGGCGATGGCGATGAACAGGGTGATCCGCAGCAGCACCAGCAGGTAGGCCTGCAGCCACGCCATGTCGACGGTGACGTCCATGTCAGGCCCCGGCTAACCGTTGATGAGGTTCGGGATCTGGTCGAAGGCCCACTGCGTGAACGTGACCATCTCCTGGATCATCCAGTACCCGGACACCGCCAGCACCGCGGCCACGGCGATCGCCTTGGGCACGAAGGACAGGGTGATCTCCTGCACCTGGGTGGCCGACTGCAGCAGACCGATGAGCAGGCCCACGGCGAGCGCGGTGATCAGCACCGGCGCGGAGAGCTTGGCGGCCATCAGCAGGGCCTGCACCCCGAGGTCCACCACGGCGTTCTGGTCCATCTCAGCCCCCCGCCCCGTTGTAGGTGCCCACGAGGGAGCTGATGATCAGGCCCCAGCCGTCCACCAGGACGAACAGCAGGATCTTGAAGGGCAGGGACACCATGACCGGCGGGAGCATCATCATGCCCATGGACATCAGGGCGGAGGAGACCACGAGGTCGATGATGAGGAACGGCACGAAGATGACGAAGCCGATGATGAACGCCGCCCGCAGCTCCGAGATGACGAAGGCCGGGATCAGCGTGGTCAGGGGGGTGTCCGCGGGCGTGGCCGGGTTCTCCAGTCCCGCGGACCGGGTCATCAGGGCGATGTCCTCCTCGCGCGTGAGCGGCAGCATCCACTCGCGCAGCGGCGCCTGGGCCGCCTCCACGGCCTCGGTGAAGACGATCTCGCCGTCCGCGTAGGGGGTGATGGCCACCTCGATGATCTCGGAGATCACCGGCTGCATGATGAAGATGGTCAGGATCAGCGCGATCCCGGCGAGCACCTGGGTGGGCGGGGTGGTGTTCAGGCCCAGCGCGTTGCGGGTCATGGCCAGCACCACGAACACCTTGGTGAAGGACGTGCACATCAGCACCAGGGACGGGGCCACCATGAGCACGCCGAGGCCCAGCAGGGTCAGCACGGAGGAGGACGGGGTGCCGTCGGGGCCGTTGATCTCGATGCTCAGCCCGTTGTCAGCACCGTCCGGCGCCGGGTCCAGCGTGTCGGCGACGGCGGGTGCCGCGCCGGCCACGCTCAGCCACCAGAGCACGACGACGGCCAGCAGCACCGCGGCCAGCGCCACGGCCGCTCGGCGCACGCGGAAGACGGGCGCCCGAGGCGCCCGGGAGACGGCGGGGTTCACGGCCGGGGGCCCCCGGACCCCGAGGACGTACGGCCCAGTCCGGACCACTGGGTACCGGCGGTCAGGGCCGCGAGCCTGGCGGCGAAGCCACCGGCGGCCAGGTGGCCCGGGGCCGGTTCGCGGTGCGCGGCCTGACCGGTGCGTGAGGTGGTGGCGCGTGCGGAGACGGCCGAGGCAGCGGCGGGGACGGCCTCCGGCTCCGGGGCCTCCCACGTCTCGACGGTGTGGGCGCCGCCCTCGGTGAAGGCGACGAGGTGGCGGTGCCCGTTGGCCTCCACCACGACCAGGTTCTGCGTCCGGGACACCGCCTGGCGCGAGACCACGCGGAGCGCGGCCTCGCTCCCGGCGCCGAAGCGGCGTCGGGCGAGGCGGGTGGAGAGGTAGAGCGCCAGGGCGACGATGCCCAGGGACAGCACGACCTGCAGAATCTGGCCGAATCCCATATCAGCCCAGGACCTCGGCGTTCTCGTCCCGGATGGCGGTGATCTTCACGGCGAAGTCCAGGTCCTGCACCACGACCTCGCCGGAGGCCAGGTGGCGGCCGTTGACGAGCACGTCGGCCGGCGCCCCGGCGGCGCGGTCCAGCTCGAGCACCTGGCCGGGCTTGATGCGCAGCAACTCGGCCACGGTCAGGGTGGTGCGGCCGATCACCACGGAGAGCTCCATGTCCACGCCGCGGATGCGGTGCACGTTGCGCAGGAAGTCCTCGTCCACGGCGGTGTTGCGGGACGGGCGCTCGTAGGAGGCCCCCTCCCGCACGGCCAGGACGAGGGCGTCGACCCCGTCCACGGTGACGATGAACAGCTGCGGGGCGGACTCGCCCAGCGAGGCGCCGAAGGGGTTGGTCCCGGCCAGGGCGGGCTCCACGGAGGAGGGCCCCACGGCGCCGGCGGTGGAGAGCCCGGAGTCGATGGCGGGCTTCAGGGCCGAGCCCGGGTCATCGGCCACGAGGTCGGGCAGCCGGGCGGCGGCGGTCAGCCCGACCACCACGGAGCCGGGCCAGCCGACGGAGCGGAAGACCAGCGGCTGGCCGGTGGCCGGCAGCTGGTCCGTGGCGGACACGGCGCGGGTGTCGATCCGGCCGGCCAGTGGCAGGGCGGCCGCGGTGGCGGACACGATCTTGGTGACGGTGTCCATGCGCGGCAGGGCGGCATTCGATTCGGTCACTGGTCCAACTCCGTTTCAACGATCTTCATGTACTTGCGGGATCCGTCCACCACGTCCACGGCGGTGGCCAGTGTCTGGCCGTCCACGGTGAGGTTGAAGGGGCGGTTCGAGGTGTGGGTCAGGGGCAGGATGTCCCCCACGGAGAGCTTGAGCAGGTCCATGGAGTTGATCGGCAGGGGGTTCGTCTCCAGCCGGACCTCCACGGGGGTCGCGGTGAGCTGCTCCATCGCCAGGCGCGGGGCGTCCTGCTCGGTGTCCACCGGGTTGGAGGAGCCCAGCCGGGGCAGGATGACGTCCGCGGGCAGGGCCAGCGTGAAGCTCTCGGGCGCCCCGGATCCGGTGGTGACCACGAAGGCGGCCACGATCATCAGGTCCGTGGGGGCGGCGGCCTGGGCGAAGCCGGGGTTGTAGTGCACGCCCAGCTCCGGCACGGGGGCAGCGTCCAGCACGCCGGTGAACGAGTAGGCCAGGTCCTCCATGACGCCGGACAGGGTGCGCCGCAGCACGCCGATCTCGGTCCCGGTGAGGTCGCGGTTGGCGGGCAGGGACTCCCCGTCCGAGCCGAGCATGCGGGACACCCAGTCGGCCGCGGTCTCCACGGGCATCTGCAGCACGCCGCGGGTCTCGATCCCGGCGAAGTGCAGGAGCATCATGCAGGTGGTAGCCGGCAGCGAGGCGGTGTACGTGTCATAGGTGGCCAGCACGGCCAGCACCGGGGTCACCGAGGTCTTGGTGCGCAGCCGGGTGGTCATCTGGGAGGACCACTGGCGCGCGAAGGTGTCACAGGCCACGTCGAGGATGCGCGAGTGCTCACGGGCCAGCGTGGTGGGACGCTGGAAGTCATAGGGGAGGTAGTGCGCGGACGACGCGATCTCCCCGGACATGATGGACTGCCCGGTCAACGGATCGATGATGTCGTCCGTGGTGAGGTCCTCTAGACCCATCGGTTCCTCCTCTCAGGCGGGATGCTGCCTGTTCTCGCAGATCCCTATGCCCGAGGCGGACGACCGGCCGTCAGGTTTCGTCGACCTCTTCGGCAACATCCCCGGCGGCGCCCTCGTCGGCTCCGGCGTCAGCTTCCGCGTCGGCTCCGGGGTCATCCTGCGTCTGCACCACGATGTCCACGCGCCGGTTGCGGTCCAGCATGTCCCGCTGCCCCTCGATCGGGCGGGTGGAGCCGAACCCGGTGGCCGAGGCCAGCTCCGGGGGGAAGCCCTGGGCGTCCACCATGTGCCGGACCACCTGGACGGCGCGGTCGGCTGAGAGCTCCCAGTTGGACTCGTAGTTCAGCGGCTGGCGGTAGTCGGCATGGCCCTCCACGGCCACGGTCCCGCCCTCGGACTCGATCACGGGGGTGATCCCGGCCAGCAGCGTGGTGGCCGAGTCGGACAGGCTTGCGTCGTCCGGGTCGAACATGGTTTCGCCGGAGAGGATGCGGATCACCAGGGCGCCGTTGACGTGGGTGAACTCCACGGTGGACTCCTGGCCGGAGCGCGTGAGGTTGGCCTGCACGCCGGCCTGGATGTCCTCCAGCTTCTCCACCGCGGTCTGCGGCACCCCGGGTTCCTCGGCCGAGGCCGGGTTCTGCTCGTCGGGGTCCGGCCCGTCCTGCATGGCCTCGATCCCGGCCACCCGGTCGTCCAGCTCGGTCTCCTCCTGACCGAACCCCTTGGCCAGGGAGTTCTTGAGCTGCTCGTACTTGCCCGCGTCGATCGAGGACATGGAGAACAGCACCACGAAGGTCAGGAACAGCACGGTCATCATGTCCAGGTAGGACACGGCCCAGCGTTCGTCCATCTCGGGGGCGTGGGGCGATCCCTTCCCCTTGCGTCGGCGGGACACCTAGGCCGCCTTGGACTTTCTGCCCTTGCCGGAGGTGGCCCCGGTCCCGAGGTGCGTGGAGCTGGAAGCCGAGCCTCCGCCGTCGTTCTCCGCCGTGCCCTTGCCCTTGCCGGAGGCGCCGAGTCGGTAGTCCGGGATCAGGGAGTGCAGCCGGTCCGTGAGGGCGGTGGAGTTCACCCCGGCCTGGATGGACAGGGCGCCCTCCACGATCACCTCCATGTTCGCCTGCTCGAGCTCGCACAGCCGGCGGATGCGGGTGGCGATGGGATGCCAGAAGAAGTTGGCGGTGAGCAGGCCCCACAGCGTGGCCACGAAGGCCGCGGCGATCATGTGCCCGATGTTCTCCGGCTCCGCGAGGTTCTCCATGACGTGGATCAGGGAGGCCACGGTGCCTACGATCCCGATGGTCGGCGCGTACCCGCCCATCTGGGAGAACCAGTTGGAGACCGTCATGACCTCGTTCTGCCGGGTGCCCTTCTGGGCCTCCAGCAGGTCGGCGAGGGCGTCCGAGTCCAGGCCGTCCGCCAGGCCGGTGATGGCCGTGCGGATCAGCGGGTCCTCGGTCTTCTCGGCCTCGGCCTCGAGTTCTAGCAGGGAGCCGCCGCGGGCCTTGGCGGAGAGGGCCGAGACCTCGTCGATCACGTCCTGCGGGGACCGCAGCCTGCCCCGGAAGGCCCAGCCGAAGATCTTGCCGACGTTCTTCAGGTCGCCCAGGGTGGTGCCCATCAGCGAGACGGCGATGGTGCCGCCGAACACGATGATCATCGGGGCGAGGATGAACAGGGACGAGATGGTCCCGCCCTCCAGGATCACCATGATGAAAAGGGAGGCGAAGGCGGCGATGATGCCGATGATCATCAAGGGGTCCACGGCTTACTGCTCCTTGCTGGGGACGGGCGTCAGGTAGTCGGGGTGCCGACCGGCGGTGTCAGCGGCGTCGGCGGGGGTGGAGGCCTGCCGCAGGACCTCCACCCGGTGCTCGTTGAGGATGTGGTGCACGGTGTCCACGTCCTCGGCGGCGGTGAAGGACCGGCCGGTGATCATGGTGACCACGCAGTTGGTGCCGTTGGCACGGATCTCCTCCACGAGGTCGGGGTTCAGGCCGAAGCGGTCTCCCCGCAGGGTGGTCAACAGGATCATGGTCACTCCTTCCGCAGTGTTCCGCAGTGGTTATCGGTCAGCAGGCTGCCGATTTTTCGCCTCAGCAGATCAGTCCTTCAGCTGGGTCAGCGCTTCAGGTTGGTCAGCTCGGAGAGGACCTCGTCCGAGGTGGTCACGATCCGGGCGGAGGCCTGGAAGCCGCGCTGGGCCATGATCAGGTTGGTGAACTCCTTGGACAGGTCCGTGTTGGAGCCCTCCAGGGTGCCGGCGGCCAGCGGGCCGAAGCCGTCGTCGCCCGGGGCGCCGAGGGTCGGCACACCGGAGTTGACGGTGGCGCGGAAGGCGGAGGAGCCCACCTTCTCCAGGCCGGCCGGGTTGTCGAAGGAGGCGATGGCCACCTGGCCCACGGCGCGCATGTCCCCGTTGGAGAAGGTCCCGTTGATGGTGCCGTCCTGGGCGATCGAGAAGCCCACGATGGTGCCCGCTGCGGCCCCGTCCTGGCCCGTGAACGTGGCGGTCTGCATTGTGGCGTAGCCGGTCAGGGAGGCCAGGTCCACGGTGATGCCGCCGACGTTCATGACGTTGGCGGCGCCGCCCTGGGTGCCGTTGGTGAAGGCCACGGACCCGGTGCCGGTGGCCCCGGCGCCGTCCGTGCCCGCCACGCCCCAGCCGCCGGCGGTGCGGGTGAAGGTCAGGGACAGCTGACGCGGGTTGCCAGTGGCGTCGTAGACGGTCACCTCGCGCACCAGCTCGTCTCCCACCTCGGCGTCGTCCGGCAGGTTGCCGCCGAGCTGCGCGGAGGTGGTGGCGCGGGCCGGGGCGGTGGCCATGGCGTCGATGGTCAGCGGCTGGGCGCCGGCGCCGGCCCGGATGTTCCCGGCGGCGTCCGCGGTCCAGCCGTTGAGCTGGGCGCCGTCCGGGGTGACGAGGTTGCCGGAGGCGTCCAGGTTGAAGGAGCCGGCGCGGGTGAACAGCTGCTCGCCGCCCTTGGAGACCACGAAGTAGCCCTCGCCGCCGATCATCAGGTCGGTGGCCTTGCCGGTGGACATCATGGCGCCGATGCCGTGGTCCGTGGTGATGGCGGCGGTGCGCACGCCGAGGCCCACCTGGGCGGGGTTGGTGCCGCCGAGGCCGGTGCCGGGAGCGCCGGCGTTCTGGGTCATCTGGGACAGGGTGTCCTGGAACGTGACCGTGGCGGCCTTGAACCCGGTGGTGTTGACGTTGGCGATGTTGTTGGCGGTGACGTCCAGCATCTGCTGGTGGGCGCTCATGCCGGAGACGCCGGTGTTCAGTGAACGAAGCATGGTCTGCCTTCCTGGTGGTGTGCTGCGGGGTCCTGCGTGGTCCTGCGGGCGGGGAGAAGTGGGTGGGTCAGTCGTCGTCGGTGGCACGGGCCGCGAGCGCGGTGATCTGCGCCAGGGTCACGGTGGTGTCCGAGCCGGCGATCTCCAGCCGGGTCTCGCCACCCTGGAACAAGGCGCCGGTCACGGTGCCGGAGGCCTGCTCCAGGGTCTCGGGGTCCAGCCATTCCACGTCCTGACCGATCAGCGCGGCGGCCGTGGACATGGAGCTCGCGGCCGTCTGGGACGCCAGGGTCTCGGCGATCCCGTTCATGGTCTCGGTCATGGACAGCTGCGCGGCCTGGGACACCATCTGGTTGGTGTCCATGGGCGAGGACGGATCCTGGTTCTGCAGCTGGGTGACGAGCAGCTTGAGGAACACCTCGCCGTCCAGCTCCTGTTTGGGGCCGGTGGCCGTGGTGGCCTGCTGGCGCGCGGCATCCAGGCTGGTGGTCGGTGCGCCGGTGGCTGCCGGGGCGATGGCGTCTGGCATCCGTGGCTCCTTCGCGTCGGTGTGCTGTTCGGTGCTCAGGTGTACTCGTGGTCCCTATGCGCCGGGATTCAGGTCAGGCGTACACATCGAGCCCGCCTGTCCCGTTCCCGTCCCGGTCGCCGCCGCCGGGCTGGCGCTCGGTGCCGGTCGCGGGGGTCTCGGCGCCAGGTCCGTCGGTCCCGGTTCCCGAATGCCCGACGCCGGCCCCCTCCCCGTCCTTCCCCTCACCCGGGCGGCCGCCCGGGGAGGAGCCGGTGCCGTTCGGCGCGGCGTCCTTGCCGCCCGAGGACAGGTCCAGGGTGGCGCCGGGCTGGGCGGCGGCCAGTTCCCGGCGCAGCTCGGTGAGCACCACGCGCAGGTTCTCCCGGCCGGCTTCGGTGGCGGCGGTGATCTCCAGGCGGATGGCGCCGTCCCGGCTGGTGGCCTCGAGGGTCACCGGGCCGAGGGCCTCGGGGCTGATCCTCACGGTGGCCAGGTGGGTGCCGTCCGGCAGGGCGACGGCCCGGCCGGCGACCTGCACCACGGGGGTGGAGAGCTGCTGGACGGTCCAGGCGCGCACCGCCGGGGCGGGGGCCGCGGACTCGGCCGAGGGGGTCGGCGCGGACGCCGTCGCCGCCGTCCCAGCCGCGGGGGTCACTGCGGCGGCGGTGATCGGGGCGGCCGGGGCCGTCGCCGAGCTCTGGCTGCCCGTCGTTGCGCCGGCCGAGCTCGACTGTTGGGACGCCGGAGTGGAGGAGGCCGTGGCGGAGGCGGTCCCAGAGGCAGCGACAGGGGCAGTGGAGGGGGCGGCCGGGTCTCCGGCTGTTCGGCCCGTGGCGGAGAACGGGCCGGCGGTGGCCGCGGCAGCGGACCCTGATCCGGAACCGGTAGCGGCACTGGGCACCGTCTGCACGCCGGGAGTCCCGGACACCACCGCCGATGCTGACGGTCCCTGCCCCGCGTGGGCCGGGTTCTTCCCCGGGTTGAAGACCGTGCTGGCGGGGTTCCCGGCCCCGGTGATGATCGTGGCCTGGACGGCGGGATGCTCGGGGCCCTGGAGATTGGCCGCCGCCGGGGACTCCGCGGATCCGGTGGGGTCGGCCGGCGGCTCGGTGCCGACCACCGCGTCGAAGGAGATCGGCCGGGTGAACTCCCGCCCCTCACGCACCGGGGTGAAGCCCTCCGGCAGCACGGAGGACGGCTCCGGGCCGGTCGCCGCGTCGGCGGGAGCGGGATCGGCAGCCCCGGCGGAGGCGGCACCGCCGGACGCGGAGCCATGGGCAGGACGCGCCGGCGTGGGGGTCGAGGCGTCCCGCAGGTGATCGGCGAAGCTCGGTCCGCGGGAGACGCTGCCAGCGGGACCGGAGCCGGCCGGGGAACGGGACGGGTCCGGCGTCGGGCCGGGAATCATGGAACTCACAGGCGATCCGATCATGAGGAGGTTCCTGCCAGCTGCTCGAAGGCGGCGCGCGTGGAGCCGGCGTTGGAGGCCGCGCCGGAGCCGCCGGCGGGGACCACGCGGCGGATCGTGTCGATGTCATCCCAGGAGAACAGCGAGCGGATGGACACGTCCTCGCCGGGCTGGGGCGCGTGCAGGATCTTGTGGTCCCCGAGGTAGATGGCGATGTGCTTTCCGTTGCGCATGCCCAGCAGGTCGCCGGGCTGGGCCTCGGCCAGGGAGCCGATCTCGGTGCCGACCTTCGCCTGGTCGCGGGCCACACGCGGCATGTCCACGCCGAGCTCGTTCATGACGTACTTGACCAGACCCGAGCAGTCGAAGCCCTGGGACGGGGAGTTGCCGCCCCACACATAGGGGGTGCCGAGGTACTTCTTGGCGGTCTCCACGATCGCGTTGCCGGAGGCGGTGCCTCCGGAGGCTGAGGAGGCTGAGGTGGCGGCGGAGGCTCCGGAAGCGCCTGCGGCGGTCCCGACGCCGGCCGCACCGGTCCCGGCGGCCGCGGCACCGGTCGCGGTGGAAGCGGCCGCTCCCCCGAGGGCCTGGCGCAGCTGGGCGGCGAACTGGTCCTGGGCGGCTTGCTCGGCGGCGCTGCCCGGGAGGGCGCCGGTGCTGGAACCGATGATGCCGCCGGTGCCCGCCGTGCCGGTCAGACCGGAGGCCAGGGGCGTGCGGGACTGCGGGGCCAGGGCAGAGAGGTTCGACTCGATCTGGGCCATGCGGGCCTCGATGGCGGCGATGGGCATCAGGACTCCCCCTCGGTGCGGTGCGTCGTGCGGGTCTTCTGGGCGTGCTGGGTGGAGGCGAGCTCGTCGAGCGCGTGCTGCTCGGCCTTGGCCTCCAGGGCGCGCAGGCTCGCGTCGTGGCGTTCCTTGAGCAGCTCGACGCTGCGCCGGGACTGCCGCGCGAGCATCAGGGCCTTCTCGGCGGCCTCCACCTCGCCGTCGGCCACCTGCTGGGCGGCGCGGATCTCCGCCAGCTGGCGGGCGGCCGAGGCCCGCGCGATCCCGGCGGCCGCGAGCGCGGCCTGACCGCCGAGATCCTCGAGCAGCTCCCGCTCGTCGGCGGCCCGGCGCTGCACGCCGCGCGCTGAGTGGCGGGCCTGCGTGAGCTGGGCGGCGGCCTGGTCCTCCTGGATGCGGCGGACCTTGAGCAGGCTGGCGAGCTTGAACCCCGCCATCAGGCGGCCCGCCCGTCAGGACCGGAGGCCCCGGTGGAACCGGGAGCGCCGGCCGCTCCGCCGCCCAGCAGTCCGGCGAGCCGGCCCAGCCGGCCCCACGCCTCCGCCAGCGGGGTGGAGTCGTCCATGTCCTGGCGCAGGAAGCCGTCGATCTCGCCGCGGTGGGCCAGGGCGGCGTCGGCCAGCGGCCGGGTTCCGGGCACGTAGGCGCCCACGTCCACGAGGTCCTGCACGTCCCGCCGCTCGGCCATCGCCCGGCGCACGGCCGTGAGGTTCGCCTTGTCCGCTCCCGGAGTCACGGCCGAGGCCACGCGGGAGATGGAGGCCAGCACGTCGATCGAGGGGTAGTGCCCGGCCACGGCCAGGGAGCGTTCGAGCACGAGGTGGCCGTCCAGGATGGAGCGGGCGGAGTCGGCCACGGGGTCGTTGTGGTCGTCCCCGTCCACGAGCACGGTGTAGATGCCGGTGACGGAGCCGCCGCGGTCCGTGCCGGCGCGCTCGAGCAGCTGCGCCAGCAGGGAGAAGGTGGAGGGCGGGTAGCCGCGCGTGGCCGGGGGCTCGCCGGCGGAAAGGCCGATCTCCCGCTGGGCCATGGCCACGCGGGTCAGGGAGTCCATCATCAGCACGGCGTGGCGGCCGGCGTCCCGGAAGTGCTCGGCGATCCGGGTGGCGGTGAAGGCGGCCTTGCGGCGCATCATGGCCGGCTCGTCGCCGGTGGCGACCACCACCACGGAGCGGGCCAGCCCCTCGGGGCCGAGGTCGTCCTCGAGGAAGCCGCGGACCTCGCGGCCGCGCTCACCCACCAGGGCGATGACGGAGATCTCGGCGTCCGTGCCGCGCGCGATCATGGACAGCAGGGAGGACTTGCCCACCCCGGAGCCGGCGAACAGGCCGATGCGCTGGCCGCGGCCGAGGGCGGTGAAGGTGTCCACGGCGCGCACGCCGGTGCCCAGCTGGGTGTTGACGGGGTCCCGCTCCAGGGCGTTCGGCGCGGACCGGTGCACGCCGGCGAACTCCACGCCGGTGATCGGCCCCTTGCCGTCGAGGGGCCGGCCCAGGGCGTCCACCACCCGGCCGATCAGTCCGTCCCCCACGGGCACCTGCCCGCCCCGGTGGGCGCGCAGCACGGGGGTGCCGGCGGCCGGCGCCCAGCCGTCCGCCAGGGGCATCACGGTGGCCTCGGTGCGGTGCACGGCGATCACCTCGGCCTCCACCGCGCCCGTTCCGGTGCCCACGGTCACCACGTCACCGACGGCCACGGCGAGCCCGCCGATGGTGGCCTGCAGTCCTTGCGAGGAGACCACGGTGCCGTGGGCCACGGGCGCGGCCAGCCGGCGGATCGACTCGACGTGCCGGTCCAGGCAGGCGGCGAGGTCCTCGGGTGAGACGGTGGTGCTCATCGCGGGTTCTCCTCGGCGGCGTAGGCGCGCACGCGCCCCAGGGCGTCCTCCACGCCGGCCTCGAGCCAGCCGTCGCGGTAGACGGCCACGGCTCCGCCGGGCGGCAGGGTGGGATCGGCCTGGAGCACGACGCCGGCCGGCAGCTCGGCGGCGGCGGTCGCGGCCCGCTCGGCCTCGGGGTGCAGGCGGATGGTGTGCACGGGGGACGGTGTGGAGGCCGTGAGCGCCCGGTGGATGGCGGCGCGGGCGGCCACCGAGGCGACCGAGAGCTCGGCGCCGAGGATGACCTCGGCCACGTGGCAGGCGATCTCGAAGACGGTCTCCTCGGCGCGGTCCAGGGCGTGCTCCATGGAGGCGGTCAGCTGCGCGGCGGCGTGGCCGAGCGAGGCCAGGGTCTGCTCGGTGCGCTCCTGGGTGCTGCGCATCAGCCGCTCGTGCTCGGTGCGCCGGCTGTCCTCGAGGGCGTCGGCGTGTTCCTGGGCGGCCTTGAGCCCGTCCACGTAGCCGCGGGAGCGGCCCTCGATCACGGCGGCGTCCACCACGGGCGAGGACACGACCTCCACGGGGGCGGCGTGGTACTCGGAGATCCGCAGGGAGCGCACGGCAGCATTCAGGTCGGTGCTGAGGCCGGCGTTCGGCTCGGAGTTCGGCGCGGCATTCAGGACAGAGCTGCGCTCGGCGAGTTGCTCAGACATACTCGTCCTCGTCCTGCTGCTGCTGCTTGGAGAGGTTCAGGTCCCCGGAGGCCTCGAGGTTGCGGACCTCGCGGACCACCTCGCCACGGGCCTCCTCCACCTCGGAGGCGCGCAGCTTGGACACGGCCGCGGCCTCCTCGTTCAGGGCCACCGCGTTGCGCGAGGACATGTTCTGGCGGATCTTCTGCTCCAGCGCCGGGTTGGCGCCGCGCAGGGCCCGGGCCAGCACGTCCATCTTGAGCGAGCGCAGCACGAGCTGCAGGGAGACGTCGTCCAGCTTGATGAGGTCGGCGAAGGTGAACATGAGGTTCCGGACCTCCTCCCCCAGCTCGGGGTCGGTGGCGGACATGTACTCCAGCACGCCGCGCTCGGTGGCGGAGTCAGCGCGGTTGACGATCTCCACGAGGGACTGCACGCCGCCGATCGCCGCCTGCTCGCGGGCGGTGGCCACGGAGGACACCCGGGACTTGAGGATCTCCGCCGTGACGCGGACGGCCTCGGTGCTCGGGGTGCCCATGGTGGCGATGCGGAAGGCCACGCCGTTGCGGACCGGCTCGTCGAGGCCGGAGAGCACGGCCGAGGCGGTGCGGGGGTCCAGGTTGGACAGCACCACGGCCTGGATCTGCGGGGTCTCCTCGTGGATGAGGGCCAGGATCTGGGTGGCGTCCATGGTCTCCAGGAACTCGAAGGCCTTGCCGGCCAGCACCCCGGCGGCACGCTCCATCACGTCCCCGGCCTTGTCCTCGCCGAAGGCCCCGGAGATGAGCCGGCGGGCCAGGTGGGCGCCGCCGCGGGCCGGGGTGCGCCCGGACTCGACGATCACGGCCATCTCCGCCATCACGGCGTCCACGGTGTCCGGGTCCGCGCTCTTCATGCGCATGATCTCGGCGGAGATCTCCTGGGCCTCGTCCTCGTTGAAGTGGGACATCACCTGGGAGGCCACCTCCGGCTCCAGGTCCATCAGGAGCACGGCGACCTTCTGCACGCCGTTCAGCTTGAGGTCCGGTTTCATGCCATCTCCTTCGCTTCCATCAGGGCGCGCATCATCTCGGCGGTCTTGGCCGGGTCGGTCTGGGCCGCGTGGTGGACCTTCTGGGAGGCGCTCGGCCCGTCCGGCAGCGGCTCCAGCGGCTTCGCCACCGGGAGGACCGAGGACAGGGCCTGAGTGGGCGGCTCGGTGGCGATCACGGGCATCTGGCCGGTGTCCGGTCCGGTGGAGCGGTCCAGCATGGCCGGGGCCGGGGCGGTCTCGCCGAGGTCCTCGAGGGTCTCCACGGTCCGGCGGCGGCGCAGGATCATCCACACCACGAACCCGACCAGCAGGACGGCGGCGGCGATCCCGTAGAGGATGATGTCCCGCACCAGCCGGTCCTGGGCGGCGGCGGCCTCCGCGGCCTCCGCGTCGGCCAGGGCCTGGGCGGCCTCGGCGGCGCCGGCGGTGGAGAAGGGGATGATCTCCACGGTCACGAGGTCCCCGCGCTCGGGGTCCAGTCCGGCGGCGGTGGAGACCAGCTCGGTCACCTGGGCGTCCGTCAGGCCGCCCGCGGCGGCCGAGTCCACGGCCACGGCGACCGTCTGGCGCTCGACGTCACCGGCCGGCGTCGTGGTGGAGGTGGTGGTCTTGTCCACCGCGTTGGTGCGGGATTCGGCGCCGGAGGTGAAGTTGCCCTTGCCGGTGGCGCCGGCGCCCGTGTTGGCCACGTTGTCCGGGCCGAGCACGCCCGTCCCGGCGGGGGTGCCGGCGCCGGTGTAGTCCTCGGTGGAGGTCTGCTCGGTGAGCGCCTGCACGCCGCCCTCCGGGGTGGTGAACTCCTCGGAGACGGTCTCGGAGGTGGAGCGGGTGGTGGCCACCGTGGCGGCCACGGTGGAGTTGCCCGGGCCCACGAGGTTGTCCAGGACCTTCTGCACGTTGGCGGTGACGGCGGCGGAGCGCTCGTCCTCTCCCCCGGCGGTGTCCAGCGGGCCCTCGCCCACGGCGGAGAGGACCTTGCCCGTGGAGTCGACGACGGCCACGTCGGTGGGGTCCATGCCCTCCACCGAGGCGCTGGCCAGGTGCACGATGGCCTGGACCTGCTGGTTGGACAGGTCCCCGCGCGGGCTGGCGACGAACACGGAGGCGGTGGGGGTGCCCTGCTCGGAGGCGAACACGGTCTCCTCCGGCATCGCGAGCTTCACGGAGGCCTGCTCCACGCCGTCCATCTGGCCGATGGTGGCGGCGAGCTCACCCTCCAGGGCACGCTTGTAGGTGGTGTCCTGCTGAAACTCGGAGGAGGTGATGCCCACCTCGTCCAGCAGGTTGTAGCCCGTGCCGCCGCCCGAGGGCAGGCCGGCCGCGGCGGCGGAGAGGCGCTGGTCGTAGACGGCGTCGTCCGCCACCAGGATGGTGGTGCCGCCGTCCTGGAGCTCGTACTCCACGCCGGCGGACTTCAGCTGGTCCACCACGGCGGCCGCGTCCGAGGAGGACAGCCCGGTGAACAGCGGGGACAGGGTGGGCTTGGCGGCCTGGGTGGCGGCGAAGACACCGCCGGCCACGAGGGCCACGGCCAGCATCGAGGCGATGATGCGCTGGCCGATGGACATCTCGGAGAGCTTGGCGCCGAGGTTCTGGAACCAGCCGGCGGCGCCGGACGAGGCCGAGCGGCGGGCCGAGGGCAGGGGCGAGGTCGAGAGGCTCATGGTCTCAGGCCTGGATTCTCATGAGTTCGTTGAACGCCTGCAGCCCGCTGTTGCGCAGCGCGACCATGAGGTCCATGGTCGCGGAGGCCTCGGCGGCGGCGATGGTGGCCTGGTGAATGTCCTCGAGGTCGCCCGTGACGGCCTGCAGGTTCAGGGTGTCCCGCTCGCCCTGCAGGGCCTGCAGGGAATCGACCTGGCCCGCGAGGGCCGAGCCGAAGTCGGCGCCGCCGGCCTCGGCGGTGCCGGTGATACCGGCCACCGCATCGGTGGCCGGGGCACCCGGGAGCGCGGCCGTCGTCGGGCTCGTGGGGTTCACGGCGGGCATGCTCGGAAGGGAGGGCATGGCTGGCATGCTCGCGATAGCTCCGATGGAGTCGATGGGCATCAGTTGCGTCCGATCTCGATACCGGCCTGGTAGACCGTCTTGGCCTTGTCCACCACTTGGGCGGCGAGGGAATAGGAGCGTTGGGCCATGATGAGGTTGCCCATCTCCACGCCCATGTCGATGTCCGGGCGGCGGACGTAGCCCTCCTCGTTGGCCTCAGGGTGGTCGGGCTCGTAGGAGAGCTGACCCTCGGCGTCCCCGTACTGCACGGAGGTGACCTGCACGCCCTGGTTCCCGGCGGCCGGGGCCACCTCGAGGTAGCGGGCCTGGAAGGCGTCCCCGTCCGCGTTGGTCACGGTGTTGATGTTGGCCAGGTTGTCCGCCGTGGCGTCGATCCACCGGCGGTTGGCGGACATGGAGGTCCCCGCGATCCCGATCGCGTCGAAGGCCGGCATCAGGAGGTCCTCGCGGCCGTGGAGACGCCGGAGAGCTTGGACTTGATGGCCTGGGAGGCGAACTGGTAGCTGAGCACCGTGGCCTCGTTGGAGAGCACCTCGGTGTCCGCGTTGACGTTGTTGCCGTTGAGGCGGGTGGGCTCGAGGGAGGCCTGCCGGGTGGGGGCGGCGCGGCCGTCGCCGGCGGCGATCGAGGCGGCCAGCTGGTCCTCGAACTGGACCTTGGTGGCCTGGAACTGCGGCGTGTTGACGTTGGCCAGGTTGTTGGCGATGGCACGCTGGCGCGCGGCCAGACCGTCCAGCGCCGATTCCAGCGCGTTGACCGTGACGGACATCCGTTCCCCTTCCCCTGGGCCCGTGTGGGGGTGCGGGCCCGTGAGTGCACTCGTTGTTCTGCGTGTCTCTCCTTCGGGAGGAAGACATGCGCAGAACGGCGGACGCGGGCGGCCGGTTCTGTTCCGGTCGCCTCGGAGGTTCCTATGCGGGGAGGTGCGGGGTGGGTGCGCGTTTTGTCCGGGGCGCGGAATCCTCTTCGTTACGAGCACGCTTGCAGGTGGCTGTACCGGCGATTCTCGACCGCAAGCGTGATCTCAACCCAGCTGGTGAGGACGGTCCAGGAAGCCAATGGCCATCAGAGGCCGGGGAACGACGCCGGCCCGGTACGGTGGCGCTGTCAGGCTCCGGTGTCGAGGTAGGCGGCGGTGGCGCCGCGGTTCGCGCTGGTCATGCGCTGGGCCTGGGCGGTCGCCTTGAGGGATTGGGCGATGCCGTCCTGCTCGGTGCGCATCTCCCGCAGGGCCACCGAGAGCCGAGTGGTCAGATTCGCCATGCGGCGCTGCAGGTGCTCGGGCGGCGTGCCGGCGGGGCGTGCTTCGAGTGCCGCGGGGAACTCCGTCCGGTCCTTGGAGTCGAGCCAGTCCTCCAGATCATTGGCGAGGGTCTCCCAGGCGAGGTCCGCCAGGACGGACTCGTGGGCGGCGTTGGCCGCGGTGAGGGCAGTCGAGCCCCCGCGAAAGGGCATGGTCAGGCTCATGCGGTCTTGGCCGCCTGCTCGAAGGCCTCGGCCACGGGGGTCAGCAGCTCGATGGCGCGCAGGGCGGCCTGGGCGTCCGAGTTCTGATTGGCGGAGGCGATGGTCTGCAGGCAGAAGGCATAGAGCGACTTGAGGTCCGCGGCGCCGGCCCAGGCGTTGACGTCCAGGGTGCCGTCCAGCTCGGAGAGGATCGACTGCGCGTGGATCAGGTGGCCGCTGGCCGTGCCGGCCTGGCCCTGCTGCAGGTCCGTGGCAGCACGGTGCAGGTCCAGGATGAGGCGCTGGAACAGCTTCACGGTGAGCTGGGCCGGGGTGGCGGTCATCAGCTCGCGGCGGCGCATCTCCTCGATGGGATTGCGCTGGGTGGTGCCCAACATGGTGTGCTCCTGGGGGTGAGAGTGGGTCAGGTGAGACGGGGATTACCGCTGGTTGGCGGCGGCATTGTTGGTGTTGATCTGGCCGGAGAGGTAACTCTGCAGCGAGTTGGCCTTGGCCAGGGCGACTTCCATGGCCGTGAACTGGGCGCGCAGGGTCGTCTCGCGCAGCTCCAGGCGGCGGAGCGCCGAATCGATGCTGGTCTGGGTGCGCTGGTTCTCCGTCACGCGGGACTCGATGGACTGGGTGAGGATGCCGTCGTACTGGTCGGAGATGGAACTGGCGGCTTCCTGGACGCGTCCGGCCAGCGCGGCCAGGGCAGTCCCGACGGCGGCGGGGTCCTCGGTGAGTGCCTGCTTCAGTGTCTCGGTGTCGATCTCCAGCCGTCCGTAGCGGTCCGGCTGGACGCCGAACCAGGCCTGAGAGGTGCCGTCCTCGGTGCGGACCGCAGCGCTGAAGATCTTGTCGTTGATGGAACGGACCGTGGAGTCGCCCACGAACATGCCGGCGCTGGTGGTGGACCCTGCACTGCCCGAGCCCGGGGTCACGGTGGTCACGGAGCCGATGGCGTTCAGCAGTCCGTTGATCTGCTTGAGCAGCTTCTCCGCCCGCTCGGTGGCGGCCGTCGGGTCGTTGGACGCCGAGGCGGTGACGGTCTCTCCCACCGCCTTCGCGGATACGGTAACGGAGACGCCGCTGGCCAGATCCGCGAACTCGTTGGTGGCCGAGGTGATGGTCTGCTCGGCGCCGGTCCCGGGGAACAGGGTGATTCGGGCGTCAGCCGCGGTGGAGGTGATGGCTCCGCCGGTACCGAACAGGTCGGCACCGTCGGCCGTGGCCGTGAAGGCTGCGTCTGCCCCGGTGTCTTGGCTGGTCAGCTGCAGGCGGTAGAGGGTTGTGCCCTCGGCGTCGGTGCCGGCCTTGATGAGGGTGGCGTCCACGCCCAGCTCGGCGTCGCCGTTGACGGCGTCCACCAGGGAGGTGAGGCTGTCTCCCGTGAAGTCCGCGGTGGTGCCGTCGGCTCGGGTGATGCTGAGTGTCTCACCGTTCCAGCCGGACAGCGGTGCGGAGACGCCGGACTGCTTGGCGGCGGCCGCGTCCACCCGGAAGTCCAAGGTGGCCGGGGTGGCGCCGTCGTCAACAGTGACGGTGACGTTCTCGCTGGTGGAGCTGCCCGTCGCGGGGCGGAAGGCGTCAGCGATGGAGTACTCCTTGGCCAGTTCGGCCAGGGAGGCGATCTGGCTGTTGAGTGCGCGCAGGCCGGAGATGCGGGCCTCGTTCTCAGCGAGCTTGTTCTCCATGAGGGTCACCGGGACCCGTTCCACGGAGATGAGGGCACCAATGAGCTCGGTGGTGTTCAGCCCGGAGGCCAGTCCGTCGAAGCTGATGCCTGCCATGGTGCCAGTCCGTTCCTCGTTGAGG
This sequence comes from Citricoccus sp. I39-566, assembly GCF_031432995.1. Classification (GTDB taxonomy): domain Bacteria; phylum Actinomycetota; class Actinomycetes; order Actinomycetales; family Micrococcaceae; genus Citricoccus; species Citricoccus nitrophenolicus_A. The sequence goes on from NZ_CP133842.1 coordinate 3,149,390, forward strand.
TCTCTGTTGGTGTCTCTGCAACGGTCCAGCGACTACTGGACCACCAGGTGTGATGCCTATGCACCGTCCCGAGGGGCGGCCGCCCCGGATTCCCCCCGGTGACGGCCGCCCCTCGGTCACAGTGCGGTGTTCAGTGCGATGCCGCTAGGCGGATCAGCGGAGCAGCTGCAGCACGTTCTGCGAGGCCTGATTGGCCTGGGCCAGCATGGCCTGGGAGGCCTGCTCCTTGATGTTGGCAGCGGACTGCTTGACGATCTCCTTGGCCATGTCCACGTCGCGGATGTTGGACTCGGCGTTGATCAGGTTCTCGGCGGTCACGTTGACGTGCTTCAGGGTGTGCTCGAGACGGTTCTGCACGGCACCGATGTTGGAACGGTCCGAGGAGATCCCCGTGATCGCGGTGTCCAGGGCCACGATGGCAGCCGAGGCGCCGTCCGCGCTGGAGAAGTCCAGTGCACCGACGGTGGTGGCGATGTCGGCCAGGTTGGTGGAGATCGACAGGGCAATGGTGTCGGAGCTGCTGGCAGCGTCCGTCCCACCGTTGGCACCCACCTGGAACGAGAAGGTCCCGGTGCCGTCGAGCAGCTTGGCGTCGTTGAAGTTGATCGACTCCGACATGCGGGTGAGCTCCGCCGTCAGTTGGGTCACCTCGGTGGTGATGGCAGCGCGTGCCTCGGTGTTCAGGGTGTCGTTACCGGCCTGGACAGCCAGATCACGGACGCGCTGCAGGATGTCGCCGGCGGCGGACAGGCCACCTTCAGCGGTCTGGGCCAGGGAGATGGCGTCGTTGATGTTGCGGGCGGCGACCTCCAGGCCGTTGGACTGGGAGCGCAGGCCCTCGGCGATGGACAGGCCGGCGGCGTCGTCGGCGGCGCGGTTGATGCGCAGGCCGGAGGACAGCTTCTCCATGGAGGAGGCCTTCTCCTCGGAGGCGATGCTCATCATGCGGTAGGTGTTGTTGGCGGCGACGTTGGTGTTGATGACGGTCATGTCATGCTCCTTGGTGCAAAGTGTGGGGTTCTGATCCGCGGACCCTTTCCTGCGGACCCGACACCAGACTTATCGACACGGCCCGGGAGTTTTTTCACCCCGACCGAGATTTTTTCTGAACCGGCTGGCCGCTAGGCGAATCGGCGCACCTGCGGCACGATCCCGCCCCGCATCGCTCCCCCGGCGGCGGCCAGGAACTGCTCCCGACCGGCCGCGGGCACGGAGGCGGCCACGGGAGCGGCGGGCTTCACCGAGAGGGCGGAACCGAGCACGTCCTGCAGCAGGGCCAGTCCGCGCTTCTTCTCCTTGGAGATGGTCGCATCGGAGACGCCTAAAGCGGCAGCCACCTCTCCTTGGGCCAGTCCCTGGAAGTAATGCATCTCCACCACCTGACGCGTCCTCTCGGGCAGCGCAGCAACAGCCCTATGCAGCAGCAGGTTCTTCTCGGCATCGAGCACCTGCTTCTCGGGGCCGTCCTCGGCGGCGGCCAGCATGTCATTCAGAGAGTCGTCCAGGTGCGTCTGTGTCTTGGACCCCTCGGCCACCATGACGCGCAGCTCTTCCACGGAAACCCCCAGCGCCACGGCCAGCTCGGAGTCCTCCGGCACCCGGGCCAGGGAATGGGTCAGTTGCGCGCGGGCCTTCTCCAGGCGCTTGGCCTTGTCCCGGCCGCGACGCCCCATCCAGTCGAGTTGCTGCAGGAACTCCTGGATGGCCCAGCGAATCTTGAGGTGAGCCCACGTGGAGAACTGGGTGCCGGCGTCGGGGTCCCAAGTGTCCGCGGCGAGCACGAGACCCTCGAGGCCGACCGAGACCATCTCGTCCCGCTCCACCATGGGGTACTTGTGGTGCATCTCGGACACCGCGTAGCCGACCAGGGGGATGTTCTGCTCCACCAGGTCGTTCCGTGCTGTTCTCATGCCCGGCTACCCTCCATCGCTGCTGACATGTTGTCCTTGAGCAAGTGCCCCGAAGGCACCCTCGGCACAGGACATGCGCAGAAATCTCCGGCCGGGGGTCAAAAGTTGGTCCATGTGTACCGACAACAAGGATCAGCCGGGACACCAGAGGTCCCACCGGCGCCCGCCGGCGGTGTGAAAGGTAGAAGAATGCACGCAGATGAACTGTCCAACGAGCTGTGGCGCGAGCGCGGCATCCTGGAGAACCTGCTGTACAAATTCACCACACAGCGCCTGCTCGTCACCAATGGCGAGTCCCGCTGGCTGGGCCGCTGCACCGCGGAGATCGAGGCGCTGAAGAACCAGCTCTCCACCACGCAGCTGACCGTGGACGTGCTCTCCGCCTCCCTCGCCCAGCAGTGGGGCATGACCACCGAGGGCTCCCCCACGCTGCGCGAGCTCGTGGCCGGCGCCCCCGCCGAGGGACCGTGGGCCGGGATCCTCCAGGACCACCACGGCGCGATCGTGTCCCTGGCCGAGGAGATCCGCACCGTCTCGGAGGAGAATGCCCGCTTCCTCAAGGCCGCCAACATCTCGCTGCAGGAGGCCGGCCAGCAGACCGGCCCCGCCGTCACCTACACGGCCGCCGGCTCCGCCGCCCCCACCTCAGGCGCGGCCATCATCGACCGCCAGGGCTGAACGGCAGGCATAGGACAATTATGGGACTGAGCACCTTCCACTCGCTGAACACCGCCGCGCGAGGCCTCGAGGCCGCCCGCGCGCAGATCGCCATCACCGCGCAGAACACCGCCAACGCCGGCACCGTGGGCTACACCCGCCAGTCGGCTCAGCTGCAGTCGCTGCCGGGCGTGCAGCCCACCGGGCTGTTCACCAACCCCACCGGGGTGGGCCAGGGCGTGGAGGTGGCCGGGATCGGCCGCTCCGCCTCCGAGCTGGTCAACCGCCAGGTGCGGGGCGCCGTGGCGCAGACCGGCTTCCAGCAGGTCCGCGCCGAGGCGTACTCCGGGATCGAGGACGTTTTGCGTGAGCCCGGCGACGGCTCCGTGTCCTCCGCCGTCAACGCCTATCACTCGGCCTGGCAGGACCTCGCCAACAACCCGGGCGACGCCGGCGCCGGCGCCGCCCTGCTCGAGGCCGCCGGATCGCTGGCCGGCCGTCTCCGCGCCGACGTCCAGCAGCTGAAGGACCAGTACGCCGCCCAGGGCCATGAGCTGCGCGCCGAGGTGGCGCAGGTGAACTCCCTCGCCGAGCAGCTCGCCCAGATCAACGGCGCCATCCGCAGCACCGGTGCTGCCGGCGGCTCCACGAACGAACTGTTGGACCACCGCGATCAGCTCGCCGAGCAGCTCTCCTCCCTCACCGGCGGTCAGCTCCGCCCCGCCGCGGACGGCACCGGCGACTTCCTGGTGGGCGGCAACGCGCTCGTCTCCGGCGAGAACACCAAGCCCCTCGCTGTCGGCGAGGCGGCGGACGGCACCACCATCGTCCAATGGGAGCACCGCAGCGGCTCCGCCGGGGTCGACGGCGGCTCGCTCGCCGGCCGCTTGTCCGTGCTGTCCACGGAGGGCCCCCTTGCCGGCGCGATCCAGGGGTACGACGACCTGGCCGCCTCAATGGCGAACGGCACGAACGGACTGCACCAGGGCGGGACCACGGGCGACGGCGTCCAGGGTGGAGCCTTCTTCGACTTCGACCCCGCCAACCCGGCTGAGTCCCTGCGCGTGGTCATCTCCAATCCAGCAGACATCGCCCACGCCGGCCCGAATCAGGGTGCCCTGGACGGTTCCGTCGCGGACGCGATCAGCAGTCTCGGCGAGTCCGTCTCCAGCAGCTGGACCGGTTTCGTCTCGGGAGTGGGATCGGCCTCCCGCAGCGCCCTGAACGGGCTCAGCCTCTCCGTGGGGACCGAGTCCTCGGCGCGGGCCTCCCAGCAGTCACTGGCCTCCGTGGACCGGGACGAGGAGGCCGTGAACCTGGTGACATTCCAGCACGCCTACCAGGCCTCGGCCCGCGTGCTGACCGCAGTCGATGAGATGCTGGATACCCTGATCAACCGCGTGGGGCTGGTGGGCCGCTGAGTCAGTCCAGGACAGTTTGGCCCCGAGCGTGAAAATCGGGGCCGACCGTACCGATGACTGATGCAGAACGCCCTGGAAGGAAGGTGGGATGACCATGATGCACCGTGTGACCTCGTCCATGACGGCCGCCACCACGCGCGCCAACCTGCAGGAATCGGCCAAGACGCTGGCCGAGCTGCAGAACAAGGCCGCCTCCCGCCAGGCAATCTCCCGTCCCTCCGACGATCCCGCCGGCACCCGCACCGCCATGGCGGCCCGCGCCGAGATCGCCCGCACCACCCAGTACGAGCGCAACCTGCAGAACGCGGACACGTGGATGCGCAGCATCGACAACGCCCTGCAGTCCGGGCTGGACATCATGGCCCGCATCCAGGACCTCACCCTGGCAGCGGCCAACGCCACGGTGAATCAGGCCGGCCGCGATGCCAGCGCCGCCGAGGTCGACCAGCTGCGCACCGAGCTGCTCTCCGTGGCCAACACCCAGGTGCTCGGCCGCAACGTCTTCGCCGGAACCTCCGCCGAGAGCGCCGCCTATGTTGAGGGAACCCCTCCGACGTGGAACGGCACCCCCGGCGCCGACGTGGAGCGCCGGATCTCGGACAGCACCACCATCCAGGTCGATGTCCCGGGCGAGGCCGCCTTCGGCACCATCGGCCAGGGATCCGTCTTCGAGGTCCTCACGAAGCTGTCCGAGACATTGCGCTCCGGCGGGGACCTCTCCGGGTCCATCGGCACGCTGGAGAACTCCCGCCAGCAGATGTCGGATGCCCTCACCGCCTCCGGCGCCCGCCACGCCACCGTGGGCCGCACGCTGCAGGCCACCCAGACGCGACTGACCGAACTCGAGGCCACCCGTACCTCCACCGAGGAGGCGGACCTGGCCGAGTCGGCCGTGGAGCTGCAGATGCAGCAGCTGAACTACCAGGCCGCGCTGGCCGTCTCCGCCCAGGCCCTGCAGACCTCGCTACTGGACTACCTGCGGTAATCCCGAGAGCGCCGCGTCGCCGCCGGCATCAGGCGAGTCGCCATTCGTCCTCAGTCTCACGGAGGAAGCGGCGACCGGCCTCCAGGGCAAATTCTGAGTCATCGTCGCCATGGCTCAGCACCGCATCGATCTGCGCGGTGATTCGCGCGGCCTCGGTGTTCTCCATGGTTGCACTATGTCCGAGTGAGGCCCCGCCGGACCAGATCCGCGCGGCCGTAGCCCTTACACCGCGCGGAGGTGACGCTCTCACGGGAGCGAACCGGCCGGCGTCGTGCCCGGTGTTCCGCCGGCCCACAGGTCGGCACCCGGGATCTCCACGCCCCCACCGAAAATGCCGCAACTGAACCAACAAGCGGAAATGGCCGTCACCGTTTGGACAATCCGTCATGGCATTCTGCGACGAAATGTCCACGTGATGACAACGGTCGATTGACGGCCCTGCCCCCTCCGCACGCACTCGGAGGGGAGACTCACACCGCGCGGAGGTGACGCTCCCCCGCAATGGAACCGGCCGGCGTCGTGCCCGGGGTTCCGTCAGCAGACGAACCGGTACCCGGGATCTCCACGCCCGCACCGAGGATCCCGCGGACGATCCCGTCCAGGCGGTCCCGCACCTCCTGGTGGGTGGTGCCCATCGGCGCGTCGGGGAAACGGGCCATGGCCTGGTAGGCGTCCCACGCCCCGGCCAGGGTCTCCTCGCGCTCGGCCAGCTTGGCCTCATGGGTGGCGGCGCCGGCGGTGTCGAAGGCGGAGAACGCCTCGAACTCTTCGGCCAGGAACGCGTCCACCACGGCGTTGACGCAGGTGCGCCAGCCGGCGGGCTTGCGGCCGTTCTTGAGCACGGGGGCGAAGTCCTTGACGGCGGCACGGAAGGCGCGCACGGAGGGGCGGTCCGGGCGGGCGCGGTCGGCCAGGGCCTCCACGGCGATCGTGTGCGCGATCGCCGGGTCGCGGGAGACCAGCTCGAACAGCTGGGCCTTGGAGTAGTCGTCCCACAGGGCCATCAAATCCTGATCGGCATGGTCGAACATGCCCTGCCAGCCGTGGATGCGGTTCAGGCACGCGAGCATGGCCTGCGCGGAGCGGTGCGCGGCCTTGGGGTCGGCCTCGAGCAACGGCAGGGCGCGACGCCGGACGCGCACCTCGGGGCGCACCGGTTCCGGAAGGTTGAAGGCGAACCTCAGGGCCGCCGAGCCGGCGGCGGTGCGGGCGATGCCGCGGTGGTGCGAGGCCTTGGAGCGCAGCCACTCGGTGGCCTCCTCGAGCATCATGCGCTGAGCGAGGCCGGCCTCCTCCGTGCCGAGCCCGTCCACGCCGGCGCCAGGGGCCGCGGCCTGGGTGAAGGCGTGCGAGGCGGCGGTGACCTTGCCATCTTCCGCACCGGTGGGGGCGACGAGCTCCTGGCGGGCCGCCGTGCGGTTGTGGATGTTACGCAGCACCGACTTGCGGGTGGAGCGCAGGGTCTGGCGGGCCCAGCCCGTGATGGAGGCGCCGCGGGCGCGCTCGAGGTCGAAGAACGCCTCGGGCCCCTCCTCGGTGATCCGGCGGAACAGGAACTCGTCGAACTCCGCGGCCACGTCCTGGCTCAGCTGGGGCCCGGAGGCCAGCCCGTAGTGCCAGGTCTGGTACTCCCGGGCCACCTCGTGGGAGATGCCGGATCCGGTGAGGATCCCCGCGATCTGCTGACGGGTCTGGCGTTCGGTCAGGTGGCCGGCGGCCCATCGGTCGATGAGGTCACGGCACGCGGAATCGGTCTGGAGGTTCTCTGCTCGCACGAACACTGTGTGTGCGGCACTTTCGTCTATTGCGCTGTCCAATTACGTGACGTTTATCACGTTCGCACCGTTCGGTAGCGCGCACCTTTAACGCACTTTCAGGGCAATCCCCACCGGTGGGGATTGCCCTGAAAGTGGAGGGGGTCAGGCGTGATGGATGCCCAACTGATCGGCCAGCACGCGCTTGGCCAACGTGCGGACCTTGCGGATCTGCGCCGCGGCGGAGGCCTGCGGCAGCCCCAGCTGCTCAGACACCTCGCGCGGGGTCAGCACGCGCTGGTCACCCTCGGAGGAATAGACGCCGGAGAGCCAGCAGGCGGCGACGTCGGCCGTCACCCCGCCGATGGTCCTCGCCTTGGCGATCACGGCGGCCACGAGACGCGGCCCCTCGGTGGGGTGCAGCAACCCGCCCTCGGGGGTCATGGCGGCCAGCTCCAGATCGTGGATGTCCGCCGCGGGGCGCGTGAGGTTCAGCTCGCCGGTCTGGCAGAGCATGCCCTGCTTGGCAGCGTCCTTGCGGGTGGCGGCCATGCGGCGGTTGTGCTCGACCTCGACCTCGCGGTCGCTCGGCTCGTGGCCGTGTGCGGCGCGCATCTCGTCCCGCAGTTGGTTCAGCTGGCGCACGCGGCGGCTCAGGGAGATCATCCCGGAGGCCGGGGACAGGTGGCGGTCCGCCCAAGCGCGCACCGTGGCGCGGGCCCGCACGTGCAGCAGGCCCTCCCAGTTCGAGATCCCCTCGATCTGCGCGGGGGTGGCCAGCAGTTCCTCCACGAAGGTCACGGCTTCCATGGCCACGAGCTGCTCCACGTCCTCGCGGTGCGTGGCATAGGGCATGCCGAGGGTGCGGCACAGACGGTGGGCCAGCAATCGGTAGAGCTTGCGACGGGAGGCGATGAAGTCATCCCGCAGGGCGGTGCGCTGCGGGGACGGGTGACCGCTGGCGATCATCCGCAGCTGGTCCAGGGTGGAGGTCTCCAGGGCGGCGTCCGCCGTGGTGATCAGGTCGGTATCCAGCTGGTCGGCTCCGCTGAGGGAAACGGGGCCACGAGACGTGCAGACGGTGGTGGTCAACGGGCACCCCTGTTCGTCTCCGGGTCGATCAGCACGGAGCGGGCCATCGGATCGGAGCCCACGTTCAGGGCGGCCTGGGCCCGCGCGGTGGACAGCTTGTCCTGGGGGTGCTCGAGGCGGTACGCCGCCACGATCGCCTCCAGGGTGGCACCGGGCATCTGGGCGGCCACGCGGCGGACCTTGGGCCCGATGCGGGGGTCGCCGATGGCACGGCGGATGTGGTCCTCGGCATCGCGGCGCAGATTGCGGCTGAGGTACATCAGCGGGTCCACCTTGGCGAAGCGGTCAGGACGGAGGCAATGCTCCAATAACCGCGACACGCTGGCGTCTTCCGCGGAATCCACCGTCGTCTCCCCTACCATCATGACGTTCACCACCTGTTCGATCCCCGTCTCGTGCAGTACGGCCTGGACCCGTCCGGTGAGCGCGCCGATCTCATGGCTCACTGCGGAGTGGGCCTTGTGAACGGTGGCGGTGACGAACGGTTCGAGACTGAACAGCAATTGCCACTGGGATTGACGGCCTGCGCGCACGAGGTCATGGAGACCTTGGACGGTGTAGCGGTGGATCCCGGGGGCGGAATAGTTACCGACAGAAACTATAGCGTTCAAGCTCGTGACACGCGAGGGATTTTTCGCCCGCTGAGAATTGTTCGGTCGACGTTCACCCAGGTGGTTCAGGTCACCGGTATCCGCCCACCCCATGGAGTGCGCCGTCCACCGGTACGGACGTTCCGGTCCCTCAGGTCCTTCCACACGGACCAGGGCGTCATTGCCGCCCCAGTCCAGGCGAACGGGCATGAGCAGGGTCTCGCCTGACTCGTGGTCGCGGCCCTTCCGCCCGATCTCCATGGCCGGAAGGCGCCAGTCCCACGCCGGCAACAGGACCAGGGTGCGAGGCCCGGTCCCGTTATCGGCGGCGGTACCTGCGGCGAGCAGCCGTTCGGCCGCCCGGCCCCAGAGGATCGATTCGAGGTGGGAACACAGGGATTCAAGCGTCGGGTGCCGACGCGGGGCACTCTCGTTCCCGTCCGGCGCCGCTGCGCTCAACACCTGTGCCTCAACCATGCCGACCCTATGCACAACCCGACGCCCCGGCGGTCGAATAGCGCATAGACCTTCCGTGCACCACCCCACCCGCCACCTAATCATCCCGGCGGTCAGGGGCGTCCGCACTTGACCACTACGCAGAAGCCGGTAAAGTGCGCCGCTTCGGCGTACCACCGAGTAAACTTGACATATACAGCAATCCCCTGCTGCGGAAGGCACCTGCAACAGAAGAGAGTGGGTGGAAACCTTGCCGATTCGTGACGCCGTCTCCCGGTGGACCATCACCCGATGCGATCCGCTCGTCGTGCATGCCTATCGCGAAGCTGCCGATGACGAGCTGCGCGCCACGTCCGCCGATTTCCCGGACTGGTTCGCCATCTGGGCCTCCGGCGTGCTCGCCGACCTGATCGAGACCCTGGATCCCGAGGATCCCTGGCGGAACACCGCCCTGGACGACGCCGGCGCGGTCGTCCTGCCCGACGGGTCCCCTTTCGGGACCTGGCACAACGCGACCGACCTGCTGCCGCTCCCTCCGGAGGGCGACCCGGCGCTGGATGTCGGACTGGCCGCCGTCGCGCAGGCCCTCTCCGCCGAGTCCGCGCTGCTGTGGCACGCGGCCCAGGCGGGCCGCGAGGAGGCGCGGGAGCAGCTGCTGACCATCGAGGTGGGCGGCGCGTACCCCGTGGCCGCCCCGGTGATCGAGCGCGCCATGTTCCGCCGCCGCGTGTTCATGGGGCAGGAGGACGCCTACATCCCGCAGGTCTGCACCGACTGGTCCAAGCGCGCGGACCTGATCACCAGCGGACAGCCCTGGGACGAGGCCGGCGCCGCCCGCCTGCACGCCGGCTCCAGGGTCGAGCCGGGCAGCTGGCGCCTCCTGGCCTGACGCCCCGCTCCCCAGACCCCCTGCCCGCTTCCAGCTGAGTCGCACGAATGGGCCCTCCTCACCCGTGATCAGGGCCAATGCGTGCGACTCAGATGAAGGGATTCAGGCGTCGGGGCCGCAGAGCGGGATGCGGACCGTGAAGGTGGAGCCCACGTCCTTCTCCGAGGCCACGAGGATCTCCCCGCCGTGGGCCCGCACGAAGCCCTGGGTGATGGCGAGCCCAAGTCCGGTACCCGGGATGGCCGCCTTGCGCACGTGCTCGGTCCGGTAGAAGTTCGTGAAGAGCTTCTCCCGTTCCGCCTCCGTCATCCCGAAGCCGGTGTCCCGGACCACCAGCTCGGCCCATTCCCCACTGCCGTCCACGCCGCCCACACCCTCGAGCTGGCGGAGCGAGACGGTGATGGAGCCGCCGGCGGGCGTGTACTTGATGGCGTTGGACAGCAGGTTGTCCACCACCTGGCCCATCTTCACCGGGTCGGCCTTCGCGTCCATCCGCTCCGGGAGGTCTGCCTGCAGGCTCAGGCCGGCCTTCGTGGCCTGGACCGCCACGGACTCCGCGCTGTTGCGCACCAGCCGCGCCAGGTTGACTTCCTGCACTGTGACCTTGGAACTGTTCGCGGCGGTGTCCAGCAGGCTCGTCACGAGCCCCAGCAGCCGTTCGGCGTTGCGCTGGGAGGTGGTCAGGAACTTCCGCACGAGCGGGTCCAGGTCCTCCTCCAGGGCGACGTCCAGGTAGCCGATGATCGAGGTCAACGGCGTGCGGAACTCGTGGGAGACCTCGGCAACGAACCGCTCCCGGGTCTGGATGGCGTCCATCAGGTCCGTGACGTTCTGGAAGACCACCACGGTGCCGTCGAAGGTGCCCTCTTGGTCATGCATCGAGGAGGCCGAGACGGAGAGGTGCTGCTGGGCGCCGTCTGTGCCGATCGCGATGATGCGGCCGCGGTAGTCCTTGCCCTGCAGCGCCTGAGTCACGGGACGCTCCTCCGCCGGGATGGGCGTGACGCCGTCCGCCTCGAAGAGCAGCAGCTCGTGCTCGGCGCCGTCCTCCCTCCCGGGCGGCAGACCGATGAAGTGAGTGCGCCGCTGCGCCTGATTCATCAGGACGTCATGGCCGTCCCCGTCCACCACCAGGATCCCGACGTCCGAGGTCTCTACGACCGCCTGGAGCAGCCTGTTCTGCGTCTCGAACGACTCCAGCGCGGCCCCGAGATCCCGGCGCTGGCGGTCCATACTGCGGGTCAGAACACTGGCCGCCACGGCCAGGGCCAGCATGATGAACGGCACCACGACCGGCCGATGAAGGTCGTACTCAAGCAGGCCTTCGGCGAAGGTGGGTGTACCCGGCAGGTACGGCCACCACGTGACGGCGGCGCTGCCCACGAAGGCCAAGACCACGCCGATCACCGGGTAGATCCCGGACCATGCGAGCCAGAAGACGGGAAAGGCCGAGAGCATGACCATGCCGTCGAGGCCATGCCGCGCGGAGGCCCACATCGGCGCAATGGCCACGAAGTCCAAGAGCGGGATCACCCAGTAGACCACCGGAGGGAACCTGTCCCAGGGAGCCACACCGGCCAGCACGGTCAGCAGGGCCACCCCGCCCACTCCGCCCAGGAAGTACGGGGAATCCATCATGATGTGGGGATGGAACACCGCCACGGCCACCACGATCAGCGCGACGGACAGCGTCAGCGGCATCTGGGAGAGCAGCACACGCCGTCGCAGGGAGAACTGGCCGAAGTGCCGGCGCCCCTCGGCAGCCTTGGCCGAGGGCAGCGCCGTCGGGGTAGCGAATGACACGGCAGGCTCCGTTCGTTGCGGGGCATGAGACGCCCTTACTACACGATAGCCTTAGACCAAACGATGCTTTGGGGGTGTTTCGCGTGGAGGACCGACGTGTCGCTGTCGTCGTCGAGGATGACGATGACATTCGCGGGCTCATGGTGGCCCTGCTGGGCCAGTCCGGGTTCGAGGTGATCGCCACGTCCAACGGCACGGACGGAGTCACCGCCGCCCAGGAATTCGATCCCGTGCTGATCACCGTGGACCTCGGCCTGCCGGACATCGACGGCTACGAGGTCACCCGCAGGGTCCGCCGGTTCACCGATGCGTACGTGGTCATGCTGACGGCCCGCGGCGAGGAGATCGACACCCTGATGGGCCTCGACGCCGGCGCGGACGACTATCTCACCAAGCCCTTCCGCCCGCGCGTGCTGCGCGCCAGGATCGAGGCCATGCTGCGCCGCCCCCGCAGCGGTCGGATCTCCGGTCAGGACAGTGCCGCCCCTCCTGTTTCACCCCAGGGCACGACGCCGGCCCCGGCACCCTCGGCGAACCACGGCCAGGTTCCCGCCATGGCACTCAGTGCGACGCCGGCCACCCCGGCCCCCGGAGTACCGGTGGTTCCAGCGGCGGCCGGCGGGCCGACGTCGGGCCCGGTGCCCGTGCCCGGCACCGAGACCGGCCTGCGCCTGGACCTGGACGGGCTGGAACTCTTCCCCGACCTGCACCACGTGGAGACGGAAGGGCGGGAGATCCCCCTGACGCCGACCGAGTTCCTGCTGCTGGAGACGCTGATGCGCAGCGGCCGGGTGGTGAGGTCCAAGACGGAGTTGTCCCGGATCATCCGCGGGGACGAGCCGGATCATGGGAGTTACGTGTCCGCTGCGGACGAGCGGACCGTGGAGGTGCATCTGGGCAACCTGCGGCGAAAGCTCGGGGACTCCCCGAAGTCTCCACGCTGGGTGCAGACGGTGCGCGGGGTCGGATACCGGATGGCGGGCAGCCCGCAACTGGTCGGCTAGCAGCCGTCAGGCGCGTGATGGAACCTGCTGCAGGAAGATCCGGAGCTGGCGAGCCGTCTCCGCGGCCAGTCGCCGCACGCACTCCATGATCTCGGCGAGCCGATCCATGGCGGGCCAGCGCACCGGCAGGGGCGGGCGGCTGGCGAAGTCCTCCTGCAGCTCGGCGGCCAGGGCGGACAGGGCCTCTGCGCCGGCCATGGCAGAGGAGGTCTTGAGGCTGAGGACGGCATCCATCCAGTCCTCGTGGTCCCGGGCGGTGAGCGCGCGCTGAAGACGCTCGACGCGCTGGTCCAGCATGGCTTCGTAACGGCGGATGAATCGGCACAGCATGTCGGTATCGCCCAGTTGTTCCCCCAACAGGCCCAGCGCATCAGCATCGAGAACTGGTGCAGTGGTCATAGCGTCATGATGCCCTCCCTTCCGCAGGAGCACGCCGGGCTTTTCCCAAAGCTTTGCTCAAGAACCACTCTGGTCACATCAACCAAAGGGAACCTCAAGACCACCGCTGCGAATCTATGGCAAACCTTGTGGCGATCCGTCGGAAATCCCGAGGACGGACTTGAGGACGTCGCCGTGAAATAGGTCTCAACAGGAAGCCACCGCCGCACCGACCTCCCCCGTCGGGCAGGCCCACGAGCTCCTGGACCGTCTCAGTATCAACGCCGGCGCTGGCATCCCCGCCAGCCCCGGCGAAGATCGTTCTCATGCAAGGGGTTTACCTATGAAGAAGATGACCAAGGGTGCAATCGTCACCGGCCTGGGCGTGGCCCTCCTCCTCGGCGGCGGCGGGACGCTCGCGACGTGGAACATGGACCAGTCCGCCAGCGCCGGGACGATCCAGTCCGGCGAGTTGTCACTGGACGTCACTAACAAGACTCCGTGGACCTCGAGCATCACGAATGGCACCGTGTCCACCGGCCACAAGATCATCCCCGGTGAGGTCCTGACCTACAACCAGACGGTCCAGGTCAAGAAGCAGGGTGAGGGCCTGAAGGCTTCCCTGAACGTCATCGGCATGAATCAGATCGTCCACGGCGGCACTGGCCTGAACAGCTTCGGGAACACCCTGGCTCCCACCATCACGGTCACCGCTCCGAATGGAACGACGACGACTCTCGAAGGCCACAGCCTGTACAACTCGTCGTCCTACACCCTGGACGCCGACGCGAAGGCCGGCACGTACACGATCAAGGCCACCGTGGCCTTCAATGCCAAGGATCAGCAGGCCATGAACGCTGCCGTCAACCTGAACTCCATCAAGTTCCAGCTGCAGCAGAACGCAGTCGCGACCCGCTGACCCCCACCAGGGGCGTCTCCACATGGGAGGTTGCCCCGTCCGAGAGACCCACCCCCCACCGCAGCTGAGGAGGAGATATGCGCATCAGGACCCTCCTGCGCACCGTCGCAGTGCTCAGTCTCGCGGTGGGGGCGGGTCTCCTCGGCGTCTCCGGTGCCTGGGCGCTGTGGAGTGTCTCCGCCCCGGCTGAGACGGGAACCGTGCAGTCGGCAAACCTCGTGGTCAAAGCCAACGGTGAGCCCCTGCTGGTCAACGGCACCTCCACCACCGTGAAGCTGGCCGACCCGAAGTCGGCGCTGACTCCCACCACTCCGGTGTACGTCACGCTGACGCTGTCCAATCACAGCGACGCCACCGCCGGCCTGGACCTGACAGCCACCGTCGGCAAGGCAGCGGTCATCTCCGCGACCGCGGGTCTCGCCCGGGCCGTGACCGTGGAGACCGCTGCCGGCCGGTGCGCCGCGGCGTCTTTCGCCCCTACCTCCTCCGCCACCGTGGTCCAGAACGGGTCCCAGACCTTCTGCCTCCGCCTGAGCCTGCCGGCGAACGCACCCGGTACCCTCTCGGGAGCCTCCGCCACGGTGACCATCCCCGTCCACGTCGAACAGGTGAGATGACCAGCGCGCCATGACCACACATCACGAGAGACGTCGTGCCCCGGCCGGGCTGCGATGGATCGGCCAGGCCGTCTCCTTCCTGCTCCTGGTGGTCTTCTCCCTGGCCGCCATCGTGCTGATCATCATCCCGATGGTCACCGGATCCCAGACCTACTCGGTCCTCACCGGCTCCATGGCCCCGACCTACCCGCCGGGGACCTTCCTGGTGGTCAAGCCCACGGACTTCGACTCACTGCAGACCGGTGATGTGGTCACCTACCAAATCGAGTCGGGCCGGCCCGACGTCGTCACCCACCGGATCATCGGCTTCTCCTCCGGTCAGGACGGCGAGCGCCAGCTCATCACGCAGGGCGACAACAACGGCCTCGCCGATGAGACACCCGTCATGGAGATCCAGGTCCGCGGCGAGCTCTTCTACGCCGTGCCCTACGTCGGATTCCTGGCCAACGCCCTGGGCCAGACCGACCGCAGCTGGGTCATCACGGCCCTGGCCGTCGCGTTGATCGGCATCGGCGTCTTCTCCATGGTCCGCGGCCTCCTCAAGGACCGCCGCGAGGCCCGGGACCGCCAGCTGATCGAAGAGGCCTCCGCGGAACTCGATGCGGCTTCCACGAAAGGCGATGCGGCTCCGGCGAAAGACGAGGTCCTGACTTGAGCCCCGACCACAGCACCAGAGGCGTTCCCCGCCGGACCTGGCGCGCCGCCGTCGTGCTGTTCCTGGTGGTATTCCTGGGCGGACTGGGCCTGACCAGCGCGGGTGCCCTGTGGTCCCAACAGGGAACCGTCCAGGCCACGGTATCCACGGGCCGCTGGACTGATAAACCGCAGCCAGGCTGGTCCTGGTCGCCCGAGGTCACGACAAGCGTCAAGAAGGTCCATGGACGGCAGTACCTTCATTTCGATTGGGAGGCGCCGACGTCCGACGCCCGGGGCACCAGATATTGGGTCACCTTTCAGGGCGGGGGGCCAGCGCACTCCGAGTCTGTTGACGTATCGCACCGGACGTATGAGGTGTGGAATCGAGACGATGAATGGCCATTCATGTTCACGGTCGCCACCGAGAAAGACGGCGTCTGGTCCGAATCGGTGGTCGTCAGGGGAACCGTCGACCCCCATGGCCGGGTTGTCCTGGACTGACTCTTCGGCCGACTGCATGGTCGGCGAACAGCCTATGGTCTCACCCCACCAGCCGCCGCCGCATGATCAGCGCGTCCACGCGGCCGCTCCCGCCCCCGGGCCCCGGCACCGCAGGATCCCCGGGGTAGTACCCCGCCCGCGTGTGGATGTGCTCGAAGCCGTGGCGGGCGTACAGCGCCTGCGCCCGCGGGTTGTCCTGGCGCACCTCGAGCAGCAGGTCCCGCGCGCGGCGCCGGCCGGACTCGGCCACCATCCACTGCAGCATCGCCGTGCCCAGCCCGCGTCCCTCGGCCTCGGGCACCACGGCAATGGTCTGCACGTCGGCCAGCGGCGGCACGCACATCAGTCCGCAATACCCCAGCACGACGCCGGCGCCCTCCCCCGCGCCCGCCTCGCCTTCCGCGGGTGCCCCGCTCCCCTGCACTTTCAGGGCAGGAATCACTGGTGATTCCTGCCCGGAAAACGCGGGGGGTGGGACCGGACCCGGCACCGGGCCGGTGATGACGCGGTAGGCGCGCGTGCCGCCGTCGTGCTCCGGGACGGCCTGGGCGAGCTCCTCCTCGAAGAAGCTCAGCGGCCAGGCGTCCACGGGGAACAGGTGTTCTTCGAGCGCGTGCACCGTGGGCAGGTCTGCCCACTCCATCGGGCGCATGGTGAAGCTGGCGGGCAGGACGGGGTCGGGCGGCAGGAGCATGAGCGCCAGTCTACGAACCCGCGCGCACAGCCTCCGGTACTAAGGTGACGGAGTGATGACACGTGGGAGGCGGGAATGAGCATGGAGCGGAAGGCGGAGCCTGAGCGGCCGGCCACCGGAAGGTTCGGAAGGCTGATGGCGGTGGCCCGCGAACCAGCCTTCGCCTCGGCCGCGGCGCAGACCATCAAATGCGTCATCGCGGCCACTGCGGCGTGGTGGATCTCGGTATACCTCCTCGAGACCCAGATGCCCTTCCTGGCGCCATGGACGGCTCTATTGACCGTCCATGCCACCGTCTACCGCTCGCTGTCGCATGGGGTGCAGACGTCTATAGCCTCGGCGCTCGGTGTCGGCTTGTCCTTCCTCATCGGCAACTACCTGGGCGTCAGCCTGTGGACCTATGCCCTGGCGTTGTTGGTCGGGATGGTCGCGGCGCGGATCTACTGGATCCGGGACGAAGGGGTGGCCATCGCCACCACGGCGGTCTTCCTCCTCAGCAGCGGCTTCGAGGACCAGGAGCCCCTCCTGCTGGACCGCCTCATCGAGGTCGGGCTCGGCGTCGCGGTGGGCATCATCGTGAACCTTCTGATCATCCCTCCCCTGCGGGACGGCCAGGCGGCCCGCTACGTCGACTCGGTCAACCGGCGCATGGGCGGTGTCCTGGTGGACATGGCGGACGAGTTCGCCGAGTCGTGGGACACGGAGCGTGCCGAGGCCTGGATCGAGGAGACCAGCTCCATGGAGCGGGACACGGAGTCGGCCTGGGAGTTCGTCCGCTTCGCCCGGGAGAGCCGGCGGGCCAACCCGCGCACCTATCTGCGCCGTCACGGCGTCAGACTGCGCACGCCCCCCACCGGTGCCAGCGGCGAGGACCGCTATGCCGAGGCCCTGAGCCGCGTGGACGAGGGGCTCTCCCACCTGCGCAACCTGGCGCGGACGCTGCACGAGGCCACCTACGCCGAGGGATCCTGGGATGACCGCTTCCGCCGTGAGTGGTCGGAGATCGTCCGCGACTGCGGCCGGGCCATCGCCGACCCGGATGCCGGCGTGGAGCCCGTCCATGACCGGTTGACGACGCTCTCCCAGAACATGTCCAACGAGAAGGACCTGCCGAACACCGCATGGCCGCTGTATGGCTCGTTGATCACGAGCATGAGGCATATCGCCGTCATCGTGGACGATGTGGCCTCCACCCGCGAGGTCCGGGAGACCGATTGACACGTCGGCCTATCCTGTCCGCATGGGCACCCGCATGTTCGTGGCCGTGTATCCGCCGGAGGACGTCCGCGCGCAGCTGACCGAGTTCCTCGCCGTCCGCCCGGGCCTGCGCTGGACCGACCCGGAGCAGATGCACCTGACCCTGGCCTTCTTCGCCTCGGTCCCGGACCGTTCGCTGGACCGGCTCGCAGACCACCTGGCCGACGCCGCCCGCTCCGTTCCCGCCTTCCTCTGCGGACTGCACGGGGCCGGGGCCTTCCCCCACCCGGACAGCGCCGCGGTGCTGTGGCTGGGCGTCGAGGACGGGGCCGCGGAACTCTCCCGGCTGGCGCGCAAGGCGCGAGCGGCGGGCAACCGGGCCGGCGTCGTGCCGGACGGCAAGGCGTTCCATCCGCACCTGACCCTGGCCCGTCCGGGCCACACCAACGCCACCCGATGGATCCGGGTGCTGGAGACGTTCAGCGCCCCGCTCTGGACGGTGGACGAGGTGCACCTGGTCGAGTCGACGCTGCAGGGGCACGGCCACCGGCCCCGGCACCGGACCGTGATGACGGCACCTTTGGCCCCCTGACGGGGCAGGCCGAGGCCGGTACCGTGAGTGGTGCCAAGCCGTGTGCGGCCAGCGCCTCTGCCTTCCGCCGGCCGCGGCGGCGCGAGGAGAGGACACACCATGGCCCATTCCACGACCATCCGTACCCCCATCCGCACGACGACGGCCCTGCTCGGCCTGGCCGGCGTGCTCACCCTGGGTGCCTGCTCGGCGGAGCCCGCCGGGGAGACCCCCGCGACCGGCGCGGGCGGGGCCACCGAGGGCGGGGCCAGCGGTCCCGACGGCGGCACCCAGTCCCTGGGCCCCGGCGCCACCGCGGGGGCGGAGACCACGGACGCTCCCGCCGGCTTCACCGCGAGCCTGCAGGATGTGGAGGGAGAACTCGGCTCCGCCGAGATCCGCGAGGCCGGCGAGGCGCTGGAGTTCCGGGTCCAGGCCTCCGGAATGGAGCCGGGCTTCTACGGACTGCACATGCACGAGACCGGCGAGTGCAACCCGGACAGCGCCGCCCCGGACGACCCGGAGGAGATCGGCGCCTTCCTGTCCGCCGGTAGCCACATCGGCGCCGACGAGTCGGAGCACCCGGACCACGCCGGCGACCTGCCGGTGCTGCTGGTGCAGGAGTCCGGCGAGGCCAGCCTGACGTTCGAGACGGACCGGCTCACCGCGGAGGACTTCCAGGACGAGGACGGCGCCGCCCTGATGCTGCACTCCGATCCGGACAACTACGCCAACATCCCCGGGCGCTACGCCCCGGACGGGCCGGACGAGGACACCACCGGCACCGGGGACGCGGGATTCCGCCTGGCGTGCGGGGTGATCGAGCCGGCTGCCTGATCCCTCATCACGCCCCGTGGCCATCACGCCCGAACGCCCCCACCCTCCCCCGTTATGATCACGCTTACGGTCGAGAATCGCCGATGCACTCTCCCGCACGCGTGATCGTAACCGCCGCATCGACCTCACGTCAGTCACGGTCAGCCACGGTCAGTCACGGTCTGCCACGGTCAGTCGCGTGAGGTTTGGCGCTGGATCGCTCGGCGCAACCGTCCCAGGAACAGCTGCTCGCCCCGCGCGGTGTAGAGGTCGTCGGCGACCTTGACGGATTCCCAGCCGTGGTCGGTGAAGTCGCTGTCACGGTGGATGTCACGGTTCAGTTGAGTGTTCTCGCCATGATGACGACCGTCGTACTGGATGGCGATCCGCCATCCGGGATAGTGGAGGTCCGGACGCCGTTTCAGGGTGGGCGAGAGCCATACCTCCTGGTTGACCACCGGTTCGGGCAGACCGGCCTGACAGATGATCATCCGGACGCGGGTCTCCGCTGCCGAGTCCACTTCCGCTCGGATCAGCTCGCGCGCATGCCGGGCGGCATTGATGCCCTTGGTGCGCCGCCGCCTGGCCATGGCCGCGTCGATGTCCGCCAGGGTGGCCAGCGGATGCAGTCGGCCCAGGACCTCGACCCCGCGCATGGGTCCATCCTGCCGCTGCAGCAGGGCATCACCGGCCGCCACGAGCCTCAGCGGATCGTGAATCTGCGTCGCCAGGTCCAGCCACGTCCGTTCGGGAGTGGTCAACCGAAGCCCGTCGACCTCCACCACGTCTGAGGGATGCAGCTTGGCCTTGTGCCCCACGATCCCGGGTCTCCGCCGCGACCCGGCGACCCCCTTGCGACCGGTGATGTGGATCGGCAGGTCCTCTTCCAGGGACGCCGGCATCCAGAGGCCCCAGAGCCGGGCTGCCGTCGAATGGCTGAGGTAGTGATCCCCCGGTAGGGAGGACACTGCCTGCACCATCTGCGCCCAGGGCCTCTCCCCCACATCCCAGAACCGGATCCCACGCGTCGCCGTCACGAGGGCCGGATGCCTCAACTGATAGTCCGTCACCCCCGCAGCACGGGCTTCCGCCGCAGTGAACACCACCTTGTCGAAGCCCCCTGGATAGGCGCGATCCTCGGGCCCCTCACTCTCGTCGGTCTCCTGTGCCACGTCCATGGACCTCAGCATGTCCGTGCGCGACGAACGCCGCAGGAGTTATCCACAGGGCGGTTACGATCACGATGGTGGGTGGGTGCATCGGCGATTCTCGACCGCAAACGTGATCATCACCCTTGGGGTCGTCACCAGGGTGGGGTGGCCGGTCACAGCATCCCGATGACCTCGTCCAGCATCGGCTCCGTCAGCCGGCCCGTGAACGTGTTCTGCTGGGAGACGTGGTAGCAGCCGACCACGCGCACCGCCCGGCCCTCCGGGGTGCCGAACACCGTCTGCGCCCCATGGCCGAACTTCGCGCGCGGCCGCGGCACCGTCCAGCCCACCCGCGCCGCCGCGGCATGCACGGACTGCCAGCCGATGCCGCCGAGCACCAGGATCGACTCCACAGACGTGGCAAGCTGCAGCTCCCGGTCCAGCCACGGCCCGCAGGCGGCGCGCTCGGCGGGCGTCGGCTTGTTGTCCGGCGGGGCACAGTGCACCGGCGCCACCATGCGCACGCCCACCAGCCGCTGGCCGTCGCCGGCGGCGTACGACGTCGGCCGCTCGGCGTATCCGGCCCGGTACAGCGCCGCGTGGATCCAGTCCCCGGAACGGTCACCGGTGAACATCCGTCCGGTCCGGTTCCCGCCGTGGGCCGCCGGGGCGAGCCCGAGGACGAGCACCCGCGGGTCCTCGTCCCCGAGCGAGGGCACAGGTCGGCCCCAGTACGGCTCCTCCGCCCAGGCTCGGCGCTTGTCCCGCGCCACGGTCTCCCGCCAGGTCACCAGCCGCGGGCAGGCTCGGCACACGGAGACCCGGGCGTCCACGTCGGGCAGGGATGGGGAGGTGCGCGCCAGCTTCCGCACCTGCGCGGCCGAGGCGGCGGCCGGCGTCGTGGTCTTGGCGGGGTCCTCCGGCCACCCGGTGCCGGGCGGCACGGGCGAGGGGAAGAGCTCGCCCGTCAGGGGATGCGGCAACCCGCCGTCGGGACGGGAGCCACCCGCCGGTACCTCGGTCAGGACTGCTGTCCG
The DNA here is from genome assembly GCF_031432995.1 of Citricoccus sp. I39-566. GTDB lineage: Bacteria > Actinomycetota > Actinomycetes > Actinomycetales > Micrococcaceae > Citricoccus > Citricoccus nitrophenolicus_A. The sequence continues at coordinate 3,170,468 of NZ_CP133842.1, forward strand.
CGCAGGCGGTCGATGTGTTCGGAGGCCTCGGCCTTCGTCAGGTCGGCCGGCAACTCCTCCCCGGCCTGTTTGGCCAGGGTGTCCAGGTAGGACCTCTGGGCCTCGGTCATCGGGTCGTCCCCGCTGACCCAGTCCTCGGGGTCCTTCTCGAGGGCGGGATCGTCCGCGTTCGAGGTGGCACCGATGGTCTCGCCGCCGGAGCCGCCGGGGGTCTGGCCCTGGCCGAGGACCTCGGCTTCCTCTTCCGGGTCCGGGAACTGTGCGGGAGTGGTCGTCATCGGATGCTCCTTCGTCGGGGTCGTCTGGCGATCCATCGACCGGTCGGACCGGGCGGTGTGGTGCACATGCTAATACGTCAGCGGATCTACAGTGGGCAGTGCACGAGCAGTCGATCCGCTGTTCCGGACAGCACCGGCGGGGCACGGCCCCGACAATCCAGGAGTACCGACGTGAACGCGAAGAACCAGGTAGACACCCCACGATCCGAGGCCCCCGGCGCGGGTCCGTGGTCAGATCCGATGGGGCGGATCGGCGCGCGTGCGGGACAGACGCTGCTGATCGCCGCCGTGGCCGTCGGCATCATCTGGGTCCTGCTGCGCGTGAGCGTCGTGGTCCTGGCCGCGCTGGTAGCCCTGATCCTGGCGTCGGCCGTCGCCCCCTTGGTCCGATGGCTGGTCGGCAAGGGCTGGTCCCATCTGCTGGCCACCCTGACGGCCTTCCTGGGCATCGTGGTGGTGGTCGGAGGGGTGGTTACCGGGGTCGTCCTGGCGGTCATCAACGAGTGGGACTCCCTGGTCTCCTCGGCCACTGAAGGGTGGCAGAGACTACAAGACTGGGTCACGTCCGGCCCCTTGCCGGTGGACGCCACCGTCATCGACGACGCCATGCAGCAGGTCACCGACTTCGTCACCAGTGGCAACTTCGCCAGCGGCCTGGCCAGTAGCACCCTGACCGGGATCTCCGCGGCCACCACGTTCCTCACCGGCCTGGTGCTGATGATCGTCGTGCTGTTCTTCCTGCTCAAGGACGGCTGGAAGTTCACCAACTTCTCCCTCCGCTGGTTCCACGGCGGCACCCGGGCCAAGCTGGCGGAGTCCATCGACCGCTCCTCCGAGGTACTCGGCGGCTACGTGCGCGGCACCGCCACCGTGGCCCTGGTGGACGCCGTGCTGATCGGCATCGCCCTGGCGATCCTCGGTGTGCCGCTGGCCCTGCCGTTGGCCGTGATCATCTTCATCGGCGCGTTCATCCCCATCGTCGGAGCCACCGCCACCGGCATCATGGCCGCACTGGTCGCCCTGGTCACCAACGGACTGACCACGGCACTGATCGTGACGGCCGTGGTCATCCTGGTCAACCAGATCGAGGGCAACCTGCTCCAGCCGGTCGTGATGGGCCGGACCCTGAGCCTGCACGCCATGATCGTGTTGCTGGCCCTGACCATCGGCACAATCGTCGGCGGGATCTTCGGCGCCATCCTGGCCGTGCCCTACACCGCCGTGGCGTGGACCCTCATCCAGGTCTGGACGGACCGGTACCAGGCCGGCGAGGATCCAGTCCTCGGCGAAGACCCCCTGGACGCCAAGGACCGCGCCGCCGCCAAGGCCACCACAGCCCAGCGCCTGCGGTACCAGCGCATCCGCCAGGCGTTCCGCCGCGGCAACATGCTCGGCGCCGTCGAGCAGGAGGAGGGATCCAGCCCCGCCGAGAACCCCGCCGGAAAGTCAGCGCAGGACGACTCCAGGCCGGCCGAACCGCCGGAGCCCACCGGGTCCACGCGGGCTGACTAACGCTGCCCGGTCCCGGCGCGCTTGCGCGGGCCGGGGACCTTGGCGTCGGACTCGCGCAGGTACAGGGGCTGGACGGGCATCAGTCCCCGGCCCCGGCGCACGGCGAGCTCACCGACCAGGCCGAGGGAGCCGGCGTCGGGCACGGTGTTCTCGAAGCCGGGCACCGAGCGCAGGTCCTCCGGGTACAGGCCGGCCCCGGCGCCGTAGGCCGGCAGCGGGGTCACCTCGCCGGGCGCGGTGACGAACGGCCCGTGCAGGCGCTGGAACTGGCCTCCGACCTGGGAGTAGTGCGCCCAGTAGACCTCACGGCGCCGGGCGTCGGTGGCCACCACGAACTCCTCCACCCCCGCCCGGAACGCCTCCTCGGCGGCGGTGAACGCGATCGCGTCCAGGCTCATCACACCGTGCACCTCGATCCCCCACGCGAACGCGAGCGAGCGCGCCGTCACCAGCCCGGCGCGCAGCCCCGTGAACGGCCCAGGCCCGACGCCGGCCAGCACCGCCCCCAGATCACCCGCCTCGACCTGGGCCTCGGCGAGCACCCGCCGCACCGCCGGCGCGAGCACCTCGGCGTGCGTGTTGGTCTCGGTGGAGGCCCAGCGGGCGAGGACCTCGCCGTCGGCCACCACGGCCGCGCTGGCGGTGGCGGAGGCGTCGAGAGCGAGGAGGGGTGGGGACGTCTGGTCTGGCACGGGATCCAGTCTACGGAGGGGGCGTCGGGCGCAGGGATAAAATCTATGTCACACCGTGCCGATAAGGGATTCGGGCGCGGTGTTCTGTGCCGTGCCCCGCACCGGCCCTCCGGGCCACATCCGCAATGACGCGGGTGTCTCACTCTCGTGACAGGGGTTTGCTGAATGACTCAGCCTCTTCGCCGCCGGACCTCACGACTCTCGGTGGCCACCGTCCTCGCTCTTCTCCTCGGCTTCTTCGCCTTCGGTGCTCCGGCACACGCCGACGAGATGGAGGCGCCCATTCCGCTGGCGGACATCGTCGACGTAGAGATCTCGCAGACGGAGGTCGATGTGTCCGAGGGACCGGTCGACGTCACGGTTCGTCTGTCACTTTCCGACAATGAGAGCGGACATGCTCCCGAACTCGCTTTCATACCCGAGCACGTGCGCCTGGTCGACTATTACCACTATGAACTGGATCTGATCGAGGGAACCGAGATCAATGGCACGTGGGAATCCACGGTGACCTTTCCCGAAGACACGATCGAGGACGCATGGACCGTGTTCGCCGCAGGGCTGACGTCCAACTCCTTCTACCTGGAGTTGGGGACGGTCACCGTCACCGGCAGCGCGGACGGTTCCAATGGCGGCCCCGGCTTGATGAAGCGTTTCACCGATGTCACCGACATGGATGCTTACTACTACTACCCCGTCCAGTGGATGGTGGCCCAGCAGATCACGACCGGCTACCAGAACGGCACGTTCCGCCCCGCCAATCCCGTCACTCGTGGCGAGGCCGTGACCTTCCTCTACCGCTACGCCGCCGATGAGGACTTCACCGCCCCGGAGAAGTCCGGCCTGATCGATGTGCCCCCGACGCACAACTTCTTCGAGGCCATCAGCTGGGCCACCCAGAACGGCGTCGTCAACGGCTACACCGACGACACCTTCCGCTCGGGCCACAACATGACCCGTGGACAGGTCGCGGCCATCCTCTACCGTCAGGCCGAGCCGGAGCACACTGCCCCGGAGGAGTCGCCCTTCACCGACCTGACGCCGGAGAGCAACCAGTACGAGGCCATCACCTGGCTCGCCGAGAACGACATCACCACCGGCCGTACGGATGGCTCCTTCGACCCGTACGCCAACGTCACTCGCGCCGAGATCGCCACGTTCCTCGAGCGCTACAACCGGGTTCTGAACGGCTGACACCGCAACAACACCACGGAGGGCCTCCCCGCAACAGTGCGAACTGCTGCAGGGAGGCCCTCCTTGCGTCTCCCCGGGCCCCGGACGCCAGGCAGCCGCCGTGGACTCTGGACACCCTGCTCGCCCCGAGCGTATACCTGACCGGACGAGGGGCAGCTCGGCAGTGGGAGTCGGCATGCGTGGACTGAGACGTCGCGTTCAGCCGCTGGCGGCGGCCCTCCTGGTCCTCTCCCTGGCCGTGACCGCGTGTGGGGCCGGCACGTCCGCGCTGGCGCCCTTGCGATCCGGCGCGGAGGACGCGGCCCGCCTCATCGACCGCACCGCGGACCCGGCCGAACTCACCAACATGTCGACCCGGCTCGATGAGCTCCTCCGCCAAGCGCCCGAAGCGGCCTCGTTGAGCGCCAGCGAGCAGGCCACCGTCCGGTTGGCCGCCCAACGTTCGGCGCTGCTGAAGGCCGTCGTCACGATGCTCGGCGCGTCGGATGAGGTGATCGAGTCGATCAGCGCGGACGCCGTGGAGCTCGTCTCTGGATCCCTCATCCTCCAACCCAGCCGGGCGTTCAAGCATCACCTGGACACGGTCGCCCAGCGGATTCTGAAGGACACGACCTGCTCGCTGATCGCCGATCAGTATTCCGCCCTCTCGTCAGGCCCTCCTTCGTCGCTGCAAGGCATTCCCCCCGTCCGTCAGTCACCACATCCGACGCAGACCAGTACCCTGACCGCGCTGGAGGACACGGTGGCCGCGGCCGGCTACCCGTTGGAGGACGTCAAGCGGATCGTCGACCTCTCCGGCCTCTCGTCGAGACTCCTCGACACGGCGAACGGCTACGTGGGCAGGATCAAAAAGACCATGAACGCTGCCAGCTGGCAGGATACTGGCGCGCTCCAGGCGTACTGGCGCCACTGCGTGCAGTAGTCCTCCGTCAGCGCATCAGCCGCCGGATCCCCGCGAGGATCGACTCGTGCACGCGGACATCGCCAAGCGGAAGGAAGTGACCGCGGGTCTCCAGCTGAACGTTGTGCGCCCCGTCCAGGTGCCCACCGCCGGGGATATGCGGATCGAAGCGTCCATAGATGGACACGATGCGCTGGTCCACCTCCCGCCAGGACGCCAGCTCGGCCAGCTCCGGGGAGTTCGGCAGGAACACGCGCAGCGCCGGCAGGGGAAGCAACCGGGCGAGCCAAGATCCCGTGAACGGGGTGTTGACGGCCACCATCCCGCGGACCGCGCCGGAGCCGTTGTGGCGGGCCAGCACCAGCTTACCGACCAGCCCACCCTTGCTGTGGGCCACCAGCACGCACCGCCCGATCCCCGAGCGACGGAGGTACCCGTCCACCAGCCGGGCCATCTCCTCGAGAGTCCCACCGTTGAGCCGCAGGTCCGTCACGGCGTGCACGTCATAGCCCTGGTCCCGCAGGGCCTCGGCCACCGGCAGCATGAAGGTCCAGCGTTCGTAGATGCCGGGGATGAGCACCACCGCCGACGCCCCGGGGCCGGGCCGGCGGTAGTCGCTCGGGTCGCGTCGGTGTAGCCCAGCGGCCTGCCGTCGCAGCGCGTAGGCGTAGTCGCGGATCCAGGCCCCCAGATTGGCGCGGAGCTCATGCCCGCGAGCGGCGGCCACGCTCATCATCGCAGTCCCGCCAGGAACGGGGCACAGGCCCGGGCCAGTTCACCCGCCTCGTTGTGCTGCACGGCGTGACGTGCCCCGGGGATCTGGACCAGGCCGGCGTCGGGCGCCCGGCGCACCAGGTCCACCGCCCAGCCGATCGGCGCGATCGGATCCAGCGCGCCCCGGACCACGAGTCCGGGCGCCTCGCAGCGCGCGATGGTCTCCTCGATGCGGTCGTCGAACATGTGCCGCGCGGTCTGCAGGTAGCGCAGGGGCCCCATCCACAGGACGCTGCGCAGGACCACGATGTTGCTGGTCATCGGCTCGCCCATCGAGTCCCGCAGCAGCCGCCACGCCAGCGTGCCCAGACCCCGCGCGGCCCGGTCCACCGTCGGGCCGACCAGCACGTAGCCGCGGCACAGCCCCGGGTTCCCGGCGACCACTTGTACCGCCACCTGGCTGCCCATGGAATGGCCCACGACGACGGCGCCGTCCAGTCCCAGCGCACGGATCGCCTCGGCCACGGCCTCGCCCAGCTCGGGGATGGTCAGCGCCCGCGGCGGCCGTGGCGAGCTGCCGTAGCCGGGGAGGTCCAGGGAGTAGACGTCGAACTCGGCCGCGAGTTCCTCGGCGAAGGGCAGGAAGTACTCCCCCGACATCCCGATCCCGTGCACCAGCACGAGCGGCGGACGCCCGTCCGTGGAGGGCCCGGCGAAGGTGCCCCGCACGTCCAGCGCGCATCCGCCGAGCTGCACGCGGCGCACCTCGTAGTCGACACCGTGCGGAGAGGTGAACCTCCCGGTGCCGTTCCCCGGCCCCCTGACCCGGCGGTCCCGGGAGAGGAGGTCCCTAATGATCGGCGTCGGGGTCGGCCGCGGAGGCCGGCTCGTTGGGGCCCGTGGATTCGGCCCCCGAATTGCCGGCCTTGACCCGGTTCTCGGCGTCTGTCTGGTCGTCGTCCGCCAGATCGCCGGCTGGACCCGCGTAGTCCGCCTCGGTGTCATCGTCGGGATCGACGTCGGTCTCACCCGCACCGTCGGAGTCGAAGTCCTCGTTCTCATCGTCCGGATTCACCTCGGGCTGTCCCTGCTCGTCACGTGGAGTGCTCATGCGCTTGTCCTTCCTCGGTCACCGGATCGGTTGCACAAACCCTGTCAGATCGGCGGCCTCCGTGCCAGCATGTCCCACCCGCCCGCACGTGATGGGGCACCCTGCGCGCCGCCCGCCTTCCCGGCTGAACCGGCCGCGCCTACGCTGGGCGGGGACAGCGATCGACTGCAACGGGCGGTGCTGGCCCAGCCAGGGCCCCGAGGGAAGGGACGCCGCCCGGGAGAGGTGCACATCATGGTCCAGACGCCATCGCCCGACGTTCCGAAGCAGCCGCCGCTCTCGATCGAGGCGCGCATCCCGTCGGCCCACGTGACACTGGAGGGTCACTTCGCCCTGCAGCAGGTCGATGCCCCCGTGGTGGTCTTCGCCCACGGCAGCGGCAGCGGCCGGTACAGCGAGCGCAACTAGTTCGTGGCCTCGGTCCTGCAGGAGGCCGGCCTCGGCACCCTGCTGCTGGACCTGCTCACGCCGGAGGAGGAAGCCGACCGGGCGAACGTCTTCGACATCCCGGTACTCGCTCAGCGCATCACGGCCGCCGAGGCCTGGGTGCACCGGCAGCCGCAGAGCATGTCCTCGCCGGTCGGCTTCTTCGGGGCAAGCACCGGCGCCGGGGCGGCCCTCTGGGCGGCAGCCGAACCCGGTGCCCGGGTGGGAGCGGTGGTCTCGCGGGGCGGCCGCCCCGATCTCGCGGATCAGCGCCTCGGCACGGTCGAGGCCCCGACCCTGCTGGTCGTCGGCAGCGATGATGCGGAGGTACTCGAGCAGAACCGCGGGGTCCAGGCGGGACTGCGGTGCGAGAACCGCCTGGAGGTCGTCGACGGCGCCACGCATCTCTTCGAGGAGCCCGGCGCCCTCGAGCAGGTGGCCCGGCTGGCACGGGACTGGTTCCTCCGCCACCTGGGGCCCGCTTCAGCCGCCAGCAGGTACGGCACCTGACGGCACGTGCTGGGCCTGTCCGGCCCGCGCTCCCCGGCAGGCGGCGCCGGTCCCGCCGACGCCGCCCCGCTGTCCCCTACTGGGCTCTCCCTTACTGGGGCTGCTTCTCGTCACCCTGATCCTGGTCGCCCTCGCCCTGGCCGGCGATGTCCTTCGCCTTGTCCTTGGCCTGATCGACCTTCTCCGGGTTGTCCTGCGCGTACTGCTTGGCCTTGTCTGCCGCGTCACCGATACCGGACATGACGGATCCTTTCGTCGTTCGCATAGCGGCCGGCCCGGAGGACCGGCTCGACCTGGCCCACCCATCCTGTGACACGGCGAACCGTGCAGTCCACCCCTGGGCAACGGCCGTCCGCACCTGGCAACGACCGGGGGTTATCAGCGAGCCGGGCCGCTGTTACGTTGGGACCTCCCAGCAGCCATACCTGTGAGGAGCGCCCATGAGCGAGACCCCGAACCATGACCAGCTGCCCCTACCCGACTACGACCACATCCCGTTGGGGACCCTGCCGACCAGGATCACCGGCCTCACGGAGGAACAGGTGGGTCAGTTGCTGGCCTACGAGACCTCCCACGGCAACCGCCTGCCGGTGACCCAGGTCCTGGAACAACGCATCGATGCCCTGCGCAACGGCGCCGAACCCTCCGGTCCGGTAGTGCCGGATACTCCGGAGGTCAGCCAGGGACGTGGCGGTTCCCCGGTGTCCCCCGAGACCGCCGGGCCCAACGTCGTCCCGCCGTTCCACGGCACCCCCGCCAATCCCTCCCAACCGGAGAACTAGGCGGACTGCATCCCGAGAGGAACACCATGAAGACTGCACGTGAAGTGATGACCGCCGGAGCCGAGTGCGTCGGTGACGCGCTGGAGGTCATCTCCCAGGACTGATCCCCGGCGGTGACGAGGGCGGGGCGCCCGGGGCAATTATTGCAAATGGTTCGCAATTGCGTTTAGAGTCATCGGCATGAACCGATCACTCCCGCCCTACCTCGCCCCTGCCCGCTCGTTTTCGGACGCACCAAACCCTGCCCGACGGCGGCGCACCCGCCGCCTCGGATCCCTCGCCTCGGTCGCGGCGCTGGCCCTCACCCTCTCGGCGTGCGCGCCCAGCGCGCCCGGTGCCGGATCCGGAGGGGGCGAGGGGCCGGCGTCGGGCACGTCCGAAGGCTCCGCCAGCGCCACCGACTCAGCCGACCCGGCGGAGCCCGTCAACGCCGCCCAGCGGGACTCCCGCGCGGAGGTCGCCTCGCTCACCCCGCGCCTGGTGATCAGCCACGAGGGCGGGCTGGTCACCATCGACGGCGAAACCGGCGAGGTGGTCCACGAGGAGGAGCTCCAGGGCTTCCTGCGGCTGAACAACGCCGGGGACGGCCAGCACGTCATGGTCACCCACGGCGACCGGTTCGAGGTCTACAACACGGGGATCGATGCCCAGGGTCACGGCGACCACTTCCACTACTACGAGTCCACCCCGGGCCTGAGCGGCATCACCTTCGACGCCCCGCACGCCGGCCACGTGGTGATGCACCATGGCCTGACCACCCTGTTTGCGGACGGCGACGGCTCCATCCAGACCTTCACCTCCGAGCACCTCAAGGACGGCCAGCCGCGCACCGAGACCGCCTCCACGGACGCGCCCCATCACGGCGTGGCCCTCGAGCTGGTGGACGGCAGCCTGCTGACCACCCAGGGCACCGAGGAGGCGCGGGACACCGTGCAGGTGCTGGGCGGTGAGGGCGAGGACGTCGCCGCCGAGACCAACGACTGCACCGGCGTGCACGGCGAGGCCGCCGCGGCGCCGAACGAGAACGGCGACGTGGTGGTGCTGGGCTGTGAGGACGGTCCGGTGATCTACCGGGACGGCGAGTTCCACAAGGTCGCGGCCGAATCGGACTACCAGCGCACCGGCAACCTGGCCGGCTCGGAGGACTCCCCCATCGTGCTCGGAGACCTCAAGACCGAGGCCGACGCCGACTTCGAGCGGCCCACGCAGGTGGCCCTGATCAACTCGCTGACCGATGAACTGCAGACCGTGGAGCTCGGCTCCTCCTACTGGTTCCGCTCGCTGGCCCGCGGGCCGGAGGGCGAGGCGCTCGTGCTGACCTACGACGGCGAGCTGAAGGTGATCGACGAGGAGACCGGTGAGGTCACCGCCGAGATCCCGGCGATCGAGGCGTGGGAGGAGCACGAGGAGTGGCAGCAGCCCGGCCCCATCCTCAAGACCGCCGGGTCCATGGCCTACGTGACGGACGCGGCGAACCAGCAGCTCGTGGTCATCGACCTGGAGTCCGGCGAGGTCGTCAACGAGGTGGACCTGGACGTGACGCCGGTGGAGATGGCCGTCGTGGACGGCCACCCGGAGGCCCCGGAGCACGCCGAGGGCCACGCTGAGGAGGAAGGCCACGAAGGCCACGAAGGCCACGACCACTGAGGGTTACGATCACGGCAAGCGTCGAGAATCGCCGATGCAGTCACCCTCAAGCGTGACCGTAACGCCTGCTGGTCGGGATGGGGTGCCGATCAGCGGGTAGCGGGCAGGTCTGGCGGAGGGAGCTGGTGGGTGCCGGTCTGCGGTACCCCCAGCACCTCGCGCTGGCCCTCGCCGGCCGCACCACCCCCAGCTTCCCCGCCGCCGTGGGACAGCACCCACAGGGTCTCCCACACGGTCCGCGCGGTGACGGGGGCCAGGCGCAGCAGCAGCCGGCCGTCGCGCTCTGAGGCCTCCGCGTCCGCACCGAACACGTAGTTCCCGCCCCCCTGCGCGCTGATGAACGCGAGGTTCACGCCGAGCGCGGAGGAGGTCACCTCCCACACGAACCAGGGCTCGCCCCACAGCTGCTCCAGTTCAGCGGGCGAGCCGTCCGGGGCGGGGTGCTGCGGATCGATCACGCGGGCGGTGAACTCGTCCTCGTCCACCAGCAGCTCGCCACCCAGCAGGGCGGGCGCGGCGCGCACGCCGGCCCACGTGCAGGCCTGGGAGGCCAGGGCGCCGCGCTCGGCGAGCGACACGGTATAGCGGGAGCGCTTCTCCTGCACGACGCCGGCCATCACGTCCGCGCCCGGCACACCCGAGACGGTGGAGACCTGCTCCCCCGCCAGCCAGGACTGCATCAGGGTGCGCACGGTCCCGCACTGACCGCGCAGGGCCAGCACGTCCTCCGCGGTGGCCACGGGGTGCATGAAGTCCTGGCCGGCGGCGTCCAGCACCCCGTCCAGGGTCAGGAAGCCCTCGCGGATGAGCCGGCCGATGGCGCTGCGGTTGCGGAACGTCGCGAAGCGGCCGAGGGAGCCGAGTCGGTGCACGGACTGGAGCACCTCGAGGTCGGCGCTGCCCAACTGGCCAGGGTCCTCGGGACTGGCGGTCCGGCGTCGTTGTTCTCCCCCGAGGTGGCGCTGTAGCGCCTCCACGTCATGAATGGGCTGGTGGTGTTGGCGATGCCGGTCCGTGGCGGGCATCAGGCGACGGCCCGCAGCAGGGCCGGCCGGCCGAGCCAGCCCAAGGGCTCGCCCGCAGGGTGCTCCGGGGCCGCGGTGAAGCGGGCACTGGCGATGGCGGCGTCGAAGACGGCGGTAAGCTGCTGGTAGTCGCTGATGAGGCAGCTGGCGCTGATCTCCAGGGTGGCCCGCCCCGCGGCGAGCGCCTCCTGGACGAGCCAGCGGCGCGTGAAGACGTTGTTGCGGCCGGTCCAGCGGGTGAGGTCCATGCGGCGGGCGGGCAGCCCGCCCACGGTGCAGGTGACGTCCTCTACCACGTAGAGGCGGTCCAGTCCGCACAGTCCCACCGGTTCGCCGGCGTAGGTGGTGGCCACGATGTTGGCGGCGAGCTCGGGCTCGGGCAGTGCCCCGCCGGGCTCCAGGCCGTCCGTGAACATGCGCTCGGCGGCCTCCGTCACGGGAGCGGCAGCCACCAGGTGGAACCCGTCCACGGGGTACCGGACCCAGTCCGTCGGCAGGTCCATGGCCAGCGTCCGCATGCAATCTCCTCCCGCCCTTCCGATGCCGAGAGCGCCGGGTGCGGCCGAACCGGAAGGTGAATTCCTCGTGAACCACGCTAGTCACCGGCGGTCGGCGCCGCGATGGGGAGAACTACCCATCGCGGCGGCGAGCGGGTTGGGAGGCCCCGAGCGCGGTGCGGAGCACCACGGGACGGGCCGCCCACGATGGATCACTGGGCGACGAGCGCCCCCGGAAAATCGACGGTGTCCGGCACCCGGTAGAAGCCGTCCAAGGTGTCCATGAAGTCGCCCATGAACCGATGGAAGTCCTCAGCGTCCTGGCGCTGCTCCAAGACCGCGGTGCCGCTGCCGATCCCGGTGGACGATGCCCCGGCGAGAATCCGCGGGGCCCCGACGACCTCGAAACTGGTGCGGACCCCGGTGACGGTCTCGACCTGATACGCGGTGCCGGTGTCCGCCACCGTGGCCACGTTCGTCAGCCCGACGCTGGAGACCGGCGCCAGCGTGGGGGCCACGCCGCCGTGTCCCGCGCCGTCCATCCCGGCCAGGAACCTCTCATCCGCCGGGCACATCACCAGCTCCAGCGGCGAGTGACGATAGCCGAGCACCAGAGCCGAGCCGGAACCGGAGAGCCGGCCGTAGACCAGGCTGTAGTCTCCGTGATTCATCACCTGGGCCTCGAAGCAGGCCCGCAACACGCGCTTGAGTCTTTCCCCATCCATGGTCCCAGTCTAATCGCTGATGTGACCCGCATCACGCACAGGTCTTCTCCATGCCCACTCGCTCACCTACACTGGCGCGACCAGGGACGAAGGGATGGCAGCCGGCGATGAGCGGACGTGTTCCCGACCATCAGGTTCATCGGCCCGTCAATCTCCAGGACTGGGTACACCTCACCTTCCTGCACTGGCCCTACGACGTCGCGACCGTCCAGCGGCTGGTTCCGGACGAGCTCACCGTGCAGGACTGGGATGGACTCACGTGGATCGGCGTCACCCCGTTCCAGATGGCGGGAGTCCGCCTCCCGGGCCTGCCGCCACCTCCGGGATGAGGTGCCTTCCCCGAGCTCAACGTGCGGGCCTACGTGCGCACGCGCAACGGCCGGGACGGCATCTGGTTCCTCGGGATGGTCGTGCCCCGGCTCACCTTCATCGCCGCCCTCCCCGGCCTCGGCCTGCCCTATGAGCGTTCCCGCTCGACCCTGACCGTGGACGGTGCGCGCTGGACCTACCGGTTCGGCACACCGCACGGGCTCCGCACCCGATCGGACAGCTGGTTCCAGGCGGCCGTGGACGTCGGGCGGCCGCTGGAGGAGGCAGGACGGACGCCACCGGTGGAGAGCCTCACCGCACCGCTGCGCTGGGCGAGGCTGCCCTCACCGACCGAGGACCCGCTCGTCCACGCAGCGCCCGCCGTGCACACCCGGCTCGGGGTCCCCCGCCCCGCCTGAGCACGGGGCCGAACTTGCACCTTCAAGGACGGGTCGCCCAAGTGACACGGAGACGTCGCTGCCGTACACCTTCCCGTGCACCACCGTTCACAGGCGGGGTTCAGGGTGGAGAGCGCAAAACGGTTACCCCCGGCCGGACCACTTCTCCATCGGAAGGTACTTCGTGAACGCGTTCACTCGCCCCACCAGGCCCCGAAAGGCCCGCCTTGCCGCGGGCGCCCTGGCCCTCGCCACCACCGGCGCGCTGCTGAGCCCGGCGGTCACCGCCGCGGCGGCCACCCCCGTCACCGCGCCCACCACCGCCGCAACCCCAGCCGCCGATGCCGGTGCCGCCTGGGACGAGACGGCCTTCCGCGGCTCCGTGGACGTCGTCGACGGCGCCGACGAGACCCCCGAGGTCCTCGAGGGTGTGGTCTTCGACGACCTGAACCAGAACTCGCAGCAGGACGAGGACGAGCCGGGCATCGCGGACGTGAGCGTGTCCAACGGCCGGGACATCGTCACCACGGACGAGGACGGCGCCTACGAGCTGCCGGCCTTCGAGAACATGACGGCGTTCGTCACCCAGCCGGCCGGCTACCAGGTCCCGGTGGATGAGGAGAACGTGGCCCAGTTCCACTACCACCACCTCCCCGAGGGCTCCCCGGAGCTGAAGTACGGCGGGCTGGAGCCCACCGGCGCACTGCCGGCAGCCGTGAACTTCCCGCTGGCGCAGGACGAGGACGCCGCCGCGGCCACCCAGGAGTGCCTGGTGGGCGGAGACGTGCAGACCTACACCGAGGAGGAGATCGAGTACGCGCGCGCCGGGGCCTTCGCCGACCTCGCGGCCCGCTCCGGTTATGAGAACTGCGGCGCCCTGTTCGTGGGGGACGTGGCCGGGGACGACCTGTCCCTCTACCCGGGCATCCGCACGCTGACCGAGATGATCAACGGCCCCGCCCGCTTCCTGCCGGGCAACCATGACATCGACTTCGACGCCACCGAGCAGGAGCACGCCTTCGACTCCTACCGCGCGGGCCTGGGCCCGGAGTACTACTCCTATGACGTGGGCGACGCCCACTTCGTGGCGCTGAACAACGTGGAGTACCCCTTCTCCGGGGACACCACGTACAACGGGGCCATCGACGAGGAGCAGATGGAGTGGCTGCGCCAGGACATCGCCAACACCCCCGAGGACAAGCTCGTGGTGATCGCCGCCCACATCCCACTGCTGGGCTTCGCCGACCAGAACGGCACCCAGCACCAGACCGACCAGGTCAAGGAGATCCACGAGCTGCTCGAGGGTCGCGAGGCCATCTCGTTGGCCGGTCACGTGCACGCGATCGAGAACCTGCGCGAGGGCGACAGCCTGGCCTCCTGGAAGGAGCTGTTCGACGTGGACGAGCTGCCCTTCCCGCACCTGACCGTGGGCGCCATCTCCGGCGACTGGTACTCCGGAGAGATGCTCGACGACGGCTACCCCACCGCCCTGCAGCGGGACGGCGCCTACCCGGGCGTGCTGACCATGGACCTGGAGGGCAATCAGGTCTCGGAGCGCTTCACCCGCACCGGGGACGACGGCACCGATCAGATGGCCCTGGGCCTGAACACCCCGGCCTACCGCGACTGGTTCGAGGAGAACATCGACGCCGAGGACGCCGCGCCGGAGTTCGAGGACCCGCTCACCGTGGGCCAGGACGAGTTGGCGGACACCTGGCTGACCACCAACTTCTTCATGGGCGCCACCGGCTCCACCGTGGAGGTCTCGGTGGACGGCGGCGAGGCCCAGGCGGCCGAGCGCACCCAGCCGATGCAGGGCGAGGAGCAGTACACCGGCGCCGAGTACTCGGACCCGACGGCCGTGCAGGAGCAGCTGGTTCACGGCGGCTCCGTGGCGGACCGCACCTCCCACCTGTGGCGCCTGCCCGTGCCGGAGGACCTGGAGGCCGGCGAGCACACCGCCGAGGTGACCGCCACGGACGTGCACGGCAACGTCTCCACCGAGTCCCTGACCTTCGAGGTCACCGAGGGCTCCACGGAGCCGGAGGGGCCGATCACCTTCTCGGACAACCCCGAGGGTTCGGCGTTCTACGCCCCGGTGCAGTGGATGGCCGCCAACAACATCTCCACCGGCTACGTGGACGGCACCTTCCGCAAGTACCGGGACGTCACCCGCGGTCAGACCGCGGCCTTCCTCCACCGCTTCGTCAAGCCGGAGTTCGAGGCCCCGGAGGACAGCCCGTTCGACGACGTCACGGACGCCAACTCGTTCTACGAACCGATCACCTGGGCCGCCGCCGAGGAGATCACGCTCGGCTACGCCGACGGCACCTTCCAGCCGTACCAGTCGGTGACCCGCGGCGAGTTCGCGACGTTCCTGTACCGGCTCGCCGGGCCGGAGCACACCGCCCCCGGGGAGAGCCCCTTCGATGACCTGACCACGGGCAACATCCACTACGAGGCCATCACCTGGCTGGCCTCCCAGGGCATCACCATCGGTGACACCGAGGGCCACTTCAACGCCTCCGAGGCCGTGACCCGCGGCGAGATCTCGGCCTTCCTGCAGCGGTACGACAACACCCAGGGCTGATCCGCGAGCAGCACCAACGAAGTCCCACGCATTGGCCGAGACCCCCAGGGTCTCCGGGCAATCCGTGGGACTTCGCTGTGTCCGGGGACAGCGCGCACCGCCCCAGGCCATGAAATCTCTTTATATCCACTGTGTGATCCATCGCAGTTAGCATCAAAAACAAGGAACCAGAAAGGACTTTTCATGTGGAATTTTGATGCGACCTCGAGCGCGCTGCTCGTGGTGGACATGCAACGCGACTTCGTGGAGGAGGGCCGGCCCATGGAGGTGCCGATGGCCCGGGCGCGGATCCCGCAGATGCGCGAGCTGGTGGAAGGAGCCCGGGGCGCCGGCGTGCCGGTGATCTTCACCCAGCACGTGCTCTACGACTCCTTCAACGTCTCCCCGCTGGAGACCGCCAACAACCAGCTCCTGCTCACCGAGGGCATGCGGGACGGCACGGACGGCATCGAGATCGTGGACGGACTGGACGCCCGCGCCGAGGACCACTACGTGCGCAAGCACCGCTATGACGCCTTCTACAACACGAACCTCGAGGTGCTGCTGAACACCGTGCGCGGCTACCGCACCGTGGACACCCTGGTCATCGCCGGCACGCTGACGGAGGTGTGCTGCGAGTCCACCGCCCGCAGCGCCTTCATGCGGGACTTCAAGGTGGCCTTCGCCGGCGAGTCCACGGGCGCCCTGTCGGAGACCGCGCAGACCGCCACCCTGGATGCCATCACCCGCTACTTCGGCCGGGTGCTGAGCAACGCCGAGATCCTCCAGGGGTTCACCGACGGAGCCACGGAGGCACGGCGGTGAGCCGCCTGACCGCCAGGCCCCGCCTGGACACCCCGCAGAAACGACGGCGGTACGAGCGCAACGCGGTCATCCTCCTGGCGCTGGGCTTCGGCCTTGTAGGCCTGGACCGGTGGATCATCTCCCCGCTGTTCCCGGCCATGATGGCCGACCTCGAACTGGACTACGCGGACCTGGGCAACATCATCGGTGCCCTCGGGCTGGCCTGGGGCATCTCCGCCCTGTTCATGGGCCGGCTCTCCGACCGCTTCGGCCGGCGCAAGGTCATGGTCCCCGGCATCATCCTGTTCTCGCTGTGCTCGGTGTTCACGGGACTGGCCGGCGGGCTGATGTCCCTGATCCTGATCCGCGCCCTGATGGGCATCACCGAAGGCGCCTTCAGCCCGACGGCGGTGGCCTCCACCGCGGAGGCCTCGGCCCCGAAACGGCGCGGGTTGAACATGGGCTTCCAGCAGAGCACCTTCGCGCTGTTCGGCATCGGCCTGGGCCCGATCATCGCCACCCAGTTGCTCGTGGTGCTGCCCAGCTGGCGCTGGGTGTTCGCCATCATGGTCATCCCGGGCCTGATCCTGGGCTTCCTGATCTGGCGCACCATCCGCGAGCCCGAGGAGCTGCGCGAGGACCTGCTCGAAGCCGAGCACGACGGCCAACCGGACCCTGCAGCGGTCCCGGCGGGGCCGGCGTCGTCCCCGTCCGTGCTGCACGGCGAGGGCGAGGCCGAACGCCACCGGTGGATCGACGTCTTCCGGTACCGGAACATCGTCTTCTGCACCCTGGCGTTGTGCGGTGCGATGACGTGCATCTTCGTGATGAGCTCCATGGTGCCGAGCTACCTGACGGACTTCCACCACATGAGCCTGCAGGACATGGGCCTGGCCACCTCCGGCATCGGCTTCGGCGCCTTCGCCGGCCAGCTGCTGATCCCGGGGATCTCGGACAGGATCGGCCGCAAGCCGGCGGCACTGATCGCCCTGGCGCTCGGACTGGCCATGATGCTGCTGCTGATCGCCCAGGGACCGAACACCCTGACCATCTTCCTGCTGCTCTTCGCCGTGGCGCTCGGCGTCAACGGGACGCTGGCGCTGGTCTCGGCCACCGTCTCCGTGGAGTCCGTGCCCCCGGCGCTGATGGCCACCGCCGCCGGCGCGGTCATGGGCATCGGCGAGATCTTCGGCGGTGGCATCGCCCCGGTGGTCGCGGGTCAGCTGGCCACGGCCTTCGGTATCCAGGCCCCGCTCTATCTGGCGCTGGGCGGGATCGTCTTCGCCTTCCTCATGGTGCTGTTCCTGGTGGAGTCGGCGCCGCGCAAGCGCACCCGGGACCCGGTGGCACAGAACCTGGTACCGGCTGTTGATTAGGTTGAATAGGCAGCATGGACGTTGAGACCATGCGCACGTTCCTGAGCGTGGCCCGCAACCGCAGCATCTCGCGGGCCGCTCAGGAACTGTTCGCCACCCAGCCGACCATCAGCCTGCGCATCAAACGGATGGAGGCCGAGCTGGGCTTCGCCGTGTTCAGCCGCAGCTGGCGCGGGGCGGAGCTGACGCCCCAGGGACGGCACGTCCTACCGACCATCGCCGATCACCTGATCCGCCTGCAGACAGCCACCGCCATGGCCCAGCAGGACGGCGGACACTCGGGCACCTCCAGCATCCTGGACGCGCACGCGGCCCTCGAGTCGGTGGCCGTGGACGAATGGATCGTCGGCGAGGGCATCGCCCAGCTCGTCCAGGCCCTGGACGCCATCGAGGGGGTGCACCTGACCGTGACCGATTCCGCCCGGCTGCAGTCCATGGTCGCGCACGGCGTGTGCACCCGCGGGATCACCTACGCCACCCCGGCGCCCCAGGCCTGGAGCGCGAAGGAGACCGTCCTGTGGGAGGAGCCGCTCGCCGTCGTCCATCCCCGGGGCGAGTCCCTGGCCGAGCCCTACTCCACCGCATCCCTCCGGGAGTTCTTCGCCAGTCGGAAGTTCATCCTCATGGACGACCCGGTCTTCACCGACCACGCCGGCATCACCGGCCCGATGCTGGAGGCGATCACCCCGGCCGGCACCACGGTGGTGGACCACACCTCCATCATGGCCGCGCTGTGCACGCTGCCCGGCCACGCCACCATCGTCCCCGCGGGGCTCTGCGCCCGGAAGCCCGCCTTCGCCCAGGACGGGGTGGAGTGGTCCGAGCTCGATCCGAGCTGGGGGCTCCTTCCGGTGGTGATGATCGGGGCCGCAGCGGAGCCGACGGCGGCCGAGCGGGAGATCGACGGTGCCGTCTTGGCTTGGGCGCGGGAAGAAGGCGGGATCTAGCCGGCGGCGCTCGGCGAACTAAGGCTTGCGGTCGAGTTTTCGAGGCGCCGGGCCACTCGGCGTCCGCGAGAGTATCGGCACGGTACGTTCCAGGGCGCCCCGCAGCCATTCGATCGCCGGGTCATCTTCGTCGCGTGGATGCCAGTAGACGCGCTCAGCCATCGGAATCGACAGGTCATCGGGCAGCTCGAACGTCGATAGCGCCAGCGTTCGCGAAGCCTTGGCTGCGAGCATCCGAGGAACGAACGCCACCATCTGCGTACCAGCCACCAGCAACGGAAGGGTCGCGAGGCCGAACAATCGGGCGCTGATGGTGTTACCGATTCCCGCTCGACGGAGCAGACCTTGAACAGCATCCTGATCAGGATCATTGAGGTAGGCCACGGCGTGCGGCAGCGCCTCCAGGTCCTCGAGTGAAGGATGTGTCCGTGCCAGGACCTCGTTGTCCTGAGAGGCGATCAGCACGAAGTCATCGGTGAACAATTCGCTGGAATTCCCCGGAATCCCGAAGCCGTCCGGCCCGACAATGAGGTCGAGCGATGCGAAGGCACCGAGTGTTCCGTCACGGGAAGGTTGGGGTGCGAAGTCGATGGAGGTGCCCGGCGCCTCCTTCGCGAAGGTTTCGAGGAGAGGGCCGGCGAGAATCGCCGTCATGTAGTCCGTCGAGGCGATCACGAATCGGCGTTCACTCTGCAACGGGTCGAAGATCAGCTTGCGGTCGATGACCGGCTTGAGTTGCGTCATCGCGTGCACCACGGCCGGAAGAAGATCACGCGCGAAGGGCGTGAGCTGCATCGTGCGGCCAGCTCGGACGAGCAGTTCGTCGTCATAGTGCCGCCGGAGCCGTGACAGCGTGGCCGAGGTCGCCGGCTGGCTCAGGTGTAGCCGGCTGGCAGCGCGGGTGACGCTGCGCTCCTCCAGCAGCACGTGGAGCGGACGCAGCATGTTGAGGTCGAATCGAGCCACGGCTCCTCCAGTATCTGCTTCACGGATATGCGCCATTTCAGTTTGGCGATTGTACGAATACTAGTCGGGTGTGACGATCATCTCATGCGTTGCCTCAGGCAGCGCGATTTCCACCGACGAAGGAAAGCGAGATCGATCATGACCATGGTCACTGAGGCGCCCCGGCGGCCGACGCCTACGGGAGAGTTCCGGCGAGGATGGCCTGCCCTCCTGTTCTCCACAGTGGGCGCCGGCGTCGGCTTCAGCTCGCTCGGGTACATCCTCGGCACACTCGTCGTGCCACTGCAGAGCGAGTTCGGATGGGGCCGCGGCCAGATCAACCTCGCCAGCCTGGTCAGTTCACTCGGACTCGCCTTCGCGTTGCCGTTCGTCGGCAAACTACTGGACCGATTCGGCGTCAAACGCGTCACGTTGGTCTCGGTACCACTGCTCGTCATCACACTCGCCATGGTCGGCCTGTTCACGTCGAGCCTCGCGGTGTTCCTGATGTTCTACGCGTTCGCAGGCCTGCTCGGGGCCGGAACGTCAGCCGTCACGTATTCCAAGGCCATCGTCGAGAAATTCGACACGCGTCGCGGCATCGCGCTCGGCATCATGGCTGGGGGCCTGGGCTCGGCCGGCCTGCTGCTTCCGCCGCTCATGGGCATGATCATTGCGGATGCCGGCTGGCGAGGGGCCTATCTGACGATGGCGGCGCTGGCGGCGCTTCCCTTCGTGCTCGTCTTCTTCGCACGGCTGAGTGCGCCGTCATCCACGGCGATGGAGCCCCTCGCCGGGACTGCCACCAAGCCCGCACACCTTCGCGAGGCGATACGACGCCGCGAGTTCTGGATCCTGTGCGCCGCCTTCTTCCTGCTCGGCTGGGCCCTGCTCACCATGGTGCCGCACTTCGTGCCCCTGCTCATCGACTCCGGCGTGGACCCGGTGCAGGCGGCTTTCCTCTCGTCTCTCATCGGCGTCGGGACCGTGATCGCCCGTCCCGTCATCGGCTGGCTCTTCGATCGCTTCTACGCCACGTATGTTGCCGTGCCCATGTTCATCGCCGCAGCCATCGGCTGCCTCCTGTTGCTCTGGGGAGGTGCAGCATTGGCCCCGCTGACAGCGCTGCTGATCGGCATCGGCTTCGGTGCGGAGATCGACCTCATGAGCTACTTGAGCTCCCGATACTTCAGTCGCCAGTCCTTCGCCTCCCTCTACAGCTTCGTCTACAGCCTGTTCATGGTCGGTAGCGCCCTCGGGCCGGTCGTCGCCGGGTTCTTCTTCGACTCCCAGGGGAGCTACTCGAGTCCGCTCGTGATGGCCGCCTCGATGATGGCAGTCGCCGCCATCCTGCTCCTCACCCTGCCGAAATTCACGAAGGCGCATTCATGAACGACCAGCCAGTACTGCAGCAACTCACCGAAGACGTGTGGGCCTACATCCAGCCCGACGGCGGCTGGATGATCAACAACATGGGGCTCATTGCTCGTCCAGACGGGCTGACGAGCGTTGACGTCACCTCGACCGAGCGACGGACCCGCGACTATCTCGATGCGGTGGAGGTTGCCACCGGCGGTCCGGTACAACGCGTGATCCTGACCCACGCGCATCCGGACCACTGCAACGGGGCTTCGCTACTGCCCGAGGCCGAGATCATTGCCCATCGAGGGGTGGCGGAGGAACTTCGCGCACCGCACGCTCTGGCTCCGCATCTCTTCACGCCGTTCGACCAGGGTGCTGTCCAACCCCGGCTACCCACGGTCGTGTTCAACGAGTCCGTCACCATCGCGCCCGGTGACCGGCCCATCGAGGTGCGGCACCCCGGCATGACTGCACACACCTCGGGCGATGCCTACGTGTGGCTGCCGACCGAGCGCGTGCTCTTCACCGGTGACCTCGTCTTCAATGGCGGCACCCCGTTTGCCCTCTCGGGTTCCCTCCACGGCTGGCAGCAAGCGCTCCACGGAATCGCCGCACTCGAGCCCGCCGTCGTCGTGCCAGGCCACGGGCCAGTGGGCGGACCTGAGGTGCTCGAGCCGGTGCGGACCTACCTCTCCTTCGTCACCGAGGCAGCGGCAGATGCCGACAAGCGCGGACTCGACCCCTTGGAGGCGGCCCGCGCCCTCGACCTCGGTCCCTTCGCGGACTGGCCCGAGCGCGAGCGCATCGTCGGCAACCTGCACCGTGCACTCGCCGAGCTTCGCGGTACGGAGGTCGACATCCCGGCCGCGTGGCAAGACATGTACGAGTACAACGGCGGGGCTCCACTCGACTGCCATGCATGACCCGTTCCTCCGCCCCCAGATCACGAAGAGAGCAGCATGAAACTTGCACGATGGACCGATCCCGACGGCACCCTCAGCGAGGGATTCGTCATCGACGACGCGGTCGTCCCGTTCCCTGACGGGATGACCGTCGCTTCGGTGCTCGAGCAGGGGCTCGACGGAGCGCGGAAGCTGTTCGATCGGGTGCAGTCAGCACCGCGGACGTCGCTGAGCCACATTCAGCTCCTCGCCCCGCTCACGCCGACCACGGTGCGCGATTTCGTCACCTTCGAAGAGCACGTCGAGGGCGTGAGCGCAGGGGTCGAGGGCAAGAGCAACGTCGCCGCCGAGTGGTACGAGGCGCCGACCTTCTACTTCACGAATCCCCACACGATCTCCGGAACGGGCGCGGTCATCGGGTTTCCGGTCTGCGAGCGACTCGATTTCGAGCTCGAGCTGGCGGCCGTGATCGGCGGCGGACCGGATGCTCCCGAGTCCAACCTCGATGTCGATCAGGGCGAATCAGTCATCTTCGGGTACTGCATCATGAACGACTGGTCGGCGCGTGATCTGCAGGCCCGGGAGATGCAGGTGCGCTTAGGGCCAGCGAAGGGCAAGGACTTCGGCATGACCCTGGGCCCGTGGATTGTCACGGCCGATGAATTCGCCCCCTACCTCGACGCCGAGGGGTTCCTCGCCGTGCGAGCGGAGGCGTACATCAACGGCGAACTGGTCGGCGAGGACCTGGTGTCGAACATGGGGTGGCCGTTCCCCGAACTGGTGGCCTATGCCTCCCGTAACTCGCGTGTTGTCCCGGGTGATGTGCTCGGCTCAGGCACCGTGGGCAACGGCGGCTGTCTCGGAGAGCTGTGGGGACGAAATGGGGGGCTCACACCGCCGCCACTGAACGTGGGAGATGCGGTACGCCTCGTGATCGAAGGCCTCGGGGAGATCCAGAACACCGTGGGCGCGCCGGTTCCGGCCCCGCCGATTCCGGCTGCCCGCCCGCGCACGAGACAGCGTCGGCGGGTGGACTGAAGTCGCAGTGATGGCATGTTGAACCGCGTTGGGATTGCTCCCAAGACGCTGGAGTCGGCCGGCCGGACGCTAGGACGGGAGACGGGGCCCACCCAGCCGGGGCCGTAGGCCAGCAGGACGGCGGTGCGCACCTCGTCCGCGCCGGTCCCGTCCTCATCGGAGAAGTCGGTGATGAAGGGCACGACGCCGGCCCCCTCCTCAGCTGGTCCGCTCCCCTCGGTCTGTCCGTTCCCCTTGGTCGGTGCTTTTTGACACCGCCGATGATTATCGTCTGCCTACCCCGGAATCACGCCGACACGTCGGGGGCGCGATCACTCCTGTCAACAGCCGCCGAAACTGCGAAAGTCCAGGCATCAACGAAGTCCCACGAATTGCTCAAGACCGCCGGGGTCCCGCGTCAATTCGTGGGACTTAGTTGCATTGAGGTGGCCGCCGACCCGGTCAGCTGACGGACGCCCTGTGGGCGCCGGCGTGGCCGCGTGGTCGGATGCACGCCGCCTTGGCGATCTTCATCGGGGCACCGCAGCGTGGCCTACCGCGGAGGGCCAGGAGGCGGTCAGGATCCGCGCTGGACGCCAGGCGCCGAAGGGCTGCCTCCAGGGCCCTATCCGGCCTGGGCTCACCGGTGTCCGGGTCCCAGCCAGCGGTCATGGCTGCGGTGATCTCATCCGTGGTCAGCAACGCGGCCACGCCCTCATCGAGCAGGCCGGATGCCACGGCCGCCTGACGCACGCCCGGTGGCGCGGGATCGGGGATGTAGTCCCATTGCTCCAGCCCGGTCACGTCACTCATGACCTGGTCGAGAAGCTCGAGCATCTCCCAGATCTGTTGCACCTCGGACGCCGTGAGGACGCCGGAGGCCACGAGGGCGTGGGCCACGTCGTGGACCAAGCCATCGCGCCGGTGACCAACGGCTACGACCTCCACGAGTCCGGCGCCGCCGTCGGTGATCGTCGAGCGGAAGACGATCCGATAGGTCCGGTTGACGGACTCGGCTGTGTTGAACCCGGCCAGCTTCTGGCCGCCGCGGTTGGACAGTGGGTGTTTGCCCCAGGGCACCCGGCAGATGGCGACGATGTCTTCCAGGACCTGGAGTTGCTCCTCGGTGGAGATGTTCGAGTCGATCCATTCGATCACCTGCTCGGAGACCACGATCTCAGCCTGGTCATCCGGGAAAGACTCCCCTGTCCTCAACGACGCCCCAGCTTGGCCCGTGCTTCTTCCAGGGTTCGGAAGGCGGACCGATCGGAGACCAGGGCGGCGGCGCTGGCCAGGACCTGGTCCTGCGTCTCGCGGACCGTCCGGACCAGGTCGTCGTACCGCTCGGGTGACAGGGTGACGGACACGGGCTTGTTGTGGCTGGTGACCACCACCGGCTGCTCCTGGGCCTTGGCCGTGACGTAGGCGGCCCCTTTGCGGTTCGCCAGCGTGGCAGGGACCCGGAGGAATCCTTCAGTGCTCATCGGCCAATCCTAGCGACCGATGGCCATAAACTACATACTTTCGGCCCTACCAGACATGCGTCTCGCCCCCGTTGCTTCATGCACTAGCAATTTCTGCCCGCAAAACGCCGGGGTTTGGGCTCCGGTCAGGAGGGGAGGCGGGTCCCGGACCAGCGGGGCCCGTAGCCGAGCACGACGGCGGCGCGCACCTCGTCCGCGCCGGTCCCGTCCTCGTCGGAGAAGTCGGTGATGATGGTCCCGGCCTCGGCGTCGGCCCGGACGCCGGCCCCGCCCGGTTCACCGCTGCCGGTGGCGCGGACCAGCTCCAGATCCAGCCAGGAAGCGGCCGGATCGTCGGGGAAGCCGGCCAGCGTCTCGGCCAGGCCCCTCCCCCACTCGACCACTGTCACGGAACGGTCCACGGTGGCGTCCAGGTCCAGGTCCATCAACTCCCCGGCGGAGCCCAGCCGATAGGCGTCCACGTGCACCAGATCGGGGCCGTCACCCAGAGCCGGATGGATCCGTGAGAGCACGAACGTCGGGGAGATGATGCCCTCGCGCACGCCCAGCCCGGCACCGAGGCCCTGGGTGAAGGTCGTCTTGCCCGCGCCCAGCTCGCCGGTCAGGATGAGCACGTCGCCGGCCCGCAGCACCGAGGCCAGCTCAGCGGCCCAGGCCTGGGTGGCCTCGGCCCCGTCCAGTGTCACCTCCACGCGCTGGACCGGCTCGGGCAGCCGGGACGCGGCGCCGGTCAGGTCCCTCACCGGCCCGGGCCCGTCGGGGCGCCGGTGTCCTCGCCCGGCTGGGTGTCCACGTGGATGCGGGTCACGCGGGAGCCGATCCGGGTCACCAGCTCGTAGTTGATCGTGCCCGCGGCCGAGGCCCACTCATCGGCGGTGATCCCGGACTTCGGCCCGAACAGCTCCACGGCAGCCCCCACGGGCGCCACGGCAGGGTCCTCGGTCAGCAGGTCCACCACGAACTGGTCCATCGCGATCCGCCCGGCCACCTCGTACCGCTGGCCGCCGATCGAGACGGGCGCGTCGAGGGCGGTGCGCGGCACCCCGTCCCCGTAGCCGAGCGGGATCAGCGCGAGGCGCGTGGCCGCCGTGGTCCGGTAGCGGTAGCCGTAGGAGACGCCGTGGTCGGGGCCCACCGCCTTGTTCTGCGCCACCGTGGTGGTGACGGACATGGCCGGGCGCAGGTCGAAGTCCTCGGCGGGGCGGTCGCTGAAGGGGGTGAGGCCGTAGATGCCGAGGCCGGCGCGGACGAGGTCCAGGTGGGAGTCCGGGCGGTCGAGGATGCCCGGGGTGTTGGCGATGTGCCGCACGTCCGGGTTCAGCCCGGCGGCGCGCGCGGTCTCCACGGCTGAGTGGAAGAGTTCGAGCTGCTCGTCGGTCTCGGCCTCGCGCTCCTCCTCGTCCGCCACGGCCAGGTGGGAGAAGATCCCCACCACGCGGATCAGGCCGGACTCCTGCAGCTCGGCGGCGTGCGCCACCACCTGCGGCCAGTCCTCGAGGGTGCAGCCGTTGCGGCCCAGCCCGGTGTCGACCTTCAGGTGCACGCGCGCGGGGCGCTCCAGCCGCTGGGCGGCCGCGGCGATCGGCTCGAGTTCCCAGCCGGAGGCGCCCAGGTCGATGTTCTCCTCCACGCCACGGCCGAACGGGGTGTCCCGGGTGTGCAGCCAGGCCAGCATGGGCGCGGAGATCCCGGCCTCGCGCAGCTCGAGCGCCTCGGAGACGTGGGCCAGGCCCAGCCAGGTGGCCCCGGCGTCCAGGGCGGCTCGCGCCACGGGCACCGCGCCGTGCCCGTAGCCGTCCGCCTTGACCACGGCCATCAGCGCGGCCGGCTGCACCCAGGAGCGCAGGGCGGCCACGTTGTGCCGGATGGCGGCCAGGTCCACGACGGCGGCCCTCTCGGCCGGTCCGGACCGCTTCAGCGCCGCGGTGGTGCTGGAGGACCCGGTGGGGGTGTGCCCGGGACGGGGGTGCTGCCGGAAGCCCGAATGGTGGTCGGCGCGTGGGTCGGTGGCGTGGTCTGCAGACATGATGCTGTCCATTCTTCCACCCGCGGCGGACATTCCACGGTCAACACCGGACTACAGGTTCACCAGGACCAGGAAGAAGCCCGCCATGACGTGCAGGCTTCGTCCAGCGGAAAACCGGTGAAGTCCCGCCCGCGCGCAGAAGGCGCGTGGCCGGCGTCGTGCATCTGGGGTTGCCCACGTACCGAACGAGTACGCACCCGCCTTACCCGCACCCCCGCTCCTCCCTAGGTTCGAGGGCATGAAGGGCATCATCCTGGCCGGTGGCACCGGCTCCCGACTGCACCCGATCACCCTGGGGGTGTCCAAGCAGCTGGTCCCGGTCTATGACAAGCCGATGATCGACTACCCGTTGTCCACCCTGATCCTGGCCGGCATCCGGGACATCCTGATCATCACCACCCCCCACGACGCCGAGGCCTTCCACCGGCTCCTGGGCGACGGCTCCCGCTTCGGCATCAACCTCACCTACACCGTCCAGCCCTCCCCCGACGGGCTCGCCCAGGCCTTCCTGCTCGGCGAAGACCACATCGGCACGGACACCGTGGCCCTGGTGCTCGGCGACAACCTCTTCTACGGCGCCGGCATGGGAGAGCAGCTCGAACGCTTCCAGGACCTCGACGGCGGCGCCGTGTTCGGCTACCAGGTCAAGGACCCCACCGCCTACGGCGTCGTGGAGTTCGACGAGAACGGCCGGGTGCTCTCCCTCGAGGAGAAACCCACCCACCCCAAGTCCACCTACGCCGTGCCCGGACTGTACTTCTATGACAACGGCGTCATCGACATCGCCCGGGACCTGGAACCCTCACCCCGCGGCGAACTCGAGATCACCGACGTCAACCGCGCCTACCTCGCCCAGGGCCGGCTCCAGGTCTCCATCCTGCCCCGCGGCACCGCCTGGCCGGACACCGGCACCTTCGACGACCTCAACGACGCCTCCGACTTCATCCGCACCGTCGAGAAACGCCAGGGCCTGAAGGTCTCCGCCCCCGAAGAGGTCGCCTGGCGCCGCGGCTCCCTCACCGACGACGATCTACGCCGCGTGGCCGAATCCCTCGTCAAATCCGGCTACGGCCAATACCTGCTCGGACTGCTCGAACTCGAGCGGGAAACCTCGGAACTCGGCCTCAGGACCGCGTCATGAGCGAGCCACAGACTCTGGTGTGCACGTGCATCCGGGATGAGGGGGACCCGCGGACGGTGGCCATCCTGGACCCGGAGTGCCCTCGCCTGCATCGGCACTGACCTTCACCCGACGTCGGGCAAACCCCGCTCATGGAACTACCGGGTGAGGATCCCCACCACGTCATCGACGTGCGAGAGGAACGGTGAGTGCCCGGCGTCCAGTTCACTGACCCGTGCGGGCACGCGCCCGGCCATGAGGCGTTGCAGGGCCGGCGGGATGGCTTGGTCCTGCGTACAGACCACATAGTCTGCTGGCGGAAGATCGGCCCCTTCGAGGGTCACCGGAGTGGCGAAGACAGCCAGTGGTTGACGGTCCAACCGCTCCTCCGCCGCAGCGGCCTCCTCCTCGTCCACGCCGTTGTAGAAGACCGATCGCGCCTGCGAGAGATCGAACGTGGCGATCGGCGGTTCTCCGTCGACCGTGATGTTGGCCTGAACGCCGTCGCCGGCGCCCTCGGGCAGGGCCGTGAGGTCCAGCAAGGATTCTCCATCGATCGGACGGAAGGCGGTCAGGTAGACCAATCGGGACACGCGGTCCGGAACTCGTGCGGCGGCCTGGGTGATCACCACCCCACCCATGCTGTGGCCCACCAGGACGGCAGGCTCCGGACCGGCCTCTAAGGCCTCGACCACGCGTTCGGTGGCGCGGTCCAGATCGACCTGCTCCAGTGGCGTTCCATCGTCACCGGCTCCAGGAAGGTCCGGGGCGCTCACGGAGTGCCCCGCCTGCCGAAGTGCCGCAGCCACGTTGTTCCAACACCAGGCGCCATGGAAAGCGCCATGCACGAGCACGAAATGAGTCATGGACCACACTCTAGGCGCGAGGGCGACGTCATGGAGACCGCAGCTCGTCCGGCACAATGAGACCCATGCCCCACCTGACCTTCTGCGGCCTGGACATCGCCTACGACCACCGCGTGCTCCAGCCCCGTTCCTGGACCGAGGCCCAGTCCACCTGGGCCGCCGAGCTGCTCGCCGACGCCCCCGAGGGCCCGGTGCTGGAGCTCTGCGCCGGGGCCGGGCACATCGGTCTCGGTGCCGTGCGGGACACCGACCGCGAACTGGTCATGGTGGACGTCAACCCCGCCGCCGAGGAGCTGTCCCTGCAGAACGCCGCCGCCCACGGCCTGGCGGAGCGGATCACGTTCCGGCTCGGCCGGATGGAGGAGGTGCTGGACGCCGGCGAGCGCTTCGCCGTGATCGTGGCGGACCCGCCGTGGGTCCGCTCGGCCGAGACCTCCCGCTTCCCGGAGGATCCGGTCCTGGCCATCGACGGCGGCGGGGACGGCCTGGACCTGGCCCGCACCTGTGTGGATTTGATGGACCGGCACCTGCACGACGGCGGCGCCGGACTCCTCCAGTTGGGGAACCCCGCGCAGGCGGAGACGATCGCCGCCTACGCCACGGAGCACACTGGCGGGCGGCTCACCCTGGTGGAGGTCCGGAAGTTCGAGAGGGGTGTGCTGGCGCGGCTGACCCGCTGACCCGCTGACCCGCTGACCCGCTGACCGGATCCTGCCCTGCCGACCTGTCGAGATCTGGCCATTGGAATCCCACCACCGAGGCGAGTAAAGGCGACATTGTCACCGCAATTCGATCAAGCGATCTCCCGATCCGATCATTCCAACGATGCGCTCGATGGGTGGCTCGAACCATCCAATGAGCGCTTGGCGGCGCGTATTCCCGACCCGCACCCACACGACGGCCGGCGAACGCACATCGAGTAGGATCATGTTGCGGAAATCCTCGTCCTTGGTCACCAGCACGGCGTCATTCTCCAGTGCGTAGTCCCAGAGGTCCCTGTCCGAGGCATCTCCAGGACCGATGTCTGTGACATGCTCCGCTTCGTGGCCGTGCTCCGTGAGCACCCGCGCCAATGCCGGAGGCAATTGGGCGTCGACCAAAAACCTCACAGGTCAGGAGGCCAGCAGGATGGCGTGGTCGGCCTGCGCCGAGGCGTACTCTAAGCAAGCCCTGACGTCTTCAACGGTGAGGTACGGGTAATCTTCCACGATCTCTTGCTCGCTGGCTCCGGACGCCAAAAGCGCCAGGATGTCTGAGACGCGCATGCGCGTCCCCCGGACGACCGGGCGACCGTGGACAACGGCGGGATCGACGACGATACGCTCGAGCAGATGCATGACCCTATTCTAACGACGGCATCGTGGATAGCATCCCGCATCTTTGTCCCACTGTAGGACAGTGGGTCAGGTCCCCTGACGGCGCTGCAGGACCTTGTGGGTGCCGTCGCACCAGGGTTTGATCGCGGACGCCCCACAGCGGCAGACCGCGCTGACGGGCCGGGTGGTCCGGTGCTCGGTGCCGTCCTCGTCCTGCACCATGTGGTCCCCACGCAGCAGCATGGGTCCGCCGGGGCAGAGGATCACGTCGGGGTGGTCCAGCTCCGGCTCCTCGCCCCCGCTCACGCGGCCCACTGCGCGAGCATGCGCTCCGCGTAGCGGTCGGCGAGGTCCATGGCCGAGAACGCCCCGAGGTAGACGTCGTCATGCAGCGCGGGCTCCTCGGCCAGCAGGGCGCCGCAGATGGTGCGCACCGCGAGCTGCTCGTGCACGGCGTCGGCCTCCACATGCTCGGTGTAGTACTCGGCCATGGACTCCGGGAACCCGAGACGCTGCAGTCCTTGGGCCATCCGCCGCGAGGGCGCGGAGCTGGTGGCCTCGAACGCGGCCAGGAACCCCAGGGACGCCGCGCGCAACCGGCGGTTCAGCCCGAACAGGGACATCGCGTTGTTCTCCTCGAGGATCTCCAGCGGCGCCTCGTCGATGTACGCGCCGTAGGTAGCGTCCAGCCCGCTCTCCCGCAGCCCGCGGACGAACAGGTGGGCGTGCAGGCGGTTGGGGTCGCCATTGCCGTACTCGTCGAACTGCAGCTCCATCACCGCGGCCTTCACCCGGTCCGAAAGGCGCGGGATCACCCAGGTGGTGTGGTCCGCCTCCTTCAGGTGGTAGATGGTGCGGTGCCGCAGCAGCTCAAGGACCTGCTCCTCGGTGGCCTTGCGGTGCACGTGGGCGGCCAGCGAGGGGCCGTCGTGCTCGGCCACGAAGGCGAAGAACGCCTCCTCGAAGCCCTCCGGGTCCGGCACCTCGGGCATCCGCGAGCGCAGGGTCGCCTCGAAATCCCGCTCCAGCCCGCGCCGCAGCGCGATGAGCTGCGGGTCCCACTCCAGCTCCCCCGCCACGTCCTCGAAGCCGCGGTAGTGCTGCTCGTACAGGGCCCACAGCGTCAGCTGGACGTCCTCGGCAGAGTCCTGCGGTGGCGCCTCGCCCAGGCGCGCGGTCTCACCGGTGCGCATCGCCGCGAAGACGGCCTCGCTCAGGGCGCCGCGGGGCTGCGGGGTCAGCACCGGCCCACCTCCGTCCCGGAGGGCGCGAGCCGTCCCGTCGCTGGTCCGGTCGTGTGGTTCTTCCAGGTGCTCACCCTCGTAACGATAGAGCAGAAGCGGGACCCTCTTCATAGGGCAGACTGGAACGGTAACCGACCATCAGGAGGAAACGATGAGCACTGACCCCAACCACCAGGAATCCGCGGAGAACGCGGAGAACCCGGACCAGGAGACGTCCCGCGGCCCGGAGACGGAGCAGGAGTTGGACGAGCAGGTCGAGGAGTCCTTCCCGGCGTCGGATCCGCCCGCCAACTACTGACCGGTCCGGCAGGTAACCCATGCCGGACCGGAGTGAACTGCTGCCGCTCAACCTCCCGGTGGGTGAGCTCCTCATCAGGGGAACCCTCACCTTCCTGGGGCTGACGCTGCTGCTGCGGATCGTCGGCCGGCGTGAGGCTGGCGGCCTCGGCATGACGGACCTGCTCGTCATCGTCCTCATTGCCGATGCCGCCAGCGCAGGGTTGACCGGTGACGCCCAGACCCTGGGGGACGGCGCCGTCCTCGTGGGGACCATCCTGGCCTGGAGCCTCCTGCTGGATGCCGCGGCCCATCGGTGGCCGCGGTTCGCGAAGCTGTACAAGGCGCGGCCCAAGCCCCTCATCGATCGGGTGCGTCTCAACCGGCGCACCATGCGGCGGGAGTTCATGGAGGAGGCGGAGGTCATGTCCCAGCTCCGCCTGCACGGGATCGAGGACCTGCGGAAGGTGCGGCGCGCGCACATCGAGCCCAACGGTCTGATCAGCATCATCCCCTACGAGGGCACCGAGATCGGTGAGACCCCGGAGCCGCCCGCGAGCTGGGGGTGACTGCCAAGCGTGTCCACAGGTCAGGCGGTGAACTGACGGGTGGGCGGAGCCGGTGTGGGCGCGCGCTCGACGGTTCCGTGGCCCCGCAGGGAGGTGGCACAGGCCACTCCCGCGGCCGTTCCCTGGCCGATGGCGATCGACACCAGGTCCAGGCCCGGGGTGATGTCTCCGGCGGCGTAGACGCCGTCGACGCTGGTGAGTTGGTGGCCGTTGACGAGGATCTGGCCCTCGTCGTCGAGCTCGCACCCCAGGCGGACGGCAAGGTCGTTGGTGGGACGGTGGGCGTAGGAGAAGAACACGGAGGATCCCTCCACCACGTGACCGTCGGCCAACCGGATCCCCTCCAACGCGCCGGGTGCGCCGATGAAGGCTTCGGCCGACCCGTCGATGACCTCGATGCCGTGCCAGGCCAGGGTGGCCTTCTGGCCCTCGTCGAAGACGTCGTGGGTGGTGTCGGTGATGATTCGTACCGTGGCGGCCCAGTCGAGGAGCTCCGAGGCGAAGGCCGGAACGTGGTCACCGGCGCCCAGCACGATCACATCCCGCCCCCGGGCCGTGAGCCCATCGCAGGCCGGGCAATGGTGCACATCGGTGCCGTAGTGATCCATGAATCCCGCGATCCGGGGCAAGTGGTCACGGACCCCGGTAGCCAAGACGATCCGCGGAGTGGTGATCTGTGCCCCGTCGACCTGCGCTGAGAACCTCCCGTCCGCCTCATGGTGCACCGTGCTGACGGTCCCGTTGTGGACCATCACGTGCGGATACTGCTCCAGGCCGGAGCGGGCGTCGGCCAGCAGTGCAGCCGGGGTGGTCGGGTCCCGTCCCAACAGGCCGTAGGCCTGGTCGGCGAAGCGGTTGCGGTGCTGGCCGGCGTCGACGACCAGGGTGGAACGCTGATACCGGCCCAGCCAGGTCGCCGCCGCCAATCCCGCTGGACCGCCGCCGATCACCAGGGCGTCAACCACCTCAGGAAGGTCGCGGTTCATCGGTCCCCTTTCGACGGCAGGGCCTTGACCGCAGGGCCCTCCAGGACTGAACCGTCGGCGGCGAACCGGGATCCGTGCAGGGGGCAGTCCCAGGAGTTCTCGGCATCGTTCCAGGTCACGATCCCGCCCAGGTGGGTGCACACCGCCGAGAGCCGGCACGTCTGACCGTCCACGGTGGACACGGCCACCGGCCGGCCGTCCACCCGGCCGACGATCCCCTCCCCCTCCACCGGCGGCTCCGGGTTCAGTGCCCGCGACTCGGCCGCGGCCCAGCCGGTGGCCACCCGGACGCCCACCTCGAGGTTGTCCTTGGCCCCGGTCAGCAGGTCCGAAGGGGTGGTGAGGCGCTTGCCGAGCGTGTCCGCCCACGGGATGTTCCCGCCGAGCAGCTCGCCCGAGATCGCCAGGGCCGCGGCCACCCCGTTGGTCATGCCCCACTTGTTGTACCCGGTGGCCACATAGATCCCCCCGCCACCGCGTGGCAGGGTCCCGATGAAGGGGATGTGGTTGGCCGAGCGGTAGTCCTGCGCGGACCAGGCGTGGGTCCGCTCGGCGCCGGGGAAGTGCTCCTTGGTCCAGGCTTCGAGATCCCCGACGGCGGCCAGCGGCGAGTCCTTTCGGCCCACCCCGTGCCCGTTGCCGCCCACCAGCAGATACTCCTCCTCGCCGACCGGCGCCGTGCGCAGCGATCGGGACGGGGCGTCGGCGCTGAGGTACATCCCCTGGGGGATGGCCCCCGGCGCACCCGGCACGCGGAAGGCCAGGGCATATGAGCGGTGGGGCAGCAGCTTGGCGAAGTACCCGCCCCGGTCCAGGATGGGGGCGCCCGTGGCGAGCACGAGGTGATCGGCCTGGACGGGACCGCCGGTGGTCTCCACCCGCAGCGGGGAGCCGATCCCGGCCCCGGTCACGCGCACCCCCTCGATCAGCTCGCCGCCGCGTTCGCGCAGCTCCGCGGCCAGGGCCTCCAGGACCTGCATCGGGTGGATCTGGGCCTGGTCTTCCAGGGCGATCGCCCCGGTGACCGGGAAGGGCAGCTCGGTCTGTTCCGTCCAGGTCACGGGCAGGTCTGCGGCCTGCGCGGCGTCCAGCTCCTCGCGGAGGGTCTTCGCCCCCTGCTCCGTGGTGGCGTAGGTGTAGGCGGTGCGGCGCTGGTAGGGGACGCCCCGCTCGTCCAGGTAGCGCAGCAGCCAGGCCTGCCCCTCCCGATTCCCCTCCACGTAGGCGCGCAGCACCGTATCCGTCTGGTGACTGCGGATCTCCGAGAGGATGGTGCCCTGCAGCAGCGAGACCTTCGCGGTGGTGTTGCCGGTGGCCACCGCACCCACCGACCGGGCCTCGAGCACGGCGACGCGTTGGCCGGAGCGGGCCAGCAGCACGGCGGTGACCAGCCCGGTCAGCCCGGCCCCGGCGATGACGGTGTCGTACTGCGCGTCCGGGCTCAGCCGCCCGGCGGCCGGGTCGGGTGCCGGAAGGGGGTTCGTGTCCAGCCAGAGGGAGACCATAGGTGTGCTCATGCGGGAACGCTAACAAGACCGTGTCGCCGGACCAAGGGCTGGGCCTCGTGACGGACCGCACCATCTGGAGGCCGATGGGTGACGGACACGCCCAGGATTTCCCCGGATCCGGGTCACCCATCGACCTCTAGGTGCAGGGGTTACTCAGCGGCGGCACTCCCCTCGGGTGGAGATGCCGTTGCTGGCCATCCACCGCACCTGCGCGTAGTACGGGTTGCCCGACAGGTTGTCCGAGAACTCCGGTGCCTCCGACTGCGGCTCGGCCGTGGGGAAGTCGAACTCCCAGCTGGCCGTGGCGTCAGTCGGGATCTCGAAGTCCTCCAGCGCGCGGGCGGTCACCGTGACGAGCCCGATCCCCTCGTGCATGCCCGGCTCCATCACCACCTAGGCCATCCGGTACTCCACGCCGTCCACCGCGGTGATGGTGTAGGTGCCGGCCTCCAGGTCCGCGGTCGCGGCCTGGGGCACGACGACGGCCGGGTCCGGATCCGGGGTCGACTCCGGGTTGGGCGTGGGCCCGGGAACAATAACCGGCTCAGCAGCCGGATCCGAAGTATCGATGTTGCTGGAGCCCACCTGGAAGGGCAAGTTGTGGGCGCCCTGCAAACGCATGGCCGCATTGCCGTTCTGGCGGTTCTGGAACTTGGCCGCCGGCAACGTGGGCGTTGCCGCAGGCGTCAACATTTTAGATTCAGGTTGCAGCCAGGGCTACGTTCACGAGTCACGTCAGTGACGGGTGCGGAGCGGACGCCCCCTGGTTGACATCGGCACTGGTCAGACTCCCATCCGCAGCCAATCCACAGTGCCCCCCCGGCGTGATGACCCGCTCGGTGTTAACCGTATTCGATAGATGCGGTCGGCAGAGCTCGAGACTTACCTTGTCATTACTCGACCCCAGTTCGATGAGGCATTCCTGGCGGGAACCTGACAATTTGATCATCGCACTAGGAACTGGATGCGATCGCCTTGCAGAGCCTCCACGTAGCATTCGTCACGCTCTAAGCTTCCGTGAAACTTTCAGCGGTTATTGGTTTATGCTTTCAGCATCCCGCGTGATTTGAGTTGAAGCTGTGGACATCGTGGTTCACAAGAGCGAAGCTCCTGGCGCAGGACCCATTTGTGCTCTGTCTCCTTGGAATCCACCAACAGGCCTCACCGCGCCTGTGGCGACTCCTGCCCGTTCCGCCCGCGACATCAGACGTCAGTCTGACGCGCCCCTATCCCACCTCTAATCAGGAGTGCCGAATAACCATGAGCCTGATTCGTGTTGCTTGCCTGAAGCGCCTCTGCTGCTCATTGCTTGCTGCCATCATGGCCGCCGCAATCATTTTTGGTCTCGGTCAGGCCGGTCCAGTGCAGGCGAGTTCGGTAGTCGCTAGTGACGGTGAGCCTCCGGTGGTGGTGGACAGTTCATTCACGCCAAACGAGTGGGATCTGCGGGAGGGCCCGGTCACCGTCACCGTCCGCGCTCGGATCACAGACCAGACCGGCGCCAAGGCACCGTACGGCTACCTCTACAACCCCAACGGCGACTCCTTCGACCTCGAAGCCATGCGCTTGACATCAGGCGACGCCACAGACGGCTGGTGGGAAACAGAAATCCAGGTGCCCACCACAGTCATCGGCGGAGAATGGACGGTACGACTCAACTACCTCAACGACGTACTCGGCAACCAAGGCAACCAGCCCACCCTCGGCACCCTCAACATCTCCAACGACGGCGGTGACGGTGAGCCTCCGGTGGTGGTGGACAGTTCATTCACGCCAAACGAGTGGGATCTGCGGGAGGGCCCGGTCACCGTCACCGTCCGCGCTCGGATCACAGACCAGACCGGCGCCAAGGCACCGTACGGCTACCTCTACAACCCCAACGGCGACTCCTTCGACCTCGAAGCCATGCGCTTGACATCAGGCGACGCCACAGACGGCTGGTGGGAAACAGAAATCCAGGTGCCCACCACAGTCATCGGCGGAGAATGGACGGTACGACTCAACTACCTCAACGACGTACTCGGCAACCAAGGCAACCAGCCCACCCTCGGCACCCTCAACATCTCCAACGACGGCGGTGACGGTGAGCCTCCGGTGGTGGTGGACAGTTCATTCACGCCAAACGAGTGGGATCTGCGGGAGGGCCCGGTCACCGTCACCGTCCGCGCTCGGATCACAGACCAGACCGGCGCCAAGGCACCGTACGGCTACCTCTACAACCCCAACGGCGACTCCTTCGACCTCGAAGCCATGCGCTTGACATCAGGCGACGCCACAGACGGCTGGTGGGAAACAGAAATCCAGGTGCCCACCACAGTCATCGGCGGAGAATGGACGGTACGACTCAACTACCTCAACGACGTACTCGGCAACCAAGGCAACCAGCCCACCCTCGGCACCCTCAACATGACAGTGGGAGACGTGGCTGGTCCTATCCCAACCATAAGCGGCGGCACTACGGTCGGATCTGTTCTCTCCGCCAGCGCCGGTCGGTGGGGGCCAGATCCCGTCGAGTTGGCCTATCAATGGAATGCGAATGGTCAGCCGATCTCGGAAGCCACGACCAAGACACTGCAATTGAGCAGTCAGCATCTGGGCAAGACCATAACGGTCACAGTCGTCGGATCCAGGACTGGTTACACGCCCGCTACCACCACCAGCTCCCCGACACCTCAAATCACTGAGGGCGTTCTGCAGTCCGGAACTCCGTCCATCAGTGGCACGGCTGCAGTTGGCAACACAGTATTCGTCCAACCCGGCGCTTGGGGCCCCTCGCCCATAGACATGACGTTCCAGTGGAATGCGGGCGGAAGGCCCATCACCGGTGAAACCGGCCTCTTCTTGATCGTCTCGCCTGAATTGGCGGGCCAGGAACTCACGGCAACAGTCAAAGCCTCAAAGGGTGGATACACCTCAAGCAGCCGGACCACTGAGCCCGTCATCGTTGGCGCCGGGTCCCTGACAACATCCACCCCGATCATCAACGGCGATGCCCTCCTTGGTGAGACTCTCACCGCGCAACCGGGCGCGTGGGGCCCAGGAAGCGTGGGCCTTACCTACGCATGGCACGCCGACGGACAGCAGATTGTCGGAGCCACGGAAAACACCTTCACTCTGGCTGACGACCAGGTCGGAAAGAAAGTCGCCGTCACCGTCACAGGGGAGAAGGACGGATACAACAACGCCTCGTCTACCAGCGAACCAACGAAGACCGTTCTTGCCCAAAGAGACACCTCTGCACCGCAGGTCACGTCGTCGAAAGTGACCCCGATGAGGTGGAACTTCCAGGATGGTGCGGCCGAAGTCACTGCGACAGTCCGCATCACAGATCCTTCCGGCGTGGAAGCACCTGTTTTGTCTGCCGGGCATGACAGCGGTCAATCGGCATTCTTCGGCAGAATGAGCTTGACGAGCGGAACAGTGGAAGATGGCACATGGACAGCCACTTTCACGATCCCCACGTCCGCTGCAGTCGGCAGCTGGGACGTCTCTTTGTTCCCTCTATCTGACACGCTGGGAAATCGCACCTTCAGCTTCCGCGAACTCGGTCCGGTTGAAGTCAGGAACGAGCGAACCCTCGAGACGTCCACTCCGACAATTTCCGGTGACGCATCGATCTGGTCAACACTCGTGGCCAACCCAGGAACGTGGGGTCCTGCGCCGGTGAACTTGGGCTATCAGTGGTACGCGGACGGGCAAGAGATCTACGGAGCGACTCAGAAGGAACTCCACCTGGACCTGGGTCTGGAGAACAAGTCCATCACCGTCGCCGTAACGGGCTGGAAGTACGGGTACACGACGGAGTCCAAGATGAGTTCTTCCACCGCGAAGGTTGCTCCGTTGCCACTGACCGCAGACACTCCGACGATTTCCGGTGAAGTGGAAGTTGGGTCCCGCCTAACTGCAGACGAGGGAGAATGGCACCCGTCACCCTCGCAGTTGACCTTCCAATGGAACGCGGACGGACAACCCATTTCTGGCGCTACCGGCAAGGCCCTCACCCTTTCGACCGGCCACGTCGGCAAGGCCATCACGGTGACTGTTACCGGGCATGAGCCCGGCTTCACTACAGAGGCGAGAACGAGTGCTCCCACGTCGAGGGTTCTCTTGGGCACACTGAAATCTGTGGCTCCGACCGTCACCGGCGACCTCGCCGTCGGCAAGACCGTCACGGTTTCCACAGGCACGTGGGGCCCCGGGGAGGTGTCTCTGGCGTACCAGTGGAAGGCCAACGGCATCGCTATCCCGGGCGCCACCGATAAGTCCCTGGCCCTCACCGAAAACCACTTCGGCAAGACCGTGTCGGTGACCGTGACTGGCACCAAGGACGGCTACGACTCGTCCTCCAAGACCAGTGCAGCCACCGCCAAGATCGCTGCCGGCACCCTGACTACGGCTACCCCGACGGTCACCGGTGACGCCAAACTCGGCTCCCCCCTCACCGCCAACCCAGGTACGTGGGGCCCCGACGAAGTTTCCTTGGCCTACCAGTGGAAGGCCGATGGCACCACCATCCCCGGCGCCACCGGCTCCACGCTAAAGCTGGCCGCCGGTCAGGTAGGGAAGGCCATCACAGTCACTGTCACGGGCACCAAGGACGGCTACGCCACGACCTCCAAGACCAGCGCCCCAACGCCGGCCATCGCAGCCGGCGTGCTGACCGCACCGGCCCCGATAGTCACCGGCGCCCCCTTCACTGGACAGACGCTCGTCGTGGACCCAGGCACTTGGGTGCCGGCTGACGTCGCACTCTCCTACCAGTGGAACGCCAACGGCACCCCGATCAAGGACGCGACCAGCAAGACCCTCCCCGTGGTCGCCGGCTATGTGGGCAGGACCATCACCGTGACCGTGACCGGCACCAAGGACGGCTACACCACTGCATCTAAGACCAGCGCGGCCACCGACGAAATCGCCAAGGGCACTCTCACGACGACCACCCCAACGGTCACCGGAGAAACCATGCTCGGGTCCACCCTCACCGCCAACACCGGCGACTGGGGGCCGGTCCCCGTGGACCTGGCCTACCAGTGGAACGCCAACGGCGAACCCATCAAGGACGCCACAGTCAACACCTTAAAATTGGCAGCCGGTCACGTGGGTAAAACCATCGCCGTGACGGTTACCGGCACCAAGGATGGCTACGCCACCGCCACTAAGACCAGTGCCCCGACTCCGGCCATCGCGGCCGGCGTGCTGACCGCACCGGAACCGGTGGTCACCGGCACGCCCGTCACCGGACAGACACTCACCGCGGACCCGAGCGCCTGGGCTCCGACCAGCGTCGCCCTCTCTTACCAGTGGAACGCCAACGGCACTCCCATCCCCGGAGCCACCGGCAAGACATTCACGCTCACCGAGGACCAACTCGGCCAGACGGTCAGCATCACCGTGACCGGCACCCTTGCCGGCTACACCACTGCGTCCAAGACCAGCGCCCCGACCGGCAAGGTCACCGCCCCTGAGGCACCGACCGAGCCGACACCGGAAGTGGAACTTTCCGACGTGGCCCAGAACGCCTGGTACTACGCCCCGGTGACTTGGATGGTTGACCGCGGCATCACCACCGGCTATACGGGCGGCACCTTCCGACCACATCGGCCCGTAACCCGAGGCGAGGCAGTGACTTTCCTCTTCCGCTACGTCGACGACCAGGACTTCACCGTCCCGGACAAGGCCACCCTGAAGGACGTCCCCACCACGCACAACTTCTTCGAGCCCATCAGCTGGGCCACAAAGAACGGCGTCGTCAACGGCTACGCCGACGGCACCTTCCGCTCCAACAAGAACATGACCCGAGCCGAGGTCGCCGCCGTTCTCTACCGCCAGGCCAAGCCCGCACACACCGCCCCGACCAAGTCCCCCTTCACGGACCTCACGCCAAAGAGCAACCAGTACGAGGCGATCACCTGGCTCGCCGAACAGGACATCACCACCGGCCGGACCGATGGCACCTTCGATCCGGGAGCCAACGTCACCCGCGCCGAGCTCGCCACCTTCCTCCAGCGCTACAACGGCGTGCTGACCAAGTAGTCACCCGCTGAAGGAACACACCGAGGGCTTCCCCGCCGATCAGGCAGGGAAGCCCTCGAAGTTTCTCGGGACATTAGTTCTCCAGACCGAACCCACAACAAAAT
This sequence comes from Citricoccus sp. I39-566, assembly GCF_031432995.1. GTDB lineage: Bacteria > Actinomycetota > Actinomycetes > Actinomycetales > Micrococcaceae > Citricoccus > Citricoccus nitrophenolicus_A. The sequence goes on from NZ_CP133842.1 coordinate 3,210,640, forward strand.
GTGAGACGAATAGTAAGTAGTAGCTTGTGCCCATGACTGAAATCGAGAACCAGCTGCTGGCGGCCAAAGCTAAGTATGACGAGCAGGCCTCGCCCCACTACGACGAAGTCCTCTCGGAAGTGTCCTCGCGAGCCGAGGCTTCGAGTTCTTTGGGCAAGGTGGACATCGGAGCCCTGGTGGCCTGGAAGCGACTCCAGGCGAACACCCGGTGGATGGCCAAGCTCATGCGCACGCCCGAAGCCGAGGTACGCGCAATTACCGCCAGAGCGAGGGAGGCAGCACTGGATGATTCGGTGGCCGTCGCCAGTGCCGCCGACACAGCACGCCGCATCTTGAAGGACCTTCCCGGTTGCGGCGGCCGAGGACAGGCAGTGCCGTCTGCGATCCTGACCGCGGCGGCTCCCCAGAGGATGGCGGTTTACGACCGGCGGGCACGCAAGGGACTGTCGACTCTGTTCGACGGCCGCATCCCCCGCTCGTATACGTACTCCGCCTACATGGAAACCGTGGACGATATTCGTCAGCAGGTGGGACAGAGCTGGACCAATCGAGACGTGGATTTGGCGCTGTCCACACTGGGCGGCAAGTAAAAACCCGCGCTGCCCGCGACATCTCACGCGAACTGCCAACTACCAGCTGGTGAGGATCTGACACACGGCCCCCGGAAGCGCTGACGCACCCAACGGACCATTGACGGAGATGCATCGCGACAGGACTCTGGCAGACGGTCGTCCCAGACCATCGCCCTATACACATCCACACGAACGTGCCTACGGTGGCCCAGTCGCGGGCACTCCGCGGCTCCGTCTACGGGAAGGGCCACGTCACATGGGAACCGTCACCGGCGCCAACGAGAATTACCTACACTACGAGGACACCGGCGGTACCGGACGGCCGGTCGTACTGGTCCACGGCTGGCCTCTGCATGGCCAGTCCTGGAAGGACCAGATCGGGGCACTCACCGCCGCCGGTCACCGCGTGATCACCTATGACCGCCGCGGCTTCGGGCAGTCAGAGTCCCAGCACCCCTACACCTATGACGCGCTGGCCGGGGACCTGGCCGCACTGCTGGAGGCCTTGGATCTGCGCGACGTCGTCCTGGTCGGGTTCTCCATGGGCGGCGGCGAGGTGGCCCGCTACCTCGCCAAGCACGGCGAGGACCGCATCACCACAGTCGTGTTCGCCGCAGCGGTCACGCCCTACATGCTGCACTCCTCCGGCAACCCCGAGGGGCCACTGAAGAAGACCGAGGCCGCGGCCATGGCGGCGCAGCTGACCGCCAACCGGGAAAAGTTCTTCGACGGCTTCACCACGGACTTCTTCAGCGCCGGGGACACGCTGCGCGTGAGCGAGGCCCAGCGTCAGGAGGCGATCGCCATGTGCCTGAAGGCTGACAAGCTGGCCGCACTGGAATGCATGGCCTCCTTCGGCGCCACGGACTTCCGCAAGGACCTGGAGCAGATCACCGTGCCGACGCTGGTGCTCCACGGCGACGCCGACGGCGTGGTGCCCCTCGAGGGCTCCGGCCAGCGCACCCACCAGGCCATCCCCCACAGCGAACTCGTGGTGATCCCCGGCGCACCGCACGGCCTGAACGTCTCCCACGCGGAGCAGTTCAACACCGCGCTCCTGGACTTCATCGGCCGCTGAGCGGCCCTCAGAAACGGTCAGAGGCCGGTCAGGATCACCGCGAGCAGGATGCCGATGACCACCACGAGCGCGATGATGGCCGCGATCTGGAGCTGACGGGCGGAGAACCGCTTCCGCCGGACGTATTCGGTCCGGTACTTGATGAGCTTGTTCTCTTCCGGCATGTGCACCCCTCACGCAGATTCGTCGAGACGGTCTCAGGCGAGATCGCAACATACCACCGCCCCGGGGCTCCGATTCAAGCGATCACGTCACAACCGGGGATACGCCGAGCAAACTGACAGCTACCGGCCGGTTAGGACGTGACGCACCGCACCCGGCAACGCTGAGGCGCCGAACGGCCCCGCTTCGGCAGCCCGCGTTCCGGCCGTCCCGTGCAGCCATGCCGCGGCGGCGGCCTTCTCCACGGTGGGTGTCGGCCCGCCGTGCTCGGTCCGGGCGAGCGCCGAGCCGACCAGCCCGGCCAGGCAGTCACCGGTGCCGGCCGTGGCCAGTTCCGCCCCGCCCTCGTTCTGCACTAGGGTGCGGCCATCGGGCGCGGCACACACGGTCGTGGCGCCCTTGAGAAGCACGACGACGGCCAGTTCCCTGGCCATGCCCCGCGCGGCGGCCACGGGGTCCAGTCCCGCCACGGCGGTGAAGCTCGTCTTCATCTCCGGGACCAGCCGACTGGCCAGCCGGAGCAGCTCGCCCTGGTGCGGCGTCAGCACCACCTCGCATCCGGCCAAGCGGAGCCGTCCGAGGTCCTCCAGCGAGATGAGATCCAGCGCGGAGGCATCCAGCACGAGCGGCAGCCCGCCGTCCACGCAGGCGTCCACCACCTCGGCCAGCCGCCGCCGAGCATCGTCGTCGGAGCCCAATCCCGGTCCGGCCACCCACGCCTGGGCCTTGCCCTCCACCCCGGGCCCGGCGACCACCTCGGGGTGCGCCGACAGGACGAGATCGGCCGCCCGCCGTGGACCGGCGTATTGCACCATGCCCAGCCCCGAGGCGAGCGCCGAGGAACACACCAGTACGGCCGCCCCCGGGTACTGCTCGGACCCGGCGCAGACCCCGAGCACGCCGCGCCGGTACTTGTGGTCGTCCCAGGCGGGCGGGGCGAAGACCGCGAGTGCATCGTCGCGCTCCAGCGACGAGACATCCAGTTCCGCCAAGTGTGGGCCGAGGCCGATGTCCACCACCTCCACCCGGCCGGCGGCATGCGCGCCGGCACCGACCATCAGGCCGGTCTTGAGCGCCCCGAAGGTCACGGTCACGTCGGCGGGAATCACTCCCCCGGCCACGTGTCCGGTATCGGCGTCCACTCCGGACGGCAGATCACAGGCTACGACGACGGCCACCGCCTCCGGCACGCGCGGCGGCTCCCAGCCGCCCCGGGCTCCGGTCCCGAGCGCGCCGTCGATCAGCAGCGTCGTGTTCTCCGGAACTCGTTCGGCCACCCGGCCGCCGGCTCGTTGCAGCGCAGCCAGGCCGGCCTCGTGCATGGTCGTCCCGGTCGGCACGGCCACCACGTCCACGCCGCGGCGGCGCAAGAAGCTCAGCGCCCACAGGGCGTCGCCGCCGTTGTTGCCCGTGCCGACCAGCGCCGCAACGGTTGAACCGGCCACGGGCCCTTGAGCACGCAACTCGCGGAGCACCACGGACGCCAGCCCCCATGCGGCTCGGCGCATTAGGGCATCGCCCTGGCCAGCATCGAGAAACGGCCTCTCTGCGGACCGGATGGCGGAACCGGTGTGTGCATGAAACACAGCAGGCCTTTCTTGGGGTTCAGTCGACCGCCGAAGACATCGATTTCTGTTCGTCCAACCCATATTGCCGGATACGCACATTCGTCAGCCGTACTGAGCACGTCGTCACGGCCAATCGTCTCCATCAGGTTTGCGTTTAACATCGACTCCGGAGAAGTCCCAGTGGCCCTTGATACCGCGGTGGGATCGAAGGACTCCACCTGGCGGCACCAGCGGTTCGACATCCAGCTCGGCAGTCAAATTTAGTGGTACGGATAAATTTAGTGGTACGGACCGTCTGTGGCGATGCCAGCGGGAACTCTGCTTGCTTTCCGTCGAGTCCGCTGGCTGGCGAGGCCACTGCGCACGACACCTCTGGATCGTTGCCCGGTTTCCACGCCAGGAACAGATGGGACTTGAACTGTATAGAGACCCTCAACAGTTCGGGCTTCACGGCGGTACCGGAAACGCTCGCCCCAGGTCCACACCAGGATGAGTGCCAGCAGAAGGAGCAGGCGGGTTCCTGTTCGTCCCATGAAGGTGTGCGTGCCGGACCAGAAAAGGTCAGTCATACCACCGGCCGCAATGATCAGGGCGGTCAGGACGAGCCCATCACGGCGTGAGGCCACACCGCGCGCGATCGATCGGATGAGGCCGAGATCAAGCCAGCGGATGAGTAGCCCGGCGGCTGGCACCATTACCAGTAGACCGAGGGGCCCGAAGTTGTAGACGAACTCCCCGTGAAGCAACGTTGCCAACGTCCCACCCATTGCAGCCAGAGCTGGCGCGTAGATCCACGCGGACTCCAGTGCCAGCCCCTCCGGCTTCCCGGCCCACAACCCGCTCGGGACGTGCGTGACGAGAGCTGCCCAGAAGGTCGAGCCCCAGGCAAGATCGAAGGCCGCTGGGTTCGCTAGCATGACAGAGAACTGGCGCAGTGGCTCCACCACGGACCCGACACCATCGAGTGCCTGACCAGTGGTAGCCAACCCGAAGGCTTCCCTCTGCCCAATGAGGTAGATAAGGGCTGGCGGGATGGCAGCGAGCGTTGCTATCTTGGCCCACCAAGTCCTCCACCGGGTCAGCAGGACCATGACAAGACTGAAGGCCAGAGCAGATAAAACCAACCGTCCAAACCCTGAGAATACGAATTCGGCATAGATTATGGCGAGCGCTGCGACGACGATGAGGGATATCAACCCGTGTCGACGGCCGAGGCCAGTGAGGAGGCCTACCGATGCGAGGACCACCCCAGTGAACGCCAGCGGGGCACCAACCGAAGATCCCACCCCAGCCAAGACCATTGCCGCACCGATCCCCGTCATGATCAGCCCGAGAGGAATAAAGCCACGGAGGGCTGCGCGCTCAACCTGCCCCGGCTCGGGCTCGGCCGATGACCTACCGGCCCAAAACAGGTAATACATGGTCGCGTGGGTCAGGAAGACGACTCCGATGGCCTTGGCGAGAGCCGTATCATTCGGTTGGGCGTCCATCCAGTAGAAGCCCGCAAACCCTCCGAACAGTCCGGCACACACCGACCACACACCAGCTGCTGTGACGTACCGCCCCCCATGGCGGAGAAACACCCAAATACTGAAGGCTATCGACATCGCAGACAACACTGGCGTCTGCCAGCTGGGATCCTCTGCGAGGAACATCACTGCTGCGCCGACACCTACCCAGAGGACTGCCCCGACGGTAGCCAGGATTAACCGGACGGTGGCCGGTGAGGCGGGGGTCTTCAATGTGAGCACGCAACCGATCTGAAAATGAGCCGAGATTCCCTCCAAGGATAGCGGCGGTAGACCGACACCATCGCCTGAGATATCGAAATTGTCAGAAATGCACTCGATGGTCGAGTCTCAGGAATGGAAATACAACGTTCAACGACCCTCCGACCGGTTGCCCCACAAGCCCTGGAAAAGTCCACCACGCCCCCGCATAGTTGATCGGAAGGCGTTGGTGCAGGACATTGCCGGTGCGCTGATCGATCGCGCATCCGACGATGCTGCGGGCGTGAACATCCAGACCGACGTAAGTACGCTGATTCATGACTGGAACCTCCAGACGATCAAATGTGGCACTACCAGTCCACACCCGCACCGAACCGAACCGGGTGGAAGAGAACAGGACTGGCAACCGACGTGTTCTATTCGAAGGCGAGGTCCCAGCACTAACGCTCTGCTTGGCACTTCACCGCACATTGTCTAGTCGGTGGTGTCTACTGGAAGACTCCAGAATGACCCTAGCCACTCGTCGAACTTGTCATCGCTGTATCGGCCCATCCCACCCGTCGGGTATGGGGTAATCTCACCGAAGAAGATGCCTTCCGGTACGTCATACAGATCGACACGAATGAAGTCATACCCGGCTCCAATGGCCGCAGCGATTTCAAGCATGGCATCCAGCCGTTCTGGGCGTGGAGCAACAGGAGCGAGCTTTGCTTGCCCCTGTGTCACGTCCAGAGGCGTCCAATCAGGGGTGTAGAATCGTCGGCGAACTCCATCGAAACGCGGCGTGTCAGTCTGTACGAGCCGCACGATCCCATCAAATACGAAAAACCGCACATCGTTCGGAGACCCGCCATCTTGAGTAGGGATCTTCCGCTCCAAGAAGTATCCCGGCGCGGACTGCCCGTAGGCCCACTCACCCTGCACTCGGAACTGATCCATATGCTTCCAGGCGGAAACTTCCTCTATCGTGATCCCGGAATCCCGCAGAGAGCCAGATCCAAACGCGACATAGCCGGAGCCTTCCCTAGGTTTCAACACCCACTCAGGCCCCCAATCAACGTCCAGAATGTCGTCAATGTTCTGCCCGTGCCAAATGGTCTCCGGAACAACGACATCGGGGCTGGTGCGAGCCGCATGATCTTTCATCGCCAACTTGTCCCCGCCGATGGCAATCATGGATCGTCGATCATGCAAGATCCTCCACTGAATCTTGCCCAAAAAGGTCACTGGATTCCGAGGGATGGGTTTGTGAAAGTACCTGAAATGCAGGAGTTCCCTGCGCAGTCGCAACGGGAGGCGGGCGACGACAATGCTTGCGGCACGCTTCAGGTAAGGGTTCATGCCTAAAGGGTAGTAGACGCTCACACCACACTGGCGAACAATGCCCCTTGCAGTAACACCAGATCAGACAGCCCAACTTAGTCGGTCCGAAAGTAACGCCGACGGTCTTCCTTCATTGGAAGTTGGCCTAGCGCCGCTTCACCCTTCGGCCACGACCATGGCAGTAGCCACATCACCGTCATGGCTGAGAGTCAGGTGCCATGTCTTCACGCCCTTGGCATCGGCCACGTCGGCCACGGTGCCGATTGCCACGACGTGTGGGGCGCCGGCGGCGTCGATGTCAATCTGGCAGTGTTGCCAGTTCATACCCGCCGGGGCTCCGAGTGCCTTGGCCACGGCTTCCTTGGCGGCGAAGCGGGCGGCTAGGGACCGGGTGTTGAGTTCGCGCTCGGCCGGCGTGAAGAGGCGGTCTCGCAGGGCCGGTGCCTTTGTAAGCTGCTTCTTGAAACGGGTTACCAGGACAACGTCCACGCCAATGCCGATGATCATTCAGTCATCCTAACGACAACGTCCCGGCCACGGCCGGCAGAGACGGACCTTAATCCCATCGCCGCAACCTACCGGTCCAGTTTGAGCTTCTCGATCGGCGTCTGCAGCCACTCCGGCGGCTCAGCCGCGCACCCCGGGGTCAGGAAGGTCTTTGCATACGCCGCCATGGCGTACACGAAGTCGTAGACATACCCGCGTCGGCTCCGGACCGGCTCGAACTCGTACATGTGCAGCTCATCGTCCCAGCACCGGTCCATCAGCATGCGGGATCGCTCGATGTGGTGGTCGAACGTCAGCACCCCGAGGTTCTCCACCCCCTGCTGGCGCGCCAGCTCGGTCCCGACGATCGCCTCCCCCTGCGTCGTCACCGGCTCCGGCGCGAAGCACTCCACGGTGGCCCCACCCGGAGATTCCTGGCACAAGTTCGCCGGAGCATTCTCTGGGGTCGAGACCAGCAGACGGTCGGTCACACCTTCCTCGGCCAGTCGCCGGGCCTCATCGTGGGCACCGGCCTGGGTGGACAGCACGATCAAGGCATCTACCTGCGGCGCGGGGTTCACCCGCGGATTCACGGTCAGCCACGCGAGAACGACGCCGACTCCCAGGAACGCGACAACCACCAGTCCCGCTCCGCGCAGGATCCAACGCCGCGCCCGACGTCGGCCGGCCTCCTTCTGCAGTCGCCGCACCCGGGCATCGCGCCCGCGGCCGTCGTCGTCCCGGCCCTCCATCAATTGATCCAGTTTCAACGCTGAGCGGACTGCAGGATCACAATGCCCCTCCCCGGGACGGAGATCCTGTCTCCGGCGGAGAAGTCGGTGATGTCCGGGGTGGCATCAGCGGTGTCCACGACCAGGTCCCAGGAGGCCGGGAACGGCTCCCCGGGGAGGGTGTACTCCACCGGCTCCCAGTAAGCGTTGAGCAGCACGTAGAAGTCATAGTCTCCCCCGTTGCCCTCAGCATCGGCACCCCGCTCGGACTCGGCGAGATCGTGGCCATTGAGGAAGAAGGCGATCGACCTGGCGTAGTAGGTCTCCCAGTCGGACTCGTCCTTGGCCGTGGCATCCGGCTCAAGCCAGACGATGTCCGGCAGTGCCTTCGCGTCCGAACGCGCGGCGGGCCGGCCGTCGAAGTACCGCCGGCGACGGAACACGGGGTGATCCTGCCGCAGTGCCACCACGCGCGAGGTGAACTCGATGAGGTCCTCGTCCGCCTCGTCCCAGTGGATCCAGGACAGCTCGTTGTCCTGGGCGTAGACGTTGTTGTTGCCCTGCTGCGTCCGCCCCAGCTCGTCGCCGTGGCTGATCATCGGGACGCCCTGGCTGATCATCAGCGTCGCCAGGTAGTTCCGCTGCTGCTGGGCGCGCAATCGGAGGATCTCGGCGTCCTCGGAGTCCCCCTCCTCGCCGCAGTTCCATGAGCTGTTGTGGGATTCGCCGTCGTTGTTGTCCTCGCCGTTGGCCTCGTTGTGCTTCTCGTTGTAGGAGACCAGGTCCCGCAGGGTGAAGCCGTCGTGGGCGGTCACGAAGTTCACCGAGGCGCGCGGGGTGCGGCCGTCGTCCTCGTAGAGGTCGGCCGAGCCGGTGATGCGGGTGGCGAACTCGGCCAGCGTCCCGGGCTCGCCGCGCCAGAAGTCGCGGACGGTGTCCCGGTACTTGCCGTTCCACTCGCTCCACAGCCCCGGGAAGTTGCCGACTTGGTAACCGGCCCAGCCCACATCCCAGGGCTCGGCGATGAGCTTGACGGTGCGCAGGATGGGGTCCTGGCGGACCACGTCGAAGAACCCGCCCATCATGTCCGGCCCCTGCTCGCCCTCCGAACGGGTCAGCGTGGTGGCCAGGTCGAAGCGGAAGCCGTCCACGTGCATCTCCTGCACCCAGTAGCGCAGGGAGTCCATGACCAGCTGCAGCACCATGGGGTGGGAGAGGTTCAGCGAGTTCCCGGTCCCGGTGTAGTCCATGTAGTGGCGCTCGTCGCCCTCCAGCAGGTGGTAGTAGTTCACGTTGTCGATGCCACGGAAGGACAGCGTCGGGCCCATGTGGTTGCCCTCGGCCGTGTGGTTGTAGACCACGTCCAGGATGACCTCGAGCCCGGCGGCGTGCAGGTCCTTGACCATCTGCTTGAACTCGCGCACCTGCCCGCCGGTGTCCCCGGCGGAGGAGTAGGTGTTCTGCGGGGCGAAGTAGCCCAGGGTGTTGTACCCCCAGTAGTTCGAGAGTCCCTTGTCCTGTAACGAGGAGTCATTGGTGAACTGGTGCACCGGCATCAGCTCCACCGCGGTGACGCCGAGCCGGGTCAGGTGCTCCAGCACCGCGGGGTGGGCCAGGCCGGCGTAGGTTCCACGGGCCTCTTCCGGGACCTCTGGGTGGAGCTTGGTCATGCCCTTGACGTGGGTCTCGTAGATGACGGTCTCGTTGAAGGGGATGTCCGGGCGCTCGTCCTCGCCCCAGTCGAAGGAGTCGTCCACCACCACGCCGAGCATGGTGTGCCCCAGGGAGTCCGAGGTGTCGATCGCGTCGTGGTCCTCGAAGTCGTAGGAGAACTGGTACTGGCCCCAGTTGAAGTCCCCGGCGGTCGCCTTGGCGTACGGGTCCAGAAGGATCTTCGCGGCGTTGAACCGCAGACCGGCCGCCGGATCCCAGGGGCCGTGCACCCGATAGGCGTACAACTGCCCGTCGCCTACGCCGGCCACGTGGGCGTGCCAGGTATTCCCGGAGCGCTCTGTCAGCTCGACGCAGGTCTCGGCGCCCTCGGCGTCCACGAGGCACAGCTCGACCTTCTCGGCGTCCTCGCCGACGGAGAGCGCGAAGTTCGTTCCGTCGTCGTCCGGGGTGGCGCCCAGCGGGTAAGGCACGCCGGCAGTGGTCTCGAACATGTGTCTCCTCGGATGGAAGCGGACTCCGAAGAACAGTCTATGGTGAGGGGGCCCAGACGCCGGTGTGATCCCGGTCTACGGCCGGGAAGCCGCGAGGTACTCCCCCAGTGCCTCCCACTGGCCCCGCGGCGTGAAGCCGGTGGCCTCGAGCTTGGCCAGGTCCAGCACGGAATTCATCGGCCGGCGCGCCACGGACTTCCCGGCGAAGTACTCCTCGGTGGTCACCTCGGTGACGTCCTGTGGCGACCGGCCGGCGTGCGCGTACACACGCCGGGCGACCTCGGCCCAGCTCCCCGGTGCACCGCCGCTGGTCACGTTGTACGTCCCGTAGGGAGCGTCGCCATTGCGCAGATGGACGATCGCCTCGGCCAGATCCCGCGTGAAGGTCAGTCGGCCGACCTGGTCGGACACCACGGACGGCGTGATGCCTCCCTCGACCAGCTGCTGCATGGTGCGCACGAAGTTCTTCCCCTCCCCGATCACCCAGGAGGTCCGTAGCAGGTAGTGCCGCGGCACCACGCCGACGGCCAGGTCCCCCGCGGCCTTGGACGTCCCGTAGGCGTTCACCGGGCGCAGCGTGTCGGACTCGTCGTAGGCGCTGTCCTTGGTGCCGTCGAACACGTAGTCCGTGGAGACGTGGATGAGCGTCACCTGGTGCTCCGCACAGGCCCGCGCGAGCCGGGCCACGCCCTCGGCGTTGGCCGCCCACGCGGCCTGGCCGCCGTTCTCGGTCTCGGCCTCGTCCACCGCGGTGTAGGCGGCGGCGTTCACCACGGTGCCCACGCGGCGCCAGTCGATGCTCTCGACGGCGGCCGGGTCGGCCAGGTCGAACCCGCCCCGTCCCAGGAACTCCACGCCGGGACGGTCAGCCAACTGACGGGACAGCGCCCGGCCGAGCTGGCCGGTGGCGCCGAGCACCAGCGTGGTGGTCGGAGCCATGGGCACCACCTCGGTCAGCGGCGGGTGGATGCGATCCTTGTCCGAGAGTTCGGCCTCCTCCAAGGGGAGGGGCCAGTTGAAAGCCGCCGTGGAGTCTGCCAGGTTGAGGAAGGTGTACTCCGCCTGGGCCTCGGCGGACCAGTGGTCGTTGACCAGGTAGGTGTAGGCGGTGTTGTCCTCGAGAGACTGAAAGGCGTTACCGACGCCTCGGGGCACGTAGACCGCAGTGGACGGGTCGATCACAGCGGTGAACACCCGGCCGAAGGTAGTGCCCTGACGCAGGTCCACCCAGGCGCCGAACACGGAGCCGGTGGCCACGGAGATGTACTTGTCCCAGGGCTCGGCGTGGATACCTCGGGTGGTGCCACGGCTGGCGTTGAAGGAGATATTGTTCTGCACCGGCCCGAAGTCGGGCAGCCCGAGTTCGGTCATCTTCTGCCGTTGCCAGTTCTCCTTGAACCAGCCGCGATTGTCCCCGTGGACGGGCAGGTCGAAGAGGGTGAGCCCGGGGATGGTGGTGGGCTGGCCGGAGAGGTGCTTCGAGAAGTGGACCGCCGCCGTCGTGCTTTCCTGTCCCGCCGTCTGAGGTGTGCCCATCACTGTCCCGTCAACTGGTACTTGGCCTCCGCCGCGGCCTTCTGGGGACGCCACCACGGTTCATTATCCCGGTACCACTGCACGGTGGCCTCCAGCCCCGCTCGGAAGTCCGAGTATCGCGGGAACCAACCGAGTTCGGTGCGCAGCTTGGTGGAGTCGATCGCGTAGCGCAGGTCGTGCCCCGGGCGGTCCACCACGTGATCGTAGGCGTCGACCGACTCGCCCATGATCTCGAGGATGGACTCGATCACGGACTTGTTGTTCTGCTCCCCGTCCGCGCCGATGAGGTAGGTCTCCCCCAACCGGCCGCGCTCGAGGATGGCCAGCACGGCCGAGGAATGGTCGTCGGCGTGGATTCAGTCCCGCACGTTGAGCCCCTCCCCGTAGAGCCGGGGGCGCACGCCGTCCATCACGTTGGTGATCTGGCGCGGGATGAACTTCTCCACGTGCTGGTAGGGGCCATAGTTGTTGGAGCAGTTGGAGATGGTGGCCCGCAGCCCGAAGGAGCGCACCAGCAGGTCAGAGCCGGCCTTGGTAGAGGAATACGGGCTGGAGGGGTTGTACGGGGTGGTCTCAGTGAACCGTTCGGGGTCGTCAAGCTCAAGATCACCGTAGACCTCATCCGTGGAGATGTGGTGGAACCTGACGTCATGCCGGCGGGCGGACTCGATCAAGGTGTAGGTGCCCAGGATGTTGGTGTCCACGAAAGGCCGCGGGTCGTTGAGCGAGTTGTCGTTGTGGGACTCGGCCGCGTAGTGCACCACGGCGTCCACCTGGGGCATCAGCTCCTCGAGGAGGTCAAGGTCCGCGATGTCCCCCTGCACCAGCGTCATGCGGTTGGCGGGTAGGCCTGCGAGGGACGCTCGGTTGCCGGCATAGGTCAGCTTGTCCAGCACGATGACGTGGTGGTCCGTGGACTCCAGGACGTAGTGGACGAAGTTGGACCCGATGAAGCCGGCGCCGCCGGTGACGAGGAATGTGCTCACAGCCACACCGTAAGAGCCCCTCATGCACTCAGGGATCCGTATCGGCTACCTGATCGACACTTACGTCGCAATGGTGGCCAGACGGCGTGAATCAAGTTTACGGATGCCTAGCTGGTATTAATAACTATGGTGCAATTCGCAATCTGGCGGACTGTCATGACGCGGCAACGAGAAAGGGCATCGATAGTGAGCTTACGGATCTCGGTGATCGGGACGGGGTATCTGGGGGCCACGCATGCGGCGTGCATGGCGGAGCTGGGTTTCGAGGTGCTGGGCCTGGACATCGATGCGGCCAAGGTCGAGGCGCTCTCACGTGGTGAGTTGCCCTTCTTCGAGCCCGGCCTGCCGGAGCTGCTGATCAAGCACGTGGATTCCGGCCGGCTGAGGTTCACCACCTCCTACGAGGAGGTCGGGGCCTGGGCGGACGTGCACTTCATCGGGGTCGGCACCCCGCAGAAGCCCGGCGAGACCGCCGCCGACCTGCGCTTCGTGGACGCCGCTGTGACCTCCCTGGCCCGGCACATCACCCGGGACGCGCTGATCGTGGGCAAGTCCACCGTCCCGGTCGGCACCGCCGCCCGCCTGAAGGACCTGCTCGCCACCACGCGCACCGAGGCCCAGGCAGCTGGCCAGTTGCCCGGCGAGGTGGAGCTGGCGTGGAACCCCGAGTTCCTGCGCGAGGGCTACGCGGTGCAGGACACCCTGAGCCCGGACCGGCTCGTCGTCGGCGTGGAATCGGACCACGCCGAGGGGCTCCTGCGGCAGGTGTACGCGAAGTCGTTGGCGGAGGACACCCCGTGGATCCGCACGGACTTCGCCACCGCGGAGCTGGTCAAGGTCGCCGCCAACGCCTTCCTGGCCACCAAGATCTCCTTCATCAACGCCTTCAGTGAGATCACCGAGCAGGTCGGCGGGGACATCGGCACCCTGGCCGACGCGATCGGCCACGATCCGCGGATCGGGCGGAAGTTCCTCAACGCCGGCGTCGGCTTCGGCGGCGGCTGCCTGCCCAAGGACATCCGGGCCCTGCAGGCCCGGGTCTCCGAGCTCGGCCTGGACCGCACCACGCGCTTTCTGGCCGAGATGGACGACATCAACCTGCGCCGCCGCGACCGCGTCGTGGACCTGGCCGTCCAGGTCCTCTCCCACAGCCTCCACGGCCCTTCATCCGCAGCCAGCCCGCGCACCGCCGGCGCCGACGGAGCCGGCAGCGTCCCGTCCCCGGCCGCCGTCGAGATCCTGCACGGGGCGAAGGTGGCCATGCTGGGGGTGACGTTCAAGCCCAACTCGGACGACGTGCGGGACTCCCCGGCCCTGGATGTGGCCAACCGGCTCTACACCGCCGGGGCCGACGTCGCCGCCTACGACCCGCAGGGCAACGCCAACGCCGCCCAACGGTTCCCCCGCCTGGGGTACGTGGACTCCCTGGAGAAGGCCCTCGTCGGCGCCGACCTGGTCATCCTGCTCACCGAATGGGACGAATTCAAGACCATGGACCCGGACTATGTCGGCCGGCTCGTGGACCGCAAGAACCTCATCGACGGCCGCAACATCCTGGACCCCCAGACCTGGCAGGACGCCGGCTTCACCACCGCCGCCCTCGGCCACCGCTTCAGATGAAATTTAAGACTAAATCATTTAGCATATTCGCAAAAGGGCAAAAATTACCCAATATTTGACCAGGGCTTTCCTTGAGTCATTCAAAGATTCGCGAACCTGAAATATCTAGACTCTCACGCGCGCCCCTAAATATGCCGATCGGTGACCCACATGAGATTAATCTCGATGCTATTCAGCAATGCCAGCACAAGCGTGATAAGCATCCTACTAACCTTTATCATGGCTAGGTCAGGGGGACTCGCTGCTCTAGGCGAGTTTGCTTTGGCCTACTCGGCTATCTCCATAGCTCAAATCGCCGTTCGCGAGTCTTGCCTCAACGTTGCCCTTGCGAGAAATCACGACAGGCAGATCACCAGCCAGTCATTCACCAGGGCCACCATCCTGATAGGCGCATCGTCTATTCTGATCCTTACCATTGGTGCAATAGCGCAATCTACAATTATTGCCATGTCCGCGTGGGCGGTTATTGGGTTCTGCTCATTCGATTTCCTTCGCATATGGAATGCTTCTAATAGGCCACGGATAGGCAATTCAATCGTCGATCTTCTAAATCTCAGCATTACAGGAATCGCCGCATTGCTGACTGAGATGAGCCTACTTTCGCCTACTGGCGTCATTGCCCTCTGGTCTCTCGGCCTCACGATTTGCAGTGGACTACTTATCCGACGCACACATGTAATCCTGGCGCCACCTAAGACTTCACTAACTAATCGGCCTGCGCTTATCCTCGGCCTACAGGGGCTATTCGGCGCCGGTTCCGTCCACTCAGCAAACCTAGCAATTGGAGGCCTTCACGGCCCTGACATCGTCGGCGCTCTCAGAGGAGCGAGCACATTTACCGGCCCATCAAACATCTTGTCCGCAACGGTCCACTCCACGGCAATATCGCCGCTTGCGAAAACTACTGTCAGGACTCCCCAACGGCGTCGAGAAATTCAGAAGTGGTTGTTTGCATCTGGGGGGCTACAGATCCCCGTCCTGGCATTTATGACCCTCGTTGCCTACTACTGGGGCCACATACTTTTGGGCGATCCCTGGGAAGCGGTACAACCGCTTCTACCATGGATATTTATAGACGCCTTCTTAAACGCATTGACATATCCAATCACCGCTGCACACAAGGCCGACCTTAGAGTAAAAGAGCTACTCGCCATATCCGTTGGAGTGGGATGCCTTCGCTTGCTGGCCGTACCCTTCGCAGCGCTGACTGCCGGAGCACTCGGAGCGATCGTGGCCTTGCTTGCCGTGACAATCCTACAATTTGCACTTCTTTGTATTTCGTACGTCAAATATTCCAGGAATCAGTTATGAGCATCGATGATAGCCATTCTGATTTCAGACCAATATCACTCTAGACCATTACTGTCAGGCATTTGGCCAACAGTATATCAGTGGTCAAAGATGGACATATGCATGCGCCGGCCGGGTGGTGAGGTCGTGGACAACTGATCATGCTGCCGATCATGGTCACGTCATTCCTGTGACGAAACGAGGGCGGGCAAAGAACGCAGCCCTCGACATGGTTTCGAGCCGGCAGAGAAATATTGAGTATTTGAGGGCCTGAGAGCCACCCAGTATTGCCTTTCAGAGCCACCTGTATTGACGTTGAGAGCCGGTGGCCGATGGGGTCAGAGCCACCGGCTCTCAACGGCGGTTTCTAGAGACCGTTCATCGCGGTGTGTTCGCGCATGTTGAAGCTGCCGGTCTCGATCCAGAGGGTGTTGTGCACGATCCGGTCCATGATGGCGTCGGCGTGGACTCCGGAGCCAAGTCGCTGGTGCCAGTCCTTCTGGGCGTACTGGGTGCAGAACACCGTCGAGGTGTTCCCATACCGGCGCTCGAGCAGCTCCAGCAGCATGCTGCGCATGCCCTCATCGGGGTGGTCCAGCAACCACTCGTCGATGACCAGCAGGGTGAACGCGGCGTATTTCTTCAAGAACGTCCGCTGCCCGTGGGGCTTGTCCCGGGCCAGGGTCCAGGCCTCGGCCAGGTCCGGCATCCGGATGTAGTGCGCCCGGATCCGGTGCTGGCAGGCCTGCTTGGCCAGCGCGCACCCCAGATAGGACCTCCGGCTCTTCACAATTGAGGGTGTAGACGGGGTTCTCGGAGGATCGGCGCGTCATTGGCTGGATAGAGGTCGAGGCCTTCCGAAGATGGAGGTTCCTACGCCAGCCATCTGAAAGACCTCGACGTGCCCAACGCTACCTTCGACAGCTGTGACCTGACCAAGTTCTGCCGACTGGACGAGCTTGGCCTCGAAGCCACCGGCCAACGTCTGGAGCCAGATCGGGCGGTGCTGGCCTGCAAGGTGGTCGAGCCTGACGACTGGTGCCACCGCTGCGGATCCCAGGGCACACCACGCGGCACCGTGATTCGCCGGCTGGCCCACGAGCCGCTGGGCTGGCGACCCACCAGCCTGCACATCACGGTTCGGCGCTACCGATGCGCCGACTGCGCCCACGTCTGGCGCCAGGACACCACCGCCGCGGCCGAACCCAAGGCCAAGCTCTCCCGCCAGGCCCTGCGCTGGTCTCTGGAGGCCCTGGTGATCGGCCATCTGACCGTCGCCCGGGTCGCCGAGTCACTGGCAGTGCGGTGGAACACCGCCAACGACGCCGTCCTCGCCGAGGGCAAGCGGATTCTGATCGACGACCCGTCCCGGTTCGACGGCGTCACCGCGATCGGCGTGGACGAGCACGTGTGGCGCCACACCCGCCGTGGGGACAAGTACGTCACCGTGATCATCGACCTCTCCCCGCTACGGGCCGGGACCGGCCCGGCGAGGTTGTTGGACATGGTCGAGGGCCGGTCCAAGCAGGTCTTCAAGACTTGGCTCGCCGAACGCGGCCAGGTCTGGCGGGACGGCGTCGAGGTGGTGGCCATGGACGGCTTCACCGGGTTCAAGACCGCGGCGGAGGAGGAGTTGCCCGACGCGGTGGCGGTCATGGATCCCTTCCACGTCGTCCGCTTGGCCGGGGATGCCGTGGAGAAATGCCGGCGCCGGGTCCAGCAGCAGGTCCACGGCCACCGCGGCCGCAAGGGAGACCCGCTCTACAAGGCCCGGCGCACCCTGCTGACCGGCGCGGACCTGCTGACTGATCGGCAGTACTCGAAGATCCAGGACGTCTTCGACGGGGATGAGCACGTGGAGGTCGAGGCCACCTGGGCGTTCTACCAGCACATGGTCGCCGCCTACCGGGAGCCGGACCGTGCCAAGGGCAAGACGATGATGGCCACGTTGATCGCCAAGCTCGGCCGGGCAGTGCCGAAGAAGCTCGCCGAACTGGCAGCGCTGGGCCGGACCTTGAAGAAGAGGGCGGCGGACATCCTGGCCTACTTCGACCGCCCCGGCACTTCCAACGGCCCCACCGAGGCCATCAACGGCCGCCTCGAACACCTCCGCGGACGGCCCTCGGGTTCCGGAACCTCACCAACTACATCGCCCGATCCCTGCTGGAATCCGGTGGATTCAGGCCACTGCTACACCCCGGATTGTGATGAGCCGCCTAAGCAGGTGGCTCTGAACCAAAATAACGATGGCTCCCAAGGCGCCCAACGCCTCAAGCGGTCACTGGCTCTCAAACCCAATACGGATGGCGCTCAGAACGCCGAATATTCAATATCCTTGAAATCTAACTAGGCACAATCAATCCTCGCCCACACCCTGTGCGAGTCGGGCCTGACCTCGATGGCACCCGCTCAAGATGCTTACCCCGAAGACCCCCATCGAACACACGAACCGTGAAGAGTTTCGGCTACGCTGGATTTCGGTCCTCAAGCTGCTTTTCAATAAGCTCGAAGAAGTGTGGAGCATCGTTAGTCCTCATCCACTCTTCGTAGCCCTCAGCTGCAGCCAAACGGCTTTCAAACCAACCCTCCGCCCCCGTCTCCGCATATCGATCAATGGCCGCAGCCCAATCTGCTGGAACCACACTGTCCACGATCTGGCCGGCCCCAGCTCTCAGGCGATCACTCCACGGAGTCTTGTCAGAGCACAAGACCGGACAGCCAACGGAAAGGCTCTCGGCAATCACATGCCCAAAATTCTCACCGGCCGTCGGGAATGCCATGAGATCGTATTGAGCCAGCGTCTCTCTCATCCTCTCTGAGGCCACTGGTCCACGAAACCGAATTTCCACATTCTCCGGACACTGTGCAGCAAGGTCGTGACACTCTGACACATACTGGAGGTCCTCTTCAGGACCAATGACATCGAGTGTCACAGTCTGCTTCACGCCTTTAAGCGCGGCAAGTAGAACGTGCAGACCCTTCTTTCTCGAAAGCCTAGACATGAAGACCAATCGAAGGCTGCCTAGATTCCTTGCGGCTGGGCGGTCTGCCAAGGCTGGTAACATTGTGTCGTTCTCACGCACAATCACCAACGATTTTTTACCCATTACGTTTTGAATATGGGTCTTTTCGAGCTCGGTCGACGCATGCCATATGACACGTTTATCCATTCTGGCGACTTTGAACAGCCGTAGATAAAGCCTCTTCTTTGAACTCTTCAACGCAAGGGCCCCGGGGTCAAGTTCGCCCCTGGGAGCAATTACCAGAAGCGTGCCGCCCTTGAGCCGAGAAAGGAGTTGGAAAGATATGGAGAGACGAGGGTAAAATATCCCATTCAAGTATACGACTTCGGGCCTTTTTGATAAAGACTTCGCAATTCCCTTGCTTAAACTGCGTATCCCCCTATTCAAGTACAGGACCCTAGCATTACCTCGATTGATCCAGCCCTCGCTCCCCTGAACTAACGGGGTCGACGACCCATGGTCATAATTGTTCGTTATAACCCAAACCTGGTGTCTAGCATCAGCGCTTCGGAGCATCGCAGCAATCGTCCGGATGGGCCCACCACCCAGATATGCCGGGGGGAACCCAGCACAAGCAACTAGAATTCTCATTTGAACCAGCCCTTCCCTGGAGCGCCCCTATAGTTAGCGTCGAATTCCTCTACGCATATGATGAGTGGTCGCGCTGGATCGGATGAAATTCACTACACGTCGAGATGAATCAGTGATCTGGTAGTCGTTCGGAATCGTCGTCGGACCGTCATCCTGGTGCTGCCGAATCGTTATTCGAACTGCGTCGACGACGTCATGCGGATTCAAACCCGTTGTGATGATGGCGCCAGTATCGAGTGCTTCGGGACGTTCGATGGCGTCTCGTAAAGTCACAGCAGGGAACCCCAGCATTGAGGATTCTTCAGAGATCGTGCCCGAGTCAGAGATCACGCACCGGGCGGAAAGCTGGAGCTTGTTGTAGTCATGGAACCCGAGAGGCTCGTGCAATCTCAGGTTGCTCGTGGTTTCCAAGCCGTATTCTTCGATGCGCTTCTTCGTCCGAGGATGTGTGGAAACGAGGAACGGGACATCTTGGTCTGCCGCTACGGACTGCAGGGAACGGAGGACCTGCTCGAGGCGGTCTTTCCGGTCCACGTTCTCCTCTCGGTGCACGCTGGCTAACAGGTATCCTCCCGGCTCCAGTCCGAGCCGACCCAGGACATCGGAGGCATCGATTTGGTCGCGGTAAGCGGTCAGTACTTCAAGCATCGGGGAGCCCATCACCATCACGTCTCGCGGGTGCAGGCCCTCCGACAGGAGGTTACGCCGAGAGTGCTCCGTGTAGACGAGGTTGTAGTCGCTGACATGGTCCACGAGGTGCCGGTTGATTTCCTCGGGAACATTAGGGTCGAAGGAGCGGTTTCCGGCCTCTAGGTGGAACACCGGCACCTTAAGCCGTTTGCCCATAATGGCCGAGACACAGCTGTTGGTGTCCCCCAAGACCACCATGGCGTCCGGCTTCTCCTCCAGAAGCATCCGCTCGGTGCCTCGCAGCACGTCACCCAGCACTGCCCCTAGGGACGAGGTGTCCACGTTCAGGACATGGTCCGGGCTTCGCAACCCCAAGTCCCGGAAGAAGACCTCATTGAGGTTGTAGTCATAGTTCTGGCCTGTGTGAACCAAGACGTGGTCTGTAGTGGCCTCCAGCCGGCGGATTACGCACGCCAGGCGGATGATCTCCGGCCGGGTCCCCACAACGGTCATGACTTTTAGCTTCTTGGCCACAGCAGCCTCAGACTTCCTGGTAGAACGTGTCAGTGTCATCGGGGTTGAAGATTTCGTTGGTCCAGAACTGGGTGAGCACGTCTACGTCCGCTCCCGTATTGCAGATGTTGTGCACCCAGCCGATGGGCATGTCCACAGCCCGGGGGTGGTCACCGGTGACGTTGATCGTCATCGTCTCCGTGGAGAACATGCGTCGCAGCCCGAGCGAGGCCTCACCGGCCAGTACCACGAATCGCTCGATCTTTCGCAGGTGGTAGTGCTGGCCGCGTACCACGCCCGGCTTTGTGGTGGAGAAGAACGTCTGTCCCTCACCCCCATGGCTCTTAACCGTCTCCACCAGTTGCCCCCGCCCATCGGCGCGCGGCTGGAGCGGTAGCGCAGGCTGGACCTCAAAGGCGAAGGAGCGGTAGGTGTTGAACAGGTCCCGATCGAAGACGTCAGTTAGATCCGGGATCTCCGATCGCGAATAGATCTCGTGGAAGCGGGACAGCTTTCGGGCGATCTCCGAGACAGTGACGTCTGATGTGCGGTAGGTGCCCAAATCCTGGGACGCATGCGCATCCAGGAGCGCCATTGCGGCCACCTGGGCGTGCATAAGTTGGAGCACTTTGTCCTGCTTCACCTGGACGGGTTCTCCGTTGGCCGTCAGGTGGCAGAACGTCGCGACCACGGAGTTGTAGAACGGCTTCCCGTGCTCGCCGAAGAGGTTGGGGAGAAGCAGGTCCACGAACGCCAGGCCCAGCTCCCGGCAGGCGTCCTCCAGGATGCGCGCTGCGTCCTGCTTGGCCGAACCGTATTCCGATCCGTTGCCCGCCTGGATCGAATTGGCAAAAACCACTGTCTCCGGCCGGTTCGGAGCGTTCCGGAGGGCTTCGGCGATCTGCCCGGCCATTAGTCGGTTGCCCTCGGCAACCTCCTCATCCGTGCCACGGTTGACGCCGGCCAGGTGGACGAGCCGGTCAGCGCCGTCGATAGCCGAGGTCGCAACAGCCAGGTCGAAGCCGTCGCCGAGGTGAATGGGACGGACGTCCTCACCCGTCCTGGAGAAGTTCCGGATCCGAAGGTGCCATCCCAGGAAGCCACCAGCACCGGTTGCTGCGATGATACTCACGCCAGCCCCCAATTCTTTCGCTCACGCTGGATTTCGGGAAGGCTCAACAGAAGGTCCTTGGTCTCCTCGACATCCATGTGCCGGGCGGTATGCGAGTCGTAGTCCTCATAGGCGTTCACCGTCTTGCTGCCCTCCTCGAAGAAGGGTGTGTAGTCGAGCTGCCGCTTGTCTGCAGTCACCCGGAAATAGTCGCCGTGATCCACTGCGCGCGCCAATTCCTCGCGAGTGGCCAGCTGCTCGGAGAGCTTTTCCCCATGGCGTGTGCCGATGATGTTTATGTCCGGTGCACGGTCGAAGAGCTCACAGACGGCAGCTGCCAGTGTCCCGATGGCGCACGAGGGGACCTTTCGTATGAACAGATCGCCCTGTTCGGCGTTGTTCATGGCATAGTGCACCAAATCCACGCTCTGATCGAGACTCATCATGAACCGCGTCATCTCAGGGTCCGTGACCGTGATCTTCTTCCCGGCCTTGAGTTGGTTGATAAACAGCGGGACCACGCTGCCCCTGGAGTACAGGACGTTGCCATAGCGCACGCAGGAGACCACTGTCTTGGCCTGCGGATTCTCTAGGCCGTGAGCCTGGGCGACCTTTTCCATCAGCGCCTTGGTCATGCCCATGGCGTTGACCGGGTACACCGCCTTATCGGTGCTGAGGCACACTACGGATTCGACGCCGACCTCCTCCGCGGCCTTGACGACGTTCTCGCTGCCCGTGACGTTGGTCTTGACGGCCTGCATCGGGAAGAACTCCGCCGACGGCACCTGCTTGAGCGCCGCCGCATGGAAGACATGAGTCACTCCCTGCATGGAAGCACGGATGCTGTCATAGTCTCGGACATCGCCGAGGAAGTAACGGATCCGGTTGTCACCGAGATCATGGCGCATCTGATCCTGCTTGGCCTCATCGCGGCTCAGGACGTGGACCCGTTCGCTGCCCTGGTCGAGTAGGTAGCGCACCATGCGGTGGCCGAAGCTGCCAGTGCCGCCGGTGATCAGAACGGACTCGGGAACCGCCTGTATCGGCTCGCTCTTGTCGCTCACTGTTGTCCTCCATAGTTCTTCGTCATTGTCTGACTGCTGACTGCTCTCACCGGAACAGCACCACTTTCGCGGTGTTGCCAAGAATCTTCAGGTCCCCCACCAAAGACCTGTGCTGCACGTATTCCACGTATGCAGCGGCCTTTCTCGGAAGAATCGAGTTCACATAATGCAACTCAGGATCCGTGGCCAGAGCCAGTTCGTCGCCCTCGTTCCGAAACTCGATGGACGCCGGATCCGTGATCCCTGGCCTCACTGACAGGATGACCGGTCGCATCTCAGCGGGCCACTGGGCAACGTACACGGGAACCTCAGGGCGAGGCCCCACCAACGACATATCGCCGCGGAGCACATCGTAGAACTGCGGGATCTCATCCAACTTGGTCTTGCGAAGGATCGCGCCGATGCGTGTCACCCGTGGATCTCCCGTGCCGGAGACGGCCAGCCCCCCGTGGTCGGGCCGCATGGTCCGAAACTTGTGAATCCTGAACTTCCGGCCATACCGCCCGACACGTTCCTGAGTGAAGAACACCGGGCCTGGGGATGTCGCTTTGATAGTGACGGCCACGACAGCCAGTGCGGGGCTAGTGACCACTAAGGCCGCTGCCGAGACGATCGTGTCGAATACCCGTTTGATCACCTCGTCAGCACCTTACGGACAGCGCCAATGACCTTGTCCACGTCACCATCGGTCATCGAGGAGAAAATCGGGAGACTAACTGTCCTCTCGAACTCGCGGGTGGCCGCTGGAAAGTCTGTATCCGCTGCACCGCAGGCATCACTCCAGTACGGGTGCAGGTGGAGCGGGATGAAGTGAACCGAGGTTCCGACACCTTCTTCGCTCATGCGGTTGATGAACTCGTCACGGTGCATTCCCGCAGCGCCGGCGTCGATGCGAAGCATGAAGAGGTGCCAGGCATGGTTCTCAGGGTCCTCGGGGACCATTGGTGACTCGACGGGTAGATCCCGGAACGCGTCCAGGTAACGGTGGGCGATGGCCCTCCGCTTGTCCCGCATCTCGACGGCTCGCCCCAGCTGTACACGCCCCATAGCCGCGGCAGTATCCGGAAGGTTGTACTTGAACCCGGGTGCCACGACGTCATAGCGCCAGGCAGGCACGGTCGACTGATAGCGGTTGAACACGTCTCTACTGATCCCGTGCAGACGCATGGTGCGCATGCGCTGTGCCTTTTCCTCGGATCGGACCATCACCATGCCGCCCTCGCCAGTCGTGATCGTCTTCGTCGCATAGAAGCTGAACACCACCGCGTCTGAGGTGGAATTGCCGACGAATTTTCCGTTCGACTTCACGGGGAAGGCATGGGCCGCGTCCTCGATCACCAGCAGCTGATGCCGGGTGGCGAAGTCCTCAAGTTCTCTGGCATCCACCGGAATACCGGCCAGATGCACCGGCATCACCGCCTTCGTGCGGCCTGTGAGCTTCTGTTCTGCGTCACTGAAGTCGATGTTCAACGTAACTGGATCCACATCCACGAGCACGGGATCGGCTCCGACATACCTGACGACCTCCGCGGTTGACGTGAACGTCCATGTGGGGACGAGCACTTCGTCACCCGGTCCGATCCCCAAGGCTTCAACAGCCAAATGCAGACCGGCCGTGGCCGAGTTGACGGCGACACAGGTAATGTCACCGCCACCAAGGAATTCGGCCATCTCCTTTTCGAAGGCCGCGGCGTTCGGGCCGGTCGTCAGCCATCCTGAACGAATCGTCTGGGTGACTGCCTCGATTTCAGCTTCAGTGATATCGGGCCGGGCGAAGGGCAGGAAGGCGTCGTTCACTGTCGTCTCAGTCATCGTCAGAAGTCCTCTCAGGGGCAGAAACGTTTAGGGCCTTGACGTATCGGTTCATCCGGCGGCCCTCAGGCGTCGTGTATTCGTCGTGCACGGTCCATCTGAGGCGGCGATAGAAGGCATTAACGCTGTCATTACCGTCGGCGTCGGTAGTCAGGACGGTGGACGAGGCGCCCTGTAGTTCAGCCTGGGCCGTCCATGCGTCAAGGAGGAGGCGGCCTGCGCCTTGCCCCTGCAAGCCTGGATCGACGCAGATCGAGCTCAGGAGTGCTGCTCCAGGGAGGCTGTCGGGGACTTCCCCGCGGTAGCCCACGGCCCTCATCAAGCGCGGCGCGTGGAGAGGGTTCCGGATAACCACGCTGGCGCTCTGGGTGGCGAACCCCGCGAGGCGTCGCTTCAGAAGCCGCTTGAAGAACCCTGCAGGCTCGGTAGTTCCCACGGCCGCCCCCCTAATGCTTCCGGCGCCGTCCAACAGGACGGTGGTGACCGCAGTCACGTCCCCCAGGAACCCACGGTAGAACTCCCGCAGGAAACCAGAGCCGAGTTTCGTGAGGAAGAAGTCCGGGAAGGCCTGTCGATGGAGTTCCGCAACGGACTCCACATGGGCTCGCCGGAGCGGGACGAAACTCAGCGGTGGTCCC
The DNA here is from genome assembly GCF_031432995.1 of Citricoccus sp. I39-566. Taxonomy (GTDB): domain Bacteria; phylum Actinomycetota; class Actinomycetes; order Actinomycetales; family Micrococcaceae; genus Citricoccus; species Citricoccus nitrophenolicus_A. The sequence continues at coordinate 3,235,269 of NZ_CP133842.1, forward strand.
CCGGCCCGCGAGCCTCGCGGGTTCCCGGCAGCAACTGACAGAGTGCGTTCTGCCAGATCCGTGGTCTTTGCGAGGCTGAACTGGCTGAGATAAACCTCTCGCGCGGTGGATCCCATCGCGGCTAATCCGCTGCGGCCCAGACCTGCCAGTTGTTGAATCCCCCGCGCAATGTCGGCAGGGTCAGTCTGGTCGACGGCTTTGCCGGCACCGGTCGAGGCCACCACGTCAACAACATCGCCGCTGGCCGCCACCAGTGCGGCCGTGCCCGACGCGAGGATTGCCTGAGTTTTACTCGGCATGGTCATCGGGGTGAGTGGATCGTCCACCAGACTGATGTAGGCGATGTCCGCTGTCGCCATCAGGTCGGTCATCCGTTCCTGGGGCACCCGACCCAGGAACCGTACGGCCGGAGCGGCTGCCGCGAGGCTCCTCAAATGGTCTTCCTCGTTGCCCCCACCGGCCATGAGGCAGACCACGCGCGCCGGATCCAGTGACTGGCTCGCCTTCATCAGGGTTTCGAGACCCTGCGCCTTCCCCATGGCACCCGCATAGACAAGCACCACCCGGTCCTCGTCGATTCCCAGTTCATTGCGCATGGACAAGCCCTGCGGATGAAAGACCCGTTCATTGGCCGGCTTGGGTATATAGGTGATCTTCCCAGCGGGGACCCCTCGGCTCATCAGAGTCTGACCAACGCTGGGGGCAATATGCACGACGGCGTCTGAAGCCTTGTACATCGCGGACACCCAGGCATCGAGCACCGGACCGGCGACGCGTTCGGCGGCGCTGCCGGAGGTGAATCCTGAGACCATCACCGTATCGGGCCACAGGTCTGCGACCTCGCTGACGATGGGGGTGCCCCGAAGGTAGCGCTGAAGGAGCATGGGCAACGCCACGGTGATCGGCGAGTAGTTGACCCAGATGACATCTGCTCCCCGCAGGGAGTCCAATCCCAGGGCTGCGGCACTGAGCCCAAACGAACCGTAGTTGACCAGTCGCTTGGTCAGAGAATCGTCGTGGCTCGGAAAGAGATAGGTCCTCGTGACGTTGACCCCGTCCAAGGTCTCTCGCATGCGTGGGCGTAGTTGATATCCGGCTGCCAGAACCCCCTTCGGATAGTTGGGAAACCCCGTCACTACGTTGACACTGTGTCCCCGCTTCACCAGTTCCCTGGCGAGGACCCCAGGCAAGGCGGCCGGCCCTGGCTCCGGGTCGTACCACTGGGTGATCATCCCGATTCTCATGCGGCCGCCACCCAACCTTCGTCCCTTGTCACCTTTAGCAGAAAGCAAGTGAACTTCACGCGACACCATGTGCTTCGTGGTGATCCTCGTGTTTGCCGCAACGATCCAGCCAGACGTCCTTGTTCATGTCCATCGGGGACAACGTATGCACGTGGGCATGGGAGATTTTGGGGTGGTATGGGCGCTCGTCGCCCTCCCCGAGTCCCACGAGCTCTTCGTGCATCTTCTCGCCCTCGCGCAGTCCGGTGAACGAGATCTCGATGTCCTTACCGGACATCTCGATCATCCGCTCCGCGATGTCGAGGATCTTGACGGGCTCACCCATATCCAGGATGAGGACCTCGGCAGGTGCCCCGATCGCTCCGGCTTGGACCACCAACTGGCAGGCCTCGGGGATGGTCATGAAGTACCGGGTGACGTCAGGGTGGGTGACCGTCACCGGTCCACCCCTTTCAATGAGGGAGCGGAACGTCGGCAACATCGAACCGCGGCTTCCGATGACGTTGCCGAACCGGACAGAGAGATAGGGACGGTCCGTCTCCTGGGCCATCCAGGCCGTCAACTTCTCGGCGACCCGCTTAGAGTGCCCCAGCACACTCGTGGGGTTAGCCGCCTTGTCCGTGCTGATGTTAATGAAGGTCTCCACGTCCGCATTCCGGGCTGCATTGAGAACGTTCAAGGTGCCCAGAACGTTGGTCTTCCAGGCCTCTTCCGGATACTGCTCCAGCATCGGCAGGTGCTTGAGTGCGGCTGCGTGGTAGACCACTTGCGGCTTGCGGTCCTGGAAAATCCTCTCCAAGGCGTCGGGCTCGCGGATGTCGGCCAGCACAACGTCCCGTGTGTGGAGCAATCCATGACCGACGGTACCCAATTGCGCCATCTGCAGGCCGGTCTCGTCGCGGTCGAGCATGATGAGCTCGGTCGGCGCGTACTTGGAGATCTGCCGGCAGAGTTCCGATCCGATGGACCCGCCAGCGCCGGTGACCAGCACTCGCTTTCCAGCGATGTAGTCGGCGATGGATTCGACCTCCGTGTCGACCGGATTGCGGCCGATCAGGTCCTCGATCGAGATGTCACGGAGATCCGAGAGCTTGGTGTGACCGGCCATGATCTGTTCCATCAGCGGAAGGACCCGAACATGTAGCCCTGCTTCGCCTGCCGCGTCGGAGATCTCCCGGACCAAAGCAGAGTCCGCTCGCCCGATGGCCAGGACGAGCTCCTTCGCCCCGGTCTTCTCCGCCACATCATCCAACTCGTCGAAACCGCCCATGACCTTGACGCCTCGGATCTCCAGATTCGAGAGCTGTGGATCGTCGTCGAGGAGGGCCACGGGACGGTATTCAGAATCAGCGTCCGTCTGCATGCGCCGGACGACTGTCTCGCCAAGATAACCAGCACCATAGACAATGGTCGCCTTGGCAGTGCTGCCCGGCTTTCGCCGCCGTTCCATCGAAAGCCGGTAGATGTACCGGACCCCCAACATGCAGATCAGTGCCATCGGCGTGGCGATGATCCCGGTACTCCGAGGCGTTTCGAACACATTGCCCACAACCAACATCAGCACCGTGGTGATCAGTCCCACGAGAACCACAATGTAGGTCAATGTCTTGACCTCATCGAAGGTGCCGTAGACATGCCGGCCCCGGTAGATGCCGCTGACCAGCCCCAGGATGGCCTGTAGTGCTGCGGCGACCAGCCCGAAGAGGAGAAGCCGTCCCCAGCCCATCTGCACGAAGTCGAACTCGTACCTGAGCCACGCGGCGAAGAGGATCATGGCGAACCAACTCACCATATCGACGGCGAAGAACGCCGTTCTGGCCACGCGTGTTCGAGTCCGCCGATTCATGGTCCTCCAAGGTGTGCGAGCCCGAGAGAGCACTTGACCCCTCGGATGCCGTTCCTCCGCCGCCGCCCCCTCAGGCGAACGGCAGAATGACAAACAAATACTACGTCACGGCCTACAACCCGAAACGTGAACGTCGAACGATTTCGAGTGCATCAGGTTCTGCAGGGGCACGATTCCTGACAGATAGACGAATGCTGGATGAACGGAAGATAAACCGCCCACGTCAAACCGTGACAGTGATTCGGATTACTCCACCGTCACCGACTTCGCCAAGTTACGCGGCTGATCCACGTCATAGCCCTTGGCCGTGGCCAGCTCGCAGGCGAAGATCTGCAGCGGGACAGTCGTCAACAGCGGCATGAGCATTGGTTGGGTCTCCGGAACGTAGAAGACCTGCTCCGCATATTCCTTGACCGTCTCGTCGCCAGACTCGGCTACTACGATCGTCTTGGCACCGCGCGCGCGGACCTCCTGGATGTTGGAGACCACCTTGGCATGCAGCGAGTGGCGGTCCATCGGGGAAGGCACCACCACGAAGACCGGCTGTCCCTCATCGATCAGCGCGATGGGGCCGTGCTTGAGCTCACCGGCGGCGAAGCCCTCGGCGTGGATATAGGCCAGTTCCTTGAGCTTGAGCGCGCCTTCGAGGGCCACCGGGTAGCCTACGTTGCGGCCGAGGAACAGCACCGAGGAGGCCTCCGCCATGGCCCTGGCCAGCTCCTTGATCTGCTCGGCGTTGTCCAGGATCTGCTGGACCTTGGCAGGGATCTCCGCCAGGTCCGCCAGGATGTCCTTGATCTCCTGGCTGTACAGCTTCTTGGTCAGCTGGGCCATGTAGAGGCCCAGCAGATAGGCAGCGGTGATCTGCGCCAAGAAGGCCTTGGTGGAGGCCACCGCGATCTCAGGCCCGGCGTGGGTGTAGAGCACGGCGTCGGACTCACGCGGGATGGTGGAACCGTTGGTATTGCAGATGGACACCGTACGGGCGCCCTGCTCCTTGGCGTAGCGGACGGCCATCAGCGTGTCCATGGTCTCGCCGGACTGGGAGATGGAGACCACCAGGGTGTTGGCGTCGATGATCGGGTCGCGGTAGCGGAACTCGTGGGACAGCTCCACCTCCACGGGGATACGGCACCAACGTTCGATGGCGTACTTGGCCACCATGCCGGCATAGGAGGAGGTGCCGCAGGCCAAGACGATGATCTTGCGGATGGACTTCAGCTCGTCCTCGTTGATGCGCAGTTCGTCGAGGATGAGGTTGCCCTCGGCGTCGCTGCGACCCAGGAGGGTGTCCGCCACGGCGTGCGGCTGATCGTGGATCTCCTTCTCCATGAAGGTGGCGAAGCCGCCCTTCTCTGCAGCGGCGGCGTCCCAGTCCACGGTGAACTCCTTGCCCTGGGCCGGGTTGCCGGAGAAGTCGGTGATCTCCACGGCATCCGCGGTGATGGTGACGACTTGGTCCTGCTCGAGCTCGACGGCGCGGCGGGTGAAGTCGATGAAGCCGGAGACGTCGGAGCCGAGGAAGTTCTCGCCCTCGCCCAGGCCGACGACCAGCGGGGAGTTCTTGCGGGACGCGACGACGCGGTCCGGGTGGTCGGCGTGGACGGCCAGCAGGGTGAAGGCACCCTCGAGGCGCTGGCTCGTCAGCTGCATGGCCTTGGTCAGGTCCTGTCCGGCCTCGGTGCGGTAGATGTGGCCGAGGAGGGCTGCGGCCACCTCGGTGTCGGTCTCCGAGCGGAAGGTGACGCCGTGGGCCAGCAGTTCCTTCTTCAGCTCGGCGAAGTTCTCGATGATGCCGTTGTGGATCACGGAGAGCTGGTCGTCGTCGGCCAGGTGTGGGTGGGCGTTCAGGTCCGTGGGACCACCGTGCGTGGCCCACCGGGTGTGGCCGATGCCCACCGAGGCCACCGGCACGGGTCGCTCTTCCAGCTCGGTGGAGAGGTTCGCCAGCTTGCCGGCCTTCTTGCGGTGCTCCACCGCGCCGTCGGCCACCACGGCGATCCCCGCGGAGTCGTATCCGCGGTATTCGAGGCGTTTGAGGCCTTCCATGAGCACGTCCAGGGACGAGTGCTGGTTCAACTGAGAGGGCTGGCCAATGTAGCCGACGATTCCACACATGGGCACTAGGTTATCCCGCCGGGAACGTGACGCCGTGCATCGACCACACCCAGGGGGTTCACACATCGACGCAGACACCCATAGCGTGGCGACCATGAAAGCACTCACTTGGCAAGGCAAACGGCACGTCACCATCGAGAACGTCCCGGATCCGGTGATCCAGGCACCCACGGACGCCATTATCCGCATCACGTCCTCGGCCATCTGCGGCTCCGACCTGCACCTCTACGAGGTCCTCGGCCCGTTCATGGACAAGGACGACATCCTCGGTCACGAGCCCATGGGCATCGTCGAGGAGGTCGGCTCGGGGGTGACCAACCTCTCCCCCGGTGACCGCGTCGTCATCCCCTTCACCATCTCCTGCGGACACTGCTGGATGTGCGAGCGCGGACTGCAGTCCCAGTGCGAGACCAACCAGGTCCGCGAGCAGGACTCAGGCACCACCCTGTTCGGCTTCTCGCGGCTCTACGGCTCCATCCCCGGTGGCCAAGCCGAGTACCTGCGGGTCCCCAACGCGGACTACGGGCCCATCAAGGTTCCCCACACCGGTCAGGACGAGCAGTGGCTCTACCTCTCGGACATCCTGCCCACCGCCTGGCAGGGCGTGCAGTACGCCCAGGTACCCGAGGGCGGCTCGCTCGCCGTCATCGGCCTGGGCCCGGTCGGCCAGTTCGCGGCCCGGATCGGCAAGCACCTGGGCTACCGGGTGATCGGCGTGGACCCGGTGGCCGAGCGCCGGGGCATGGCCGAACGCCACGGCATCGAGACGGCCGACCAGGACGAGCACCTCGTCGAGCGCCTGCGTCTGGCCACGGATGGGCGCGGCCCCGACGCGGTGCTGGACGCCGTGGGGATGGAAGCGCACGGTTCGCCGGTCGCGGGAGTGGCCCATGCCGCCGTCGGGCTCCTGCCGGACGCCATCGGCCGACTGGCCATGAAAACCGCCGGGGCGGACCGGCTCGACGCCCTGCAGACCTCCATCGAAGCCGTACGGCGCGGCGGGACCATCTCCCTGTCCGGCGTCTACGGTGGCATGGCGGACCCGATGCCGATGCTGACACTCTTCGACAAGCAGATCGCCCTGCACATGGGCCAGTGCAACGTGAAGCACTGGATCGACGACCTCATGCCCCTGGTGGACGACCCCTCCGATCCGCTCGGCGTCCTGGACCTGGCCACCCACCAGGTGCCGTTAGACCGCGCCCCGGAGATGTACGAGACGTTCCAGAAGAAGGAGGACGGCTGCATCAAGGTGGTCCTCAAGCCCGAGCTCAGCACCAACGCCACGGGTGGCACGGAGGGCACGACCACCAGGTTCCCCGCGGACGCCGGATCCCACGAAGCCGACGGCGGTCGCTGATGCGCGTCGTCGTCCTCGGTGCCACCGGCAACGCGGGCACCGCCCTGCTGCACCGGCTCCAGGCCGCCAAGGCCGCCGGCGAGGTGGACTCGATCGTCGGGGTCTCCCGGCGCGGCCCGGACCGTGCCGGCCCGCCCTTCGAGGGCGTGGAGTGGCTGAAGATCGACGTCACGGATCCCGATGCCGGCCCGCGCCTCGAGACCGCGATGCGCGGGGCGGACGCGGTGGTCGACCTGGTGTGGGTGATCCGTCCCAACCGGGACCGCGGCTTCCTGCGGGCGGTCAACGTGGAGGGCAACCGCACGGTGTTCCAGGCGGTGGCCCACGCCGGGGTCCCGCACCTGGTCTACGCCTCCTCGATCGGAGCCTACGGTGCCGGGTCCAAGGAGGTGGGGGTGCCCGAGTCGCACCCGACCACCGGGACGCCCACCTCCCACTACGGGGCGCAGAAGGCCGAGGTGGAGTCCCTGCTGGACGCGTTCGAGGCGGAGAACCCCGAGGTGCTGGTGACCCGCCTGCGGCCGGGACTGATCTTCGGGGCGGTGCCCGCACCGGAGATTAAGGACTACTTCATCGGGGATCTGCTCCCCGCCGGGCTACTGACCTGGCTGCTGGCCGTGGGGCGGCTGCCGGTGCTCCCGTTCCCGGCCGGCATCCGCTTCCAGGCCGTGGCGGCCGTGGACATCGCGGAGGCGTACTGGCAGGTGGTCCGGCAGAAGGCGGGCGGCGCCTTCAACGTGGCCGCCGAGCCCGTGCTGGATGCCCAGACCATGGGCCAGCTGCTGGGTTCTCGCCGGTACCTGGAGCTGCCGGTGGGCGTGTTCAAGGCGCTGGCGGCTCTGACATACGCGGCGCGGCTACAGCCGACGGACCCGGGCTGGGTGGACATGGCCACAACGGTGCCGATCATGGACACTTCTCGTCTGCGCGAGGTGACCGGGTGGAAGGAGACCGTCAGCTCGCAGCAGGCGATCCGGGCGTTGCTGGATCACTTCGACGGCAACGAGGGGCTGGGCAACGCGGGGCACCGCTCGAGCTCGCCGCTGGAATAGCCAGGAGGATCCTCAGCTCACCAGGATCTGCGTCGAGTTCTCCTTGATCGCCGCGTTGGCCCACTTCATCTGCCGCTGGGTGTCCGGGTGGCAGCGCTGGGCCAGGGCGAGCAGGTCGAGGTGCTGGATGCCCTGGGCCGCCTGGGCGAGCATCTCCCAGTCGGCCGAGACGCCGCAGGCCTGGATGTAGATCTGCCGCAGGTCGTGCAGCAGGGCCAGCTCGGGGAAGCCCTTGCGGCCCAGCAACTCGCTGGCGCGCTCCCTCAGCCGCCGGCCCATCGCGAGCTCGGCCTTCGGCTCCCGGTCCAGGTCCTGGCCGTAGTCCCGGGCGATGTCCGCGATCTCCCGGACGTGCTGCCGGGACCACTCGGCCAGATCCTGGCCCAGGTGGTAGATCGAGTGGTCCACCCGGTGGCGTTCGGAGGCGTGCAGCAGCTCCTGGGCGAGGTCGTGCTCGGAGCGGTGCAGCTCGTGCAGGACGAGTCCGATCCTCATGACGCCCTCCCCTCGGCCCCCGCGGGACCGCCTGCGCCGGCCAGCTGTTCGTCTGCGTGCGCGGTGTGGTCCCCCGCCGTGCGGAAGCCGACGTCGCGCACCGGGGCCGAGGCCGTCGTCGTGGGTGCCGGGGCCGGGCCCTGCCCGTCCGCGAGCCGCCGGATCCGGGCGGCCGCCGTCTTGAAGATGGGCTGCTTGGAGACCGCGTCCCAGTCGGTGAGGGTCAGCTCGTTGGCCGCCCGGCCGTCGTCGAGCGGGGCATAGCCGCCGCCGGTGTCCCAGTAGCCGTAGTGGAACGGCAGGAACAGCACCCCGGGGCGGATGCCGGTGATCCGTGCCTGGGCCCGGACCGCGCCCCGCGGCGTGGCGACCTCGGTCAGATCACCCTCGCCGATCCCCAGCGCGTCCGCGTCCGCAGCACAGAGCTCCACCCAGACCTCGGGGGCGGCCCGTTGCAGCTGCGGGGCGCGGGCCGTCTTGGTGCGGGTGTGGAAGTGGTAGAGCGTCCGGCCGGTGATCAGTTGCAGCGGGAAGTCCTCGCCGGGCTGCTCGTGCGGGGGCAGGTACGCCGCCGCCTTGATCACGGCCTTCGCGTCCGGGTTCAGCGCCTGGTACTCCCCCGGCTCCAGCGGGGCGCCGGTGACCAGGTCCTTGCCGAAGCTCTCGCAGTAGGCGGCATCGCTGAAGAAGGCGCCGTCCACGTAGAGCCGCTCGGTGCCGTCCGGATGCTCCTCGGTGCAGGGCCACTGGATGCCCGAGGCCCCGCGCAGCTTGGCATAGCTCAGGCCCGAGTAGTCGCAGGGGCGCCCGCGCGAGCACTCCTTCCAGGCTTCGAACGCCGACTCCGGGTCATGCCACGTCACCAGCGGTCCACCGTCCTGGTCCCGCAGGTCCAGGCGGCGGGCGTAGTCCAGGAAGATGTCCAGGTCCGCCCGCGCCTCGCCCGGCGGCTCCACCGCCTTCTCGGACAGGTGCACCGTGCGGTCCACATTCGTGAAGGTCCCGGTCTTCTCGCCCCAGGTGGCGGCCGGAAGCACGACGTCGGCCAGCTGGGCCGTCTCGGTCAGGTACAGGTCCTGGACCACCAGGAACAACCGCTCCTGCTCGAGGATGGAGCGGATCCGGCCCAGTTCCGGCAGGGAGACGGCAGGGTTGGTGCCGCTGACCCACATCAGCCGGATGGAGCCGTCCTCGGCGTAGCGCAGCATCTGCATCGCATGGGTGGGCGGGCCGTAGTGCGGGATCCGGGAGGGCTCCACGTTCCACACCCGGGCCAGGTCCGCCACGTGCTCGTCATTGGACCAGTTGCGGAAGCCCGGCAGGTCCCCGTCCCCGCCGCACTCGCGCGTGTTCTCCGCCGTGGGCTGGCCGTTCATCTGCAGGATCCCGCAGCCCGGGCGGCCGAGCATGCCGCGGATCAGGTGCACGTTGTTGACCTGCACGGCGGCCGCGGTGGCCTGATGGGACTGGTAGAAGCCCTGCAGCACGGTGGAGAGCAGCCGCTCGGAGCCGCCGATGATGCGGGCGGCCTCGCGGATCTGCTCCGGGGGCACGTCGCAGATCCGGCCCGCGTGCTCGGGCGTGTACTCCTGGACCCGCTGCTCCAGTTCCGCGAAGCCGACCGTGTGGGCGTCGAGGTAGTCCTGGTCCGTGTGGCCGTGGGCGATGAGCTCGTGCAGCAGGCCGTTCATCAGCGCCACGTTGGTGCCGGGCTTCGGGGCCAGGTGCACGGCGGCGTGGCGGGCCACCTGGGTGGGGCGCGGGTCCACGCAGATCAGCTGGGGCGGGTTGGGGCCGGCGAGGCGGTCCAGGATGCGCATCCACAGCACGGACTGGGTCTCGGCCATGTTGTGCCCGTAGAGGGCGATGACGTCCGCGTGGTCGATGTCCGTGTAGCTGCCCGGCTGGCCGTCGCAGGCGAAGGACTCCTTGAGGGCCGCGGCGGCGGTGGCCGTGCACAGGCGGGTGTTGCCGTCCACGTGGTTGGTGCCGAGGCCGCCGTGGGCGATCAGTCCGAGCGTGTAGTACTCCTCGGCGAACAGCTGCCCGCTGGTGTAGAAGCCCAGGGCGCTGGCCCCCTGCTCCTCGAGCAGCTCCTGCGTGCGGGCGACGATCCGGTCCATGGCCGTGTCCCAGTCGGTCTCCACCAGCTCGCCGTCCACCCGGACGAGCGGACGGGTGAGCCGGTCCGGGGAGGCGTTGGCCTGCCAGCCGTAGAGGTCCTTCACGCCGAGCCGGCCGTGGTTGACCCGGTCCCCGGCCCGGCCCCGCACCCCGGCGATCCGCCCGTCCTTCACGGCGACGTCCAGGGCGTCCCCGTTGGAGTGCAGGATCGAGGCGGTCTGGACCCATCGGTCCACCTCGCTCGGGTCCAGCCCCTCCTCCAGGTGGGTGTCCACCCGCACGGGCCAGGACTCTCCGGCGGCGTAGGGGGTGCGGGTGCCCCAGGGCTCGGCGATGCGATCTGTAGTAGTCACCCACCCATTGCTACGCCCGTCTCGTGGAGTGCACAAGGGTGCCTGCGCCGGTCAGTCCACCCACTCCACGCCTCGCGGCAGGGGCAGGGCGCCGGACGGCGCCTCATCGAGCATGGCTCGGAAGGCCCGCAGCGCGGACGAGACCGGCCGCTCGCGGTGCGCCAGGATGCCGAGGGTCCGCTTGACGGCCGGGGAGGTCACCGTCACGTCGGCGATCCCGGCGAAGCCCACCAGCGGGACCACCAGGGCCGGCACCACGCTGATGCCCAGCCCGGCGGCGACCATGCCACCCACGGCCGCCACGTTCCGGGCGTCCACCACCACGTGGGGCACCTCGCCGAAGGCCGCGTCCAGGTGGGCGCGGATGCTGCTGGAGGTGTCGAACCGGATGAACGGCTCCTCCCGCAGCTCCTGCCACGCCAAGGACTCCCGGGCCGCGAACGGATGCTCCGGGGGGCACAGGCACCGGAAGGCGTCCCGGACCAGCGGCGTGAAGCTCAGTGGGTGGCGCGCCTCGGGCTCCGTGCCCTCCGGTCCGGCCGCCGTGAGGCCCAGGTCCACCTCGCCGGCCAGGACCATCTGCTCCACCTGGGCATGCAGGCCGTCGTGCACGATCACCTCGCAGTCCGGATGGGCCTGCCGGAAGGCGGCGACCACCGGCGGCAGCAGCGTGGCGGCGGCGGTGGGCAGGGCGCCGATCCTGACGGTCCCCCGACTGCCGCTCTGATACCCCTCGATGTGGCGCATGCCCGTCTCGTAGGCTTCCACGAGGGACTCCGCGATCCGCACGACCTCCTCGCCCAAGGGGGTGAGGGCCACGTGGCGGGTGCTGCGGTCGAACAGCTGGCCGCGGACGCGCGCCTCCACCTCCGCCACGGTGCGGCTGAGGGCGGACTGGGACAGGTGCAGCACCCGGCCTGCCTGGGAGAAGGACCGCTCCCGGGCCACCACGACCACGGCGCGCAATTGCTGGACGGTGAGGTTCACGCCTCCCACTCTCGCCGGTCGTATTGATGAGCGCAATGCATGAGTCAATGCGCTTTCGATGTTTGTGCTGCACATGTGCCGCGCGTCACACTCGAAGGCATGACCTCCAGGAGATCCCCATGCTGACGATTCTGGGCTTCGCCACCATCGTGGTATTCCTCGTGCTGACCATGACCAACCGCGTCTCGGTCCTCATCGGGCTGATCGCCGTGCCCGTGGTGGCGGCCCTGATCGGCGGCTTCGGCCCGCAGCTCGGGGAGCTCTCCACCGAGGGCATCCTCCAGGTGACCCCCGTGGCGGTGATGATCACCTTCGCCATCCTGTACTTCAGCCTGATGATGGACGAGGGGCTCTTCGACCCCGCCATCCGCCGGATCCTGCGCTGGGTGAAGGGCGACCCGGCCCGCATCACCGTCGGCACCGCCGTCCTCACCATGCTGGTGGCCCTCGACGGCGACGGCGCCACCACCTTCCTCATCACGGTCTCCGCCATGCTGCCGCTCTACCAGCGCCTCGGCATGCGGCCCCTGGTGCTGGCCGGCGTGGTGGGACTGGCCGCCGGCGTCATGAACATCCTGCCCTGGGGCGGCCCCACCGCCCGCGCCATGGCCGTGCTCAACGTCGGCATCGACGAGATCTTCATCCCGGTGATCCCCTCGCTGATCGCCGGCATCGTCTGGATCCTCGCCGTGGCCTGGTACCTGGGCCTGCGCGAGCGCCGCCGCATCGGGGTGGCCAGCCTGAGTGCCGATGAGCTGGAGCACGTGGTCGCCGGCGTCCGCGGCAACGGCGGAGGCGCCGGGGCAGGTGCCGGGACGGGCTCCGGCGGCGGCTCGGCCGCCGCTGTTGACCTGGCGCACGACGGCGGCCCGGCCGGCCGGCGTGCGACGCCCCGCTGGCGGATGGTCGCCAACCTCGTGCTGACCCTCGTCCTGCTCGCCGCGCTGGTGGCCCACATCCTGCCCCTGCACGTGCTGTTCATCCTGGGCTTCGTCATCGCGCTGATCTACAACCGCCCGCGGTGGGCGGACCAGCAGCGACTGCTGGAGGACCACGGCAGGGCCGTGCTGCTGGTGATCTCCATGATCTTCGCCGCCGGCATCTTCACCGGGGTGCTGGGCGGGACCGGGATGATCACCGCCATGGCGGACTCCCTGGTGAGCGTGATCCCCACCGGACTGGCCAACCTGCTGCCGCTGCTGACCGCGCTGACCAGCATGCCGATGTCCCTGATGTTCACCCCGGACGCCTACTACTTCGGCGTCCTGCCGGTGCTGGCCGAGACCTACGCGGCCTCCGGCGGGGACCCCTCCGCCATCGGCCGTGCCGCCATCATGGGGCAGATGACCACCGGCTTCCCCCTGAGCCCGCTGACCGCGGCCACCTTCATCCTGATCGGCCTGACCTCGGTCCAACTGGGCGAACACCAGAGGTTCCTGTTCGGCTGGGCCTTCGGCACCACCCTCGTCATGACGGCCGTGGCGATCCTGACGGGAGCGATCCCCCTATGAGCATCATGAATGCCGAAAGAGCCACGAGCACGGACCGCTCCCCCACCGTCCGCCTCGGGGCCGGCGCGGGCTTCGCCGGTGACCGGATCGACCCGGCCCTCGACCTCGCCGAACGGGGTCAGCTGGACTACCTCGTCTTCGAATGCCTCGGAGAGCGGACCATCGCCGCCGCCCACGCCCGTCGGCTGAGCAGTCCCGGCAGCGGCTACGACCCGCGGCTGCTGGCGCGGATGCGCGCCGTGCTGCCCGCCTCCCGCGCCGCCGGGACCCGCATCATCACCAACAGCGGCGCCGCCGAACCGCTCGCGGCCGGCCGGGCCGTCACGGAACTCGCCCGGGAACTGAGCCTGACCGGGCTGAGGGTGGCCGTGCTGACCGGCGACGACGTCCTGGAGGCCGTGCGCAGCGCCCGTCCGGTGGACGCCGAGACCGGCGAACCCCTGGACCTGGACGCCGCCGTCTCCGCCAACGCCTATCTGGGCGCGGAGGGGATCGCGGACGCCCTGAGCGAGGGGGCCGACGTCGTGATCACCGGCCGGGTCTCCGACCCGGCCCTGTACCTCGGCCCCCTGATGCACGAACACGGCTGGACGCCCGGGGACGTGGAGCTGCTCGGGCGCGGCACCCTGGTGGGACACCTGCTCGAATGCGCGGGGCAGCTGACCGGCGGGTACTTCGCCGATCCGGGCCCCAAGCCCGTCCCCGGCCTGGACCGGCTCGGCTTCCCCTTCGCGGACGTGGACGCCCGGGGCGAGGCGCTGTTCCGGAAGCTGCCGGACACCGGCGGGCTGCTCACCCCGCAGACCTGCGCGGAGCAGCTGCTGTATGAGGTGGACGACCCGGGCGCGTACCTGACGCCGGACGTGGTGGCGGACTTCTCCCGGGTCTCCTTCACCACCACCGGGCCGGATGCGGTGCGGGCCACCGGGGCCACGGGGCGCTCCCGGCCCGCCCAGCTGAAGGTGACCCTCGGCTACCGGGGCGGATGGCTCGGCGAGGGGCAGATCTCCTACGCCGGCCCGCGCGCGCTGGAGCGGGCGCGGCTGGCCGGCGAGGTCACCCGGGCGCGGCTGCAGCGGGTCCACGGGCTGGCCGAGGAGGCGGTCGAACTCGAGTACATCGGGACCGGTGCGGCGTTCCGCGGGCTCGGTGCTGTTCCGGAGTCCCCGCCCGAGGTGCGGCTGCGGGTCAGCGCCCGCGTGGACGAGGAGCAGCAGGCCGCGGCGGTGCCGTGGGAGGTCGAGAGCCTGTACACGAACGGGCCGGCCGGCGGGGGCGGTGCCCGCGGATCCGTCACCGAGCAGGTCAGCATCCGCTCCTGCCTGCTGGACCGCCACCTGGCCCCCTACACCACCACGATGCTGGAGGCATGATGATCCTCGACGACCTGGCCACCGTCCGCGCCGGCGACAAGGGCGACGCCCTGATCCTGGCGGTCTTCCCCCGGGACGAGGAGGCGTACGCGGTGCTGCGTCAAGGGGCGACCGAGGAACGGGTGGCCGCGCACTTCCAGTGCAGCCCGGGGCAGGTCCGGCGCCTGGAGCAGACAGTGGTCCGGGCCTTCGTGTTCCGGTTGGCCGGCGTCCTGGGCGGCGGCGTCACCGGCAGCGCCACCCTGGACGGGCACGGCAAGACCCTGAGCTACCACCTGGCCACCCTCCCCCTGCCCCCATCACGGCCGCGATAGCTGCCGATCCGCTCGGCGCGTTGCTCAGGGGGCGAGGAAGCGGGTATCCATCGTGGCGTCGCTGATACGGCGGACCCTGGCCTGCTGGTCCTGCGCCTGCTGGTAGAGGTCCTGCATCCGCTGACGGTCCAGGCCGGCGTCGGGAAAGCGCTCCGCCAGCTTCTCCAGGACCGCGTACATGCCGGCCTTGCCATGGAGGGCGCTCTGGAGGATGTCCATCTCCACCTGCGTCATGCCCTCGGTCTTCGATCGGGTGATGTTCACGGGATTCATCCGGCCGGCCGCTCCAGCGGCCACACCGAGGGCGTTCTCCACGATCGACTGCCGGAGCCCGAGCCGATCGATCAGCTGCTCGAGTTCCTCCTTCTCCTCCGTGACCTCGCGGGACAGGTCGCGGAACTCCTGCGCATACTCGGTGCCGTCCCACGTGTCCGCGGCGGCCTTGAACAGGCGGATGCCGCTCTTGGCGCCCAGCAGGTGGTGATTGAGGTAGTCCTGCAACTCGTCCTGGTTGATCTGGTGGAGCTGGCTGGGGTCATGGTGGGAAGTGTCCATGGTCCTTGCCTACGCGTCCTGGAGCCTCAGGGCAAGGGTGGCTGGGCGTGAGTGGGGCTCAGGCCGCGAAGAACTCGGTGACAGTGTCCGCCCACAGCTGCTGGCCGTCGTCGTTCGGGTTGACCTCGTCCACCAGCAGAGACCCCCAGTCGCCAGCCTCCTCGAAGGCGGCGAACACGTCGATCACGGGCAGGCCGCGCTCCTCGGCGGCGGCGCGCATGGCGTCCCGGTTGGTATCGGCGTAGCCGATCCAGGTCGGCAGCGCCGGGTTCTGCGCGGTCAGCACCACGGGGGCGGCGTCCTCGCCGCCGGCGTCCAGGGTCCCGAGCAGCTCGTCCAGGGCGGAGGCCACGACGTCGGGCTGGCCGAAGTGCCCGTAGTTGAGGATCGTCAGGTCGGCCTCGGGCTCGATCATGCCGTCCAGCTCCAGCGGGAAGCCTGGGTTGCCCTCGATGGCGGAGCCGTTCCAGATGGTGATGGTCCGCTCGCCCGCGCCGAAGTCCCGGGTCTGCGGGAACCAGGTGCCGGCCTCCGGGTTCCAGGTGTGCACGCTGACGGAGGCCTCGGCGCCGAGCTCGTCCGCCCAGCGGTAGACCCACTCGCTGCTGGTGTTGGAGGTGGAATCGCCGAGCACGTTGATCACGGCGTCCTCACTGCCGTTGACCACGTCCTGAGCGGCCGCAGTGGCGGCGTCCACCGGGTCCGCGGGGGCGTCCTCCTCGGCGGTCTCGGTGGCCGAGGGGCTGGGCGAGGCCTCGCCCGAACTCGCGGGGGCCTCCTGGGACGGACCGGAGCCGGTGTCCCGTGCGGACTCGGCCTCCGCGCGGTAGTCCTGTTGCTGGGTGAAGAGAACCACGAGCAAGGCCACGATGGCCAGGACCAGCACGATGAGTGCCGTCCACTGCAGCTTGGATGACGTGCCCTGGGTGTTCTTCGGCAGGGATGCCCCTCGTTTGTCTCTCACAAGGGCAGATCCTACCGGTTGTTCAGGAGTCATTCAGGGAACATCCTGTATCGGGCCGGTGCGGGCGCCGGCGCCACGGCCGAGTCGCGCGTCACAGTGGGTGCCGCACCGCATGGATAATGGACTGGTGACTCGATCCGACGCACCCGGCACCGGGCTGCCCCAGGCCACGCCTGTCACCGCAGCCGGTCCCGTGACCTGGGCGGGATCCCCGCCCGAACCGGACTCCGGTGAGAACCACTACTCCCCCTTCGTGGAGCTCGAGCGGGACACCTGGGCGCGCCTGGCCAATGAGATGGAACAGCCCTTCGACCAGGACGACTTAGACCGGCTGCGCGGCATCGGCGAGCACCTCTCCCTGCGCGAGGTCGCCGAGGTCTACCTGCCCCTGTCTCGGCTGCTGAGCATCAACGTGGACGCCGCCGCCCACCTGCGCCGGGCCTCCAACGAGTTCCTCGGGGAGTCCACGCGGCGCACCCCGTTCGTGATCGGCGTCGCCGGCTCCGTGGCCGTCGGCAAGTCCACCACGGCCCGCGTGCTCCAGGAGATGCTGCGCCGCTGGCCCAACACCCCTCGGGTGGAGCTGATCACCACGGACGGCTTCCTCTACCCCAACGCGGAGCTGGAGCGCCGCGGCCTCATGCAGCGCAAGGGATTCCCGGAATCCTATGACCGACGCCGGCTCATGCGGTTCGTCGCCGACGTCAAGTCGGGTGCCCCGGAGGTCCGGGCCCCCATGTACTCCCACCTCACCTATGACATCCTCCCGCACGAGGAGGTGGTGGTGCATCGCCCCGACGTGCTGATCGTGGAGGGACTGAACGTGCTGGCCCCGCCGCGAGTCCGCGCCGACGGCACCGCCGGGCTGAGCGTCTCCGACTTCTTCGACTACTCCATCTACGTGGACGCCAAGACCGCCGCCATCAAGCAGTGGTACACGGAGCGGTTCATGCGCCTGCGCTCCGGGGCGTTCGCGGACCCCAAGAGCTACTTCCACCGCTACTCCACCCTGACCGACGCCGAGGCCACCGCCACCTCCGAGGACATCTGGGACCGCATCAACGGCCCCAACCTCATCCAGAACGTGCTGCCCACCCGCGGCCGCGCCAAGCTGGTGATGACCAAGGACGCCGGCCACACGGTCACCCGCATGCTGCTGAGGAAGGTCTGACGATGTCCACCCCGCGCCGCCCGGCCCGACTCTCCCCCAGGCGCAAAGTGACCATACCCCCACCTATGGGACGGGGTCTCGTCACTTTGTGCCTACGGGCCGGCGTGGTGGGCGGCATCCTGGCGTTGGCACTCACCGGGTGCTCCTCGGCGGAGCCCGATGAACCCCTCGTCCGCTCGGCCACCGTCCAGGCCACGCCCCATCCCTCCGTGACTGCCTCCCCGCCCGTCATGTCCAGCCCGGTCACGCCGTCTGCCACACCGGAGGACACACCGAGCAGCGCGGCACCCGAGGATCCGGAGCTGGACCACGGCTCTCCCAACTCGATCCACGTGCTGGTCAACAAGCAGAACCCCTTGGACCCGGCCGACTACGCGCCGGAGGATCTGAGCGTTCCGGACGTGCCGTCGTCGCGCCCAGGTGCAGAGCTGCGGGACGAGGCCGCCGGCGCGGCCGAGGACCTGTTCTCCGCGGCCGTGCAGGACGGCGTGGACCTGACCCTGCTCAGCGCCTACCGCTCCTACGGGTACCAGCAGGGCACCTACGCCGGCTGGGTGGAGACGTACGGGCAGGCCAAGGCGGACCGCATCTCCGCGCGGCCGGGCTTCTCGGAACACCAGACCGGGCTGGCCATGGACGTGGGCGCCGCGGACGGGGCCTGCGCCCTGGAGCAGTGCTTCGGCGAGACGGCCGAGGGCGCCTGGGTGGCCGAGCACGCCGCCGAGCACGGCTGGATCGTGCGCTACCCCGACGGCGCCGAGGACATCACGGGGTACTCCCCCGAGCCCTGGCACCTGCGGTACGTGGGCACCGAGGCCGACGTCGTTGCCTCAGGAGGAGTGCTGGAGACGGCCTGGGGCTTCGCACCGGCACCGGGCTACTGACGGCCGCTGGCGTCACGCGACGGGTGATGCGCGCGGAGACTGGCCACCGTTCCGGTCATACCGGTAGGGTCCTTCACCGAACCGTAGCCAACAGCCTGCGCACCGCTGGATTTGACCGCCGAATCGCAATGTGAAGTGCGCCCGGCCACGCTGTCCGTTCACCGCCGCACGGCGCACAATTCTTCCACTTGGCGCCGCAGTTGTGGTGCCCCGGGAAGAAGGCACGGCCATGAAGAAACCACTTGCAACCCTCGGGACCTTCGTCCTCGCCGTGGGGCTCGCCACGGGCATGAGTGCAGCCGCCCCACCGCCGGCCACGGCGGCCCCCTACTGCGGCATCACGTGGGGCTCCACCGCCAAGTCGGTCTCCACCATGAGCAGCGCGCAGGTCACCCGGGTCCGCACCGGGCGGCACGACTGCTACGACCGGATGGTGGTGGACCTGAACTACAAGGTCAAGGGCTATGCGGCGCGCTACGGGTCCATCCAGAGGGTGGGCACGGGCACCCATATCCCGATGACCGGCACAGACCTGAGCATCACCGTCTACGCCAACGCCTACACCTCCGCCGGACGACCCACCTACAACCCGTCCAACTGGAACCGGGTGGCCAACGTGGCCGGGTATGACACCTTCCGGCAGGTGGCCTACGGGGGCAGCTTCGAGGGCCACACCGTCTTCGGCATCGGCAACCGTGCCCGGTTGCCGTACCGGGTGCTCATCCTGGACGGCCCGGGCAGCGGCTCACGGCTGGTGGTGGACGTGGCGCATCGGTGGTGAGACTGGGAGCGCACCGGACGTCCGGTGAGGTGGCCCGCCGAACGGAGCGGCAGCACTTCACCGGACGTTCGGCGTGTCGTTCCTACCCCTGACGACCTGGGGCATGGCGCGCGCTTATCCTCGAGCCATGCTCCAGGGATTCAAAGACTTCATCATGAAGGGCAACGTCGTCGATCTCGCCGTTGCCGTGGTCATCGGCTCCGCCTTCGGGGCCGTGGTCACCGCGCTCGTTGACTCGGTGCTCATGCCCTTCATCTCCGCGGTCGTCGGCGCGCCGGACTTCGACTCGTTCGCCGTGGTCACCTTCAACAACAACGACATCCGGTTCGGCGTCCTGCTCACCGCGGTCGTCAACTTCCTGCTGATCGCCGCCGCCATCTACTTCGTCATCGTCATGCCCATGAACAAGATGATCGAGATGCGCAACCGCAAGCTCGGCATCAACCCGGACGCCGTCGAACCCTCCGACGACGTCGTCCTCCTCACCGAGATCCGCGACCTGCTCTCCGCCCAGCGTGGAGGCGGCACCCCGCCCCCGCGCACGGAGGTCTGACGCCCCCAGCGGTCCACTCTCCACTTGCCACCGAAGGACGCGGTGCGGCTCCCCACTCGGGGAGGCGCACCGCGTTCGTTGTACGTTGTCCCCGTCAGGGAACGCACCACACCAGATCTTGCCTGCCGCAGCTTCGACGATGCACTGCGGTTCCACGAGGCCGTTGGGTTCGTCCTGACCTACCGCCGGGAACGACCCAACCCCTACCTGTGTCCGGGGCGGACAGACCAGACATGAGCAACGATTCGTCACTGCTCACCGAGCAAGTACTCCCACTCCTTCAACTGGTCGTACTTGACCAGCGCGGGGGCCTCGACGTCGAATCGATGCGCGCGGCGGCGGAACTCCTCGAGATCTCTCGGCCTCGATTTCATCACGAAGTTCCGCGTAGCGTCGGCGCGCATCGTCAGACGAAGACTACGAGAGGTCAGGGACACCCTTAGCCGCACGGTGCCGTGATCGGAGATGAGCCTGAGGTCAGGGGCCGATGCAGGGCGCCCAGGAGTTGGGCGGGTCCTCACAGGTGGGCAGCTCGATCGCGAAGAGGACCAGGGCGATCAGCGCCCCGACGAGCAGCACCGAGGTGAGGAAGACCGCCCACTGGCGGGCCGGCGTCGGGCCCTGGTTCTCCTCCCCGGCCGCCGCCTCCGACACCGGGTCCGGCTCGGCCACCGTCACGGGCCGTTCAGGCCGGCTCGGCGGCCAGGGCGAGCTCGCGCTGGACTACGGCGGCCAGGTCCTCGGCCTCGCGGCGGGCCTGGGCCTCGTCCGCGGCCTCCACCATCACGCGGACCACCGGCTCGGTGCCGGAGGGCCGCAGCAGCACGCGGCCGGTCTCGCCCAGCCGGGCCTCGGCGTCCGCGACGGCGGCCTGCAGCTCCGGATCCTCGCCCGCGCGGTCCCGGTCCACGTCCTTGACGTTGATCAGCACCTGCGGCAGTCGCTCCATCACGGCCGCCAGCTCGGCCAGGGACTTGCCGCTGGCGGCCATGCGGGCAGCGAGCTGCAGGCCGGTCAGCACGCCGTCGCCGGTGGTGGCGTGGTCGGAGAAGATCACGTGGCCGGACTGCTCGCCGCCCAGGGAGTAGCTGCCGTGCTTCATGGCGGCCAGCACGTACCGGTCCCCCACCTTGGTCTCCACGAGGCGCACCCCCTCGCGCTGCATGGCCAGCTTCAGGCCCAGATTGCTCATCACGGTGACCACCAGGGTGTCATCCTTGAGCCGGCCCGACTCCTTCAGGGCCACGGCCAGGATGCCCATGATCTGGTCCCCGTCCACCACGGCGCCGGTGGCGTCCACGGCCAGGCAGCGGTCCGCGTCCCCGTCATGGGCGATCCCGAAGTCCGCGCCATGCTCCACCACGGCGGCCTGGAGCTTCTCCAGGTGGGTGGAGCCGTAGCCGTCATTGATGTTGATCCCGTCCGGATCCGCGCCGATGACCACGACGTCGGCCCCGGCCTGGCTGAAGACCTCCGGCGAGCACCCGGCGGCGGCACCGTGGGCGCAGTCGAGCACGACCTTCAGTCCGTCGAGGCGGTGCGGCAGGGTCTGGAGCAGGTGCAGGACATAGCGGTCCTCGGCGTCCGCGAAGCGCTGGACGTGCCCCACGTCCGCGCCGGTGGGCCGGTAGGGCTCCTCGTCCATCTGCGCCTGGATGGCGTCTTCCTGCTCGTCCGTGAGCTTCTCGCCGCCGCGGGCCAGGAACTTGATGCCGTTGTCCGGGGCCGGGTTGTGGGAGGCGGAGATCATCACGCCGAAGTCCGCGTCCAGGTCATCTACGAGGAAGGCGGCGGCCGGGGTGGGCAGCACGCCGGCGTCGTAGACGTCCACTCCCGCGCTGGCCAGCCCCGCCGAGACGGCGGCGATGATGAACTCACCGCTGATCCGCGGGTCACGGGCCACCACGGCCACCGGCCGGCGCCCCGCGGTCTCCTGGTGCCCGAGCACCACGGCCGCGGACTGGGCCAACTGGATCGACAGTTCGACGGTCAGGATCCCATTGGCCAGGCCACGGACGCCGTCGGTTCCGAATAATCTGCTCATCACGGTGGATTCTATGCCTCTGCGGCGGGGTTTCCGCGTCACGGCGCGGCGACCTCCGGCTGACTAGCCCGAACCCGGCCGGACGTCGTCGTCCCAGCCCTCCTGCGGGGCCTCGCAGGTCTCCCGGAAGACGAACTGGGAGGGCCGGCGCCGTTCCCGGCTGGACCAGTCGATGGCCGGGCGGTGGGTCCGTTGTGGCAGGTAGCCCAGCCGGTAGACCGCCATCAGCTCCAGCTCGTCCGGCACGTGCAGCATCTGCACGATGCGCTTCCACTGGTGCGGGGCCTCCATGAGGAAGGAGATGAACTGGATGCCCATCCCCAGCTCCACGGTGGTCAGCCAGAGGTTCTCCATGGCGGCGCCCAGGCTGAACACCGAGTAGAAGCCGGAGAGTTCCCCGGGCCGGTACTCGCCGCGCTCCAGCATGACCCCGATCAGCAGCGGGGATCCGGCCACCAGCTTGCGGTTCTCCGCGCCGAGGGTCTGCGGCACCTTCAGCCGGTTCATCAGCTGTTGACCGGAGGGGGTGAACGCCCTGGAGGTGAAGGGGCGCAGCAGGGCCGGCAGCTTGTCGAAGAGCATGCCGCTGCGGGCGGCGTCCATCTCCTTCTGGCTGAACCGGAAGTACTTCTTGTACCGGTCGAAGAAGGTCCCGGCGCCCATCACCTCGGTCATGCTCTCGCCGCTGATCTGCGCCACGGTCTCGATCGTGTCTCGGTCCTCGATGAGCACGAACCGCCACGGCTGGCTGTTGAACTGCGAGGGTGCGGCCGCCGCGGCGCGGATCAGCAGCTGCTGGTGCTCGGCGCTGACGGGGTCCGGCCGGAACGGCCCGTTCGTGGTGCGCCGGTTGAACACGGCATCGAGGAATTCCATGGCTTACCTCCAGGCCAGGACGAGCCCGGCCGCATAGCAGGGGGCCGCCCACAGCGCGTCCCGCGTGTGCCGGCGCAGCGGCCGGGCGCCGTGCCGCTGCAGGAGCATGAGCGGCACGGCGGCAGGGGCCAGCGCGAGGGCGGCCGGTGAGCGGCGGGCGGCACCGGCGACGACGGCCACGGCCGTTGACGTCAGCGTCACCGCATACAGGGCGTGGTGGATCCAGCGGGCACCCGAGGTATCGACCCACCGCAGGGCCACCGCCGCGCCGAGCGCGCCGTTCGCCGTGTAGGCCGCGGCGGCTGCCGTGACCAGCGTGCGCAGTTCCACCATGGTGCTCATGGTGCCACGGCCGTCAGGGCAGGTGGTCCATGGCCTCGCAGGGGTTGGAGCCGGGCTGGTCCCGGTGGATGGCCATGGCGAGCCGGCCGATCAGGGACTCCAGCGCCCCGGACTCGGACTCCTCCAGGCCGGATAGCAGGCCGGCCTCGGCCTCCGCCACGCGCTGCTCGTAGGTGGCCAGGAGTGTGCGGCCGCGCCGCGTGGCCACGATCTTGCGGGCCCGGCGGTCCGAGGGCGCGGGGACGCGTTCCACCACGCCGGCGTCCACCAGGCCGTCCAGCAGGTAGGTGAGGACGGTCCGGTCGATGGCGAGGTGCGCCCCGAGGGCCTGCTGGTTCGGCGGATCCCGGTGGACGACGGCCGAGAGGACCTGGAAGCCGCGGATCCCGGAGGGCATCCCCTCCACGGCGTCCTCGAAAAGCGTCTGGTATCCGCGCAGGACCATGCCCAGGTTCCAGCCGAACTCCCCGGGCACTGCGCGCCCGCTGCCGGGCGCGGCGCCGGCCGGGCCGCCGTCGTGCCCTGTGGTGTTCGTCATGGCGTCCATGATACTCCGGGTGATCGGTTGTCCAGATATTCTTCCGCTCATATAGTCTGTTCCACAACATACTTTGAGCCCGGGAGACACCATGGACATCGGCGCCTACAGCTTCGGCGACACCCCTCTGAACCCGGACGGGTCCCCGCGGGACACCGCCGAGGCCATTACCAACCTGCACGCGGCGATCCTCCACGCGGACGCGGCCGGCCTGGACTACTTCGGGGTGGGCGAGCACCATACCGTGTCCATGCCCGCCTCCTCCCCCGGCACGGTGATCGCCGCAGCGGCCGCCGCCACCCGGCAGATCACCCTGGGCAGCGCCGCCAGCATCATCAGCACGGACGACCCGGTGCGCGTGTTCCAGCAGTTCGCCATCGCGGATGCGGTCTCCGGCGGCGGCCGCGTGGAGATCACCGCCGGCCGGGGCTCCTCCGTGGAGACCTTCCCGCTGTTCGGCTACAGCCTGGACGACTACGACGAGCTCTATGCCAACAAGCTGGACCTGCTGATGACCCTGAACAACGCCACCAGCGAGTCCGTCACGTGGACCGGCGCGCGCCGCCCCGCCCTGCAGGACCTCGCCGTAGTGCCCCGCCCGGTGCACGGACGGCTGCCGATCTGGCTGGCCACCGGCGGCAACGCCGGCTCCTCCGCCCGGGCCGGCCAGCTCGGCCTGCCCGTCTCCTACGGCATCATCGGCGGTGCGCCCCATCGCTTCGCCCCGCTGGCCGATCTCTACCGCCGCTCCGCCGCCCAGGCCGGGCACACCGGGGACCACATCAAGGTTTCCGTGGCCGCACTGGGCCTGGTCGCTCCGACGAAGCAGGAGGCCCTCGAGCGGTTCTACCCCGGCTGGTACAACCTCAACGTGGAGATGGGCCGGCTGCGCGGCTGGCCCGAGCCGGACCGGAACGCCTACCTCGCCCAGGCCGACGCCCCCGGCGCCTACTACATCGGCGACCCGGACGAGGTCGCCGAACGCATCGTCCACCTGCACGGGTACATGGGCCACATGCGCCACTTCCTGCAGATGGACATCGGCGGGTTGCCGCAGGAGCACTTCCTGGAATCCCTCACCCTGCTGGCCACCGAGGTCAAGCCCCGCGTCGAGCGCCTGCTGGCCCGTTCCTAGCGCCGCTCACGGAACCTCGCCCGCCCCATGGTGTACCGCCGCGCCAGCCCGTGCCTCAAGGGCGTGGCGAGGACGGCGCGGGAGGTGAGGTCCCGGGCCGCGAGCACCGGGACGGGCAGGGGCCGGCCCAGCAGCATGTTCACCTCGGCCTGGCGCGCCGCGGCCAGCGCGGCCCGCCTTCGCTGCCGTTCGAACTCCCGCGTCACCGGCCGGTTCCATCCCGGGCCCGACGCCGGCCCGGCACCCTCCCCGGTCACCGCACCGGCCACCGGTTCGGCCAGCAGCGGCGCCAGGGCCAGCGCGTCCAGCCACCCCAGGGTCATGCCCTGACCGCCGAAGGGGCTGATGGCGTGGGCGGCGTCCCCGATCAGCACCGTCCGGCCCGCCGCCATCCGCCGAGCCAGCTGCCGGTAGACGGTGAAGGCGCCGACCATGGTGGCGGTCGCGGGATCCGGTGCGCAGGGCACGCCGGGAACGCTGGGCACGCCGGACGCCGTCAGCCCAGCGCCGCCGGGCGGCCAGCGCTCCCGCACCTTCCCGACCAGCTCCTCCGCGCTCTCCGGCCGCCGACGCGTCCCGGTGTGCACCACCCAGCGCCGCTGACCGTCCGGCAGGGGGAACGACTCGACCACCCCGTCCCGGTGCAGGTGGATCACCGCGGTCGGTCCGGCGCCCGGGCCCGCCGCATCACCGTCCTCCGCGAAGTCCCCCATCAGGTACGCGTCGCCCCACTGCCGCCGGTCCACGCCGATCCCCGTCAGCCGGCGCACCGTGCTGTGTGCCCCGTCGGCGCCGACGACCACGCCGGCCGACCACTCCTGCGCCTCCCCCACCGGTGCCCCCGCGGACCGCACGGACACGCGGACGGGCCGGCCGTCGTCGGGCACGGGGTGTTCCAGCCCCACCACCTCCACGCCGCGGCGCAACGTCCCGGGCGCCACGCGTTCGAGGTGCGCGGCGAGCAGCGCCTCGGTGCGGGTCTGCGGCAGGGTCAGCACGAAGGGGAACCGGGGGTGGGCGTGCTCGAAGGTGATCCCGCCGATCAGTCGGCCGTCCCCGTAGGCGAGCCCGCGGCGGATCTCGAGGCCCTGCTGGCGGGCGGGTCCGTCCAGGCCCAGCACGGCGAGCGCGTCCAGGGCGGGCGGGTGCAGGCCGATCGCCCGCGACTGCCTGGTCGGATGCTCCCGGCGTTCCAGCACCACCACGTCCACGCCGTGGTCCACCAGCAGCCCGGCCAGGAACAGCCCGACCGGCCCGCCCCCGACGATCAGCACGTCAGCGCGCATCCGGCGCCGCCTCCCACACCGCGTCCCTCACCGCGTCCCTCACCGCATCCCAGACCGCCAGGTTCCGCCACGGCGGCTGCGTCTGCACGCGCCAGCCCGGTCGGAGCACGGCGGCGAGCTCGGCCGGGGTGTAGCTGCGGCGGATGGAGGCGAGCCCGTCCGCGCGGATAAAGGAGCCCGGGAACAGCGGCGTGGCCAGCCCGGCGCCGGCGGAGAACAGCCCGTAGGCCACCGGGCCGCGGCGGATATCCGAGTGGATCACGCGGCGGACCGCGAGCGCCTCGGAGTCGGCCAGCACGGCCTCCAACGCGCCGGGGTCCAGGTGGTGCAGCAGGTGGTTGGAGAGCACGACGTCGAAGCGCCGGCCCTCGCGGACCAGGTCACCGCTGGTGCCCCGCCGGTAGTCCAGGCCCGGCACCTGCCGGCGGCCGCACGCCCAGCGGTGGGCCCGCGCGTCGGGGTCCAGGGCGGTGACGCGCACTGTGAAGCCGTCCCGCCGGGCCCGCTGCGCCAGCGCCCGGGCCACGTCCCCGCCGCCGGAGCCGATGTCCAGGATGCTGGCGCTCCGGCTCTCGGCCAGCAGGGGCCGGATCAGCGTGCGGTAGGTCAGCTGCCAGCCCGCGACCACGGGGTTGACCACCGCGAAGCCGCGGTAGGTGCGGTGCAGCGCGTCCAGGTCGCAGTCCGGAAGGTCCATCAGTTCGACGGTGTCCGGCCGGCGCACGGAGAGGTCGGGCAGGCCCGGGAGCGGCATCATGCCGGGGCGACCAGGGTCATCAGCGCCGACTCCACCGTCAGCCCCGGGCCGAAGGCCATGGCGCAGACGCGCTCGCCGTCCCGGTCTGACGCATTTCCCGCGCCCGCCGCGCCCGCCGCGCTCGCCGCGTCCTCGAGGATGTGCTGCAGCACGAACAGGACGGTGGCGCTGGACATGTTGCCGTAGTCGCGCAGGGTGTCCCGGGCGGGCACCAGCTGCTCGTCGCTCAACTCGAGGCGGGCCTGCACCTTGTCCAGGATGCTGCGCCCGCCGGGGTGGATGGCCCAGTGCTCCAGCTCCGCGTAGGGCCGGGCGGCCAGCGGCGGCCCGCCGGCAGGGCCAGTGGCGCGGTCGGCGGCGAACAGGGGTTCGAGGGCGCCGGTGATGTGGTCGTCGATGATGTGCGGGACATAGGTGCCCAGGATCATCTCGAAGCCGTGGTCGCCGATGTTCCACGCCATCGCCTCCTCCCCCACCGGGGTCAGCACCGTGGCGAAGCCGTCCAGCCGCAGCGCCGGCCCACTGCCCGCCGGCACCGGCCGGTCCGCCCCCGTCACCACCGCGGCCCCCGCCCCGTCCGAGAACAGGGACGCCCCCACGATGGTGTCCTGGTCATTCGCCACGCGCACGTGCACGCTGCACAGCTCGGCGGACACCACCAGCACGACGGCGGCCGGATCGGCCTCGCAGATGTCCGCGGCTTCCCGCAGGGCCGGGAGGGCCGCATAACAGCCCATGAATCCGAGGTGGATGCGCTTCGTGGCGGCCGGCAGGCCGAGCCGGCGGACCAGCTGGTAGTCCGGCCCCGGGGAGAAGAAGCCCGTGCAGGAGACCGTGATGACGTGCGTGATGTCCTCGCGGGCGACGTCCGGGCAATCGGCCAGCGCCCCGGCGGCCGCCTCTTCGTACAGGTCGGCCGCGTGCTCGGTGTAGACGGCGTTGCGGGCCCCGGTGCTCGGGTTGAGGATGTGGCCGGTGTCCGGGTCGAAGAACAGGCCGTGCCCGGCACCGGGATCCGCTCCGTCTCCCTCACCGGAACCGCCACCGTCGCTGGGAGCCGGCCGGCCGCCGTCGTGCGCTGGTTCTTCTGGCTCCCACTCCCGCACCACCGTGTGCCGGCGCTCGATCCCGGAGGCGTTGAACGCCGCGGTCACGAGCCGCTGGCCGAGCCGGCTGAGCCCCGGCTGAGCCGCGAGCGCATCACGCACCCGGTCCTGGTGCAGCACGGTGGGCGGGACGGCGGTGTGCAGGGACCTCAGCAGGGCGGGCATCCCCCATGGTGTGCACCCCCGGCCCGCGCAGACAACCCTCGGGGGCCGCGGACCTGCGGTGATCGGTGTCACCGCCGGAGTAGGCTGCCAGGCAGTCACCACTCCACCATCCGAAGGGACACCCTCGTGAGAGAGACCCACTTCAGAACCGCCGCGAGGACCCTCCTCGCGGCGCTCGCCACCCTGGGGGTGCTGCTGCTCGGGATCGCCCCCGCGGCCAGCGCAGCCACGGCCGCCGAGGGCGAAGCCGGCTCCGGCGAAACCTATGTGATCGGCACGGACACCACCTTCGCACCCTTCGAGTTCCGCCAGGGCGGCGACCTGGTCGGCATCGACATCGACCTCATGGAGGCGATCGCCGAGGACCAGGGCTTCGAGGTCGAGTGGCGCTCGCTGGGCTTCAACGCCGCGCTGCAGGCCCTGGACTCCAACCAGGTGGACGGCGTGATCGCCGGCATGTCCATCACGGAGGAGCGCCAGGAGGTCTACGACTTCTCCGAGCCCTACTTCACGGGCACCGTGACCCTGGCCGTCAACGAGGGCGACGAGTCCGAGATCTCCGACTGGGAGGACCTGGCCGGCAAGCAGGTCGTGGTCAAGACCGGGTCCATCTCCGAGGAGGTGGCCACCGAGCGCCAGGACGAGATCGGCTTCGAGGTCACCGCCCTGGACCAGACCACCACCCTCGTGGAGTCCGTGAAGTCCGGCAACGCGGACGCCCTCATCGACGACTACCCGGTGATCGCCTACGGCGTGCAGCAGGGCTCCGGCCTCGTGACCGTCGGCGAGCAGGTGGAGGCCGGCGACTACGGCTTCGCCGTCAACCAGGGCCAGAACCCCGAGCTGCTGGAGAAGTTCAACACCGGGTTGCAGGAGCTGCGGGACTCCGGGGAGTACGACGAGATCCTCAACGAGTACCTCGGCGCCGAGGACGACGGCGTGGACCCGAGCTCCTTCTGGGGCCTGATCGTCACCTCCCTGCCGTCCCTGCTCAACGGCCTGGGCAACACGCTGCTGGTCACGGGCATCTCCTTCGTGCTGGCCATGGTGCTGGGCCTGGCCTTCGGGTTCATGAAGATCGCCCGCAACCCCGTGCTGCGGGGCATCGCGATCACCTTCATCAGCATCTTCCGCGGCACCCCCATCCTGGTCTGGGCGTTCTTCTTCTACTTCGGCCTGCCCCCGCTGATCGGGGTCCCTGTGAACATCTGGGTGGCCGGCGTGATGACGCTGACGTTCAACGGCGCGGCGTACATCGCGGAGATCGTCCGCGGCGCCGTGCAGTCCGTGGATCCGGGGCAGGCCGAGGCCTCCCGCTCCCTGGGCCTGGGCCACGGCAAGACGATGCAGAAGGTCGTGCTGCCGCAGGCGTTCAAGATGATGACGCCGTCCCTGATCAACCAGCTGGTCATCATGCTCAAGGACTCCTCGCTGCTGCTGGCCATCGGCTTCGCCGAGCTGCTCTACCAGGCCCAGCAGATCTACGCGGCGAACTTCCGCGTCACCGAGGTCCTGCTGATCGCCGCCCTGCTGTACTTCATCGCGATCACCGCCCTCACCCAGCTCGCCAACTACGTGGACAGGAAGGTCAACAGATGAGCACCGCGACCACAGAGAACACCGGCGAGCGCATCGTCGGCGAGCGCGTGATGGTGGACGTGCAGGGCCTGGAGAAGTCCTTCGGGGACAACCACGTCCTGACCGGCATCACCGGCCAGATCCGCGAGCGCGAGGTGGTGTGCGTGATCGGCCCCTCGGGCTCCGGCAAGTCCACCTTCCTGCGCTGCCTGAACCGCCTGGAGGAGGCCTCCGGCGGGACCGTGAAGGTGGGCGACTACGACCTGACCGACCCCAAGGTGGACATCAACACCGTCCGCCGGCACATCGGCATGGTCTTCCAGCAGTTCAACCTGTTCCCGCACATGACGGTGGCCGAGAACATCATGCTGGCCCCCGTGGAGCTCGGGAACCTGACGAAGCCGGAGGCGCGGAAGCGCGCCGAGGAACTGTTGGACCGCGTGGGTCTGGCGGACAAGGCGGACGCGCGGCCGGCGTCGTTGTCCGGGGGTCAGAAGCAGCGCGTGGCGATTGCCCGCTCGCTGGCGATGAGCCCCAAGATCATGCTGTTCGACGAGGCCACCTCCGCCCTGGACCCCGAGATGGTGGGCGAGGTGCTGCAGGTCATCCGCGACCTCGCCGCCGAGGGCATGACCATGGTGCTCGTGACGCACGAGATGGGCTTCGCCCGCGAGGTGGCGGACCGGGTGCTGTTCATGGACGGCGGGAAGATCGTGGAGTCCGGCACCCCGTCCGAGATCTTCGATCACCCGCAGCAGCCGCGACTGCAGGAGTTCCTCTCCAAGGTCCTCTGAGCGAGAGGCCCGAGCGCACCGATCCGCTGCCGTCATCCAGTGGACATCTCGTCATCAATCCAACTGACGAGATGTCCGCCGGATGACGATGCCCTGAACGGGCGCCGGCCCCGGCATGGGGCTCCGGCGTAGGCTCGTCGGTGTGTCCCAGACCTACGCCCTTCCCGCGCCCACAGGGCCGTTCCGGCAGATGCCGCTGGAGCGGGCCGGTTCCGTGGCGGTCGACTTCACGAGCGTGGGCATCGGCGAGACGCTGGCCACCGCCACCCGCTGGCCGGACCACTCACATGCCGTCCACGAATTGCTCTGGAACGATGCCGGGGCCTCCACCCTGCGCGTCGGGCGGCGCACCTGGACGGTCACCCCGGCCATCGGCCTCTGGATGCCCGCCGGCACGGTGCACTCAGCCGTCTCTCCCGCAGGCACCCGCTACCGGGCCACCTATTTCACGCCCGACGCCGACCGGTCCCTCGGCCTGTCCGGTACCGGAATGCGCGGCGAGACCTCCCCGCCGGCCCCTCCCGGGGCAGTCCCCGAGGCTCCTCCAGGGGCACTGCCGCAGACCCCGTCCTCGGTGCGGATCACCGTCCTGGTGCGCGAGCTGCTGGACCGGCTGGGCTCCACCACGCTGAGGGCCTCCTCGCGGCGCCTGACCGAGGCCATGGTGCTGGACGTCCTGGCCCCGGCCCCGCACCAGTTCCTTGTCCACGAGCCCACCGCGGAGCTGCTGCGACCGATCGTCGCGGCCGTCCTGGCTGACCCGGCCGACGCGCGGAGCCTGGGCGACTGGTCACGGCAGCTCAGGGTCAGCGAGCGCACCATCACCCGGGCGTTCCAGACCGAGACCGGATTGGGGTTCGCGCGCTGGGTCGGCTCGGTGCGGGTCCAGCGGGCCACCACCCTGCTGGCCGACGGCGAGCCGCTCGAGGACATCGCCGAGGCCATGGGCTACCGCAGCGCCAGCGCCTTCGGGGCCGCGTTCCGCAAGCTGACGGGCACCACGCCGAGCTCGTTGCGCCACTGAACTCGACCACGACCCGGACTGCCGCGCTGTCCGAAAGGCGACAGAACCCTGCGTTTCATCGCGATTGCTCAATAGCGCACGCCTGTCTACATTATTTAGGCAAGGCTTACCTGACCATGGAGCACGCCGCCATTCGCGATGCTTGCCTTGGTCACCATCCCTCAGAGTGGAGTCATCATCGTGAGCATCTCCCGTCCCGTCGCAGCCCGCCCCGTCGCCGCCTCGCTGGCCGCCGTCGGCCTCGTCCTCGCCCTGTCCGCCTGCGGATCCGGGACGGCAGATCCCGCTGCGGACTCCTCGGCCGGTTCCTCTGAGGCCGGATCCTCCGGTGCCGGTTCCTCCGCGGCGGCCGAGTCCGGCCAGGAGTTCCCGATCGAGGTGGAGCACGCCTTCGGCACCACCGCCATCGAGTCGAAGCCGGAGCGGGTGGCCACCGTCAACTGGGCCAACCACGAGGTGCCGCTGGCCCTGGGCGTGGTCCCGGTCGGCATGGCCGCCGCCAACTTCGGTGACGACGACGGCAACGGCGTGCTGCCCTGGGTCGAGGACGAACTCGAAGACCTCGGCGCCGAGACCCCGGTCCTCTTCGACGAGACGGACGGCATCGACTTCGAGGCCGTGGCGGACACCGACCCGGACGTCATCCTGGCCGCCTACTCGGGCCTGACCCAGCAGGACTACGACACCCTGTCCGAGATCGCCCCCGTGATCGCCTTCCCGGAGACCGCCTGGGGCACCGACTGGCGGGACATGATCCGCCTGAACTCTCAGGGCATGGGCCTTCAGGCCGAGGGCGACGCGCTGATCGAGGACCTCGAGGGGCAGATCGCCGAGACCGTCTCCGAGCACCCCGAGCTCGAGGGCACCTCCGCCATGTTCCTCACCCACGTGGACACCGCCGACCTGTCCACGGTGAACTTCTACACCGGCCATGACACGCGGACCATGTTCTTCGAGGACCTCGGCATGACCGTGGCCGAGTCCGTCCAGCAGGTCACCGACGAGACCGACCAGTTCTCCGGCACGGTCTCCGCCGAGCAGGTGGACCAGTTCGACGACGTCGAGGTGATCGTGACCTACGGCGACCAGTCCCTCGTGGACACCCTCGAGGCGGATCCGCTGCTGTCCCAGATGCCGGCCGTCGAGCACGGGGCCATCGTGGCCATGGACGGCACCGGCCCCCTCGGCACCGCCGCCAACCCGACGCCGCTGGCCCTGCCCTACGTCCTCAAGGACTACGCGGACCTGCTCGGCGAGGCCGCCGCGAAGTCCGAGAACGGCTGACCCCACCGCGTGAGCGTCACCTCCACCTCCACCGCAACCCGGCCGTCCCGACGCCGGCCCGGCACCGCCGCGCCCAGCTCACCGGCGCCGCCCACGCGCACCGCGTGGCGTCGCCGCCTGGCCTGGCTCGGGGCCGGGCTCGGGGTGCTGGTCCTGCTCTGCGCGGCCTCCGTCGCCATCGGCTCCCGCACCGTGGGGGTTCCCGCGATCCTCGAGGCGCTGGGCTCGCTCGGCGAGCCGGCCGCGGGACTGGACCAGGCCGCCGTCGTGAAGCGCATCCCGCGCACCGTGCTGGCCCTGGCGGTGGGCGCCGCGCTGGGGGTGGCCGGCGCCGTGATGCAGGGCGTGACCCGCAATCCGCTGGCCGATCCGGGCATCCTCGGCATCACCATGGGCGCCTCCCTGGCCGTGGTGGTCGGCATGGCGTGGTTCGGGCTGTTTGCGGCGCACCAGATGATCTGGATGGCCATCCTCGGGGCCGCCGTGACCGCCGTGCTGGTCTACGCGATCGCCTCGGCGGGCCGCAGCGGTGCCTCGCCGCTCAAGCTGGCCCTGGCCGGGGCGGCCCTGACCGCAGTGGCGACCTCCTTCATCACCGCCGTGGCCCTGCCCCGCGGGGACATCTCCGCGAACATCCGGTCCTGGCAGATCGGCGGGGTCGGCGGCGCGGCCTGGGACGCGATCGCGCTCGTCGCTCCCTTTCTGGGGGCCGGGCTGCTGCTGGCCCTGGTGAGCGCCCGCAGCCTGAACTCCCTGGGCCTGGGCGATGACCTCGCCGCCGGCCTGGGCGAACGTGTCCTGCTCGCCCGCGGGCTGGCCGCCCTGTCCTCCGTGCTGCTGGCCGGTGCCGCCACCGCCGTGGCCGGGCCCATCGGCTTCGTCGGCCTCGTGGTCCCCCACGCCTGCCGCCTGCTCGCTGGCCCGGACCACCGCTGGCTCCTGCCCTACTCCGCCGTCGCCGGCGCGGGCCTGCTGCTCGCCTCAGACGTGCTCGGCCGCATCATCGCCCGCCCCTCCGAGATCGACGTCGGCATCCTCACCGCCCTGATCGGCGCCCCGTTCTTCATCCACATCGTCCGCCAGCGGAAGGTCCGCGAACTGTGACCGCCACCCTCACGCGTCTCGAAACCATGGAAGCCCCCACCGGCACCCACGCGAAGGTGACGGGCGCGCGGCGGGGGCGGGGCCGGCGTCGTGCGCTGGTGATCGGCATCCTGACCGTGCTCGTGGTGGTGGTCTTCGCCGCGTCCCTGATGGTCGGGCGGACCGTCTACGGTCCCGCCGAGGTGCTCGGCGTGGTGTTCGGCCAGGACGTGGACGGGGCCACGTTCACCGTGGGCACGCTGCGGCTGCCGCGCGCGGTGCTCGCCGTGGTGGCCGGTGCCTGCTTCGGGCTGGGCGGCGTGACGTTCCAGACCATGCTGCGCAACCCGCTGGCCAGCCCTGACATCATCGGCATCTCCTCGGGCGCCTCGGCCGCGGCGGCGTTCGCGATCATCGTGCTCGGGATCGACGGCCCGGCCCGCTCCGCGTTCGCCATCGCGGCCGGCCTGGGCGTGGCCCTGCTGATCTACCTGCTCTCCTCGAAGGGCGGGGTGGCCGGCACCCGGCTGATCCTCGTGGGCATCGGGATCGCGGCGATCCTGACCTCCCTCACGAACTACCTGCTCTCCCGCGCCGGGTCCTGGGACCTGCAGGAGGCGCTGCGGTGGCTGACGGGCTCGCTCAACGGGGTCGGCTGGGAGCAGGTGCTGCCCACGCTGGTGGCACTGCTCGTCCTCGCCCCCGTGCTGCTGGGCCAGTCCGCGAACCTGGAGGCCCTCACGCTGGGCGATGACACCGCGGCCGGGCTCGGCGTCCGGGTCAACCGCACGCGCCTGGTGTCCGTGATCGCCGCCGTGGGCCTCGTGGCCTTCGCGACGGCGGCCTGTGGCCCGATCGCGTTCGTCGCCTTCCTCTCCGGTCCCATCGCGGCCCGGCTGCTCGGCCCGAACGGCTCCCTGCTGGTGCCGTCCGCCCTGGTCGGCGCGCTGCTGGTGCTCGTGGCCGACCTCGTGGGCCAGTTCGCCATCGGCACCCGCTACCCCGTGGGTGTGGTGACCGGCGTGCTCGGGGCACCCTTCCTGCTGTACCTGATCGTCCGCCAACACCGCACCGGAGCCACCTCATGATGACGTCGACCACCACCCACGAACTGCGGGCCGAGGGGCTGGCCGTCGGCTACGGCGAGCGCCACGTGCTCTCCGGCCTTGACCTGGAGATCGAGCCGGGCACCGTGACCTCGATCGTGGGGGCCAACGCCTCGGGCAAGTCCACCCTGCTGCGGACGCTGTCCCGGCTGCTCTCCCCCGCCGGCGGCCGCGTGCTGCTGGACGGCCGCTCGGTGCACTCCATGCCGTCGAAGGAGCTGGCCCGGGTGCTCGGCCTGCTGCCCCAGTCCCCGGTGTCCCCGGACGGGATCACGGTGGCGGACCTGGTGGGCCGCGGCCGGCACCCGCACCAGCGGATGTTCCGGGCCTGGAGCGCCGCCGACGACGCGGCCGTGGCCCACGCCCTCGACGCCACCGCCACCGCGGACCTGGCCGACCGCCCCGTGGACGAGCTCTCCGGCGGCCAGCGCCAGCGGGTGTGGATCGCCATGGTGCTGGCGCAGCAGACGGACCTGCTGCTGCTCGACGAGCCCACCACCTTCCTGGACGTCAGCCACCAGATCGAGGTGCTGGACCTGCTCGCCGACCTCAACCGGGACCGCGGCACCACCATCGTCATGGTGCTGCACGATCTCAACCTCGCCGCCCGCTACTCCGACCGGCTCGTGGCGCTGGAAGGCGGCCGGGTCTACGCGGCCGGACCGGCCTCCGCGGTCCTCACCGAGCGGTGCGTGCAGGACGTGTTCGGGCTGCGCAGCCGGATCATCGACGACCCGGTGTCAGGCGGTCCTTTGGTGGTCCCGGTGGGCCGGCACCACGCGGCACCGCACTAACCCGGGTTCGGCGCCGGCCCCGGGGTACCGTGGAGTGCTGTCCCTGTCACCGGCGTCTGCCGCCGTGACCATGACCTGACTGCCACCGCTGCCCCCAGCCGAAATGCCTCCATGCCCCGCACCGTCCGTCCCTCCCTGCCCGGCGCACCGTCCCCTGCCCTGCCTCGCGCGCAGTCCCCTGCCCGGTCCCTCGACCAACCCGTCCAGCCCCACGCCCAACCCAACCAGCCCAGCATCCGGGCCCGCGATCAGTGGGTGGACACCGCCAAGGGCCTGTCCATCGTCCTGGTGGTCCTGCTGCACACGAGCCTGTGGCTGCGCCAGGCGGACATGGAGCGGATCGAGGCGTTCAGCACGCTGAACCTGGCGTTCGAGGACCTGCGCATGCCGCTGTTCTTCGCGATGTCCGGGCTGTTCGCCGCCAAGTGGCTGCGCGCCGGCTGGCGAGACCTCCTGCGGGGCAAGCTCGCGCTGCTGGCCTGGGTGTTCCTGCTCTGGCAGATCCCGATCATCGCCTACCGGATCATCGGCGGCGAGCTGCTGCCGGGCATGGTGGCCACCGACCTGCCGCAGCAGCTCGAGACGTGGGCGTGGTCCCCGCTGCGCGCCAACGCCGAACTGTGGTTCCTCTGGGCGCTCGTGGGGTTCTTCCTGGTCGGCCGGCTGGTGCGGAACGTCCCCACCGGCGTGCTCCTGCTGGCGGCCGCCGCC
Organism: Citricoccus sp. I39-566; assembly: GCF_031432995.1. Taxonomy (GTDB): domain Bacteria; phylum Actinomycetota; class Actinomycetes; order Actinomycetales; family Micrococcaceae; genus Citricoccus; species Citricoccus nitrophenolicus_A. The sequence goes on from NZ_CP133842.1 coordinate 3,271,577, forward strand.
GTGTCCGTGCTCTGGTCCGGGGTCCTCTGGCAGGGCGTCGCCGGGTGGGAGCCCGGCGAGATCCGCCACCTGCTGGGCACCGGATTCCACCAGGCCCCGGCCTACCTCGTGTTCTTCCTCGCCGCGGCGCGGGGCAGCTCCCTGATGCGCGACGGCGTCGCCCGCCTTCCGCGGACCGCCTGGGCTGCCGTGGCGGCGGGCTGGTTCGTGGCGTTCGTCTGGCTGGACGTGCTGGACGGGCATCGCGACTCGGTCGGGGTGGAGTTCCTCGGCCAGGTCTGCGGCGTGATCGGCGGCCTCGCCCTGGCCGTGACCCTGCAGTCGGTCCCGGCCGTGGCGCGCGGGCTGGCGCACCTGGGCCGGCACACCCTGGAGGTGTACCTGTCCCACACCACGATCGTGGTCGCCCTGGCCTGTGTGCTCTACCTGGCTGGATCACCCCTGCTCGGGGCACCGTGGGCGGCGTGGACGGTGGTGGCCGTGGCCCTCACCGCGATCGGCCTGGGCCTGCTGCTGGGCCGCGCGGCCGGTCGCACGTGGCTGCTGCAGGCACCGGCCGCGGTGCGGCGGCTGGCCGCGGCGGGACGGCCGGACGCGGCGCGACGGCTGGACGTCCCCCGGTGACCTGACAGCGCCACCGGCGGGGGCCGACGTCGTGCCCGAGCATGGACCGCCTCGGCGCACTCCCCTACAGTGGGCCCCACGCTGCCGACCAGGGAAGGCCATCATGACGCCATCACGCCAGACGAAGCCCGAGGACTACCCGCAGGACATCCCCGCCCAGCACCAGCCGGTGCCGGGCGTGCAATCCCAGATGACGCCCGTGCCGGACTGCGGCGAGACCAGCTACCAGGGTTCCGGCAAGCTCGAGGGCCGGGCCGCCATCGTCACCGGCGGGGACAGCGGGATCGGCCGCGCCGTGGCCATCGCCTTCGCCCGCGAGGGTGCGGACGTGCTGATCGCCTACCTCAACGAGGATGAGGACGCTCAGGACACCGCGCGGTATGTGGAGGAGGCCGGGCGCCGCGCCGTGCTGGTCCCCGGCGACCTCTCCGAGCCGGCCCACTGCCGCGCCGTGGTGCAGCGGGCCGTCGACGAGTTCGGCCGGCTGGACGTGCTCGTGGCCAACGCCGCGTTCCAGATGTCCCACGAGACCCTCGAGGAGATCTCCGACGAGGAGTTCGACCACACCTTCCGGCTCAACATCGGCCACTACTTCTACCTGGCCAAGGCCGCGCTGCCGCACCTGAAGCCCGGTGCCTCCATCATCGGCACCTCCTCGGTGAACGCCGACTCCCCCAGCCCGACCCTCGCCCCCTATGCGGCCACCAAGTCGGCCATCGCCAACTTCTCCGCCTCGCTGGCGCAGTTGCTCGGCCCAAAGGGCATCCGCGTGAACTCGGTGGCCCCCGGCCCGATCTGGACGCCGCTGATTCCGTCCACCCTGCCGGAGGACCAGGTGGAGGACTTCGGCCAGCAGGTGCCGCTCGGCCGCACGGGCCAACCCGCGGAACTGGCCCCGGTCTACGTGATGCTGGCCAGCGACGACGGCAGCTACGTCTCCGGAGCACGGGTGGCCGTCACGGGCGGATCGCCGATGCTGTGAGCGACGATCCCGTGAGCGGACGCTTGACGCTGGAGGACCGCTGCGACGGCTACGTGGACCTGCGCTCCTACGCCGCGATCGGCAACGGCCGGACCGTGGCCCTCGTGGCGCATGACGGCTCCGTGGACTGGTTCCCCGTGCCGGACCTGGACTCCGCCCCGGTGTTCGCCCGGCTGCTGGACGCGGACCACGGCGGCTGCATCGAGTTGGCTCCGGACCAGGAGGCCCTGGGCGCCGCGGGCGTGGACGTGGCCGCCGACCTGGAGGTCCACCGCGAGTACGTCCCCGGGACGAACGTGCTGCGCACCACGTACAGCACCCCGGTGGGCACCGTGCGGGTCACCGATTCCGTGAACATGGGCTCCACCGGTGCCCTGCCCTGGACCGAGCTCGCCCGCTGCGTGGAGGGTCTCGACGGCCAGGTCCCGATGCGGTGGCGCGTGATCCCGGGGACCATGCTGAACACCGCCTCCCCGTGGGTCCAGCAGACGGACCAGGGCCCGGTGATCCGCATCGGCGAGGTCTCCCTCGCCGTGCGCGGCGAGGACATCGGAGCGCACGACGCCGGCCCGCAGACCCTCTCCGGCGGGTTCACCTCGGGTGAGGGTACAGAACACCTGCTGGCCGTCGTCGGGACCGCGGCGGAGCCGCTGCGCCTGCCGGAGTCGCACGCGATCCGGCGGAACGTGGACCTGAGCGTGGACCTGTGGCGGCGCTGGACCGACCTGCTGGAGTACGACGGCCCCTACGAGGACGAGGTGCGCCGCAGCGCGCTGGTGCTGAAGCTGCTCGGCCACAGCCCGTCCGGATCCATCGCGGCGGCCGCCACCACGTCCCTGCCGGAGAACCGCGAGGGCACCAAGAACTACGACTACCGCTTCGCCTGGATCCGTGACGCCACCTACACGCTGCACGCGCTGCTGCGCCTGGACGAACAGGAAGACGTGCACGCCGCCGTCTCCTGGCTGCTGCGGCTGGCGCGGCAGCAGCAGCCCCGGCTGCACGTGCTGAACCGGCTCAACGGTGACCTGCCGGAGGCCGGCACCACGGAACTGGAGGTGCCCGGCTGGCGCGGCATCGGCCCCGTGGTCTCCGGCAACGACGCCGCCGACCAGTTGCAGCTCGGCGTCTACGGGGACATCTTCGACATGGCGACCCTGTACGTGGGCGGCGGCAATGTGCTGGACGCCGAGACGGCCCGGATGCTATCCGGGCTGGCCGACGCCGTGTGCGACCTCTGGATCCGGCCCGATGCCGGCATGTGGGAGCTGCCCGAGCACCGGCACTACACCAGCTCGAAGATGGGCTGCTGGGTGGCCCTGGACCGGGCCATCACCCTGGCCGACGGCGGGCACCTGCCGGGCACGGACGACCGGTGGCGGGATGAGCGGGACCGGATCCGGGCCTGGATCGACGAGCACGGCTGGTCCGAGGAGCGCGGCGCCTACGTCATGTACCGCGGGAGCGAGGAACTGGACGTCTCCGTGCTGCTGCACACGATCAGCGGGTTCGACACCGGTCCGCGGATGTCCTCCACCATCGATGCCCTGCGCGAGGAACTGGGCCGCGGGCCCCTGCTGTACCGGTATAGCGGGATGGACGCGGAGGAAGGGACCTTCACGGCGTGCGGCTTCTGGTGCGCGGCGGCCCTCGCCCTGGTCGGACGGCGGGCCGAGGCCCGGGAGCAGATGGACGCGATGCTCGCCCGGGCCAACGACCTCGGCCTGTACACCGAGATGATCGACCCGGCGGACGATGCGTTCCTGGGCAACATTCCGCAGGCCTTGAGCCATCTGGCCCTGCTGGTGGCCGCGCTGACGCTGAACGGGCAGTGAGGGCGGGGCGGCAATCCGGAAGCCCACGCGCTCATTGCGCAATACGGCATGATTCCGTAGATTAATTAGGCGTGCCTTACCTATCGTCGGTTGGCACGTCGAGATGTCGAGGGCCCCGCCTCGATCCCTACGGAAAGCAGACCATGACCGCGACCGCGACCCAGACGTACCCCGCCACCCGTGCCTACCGGACCCGGGTGGCCCGGATCAGCCGGCTCGGCGAGCACTTCGTCCGGTTCACCTTCGCCGACGACGACCTGCAGTTCTTCGGCACCGGCGGCCTCGACCAGCGCATCAAGCTCATGCTGCCCCGGGCGGACGGCACCCTGCCGGACGTGGGCCTGTTCGCCGATCCCGCCCCCGCGATGATGGAGTGGTACACCCGCTGGCGAGAGCTGCCGGACGGCGAGCGCAACGCCATGCGCACCTACACCGTGCGCGCGGTCCGCCCGGAGGTCCGCGAGATCGATGTGGACTTCGTGCTGCACGGGACCGCGGGGCCGGCCTCGGCCTGGGCGTTGGGTGCCGCCGTCGGGGACGAGATGGTGATCCTGGGGCCGGATGAGCGCTCCGAGACGCGCGGCCGCGGCCGCAGCGGGGGCATCGAGTGGGACCCGGGCTCGGCCCGCACGGTGCTGATGGTGGGCGACGAGACCGCCGCCCCCGCGATCTGCGCCATCCTGGAGACCCTCGACGAGGGCTTCAGCGGGCACGTGTTCATCGAGGTGCCGGACGCCGCGGACATCCTGCCCGTGTCCACGCCGGCCGGGGTGCAGTTGAATTGGCTCGCCCGCGGCGCCCGCCCGCACGGCGGGGTGCTCACCGAGGCCGTGCAGGCCTGGGGCCGCGAGTTCGGCGCCGAGGTGGCCGGGTCCGCAGCCGGCGCTGTGACGGGCGCGGCCGGCGTCGTGGGTCAGACCGATGTGGAGGCGGCCGAGGCGGAGGCGACCCTGTGGGAGGTCCCGCCGGAGAGCCCCCACGGTCACTGGTACGCGTGGCTGGCCGGCGAGGCCGGAACCATCACCGGGCTGCGCCGCCATCTGGTCAAGGGCCTGGGGATCGACCGCAAGTGTGTGTCCTTCATGGGCTACTGGAAGATCGGCCGCGCCGAGGGCTCCTGACCCCCGCACCACCCCACCCCCTCAACTTTGGGGGCAGGAATCACTAGTGATCTCTGCCCGGAAAGTGCGACGGGGTGGGGTTATCCACAGATTCGGACCGCCACCTCCTGCGGCGGCCGAGACTCCCTAGAGTGAGTCGAACCGCGGGGCGCAGAGTTCCGCCGAAGACCGGGACCGGCAGGACCGGGCCCTGACGTCCACCGTGGAGGCCCCATGAGCGATCGATCCCCCTCAGGACCTCAGCCACCGCCCGTGCAGCCGCAGCCGGGACCACCTCCGGAAGGGCACCCCACACGGGTCCCCGGCCAGCCCCACCCGGCGACGCTCAGGCCCCAGGCAGGCTTCGGCCGCGGGCGGTTCGCCGTGTTCTTCGGCGTACTCGGCGTCCTGACGATTCCGCTCATGTTCCCCGCCATCGCCTCAGGCGCGTTGGCAATCGCCTCCTGCTCGGACGCCGGGACGAGGTCAGCGGCTCGCGCGGCCCGGATCCTCGGCATCGTCGCCGTGGTGGGTGGCTTCGCCTGGGGCATCCTGGCGCTGTACTACTTCTTCGGCATGCTGGTCATCGGGTTCTCGGGTGAAGACCCGCCGTACGGCATCTGGAACTGGTGGGAGGCCTTCGCCCGCTGACAGCCGGTCACCGGCATGTCCCGGCGTTTCTGCCGGGTATGAGGCACCTCACGCACGTAGGTTGGTGTCACCGTCTCAAGTCGACCACCACCAGCGACCGGTGCCCCGCGTGCTTCCCCGGCAATCCCCCGCGAGGTTCCGGATCTTCCTGAATGGAGCCTGACGTGAACGATCATCTCACCGCACCGCGCCCCTCGTACCCGGCACCGACCCCGGCCCGCACTGAACCGGCCCGCCCCCACCTCTCGCGACGCCGCCTCCTCCAGGGCTCCGCGGCCCTGGGCGGCCTGATCGCCTTCGGCACCGCGGTCTCCGCGTCCACCACGCCCGCCTTCGCCGCGACCGTCAGCCGTCCGGACATCATCTCCGTCAAGGGCTGGGGCGGGGCCTCCCCGAAGGGCCCGCTGTCCACGATCGACCGCCGCCCCGGGCACCTGGTCATCCACCACACCACCCACGAGAACTCCGCCGACTACTCGGACGAGGCGGCGCACGCGGTGGCCCGGCTGATCCAGCGCAACCACATGACCAACGGCTGGGCGGACACGGGGCAGCAGTTCACCATCGCCCGGGGCGGCCAGATGCTCGAGGGACGGCAGGGCTCACTGGCGGCCGTGGTGGACGGGACCCGCTTCATCGAGGGCGCCCACGCCTACGGGTTCAACGACCAGTCGGTGGGCATCGAGGTGGACGGGATGTACACCAGCGTCCTGCCCACGGACGCCCAGTGGGCCTCGCTCGTGCACCTCAGCGCCTTCATCTGCGAGCGGTACGGGATCGGCGTGGACCGCATCATCGCCCACCGCGACGCCCCCGGCGCCCAGACCCTGTGCTGCGGGGACGCCTTCTACGCGCAGCTGCCCGCCCTCCGCCAGGAGGTCGAGGCCGCGCTGGCCGGAGGGCTCGACGCCGGCCCGGGAACCTCCCGCGACTACCCCACGGTGGGCCGTGGAGACGAGGGCGACGCGGTGCGCCGCGTCCAGGTGACCCTCACCGGGATCGGGCACCGGACCGGTGTGGCCGACGGCGTGTTCGGCGAGGCCACCGAGCAGGCGGTCCGCGAGTACCAGTCCTCGATCGGCACGGGCGTGGACGGCGTGGTCGGCCCCCGGACGTGGGGCGCGCTGGCCACCCACCATGCCGCGGGATCCACGGTGCGCTCCGGGGACGGCGGCACCGAGGTCGAGTACCTGCAGCGCGGTCTCATCGCCGCCGACGGCGCCGCTCTGGCCGCGGACGGGGTGTTCGGGGACCAGACCGAGTCCGCGGTCAGGGGTTACCAGCAGTCGCGGGGGCTGGCCGTGGACGGGGTGGCAGGGCAGAATACCTGGCACGCCGTGAAGCACGGGCGCTGATCCCGCCCCGGCCGGAATCCACATCACTCGCTGATCATTCACCGAGGGGCTCCACGGTACCCACGCCCCTCGCCGTGCCAAGGAGGCCACCGTGAACTCACTCGTCCTGGCTGTTGTCGGGGTCGCCATGATCCTGCTCGGCTACTTCCTCTACTCGAAGTACATCTCCCGCCGCATCTTCAAGCTCGACCCCGACTATGAGACGCCGGCGCACCGCTACGAGGACGGCGTCGATTTCGTGCCGACCAACAAGTGGGTGCTCTGGGGCCACCACTTCACCTCCGTGGCGGGCGCGGCACCCATCGTCGGCCCGGCCGTGGCCGTGATCTGGGGCTGGCTTCCGGCGTTCCTCTGGGTCACGCTCGGCACGGTGTTCTTCGCGGGCATGCATGACATGGGCTCGCTCTGGGCCTCCGCACGCCACAAGGGACTGTCGATCGGTACCCTGTCCGGGAAGTACATCGGCCGGCACGGCCGGAACCTCTTCCTCGTGGTGATCTTCCTGCTGCTGCTCATGGTCAACGCGGTGTTCGCCGTGGTCATCGCCGGGCTGCTGGTCTCCACCCCCACCGCGGTCATCCCCACCTGGGGCGCGATCGCGGTGGCGCTGGTCATCGGCCAGGCGATCTACCGCCTGAAGTGGAACCTGCCGGTCGTCTCCGTGGTCGGCGTGGTCGCCCTCTACGGCCTGATGCTCCTCGGCGACGCGTTCCCGATCGTCCTGCCGGACACGATCCTGGGCCTGAGCGCCACCGCCTTCTGGATCGTCGTGCTGTTCCTCTACGCGGGCGTGGCCTCCCTGTTGCCGGTGTGGGTGCTGCTGCAGCCACGCGACTACATCAACGGCCTGCAGCTGTTCATCGGCCTGGGCATCCTTTACCTGGCCATCATCATCTCGTCGCCGGCCGTCGTCGCCCCGGCCGTCAACCAGAACGTCCCGGAGGGCACTCCCAGCCTGTTCCCGCTGCTGTTCGTCACGATCGCGTGCGGCGCCATCTCCGGCTTCCACGGCATCGTCTCCTCCGGGACCAGCTCCAAGCAGCTGAACCGGGAGCCCGACGCGCGGCTGGTCGGCTACTTCGGGGCCGTCGGGGAGGGCCTACTCGCCTTGGGCACCATCATCGCGACGACGGCCGGCTTCCGCACGCTGGCCGAGTGGGAGTCCGTGTATGCGGCCTTCAACGACGGCGGCGTCGCCGCGTTCGTGTCCGCCGGCGGGGACATCCTCAATGCCGGGCTGGGCATCCCCTCCTCGCTGTCCGCGACGATCCTGGCCACCATGGCGGTGCTGTTCGCGGCCACGACGATGGACACCGGGGTCCGGCTGCAACGCTTCGTGGTCTCCGAGATCGGCGAGATCATGGGGGTCAAGATCAATGTCCTGGTCTCGACCCTGGTGGTGCTGGCCTGCACCATGGGTCTGGCCTTCGGCGCCGGTGGGGACGGCTCCGGCGGCATGGTCATCTGGCCGCTGTTCGGGACGACGAACCAGTTGCTGGCGGCGCTGACCCTGTCCATCATCGCGATCATGCTGATCCAGCGGCGCCGGCCCGTCCTGCCGGTCCTGGTCCCCCTGGTGTTCGTGCTCGTGGTCAGCATCTACGCCTTGATCGTGCAGATGGGACAGTTCCTGGCGGAGCAGAACTGGCTGCTGCTGGGACTGGACCTGGTCATCCTGATCGCCGCCGTGTGGGTGGTGGTCGAGGCCGCCTCGTCGATGAACCGGGCCCGGAGGGAGCCGGCCGTGGATGAGAACGCCGAGGCCGACGAGCTCGACCCGTCCACCCGGATGTAGGGGCTGCCGCATGGCCACCAGGTGGCGGAGCCGGCTGTCCAGTCTGACAGCCGGCCTCCACGAGTTCTACGCCGGCCCGTACCGCGCCACCTTCGCGCGCGCCCGGCGGGACGAGGAGGACCTGTTCATGATGATGGTCTTCTCCGAGGCCCTGGGGGTGCCCAACCCCGCGAACTACTACACCGTGGAGCTGATGCCCGTGGTCTATGACCGCTTCCACGAATGGCACCGCCGCATGGGCATGGACCGTTCTCCCCTGGACTCGATCTCATGCTGCTGAATCACCTGGTGGACCGCCGGATCCTGTTCTTCGGCGGCAAGGGCGGGGTCGGGAAGACCACCCTGTCCTCCGCCGCCGCATCCGCCCTGGCCCGCACCGGCAAGACCGTCCTGCTGGTCTCCACCGACCCCGCCCACAACCTGGGCCACCTCTGGGATCGGCCGATCGGTTCCGGGCTCGTCCAGCTGGCGCCGGGCATCACCGGCACCGAGGTGGATCCTGGGGCCACCGCTGACGCGCACCTGTCCACGGTCGCGGCCACGGTCAAGGGCGTGATGCCCGAGCACCTGCACCGGGAGGTCGACCGGTACTTCGACCTGGCCCGTTCCTCGCCCGGGACCCATGAGGCCGCGATGCTCGAGCGGGTCAGTGAGATCGCCACGGCAGGTCTGGAGAGTCACGACGTGGTCATCTTCGACACCGCCCCGACCGGGCACACCACCCGCCTGCTCGACCTGCCGCAGCTGATGGCCGCGTGGACCGAGGGACTGCTCTCCCGGCGGACCCAGACGGAACGCTTCGCGGACGCGATCAAGGGACTGGAGCCCCGGGCCCGGCGCGAGGGCAGGAGTCCCGCCCCGCGGAGCGCCCAGGAGTCCCGTGACGCGCGGATCCGCCGCATCATCGAGGCCCGGCAGGCACTCTTCCACCGCATGCACGATCTCCTGACGGACGCAGAGCTCACCGCGTTCGTGGTCGTGCTGACGGCAGAGCGACTGCCGGTGCTGGAATCGGTGGCGCTGCACCGGGAGCTCACGCAGACCGGACTCGAGGTGGCGGCGCTGGCGGTCAACCGCCGCTCCCCCACCGACCAGGGCGAGTTCCTCGCGCGGCGCCACGCCGCGGAGGCAGAGCAGCTGGCCTCACTCCGATCCCAGCTGCCCGGGGTGCCGGTAGAGGAGTTCCCGCTGCTCGCCGGGGAGGTGACCGGGCCGGCTGCCGTCCAGCGGTTCGCTGACCTGTTGCCTTGACGGCTGACGGCTGACGGCTGACGGCTGACGGCTGACGGCTGACGGCCACTGAACCCCCGCGCCGCCGGACCGACACGGCCGGGTGCCCGGCCGCCGTCGTGCCCCATAAACGGCTCATCACAAACGAGGGTGTAGACGTGGGTCTCGAAGGGTGGGCGCGTCGGTAGCTGGATAGAGGTCGAGGCCTTCCGAAGATGGAAGTTCCTACACAAGCCATCTGAAAGACCTCGACGTGCTCAACGCTACCTTCGACGACTGTGACCTGACCAAGTTCTGCCGCCTTCACGAGCTCGGCCTGGAAGCCACTGGCCAACGCCTGGAACCAGGTCGGGCGGTACTGGCCTGCCGGGTTGTGGAGCCGGATGACTGGTGCCACCGCTGCGGATCGAAGGGAACCCCACGTGGCACGGTGATCCGCCGGTTGGCGCACGAGCCGTTGGGCTGGCGCCCGACCACGCTGCGCATCACGGTCCGCCGCTACCGGTGTGATGACTGCGCCCACGTGTGGCGCCAAGACACCACCAAGGCGGCTGAGCCCAAGGCCAAGATCTCCCGGCGGGCACTGCGCTGGGCCCTGGAGGGACTGGTCGTGCAGCACCTGACCATCGCCCGGGTCGCTGAATCTCTGGCAGTGCGGTGGAACACCGCCAACGACGCCGTCCTGGCCGAAGGACGACGCCTGCTGATCAACGATCCGACTCGGTTCGCGAACGTCACCGCGATCGGCGTGGATGAGCACGTGTGGCGCCACCCCCGGGGCGGCGACAGATACGTCACGGTGATCATCGACCTCACCCCGCTGCGCGCTGGCACCGGGCCGGCCCGCCTGTTGGACATGGTCGAAGGCCGTTCCAAGCAGGTGTTCAAGACCTGGCTGGCCGACCGCGACCAGTCCCGGCGGGACAACGTGGAGGTGGTGGCCATGGACGGCTTCACCGGGTTCAAGACCGCGGCGGAGGAGGAACTGCCCGACGAGATGGCCGATCGAGGGCTCATCCCGCGACAGATTCGGGACGCGTTCCACGCCGCCATGGCACAAGAAGATCAATCATCTTGAATGCTCGACGGACCCTGAAGACCGTTCCCGGGACGCCGATTGCCGCTCTCGATGGAGAGGAGCCACTGGTCGAGGCGGTCGTCGCGGACATCCTGCGCGAAAGCATCGGCGCAAGGTGCCAACGTGAGGCCTTCGCCGCACCAGACCACTTCAGTGATGTCGTGGTTGCAGCACTCCAGGCAACCCAACATGCCCGGCAGTCCTTCTGACGGTCCCGCCAACAGCTCCTGACGAGCCCGGGGAGGGAAACCTCAAGGAATGCCAACTGCCGCATGGTTCACCGCACTCAAAGGCTCCTCACCCGCAGACCGCGTACCCAACCAAGCACGACGGTATAGCGAGCTCAATCAACACATCCCGACCGATACTCACCGGCGACCCACCGGGCTCATCAGAACGAGACGTCATAGTAGTGTCGGTCACACCGGACAGATCAGCAGGCTGTCATCCCGGCCCGGGGGGCAGCCCTGAGAAGGAGGACGTATGAAGGCTCTGACATGGCAGGGGAAGCGCTCCGTGAGCGTCGAGGAGGTTCCGGATCCCCGGATCCAAGAGCCCACGGACGCGATCGTGCGGATCACCTCGACCGCCATCTGCGGGTCGGACCTGCACTTGTATGAGGTGCTCACCCCGTTCATGGACAAAGGCGACGTCATCGGCCACGAGCCCATGGGGATCGTGGAAGAGGTCGGCTCCGCCGTTACCCATATCAAGGCCGGGGACCGCGTGGTGATTCCCTTCAACGTCTCCTGCGGCCACTGCTTCATGTGCAAGCAAGGCTTGCAGTCGCAGTGCGAGACGACCCAGGTCCGGGAGTACAACAGCGGTGCAGTCTTCTTGGGCTACTCCCGCCTCTACGGTTCGGTGCCCGGCGGGCAGGCCGAGTACTTGCGTGTCCCACACGCGGACTACGGACCCATTAAGGTCCCGAACACCGGCGAGGACGAGCGCTACCTGTACCTCTCCGACGTGGTGCCCACGGCGTGGCAGGCCGTGCAGTATGCCGCGCCCCCGTCGGGTGGCTCCCTGGCCGTGCTGGGCTTAGGCCCGATCGGTCAGATGTCCGCCCGGATCGGCCGGCACTTGGGCTACCGGGTGCTCGCGGTGGACCCGGTCGCCGAGCGGCGGTCCATGGCCGAACGCCACGGCATCGAGACGCTGGACTCCTCCAGCGACGTAGCGGAGCAGCTGAAGGACCTCACGGACGGCCGCGGTCCGGATTCCGTGGTGGACGCGGTCGGTATGGAAGCTCACGGCTCACCCGTGGCCGGTGCGGCCCACCAGGCGGTGGGGCTGCTGCCGTCCCCGCTGGGCCGCAAGGCGATGGAGACGGCCGGGGTGGACAAGCTCGCCGCACTGTACACCGCCATCGACGCCGTTCGGCGCGGCGGAACGATCTCCATCAGCGGGGTGTACGGCGGCATGAAGGACCCCCTGCCAATGCTCACGATGTTCGACAAGCAGATCCAGCTACGCATGGGCCAGTGCAACGTGAAGCGGTGGACCGATGACCTCTTGCCGCTGGTCGACGATCCTTCGGACCCGTTGGGGGTTCTCGACCTCAAGACGCACACCGCGTCCCTGGACGAGGCGCCGGAGATGTACGAGAAGTTTCAGAAGAAGCAAGACGGCTGCATCAAGGCGGTGCTGAAGCCGTAGTCTGGGTCTGTCAATCTAACGGTGTAGCTGGGTTGTAGTTGGTCAGCGGCGGTGGGCGGAGAGCCGACCGTCGAAGGCGACGTCGAATGCGTTGAGTGCTTGCTTCCAGCGTTGGGTCCATCTGGCCCGGCCCTTGCCCGTGGGATCGAGGGCCATCACGGCCAGGTAGACGCACTTGAGCGCGGCCTGCTCGTTGGGGAAGTGGCCGCGTGCCCGGACGGCCTTGCAGATCCGGGCGTTGATGGACTCGATCGCGTTCGTGGTGCACACGATCCGTCGGATCTCGCGGTCGAACTGCAGGAACGGCCTGACCTCCGCCCACGCGTTCGACCACAACCGCACAATCGCCGGATACTTCTGCACCCACTCCTCCTGGAACTCTAGGAAGCTCTCCTCGGCTTCGGCTACGGTGCCGGTCTGGTAGACGGGCTTGAGCGACCGGGAGATCGCGTCCCAGTCCTGCCGGGCGGAGTAGCGGAAGCTGTTGCGCATCAGGTGCACGATGCAGGTCTGCACCACCGTGTCCGGCCAGACTGTCAAACCCGGGGCTTGACACCCTCGTTTGTGATTAGCTGCTTTGGCTCTTCACAATTGAGGGTGTAGACGGGGTTCTCGGAGGATCGGCGCGTCGTTGGCTGGATAGAGGTCGAGGCCTTCCGAAGATGGAGGTTCCTACGCCAGCCATCTGAAAGACCTCGACGTGCCCAACGCTACCTTCGACAGCTGTGATCTGACCAAGTTCTGCCGCCTGGACGAGCTCGGCCTCGAAGCCACCGGCCAACGTCTGGAGCCAGGTCGGGCGGTGCTGGCCTGCAAGGTGGTCGAGCCCGACGACTGGTGCCACCGCTGCGGATCCCAGGGCACACCACGCGGCACCGTGATCCGCCGGCTGGCCCACGAGCCGCTGGGCTGGCGACCCACCAGCCTGCACATCACGGTTCGGCGCTACCGATGCGCCGACTGCGCCCACGTCTAGCGCCAGGACACCACCGCCGCGGCCGAACCCAAGGCCAAGCTCTCCCGCCAGGCCCTGCGCTGGTCTCTGGAGGCCCTGGTGATCGGCCATCTGACCGTCGCCCGGGTCGCCGAGTCACTGGCAGTGCGGTGGAACACCGCCAACGACGCCGTCCTCGCCGAGGGCAAGCGGATTCTGATCGACGACCCGTCCCGGTTCGACGGCGTCACCGCGATCGGCGTGGACGAGCACGTGTGGCGCCACACCCGCCGTGGGGACAAGTACGTCACCGTGATCATCGACCTCTCCCCGCTACGGGCCGGGACCGGCCCGGCGAGGTTGTTGGACATGGTCGAGGGCCGGTCCAAGCAGGTCTTCAAGACTTGGCTCGCCGAACGCGGCCAGGTCTGGCGGGACGGCGTCGAGGTGGTGGCCATGGACGGCTTCACCGGGTTCAAGACCGCGGCGGAGGAGGAGTTGCCCGACGCGGTGGCGGTCATGGATCCCTTCCACGTCGTCCGCTTGGCCGGGGATGCCGTGGAGAAATGCCGGCGCCGGGTCCAGCAGCAGGTCCACGGCCACCGCGGCCGCAAGGGAGACCCGCTCTACAAGGCCCGGCGCACCCTGCTGACCGGCGCGGACCTGCTGACTGATCGGCAGTACTCGAAGATCCAGGACGTCTTCGACGGGGATGAGCACGTGGAGGTCGAGGCCACCTGGGCGTTCTACCAGCACATGGTCGCCGCCTACCGGGAGCCGGACCGTGCCAAGGGCAAGACGATGATGGCCACGTTGATCGCCAAGCTCGGCCGGGCAGTGCCGAAGAAGCTCGCCGAACTGGCAGCGCTGGGCCGGACCTTGAAGAAGAGGGCGGCGGACATCCTGGCCTACTTCGACCGCCCCGGCACTTCCAACGGTCCCACCGAGGCCATCAACGGCCGCCTCGAACACCTCCGCGGATCGGCCCTCGGGTTCCGGAACCTGACGAACTACATCGCCCGGTCGCTGCTGGAACCCGGTGGATTCAGGCCACTGCTACACCCCGGATTGTGATGAGCCCCATAAACGCCCATGAACCCCGTTAAACGACGGTGCGGGCGCCATCCCCGAAGGGTTGACGCCCGCACCGTGCGAGAGGGGGAAGTGCTGAAGGATCAGCGCTTCGAGAACTGCGAGGCCTTGCGGGCCTTCTTGAGGCCGGCCTTCTTGCGCTCCACCACACGGGCGTCGCGGGTCAGGAAGCCAGCCTTCTTGAGAGCGGCGCGGTTGTTCTCGCGGTCGATCTCGTTCAGGGAGCGGGCCACACCGAGGCGCACGGCACCGGACTGGCCGGAGGGGCCGCCGCCGGTGATGCGGACGATGACGTCATAGGCGCCCTCGAGCTCGAGAAGCTTGAAGGGGTCGTTGACCTCCTGCTGGTGCAGCTTGTTCGGGAAGTAGTTCTCGAGGCTGCGGCCGTTGATGGTCCACTGGCCGGAGCCCGGGACCAGGCGCACGCGGGCGATCGCCTGCTTGCGGCGGCCCACGGCGCCGCCGCCGACGGTCAGCGCCGGGCGCTCGGCCACGGCGACGGTCTCGGGGGCAGACGTGGACTCGGAGGTGTAGCTGGTCAGCTCCACTTCCTCGGTCGACTCATTCTCATTGAGAGTCATGGTTCTCCTTGAAAGATTCTGGGGGCTGACCGCTACTGGGCGACCTGGCCGATTTCGAATGTCTTGGGCTGCTGGGCGGCGTGCGTGTGCTCGGCACCGCGGAACACCTTCAACTTGTGCATCTGCTCAGCAGACAGGGAGTTCTTCGGGAGCATGCCGCGCACGGCCTTCTCCACGGCGCGCACCGGGTTCTTCTCCAGCAGTTCCGCGTAGGAGACGGAGGAGAGCCCACCCGGGAAACCGGAGTGGCGGTAGGCGCGCTTCTTCTCGAGCTTGGCGCCGGTGAGGGCGACCTTCTCAGCGTTGATGATGATGACGAAATCGCCCATGTCCATGTGGGGGGCGAAGGTCGGCTTGTGCTTTCCGCGCAGCAGTGTTGCGGTCTGGCTGGCAAGACGACCCAGCACGACATCAGTGGCGTCAATGACGTGCCACTGGCGATCGGCGTCGCCGGGCTTCGGGGTGTACGTACGCACGTTGTTTGCCTTCGTGTTCGGTGTCGGTTACAGCTCTCCGGCCCGCGGTCGTGAAATCGCGAAGCCGGTCACTGAGTTCATCGGTGCGCAGCCGGTACGTCAGGTGAGGACTGACGTGAGGCCGGGTCCGAAAGCTTCCCGACGGTGCCCCGGGCTATAGCGACCATGCAACCAGGCCACCCGTGGGCACAGCGAATCCGGGAATGGACACGCACAACGAAGGTCAATACTACCGTGTCTACGCGGTCGGGGCAAAGCGCCGGCGCGGAGCGCCGGTCCCGCCGTCGTGCCGCTCAGCGCTGGACCAGCTGCTCGTGGAGCTGGGTCAGGACGCGCGCGACCTCGCCGCGGCTGATCCGCTGGCCGGGGCGGAAGGTGCCGTCCCCGTAGCCGTTCAGGACCTCCTGCTCGGCGAGCCACCCGATCTCGGTGGCGAACGCGTGCTCGGCCGGTACGTCGCTGAAGGGGGCGTCCTCGC
The DNA here is from genome assembly GCF_031432995.1 of Citricoccus sp. I39-566. Lineage (GTDB taxonomy): Bacteria > Actinomycetota > Actinomycetes > Actinomycetales > Micrococcaceae > Citricoccus > Citricoccus nitrophenolicus_A. The sequence goes on from NZ_CP133842.1 coordinate 3,287,447, forward strand.
CGGGCTCATAGCCGCTGTAGCCCGCGTCCACCAGGCGGTAGGTGAAGGCCGCCAGCTCGCCGCGCGTCACCGGCCGCGCCGGACCGAAGGTGCCGTCCGCATAGCCGTAGGTCAGCCCCTGGCCCACGGCCCAGGCGATGGGCTCGGCGAAGGGATGGTCCTCGCCGACGTCCTGGAATGGGTCTTGCTCGAACTCGTCCCAGAGGCTCGCCTCTCCGGGGGACAGCAGCGGGAAGGCCTCGCCCACCTGCTCGGTGTAGCGGTGGAGGAAGGCCACCGATTCGCCGCGGCTGATGGACCGGCCCGCGCGGTAGGTGTTGTCCGCGTAGCCCTCGGTGATGGACCAGCACTGCATCCAGCGGATGTCCCGGTGGTAGGCAGAGGTGCTGCTGCCGGCGGGGGCACCGAGCGCGTTGTCCGCGAAGGGCGCCGGGCAGGCCTCCGGGGCGGTCCAGGGGCCGGTCAGCCGGCCCGCGGGCGCGGCCGAGATCACCTGAGCGGTCCGGCGCTCCGTGACGCCGCCGGTGATGAGGTCCGCCGTCAACTCGTGGGCGACGGCCGCGGCCCCCGGCCGGGGATCGAACTGGGAGACCACCAGTTGGCGGTCGGCCCGCAGGCGGTTCTCCAGGGTGAACGTCTTGGTCCCGTCCTCGCAGCTGACGTCCAGGTCAGGCTCTTGGTTGGTGGGCATCAGGGTGCTGGAGTCGATGATCAGGGCCTCATAGGGCTCACGGCAGAGCGTGCCGTCCCGCAGGACCACCGCGGTCTCCGAGGCGCCCGCCGGGCCCGACTGCGTGAGCAGCACCCAGTGCGTGGAGCCGGTGAAGTCCAGCTCGCCGCTGACCCAGGCCTCGCGTACGGGCAGCTCGGTGGGGTTCAGCCGCACCACATCCGAGCTGCGGCGCCCGTCCTGGTCCACGAAGTACACCGTGTAGGCGAAGGGATCGAACTCCTCGACGTCGCCGAAATCGGGGTCGGTGGGGTCGCCGTGGTCGGCCGGGTCCTCCGGTTGGGATTCCACGACGTCGGCCAGCGCCAGCGGGGCGGCGATCGGCAGTTCCAGCGTGCCGCAGGAGCCGGCACCCGGGGCGGCTCCGTCCCCTGGGGCGGCTCCCGGGGCGAGGTGGAGGTCAACGCTCGTCTTGAGCTCCTGCCCCCAGTCGTCCCCGAGATCGGTGACGGAGAAGACCAGGTCGGCGGTCAGGACGGTATCGCCGGAGTCATCGGTGACCGGGACGGAGGACGTGTACCGCTCATCCAGTCCGACCAGCCGCTCCCAATTGCTGATCGGGGCGTCCCACATGATGTCGAAGCCCACCACGTCCTCCGCCGTGGCCCCAGGGTGGAGGCAGAAGTCGGCCTGGACCGTGAGGTGGTTCGCCTCCGCGCTCAGTTCGTCCTCCACCACGGACAGGCCGCTGAAGTAGCCCGGGTAGCCGTGCTCCTCGCTGGTCAGTGCGGGGTTGGCCGCTGGATTGGCAATGGCGGCGGCCGGGCTGGTGGTGTCGGCAGCGGCCGGGAGGATGGCAGCCGGACCCACGACGACGGCGCCCGCCAGCACCGCAGCGGCCGTCACCTTCGCCGGGCGGAACCGACGCGAGGGCAGGGCGGGGGCCGAGGCGTTTGCCGGGCGGAACCGGCGCGCGGACCGGCCACAGATGGCTGAGGCCATCGCCGAGCGGAACCGGCCCGCGCGCAGGGCGGGGGCGGCCGGCGTCGTGCCTTCTGACCGCGGGGAGACGCCCACCGCCTCGGGCCCGGAGTGGCGCGCGGGCGGCGGAGGGAGGTCTGAGGGCGACGGTGCGGGATTCATGAGGTGGCCTCTGTGCAGGCACCGGGTTCCGGTGCGGTCGAACCGCGCAGGGTCGTGGCATCCGGGCTCCTGCGAAGGGCCGGCGGCGGAGTCCGGTGCTGCGGTGATGATCGCTGAATCTAGCCGACGCATCCAGACTGCGGGGACACGGGATCGTAACGGTTGCGAGGGGCTGGTGGGGCCGGGCTGCGCGGCTCGATCGGCGTGCGCCCTGGGGCCGGTACACCATGCCCGCCGCCCCGTGCAGCATGCCCGCCGAACCAGCGGCCCCGCACCGCCGGTCCACTCCTCCACAGGTAACCAATCCATGGCGTGTCGTCCACAGATTCCGAAAAGCCCTTCCGTCCGCCCAACGACCGTGATCGAATGGAGCTATTCGAACACGTGTTCCCATCGGAGAGGCAGAGGCCGGGACAGGAGGGCAGCATGGACCACGACGAAGCACCAGACCGTTCTCATGACTCCGGCCCCGATCCCGACCTCGGCACCGGCCCCGCCCTGGAGGAGATGCCCCTCGGCCAACTGATGGGCCTGCTCTATGCGACCACCCGGGCGGTGACGGATCGGCTTGCCGCGCCGGATGCGCTCCGCGAGGTGGCTCCCCTGGCCCTTGCCGCTACCCGTGCCGCTTCCACTGGTGACTCCACGAGTGATTCCACCGGCGACTCCCAGGGCAGCTCCCGGGACTGGGGTGCCATGCTCCCCGAGCCGGGCGCCACGGCCACCGACCCAGCCCTGCCTGCACCCACGTCACCTGATTCAGCAGTCCCGTCCGCCTCACCTGCGGACGGGAGTGTCCCGCCAGCACCGCCTGCTCCGCCTGATCCGCCTGCTGCCTCGGACGGCGTCACGCTGCCGACGCTGCAACAGGTCCTGGAGAACATCGGGCGGTCCGTCGCAGCAGCCCAGATGTCGCTGGCGGGCCACACCGTGGAGACCTTCGAGAACCCCTCCGAGCGCGAACGGCTCCTCGGCCTCCCCGCCGGCAAGCCCCCGTTCCGTGACGCCACCGACTACCTCAGACTGGCCCTCCGCATCGACGGCACCGAGGCCCGCCGTCGCGTCCGCTGGGTCGCCGACCTTCGCCCCTCCCAGGCCCTGTCCGGGGAGCTCCTCCCGCCGCGTCGACCGCTTCTGGCCGAGGTGGTTCAGGACGGTTCGGTGGACCGTACTGCGGTGGACGTCATCACTCAGGCGATGGGTGCGGCCCGCCAGATGGCCCGCCGGGTCGGAGCCGAGCCGCACGCCGTCGGCCCCCTGCTGGAGGACGGCGAAGAGCGGCTGGTCTCCCAGGCCCTCTCCGTGGACCCGGGAACCCTGCGCAAGGTGAGCAACCACTGGCTGAAGTGGTTCGAGGCCACCGTGGACCCGGACGGCGCCGAACCGAACGATGCCGATCTCCCGCAGATGCAGGGCATGATCCGCAAGGGCAAGCGCAACGGCCTGCACCACTGGCTGCTGGCCGTCGACGACGCGCAGAACGAGTACCTGGAGACCATCTCCAGCGCCGCCACGAATCCCCGCGCACAGTACCGCGGCTCCGCCGAGGGATGCGGGCTGGGTGAGACGGGCGAGACTGCCGACTCTGGCGAGGGTCAGCTGATGGCCGAGGCGCTGTCTGACGGCGACGGCGAGTACACCGCCGTGCCCGCCCTCGACCCCCGTTCGAGGAACCAGCAGCAGCTGGACGGTCTCATCGCCTGCATCGCCGGCGGACTGGCGCTGATCGAGTCGGACCGGCTCCCCTCCTCGGGTGGCCAGCGTCCCCAGGTGGCCGTGACCATTGACTTCCACACGCTGCTGGGCGATCTGGAGAAGGCGGGCAACCGCTCCGCCGAGGACCTCAGTCAGTTCGAGTCATCGGCCGCCTACACCGGCATGATCCACCCGAACATCATCCGGGCCATGGCGTGTGACTCAGAGATCCTCCCGGTCGTCCTCGGCGCCCAGGGAGAGGTGCTCGATGTCGGACGGGCCCAGCGGCTCTTCCCCACCCGGTTGCGCCAGGCGATCGCCGCACGGGACGGCGGCTGCACCGCGCCCGGGTGCTGGATCCCCGCACCGTGGTGCGAGGCGCACCACGTGGAGTATTGGGAACACGGCGGACCCACCTCCGTTGAGAACGGGGTACTGCTCTGCGTCCATCACCATCACGCCGTGCATTCGGGTGCCTGGGAGATCGACATGAGATCCGGCAGCCCGTGGTTCATCCCCGCGCCCTATCTGGATCCACGGAGACAACCACAGCGCAATCTCTACTGGCGGCAGCGGTGAGATCAAGGGTGCGTTGCAGGGTGAGTTGCTGGGTGCGTTCCGTGGTGCGCTCGAAAGCGCGCGGCTCTGCGTCCGGCTCGGTGTCCGGCTCAGTGTCCGGCTCAGTGTCCGGCTCCGAGGCGTCCCGCGTCCAGCTACAGGCCCGTCCGTCTGGCGCGGGTTCCCTCGGCACGGGAGGCGAGGGCGGCAGGATCGACGCCGGCGTCGGGGTACTCGACATGCTCCAGGACCAACGCGTGCGGCGGGGCCAGCCGGGTCTGCGCATCGCGCACCATGGCCTCGAGGCGCCCGGCCACCCATCCGGCGGGGTGGCGCCCCTCCCCCACCTGCACCGTGGCGGCGACGAGGGCCCGCACCATGTTGTGGCAGAAGGCGTCGGCCCTCAGATGGGCGGTGATGAGGCCGGTCTGGGGGTCTCGCGTGAAGCCGAAGTCCTGCAGCTCGCGGATGGTGGTGGCACCGTCGCGCGGCTTGCAGAAGGTCAGGAAGTCATGGAGTCCGAGCACGGACCGCGCCTCGGCGTCCATGAGCTCCACATCCAGTACGGTCTTGTGCCAGTAGGTGAACCGCCGATTCAGGGGGTCGCAGGCCTCGGAAGAGTCGCTGATGGCATACCGGTAGGACCGCCACAGGGCCGAGAACCTCGCGTCGAAGCCTTCGGGGGCCAGCGCGGCCCGCCGGATGACCACCGCGCCCCGCTCTCGGCTCAGGGCGCCGCTGAGGCGGCGCACCAGGGTCGACGCCGGCTCCAGCCCTTCCCGGTGGCGCGTCACCGCGGTCCATTCGGCCTCGGTCAGGTCGAAGTGCACCACCTGGCCCCGGGCGTGGACGCCGGCGTCCGTGCGGCCGGCGACGACCGTGCGCACGGGACGGCGGATGATCATGGCCAGCGCCGATTCCAGAACGCCCTGCACCGTTGGCAGGCCCGGCTGGGTGGCCCAGCCGTTGTAGTCCGTGCCGTCGTAGGCCAGGTCGAGGCGGACGCGGACTAGCGCGGGAGACGGCGTGGACATGGGAACCATTCTAAATCCCGGGCCAGAATGGACAGCATGGATCCGACCCTCGCGCCGTGGATGGCCTACCTCTTGACCGTGCTGCCGGCCGTGGTGCTGGTCGGCATCGTGGTGGCCCTGCTCCCTCGGCAGGCTCACGGGGTACGGATCATGATGCTGATCCTCGGCTTCATCGTCGCCCGCGACGCCATGACCGCCCAGGGGCTGTGGGAGTTCGGCGTGGTCGGCGGCGGGGCGGACGGCACGGCAGGCGGCACGGCAGGCGGCACGGCAGGCGGCACGGCGGGCGGTGGGGACTCGGGAGGTGGCGGGAGCTCCAGCGGAGTGCCGACGCTATGGCTGCGGTTCACCGATGACCCCGTCGCCCTGCTCGTCCTGGCCATGGCCTCTCTGGCTCTCGTGGGAGCGATCCTCGTCGCCTGCCGGGATCTCCGTTGGACGGTGCTGTGGACGGGGCGGCGGTGGTGGACCTCGGTCCTTGTAGGGCTGCTCGGCGGGGCGCTGATCGTGCTGCCGTTCCTCTTCCTCTACGGGACGATCGGGCAGTGGATCCCCGCGCTCCAGTCGGTGGCCCCCGCCCTGACGGTGCCTCCCGTCCCCGTGGACCAGCGCGGCGGCGCCGTGGCCGGTGGCGTGCTGGTGGTGCTGGCGGTCTTCGCCCTGTGCGGGAACCTGGTGGAGGAGGTGCTCTTCCGCGGATTCCTCCAGGCGCACCTGGAGGACCAGCTTCCGGGCCGGACGGGCCGCTGGCGGGCGGCCCTGCTCTCGGCGCTGACCTTCGCGGCGGGGCATCTGGTCCTCGCCTTCCTCCTGACGGACCTGGGCTGGCCGATCCTCGCCTTCACGTTCCTCGAAGGGCTGGTGTGCGCCGTCATCGCCCTGCGGCACGGGGTGCTCGGCGCGACCGTCGCCCATGCCGGCGCCATCTTCATGCTGGCGTCCGGCCTGCTCTGAGGCTGGCCGCCAGTCTGGTCCGAGGTTGGCCGCCAGCCTGGGCAGAGGCTGATTTCCCCTCGCGCGCAGACCGACCTTCCAACGCCTCCGTTAAGCAGAACGACCCGCCACCGGCGCACGCGGGGTGCACGGTGACGGGTCAGTCCAGGCTAGACCAGATCAGGCGAGACCAGATCGGATCAGACCGGGAGAATCACTTCTCGTCGGTCTTCTCCTCAGCGGCAGGAGCCTCGGCAGCGTCAGTCTCAGCAGCCGGGGTCCCGGCAGCCTCAGACTCAGCGGCGTCAGTCTCCACGACCTCGGCCTCGGCGACCGGAGTCTCCTCGACCGGGGCATCCTCGACCACAGCAGCCGGGGCGGCCGGGGCAGCGGTCTCAGCGGCCTGCTCGGCCTCACGGACCACCGCCTGCTTGGCGGAGACGGGCTCCATGACGAGCTCGATCACGGCCATGGGGGCGTTGTCCCCGTGGCGGTTACCGATCTTCGTGATGCGGGTGTAGCCGCCCTCGCGCTCGGCCATGGCCGGGCCGATCACGGTGAACAGCTCGTGCACGATCGTCTTGTTCGTGCGGTTCTTGGCCGAGATGATGCCCTGAACCTTGCGACGCGAGGCCAGATCGCCCTTCTTGGCGAAGGTGATCAGACGCTCGGCGAAGGGACGCAGGCGCTTGGCCTTGGTCACCGTGGTGGTGATCTTCTTGTGCTCGAACAGGTTGGCCGAGAGGTTGGCCAGCATGATCCGCTCGTGGGCAGGGCCGCCGCCCAGGCGCGGTCCCTTGGTGGGGGTAGGCATTGGTGATTCTCCTCAGATGGTCCCTGACGGCTACCGGCCATCAGGACGCTATGGGTGGTGGTACGGAAGGACCAAACCCGGTTCAGCGAACCGGGGCTCAGTACTCGCCGTAGGACTCCTCGTCCGACTCCTGGGAGTGCAGGGAGGGGTCGTAGCCAGCCGGGGAGTCCTTCAGGGACAGACCCAGTTCGGTCAGCTTTTCCTTGACCTCGTCGATGGACTTGGCACCGAAGTTCCGGATGTCCATCAGATCGGCCTCGGAGCGGGCGACGAGCTCGCCGACGGTGTGGATGCCCTCGCGCTTCAGGCAGTTGTAGGAGCGCACGGTCATCTCGAGGTCCTCGATCGGCAGGGCCATGTCCGCGGCCACCGTGGTGTCCGTCGGGCTCGGACCGATCTCGATGCCCTCGGCCTCCAGGTTCAGCTCGCGGGCCAGGCCGAAGAGCTCCACCAGGGTGGTGCCGGCGGAGGCCACGGCGTCACGCGGAGCCATGGACTCCTTGGTCTCCACGTCGATGATGAGGCGGTCGAAGTCGGTGCGCTGCTCCACACGGGTGGCCTCGACCTTGAAGGTGACCTTCAGCACCGGCGAGTAGATGGAGTCGACCGGGATGCGGCCGATCTCCGCGTCGGCGGACTTGTTCTGGGCCGCCGTGACGTAGCCGCGGCCGCGCTCGACGATGAGCTCCATGTCGAACTTGCCCTTGCCGTTCAGGGTGGCGATGTGCAGATCCGGGTTGTGGACCTCGACGCCGGCCGGGGACGTGATGTCCGCGGCGGTGACGACGCCGGGGCCCTGCTTGCGCAGGTAGGCGACGACGGGCTCGTCATGCTCCGAGGAGACCGAGAGCTTCTTGATGTTCAGGATGACCTCGGTGACGTCTTCCTTCACACCGGCGACGGTGCTGAACTCGTGCAGCACCCCATCCACGCGGATGCTGGTGACAGCAGCGCCCGGGATGGAGGACAGCAGGGTCCGGCGAAGGGAGTTACCGAGGGTATAGCCGAACCCGGGTTCCAGCGGTTCGATGATGAACCGGGAGCGGTTGTCGGCAACGACTTCTTCAGTCAGCGTGGGGCGCTGTGCAATGAGCACTGACATTTCCTTTCGGCGAGCGTCCGCCATATGACGCACACGATGGGTGGAAACGAATGGGGTGGGCTGGTGAGCACCGAGGCGCACGCCCCCGATTCAGGGGACGTGCGCTCGGTACTGCGGTCAGACGCGGCGGCGCTTGGCCGGGCGGCAACCGTTGTGGGCAGAGGGGGTGACGTCCGAGATGGAGCCGACCTCCAGGCCGGCGGCCTGGAGCGAGCGGATCGCGGTCTCGCGGCCGGAGCCGGGACCCTTCACGAAGACGTCGACCTTACGCAGCCCGTGCTCCTGAGCGGCCTTGGCAGCCTTCTCGGCGGCCATCTGGGCGGCGTAGGGGGTGGACTTGCGGGAGCCCTTGAATCCCACATCGCCGGCCGAGGCCCACGAGATCACAGCACCGGTGGTGTCCGTGATGGACACGATGGTGTTGTTGAAGGTGCTCTTGATGTGGGCCTGGCCCACGGTGATGTTCTTCTTGTCCTTGCGACGAGGCTTGCGGGTCACCGCAGCACGTGTCTTGGGGGGCATGTGTCTCTCCTACGAAAGCTGGTGTTGTGCGGAAGTGACTGTCGGGGTCCGGCTACTTCTTGCGGCCGGCGACGGTCTTCTTCGGGCCCTTGCGGGTACGGGCGTTGGTCTTGGTGCGCTGGCCACGGACGGGCAGGCCGCGGCGGTGGCGGACACCCTGGTAGGAGCCGATCTCCAGCTTGCGGCGGATATCGGCTGCCACCTCGCGGCGCAGGTCACCCTCCACCTTGAAGTTCGCCTCGATGTAGTCGCGCAGGGCAACCAGCTGATCGTCGGTCAGATCCTTGACGCGGATGCTCGGGTCAATCCCGGTCGCCTCGAGGGTCTGCTCGGAGCGGGTCTGGCCCACACCGAAGATGTACGTGAGAGCGATGACGACGCGCTTCTCGCGCGGGATGTCGACGCCTGCTAGACGTGCCATAAGGCCGTCCTCCTAGTTCTTCTGAAGCAAAGGTCTGCACCAGCACGTCCCCTCACTGCGGGAATCTCTTCCCTGCGGTGCCCTGGTGGCGGTTCCGGCGAAGTTCCGGATGTTTCACTCCGCCCACCGGCGTTGCCGCGGTTCGGGTCCCCGGCCTCTGCGTCCAGGGGTTGCCGTGACCGTCCCTGGGGGTTCCCAGTGGCCGATCCCGGCTGTGCTGCTGTTCGGTCCGGTTGGACCTGGCCGTGAGTGGTGTGCTCAGTGGACCGGTGCTGCGCGTGGACCATCCCGTCGAAGGACGAGATCAGCCCTGGCGCTGCTTGTGGCGTGGGTTGTCGCAGATCACCAGGACGCGGCCCTTACGGCGCACCACCTGGCACTTGTCACAGATCCGCTTCACGCTTGGCTGAACCTTCATGGTTCCTCCTCCAGCGCTAGCTGTTGAGTGGTGGATGGGTTTACTTGTAGCGGTACACGATCCGACCCCGGTTGAGGTCGTACGGGCTAAGTTCCACGACGACCCGGTCCTCGGGGAGGATCCGGATGTAGTGCTGACGCATCTTTCCCGAGATCGTGGCGAGCACAACGTGCTCGTTCTGCAGACGGACGCGGAACATTGCGTTCGGCAATGCCTCGCTCACCGTGCCCTCGACCTCGATGACACCTTCCTTCTTAGCCATGTCCTCCACTTACGTTGTGCCGGAACCACCCGCCACAGGGGCGGATAGAGTCTGGCGGGGATGTTTCCGGTTGACCGATGGGGCGGGACCCTGCAGGACACAGCCCAGCAGGACGCGGCGCACCGCAGAGACAACCAGCAAGCAATACTACTGGTTTCCCGCACAGAAGTGAAATTCACCCGCGTCGGAGTTGACCGGGTTCAGCAGAACGGGTAGGTGGAAAGCCCTACTCCCCGAGCGGGACGGGCACCACGCCGAGCGGGGTGAGGTCCGCCGCGCCGCCGTCGGGCATGGTCAGCACCCAGATCCCGCCCCGGTGCCGCGCGACCGAGTGCTCCCACTGGCTGGCGCGCGCGCCGTCACGGGTGACCACGGTCCAGTCGTCCGCCAGGACGTCCGTCTCCAGCCCTCCGCGCACGAGCATCGGCTCGATCGCGAGGCACAGGCCCGGCTTGACCTTGGGCCCGCGGTGCCGGGAGCGGTAGTTGAGCACGTCCGGGGCCTGGTGCATGGCGGTGCCGATGCCGTGGCCCACGTAGTCCTGCAGGATGCCGAGCGGGGCTCCGGGCTGCGAACTGACGAAGTCATCGATCGCGTCCCCGATGTCCCCGACGTACTTGGCGGTGGCCAGCGCCGCGATCCCGCGCCACATGGCCTGGCGGGTGATCTCGGAGAGGCGCTCGTCCTCCGGGTCCGCCGTGCCGGCCGCGGAGGAGCCCAGCACCACGGTGCGGGCCGAGTCGGAGTGCCAGCCGTCGATGATGCAGCCGCCGTCGATCTTGAGCACGTCCCCGGACTGGAGCACCCGCTCCCCCGGGATCCCGTGCACCACCTCCTCGTTCACGGAGGCGCAGATGGTCTTGGGGTAGCCGTAGTAGCCCAGGAAGTTGGGGGTGGCGCCGGCCCCCTCGAGAACCGAGGCGAACACGGCGTCGACCGCGGCCGTCGTCGTGCCCGGGACCGCCGCCCCCACGGCCGCGTCCAGGGCGCGGTGAAGGACCAGGCCGGCGCGATGCATGGTCTGCATCTGCGGGACGGTCTTCAGTTCGACCTGACGGCGGCTCATCGGCTACTCCGGGTTCTCGGCGTCGCCCTCGCCCACGGACTGGACGACCGGCAGGTTCCCGGTGCGCTCCCGGACCGAGTACACGGCCTGCAGCAGTCGCTCGGTGATGTCATCGATCTGGCCGGTGCCGTCCACGCGCTGGACGATGCCGCGGGCCACGTAGGACTCGATCACGGCCTCGGTCTGCTCGTGGTAGAGGTCCAGGCGGTGCTGGATGACCTCCTCCGTGTCATCGCTGCGCCCGTCGCTCTCGGCGCGGCCCAGCAGGCGGGCCACCAGCTCATCGTCGGGCACGGTCAGCTCGATGACCACGTTCAGGGCGTGGCCGTCCTCGGTGAGGAACCCGTCCAGGGCCTCCACCTGACCGGAGGTGCGGGGGTAGCCGTCCAGCAGGAAGCCGTGCTCCACGTCCGACTGGCGGATGCGCTCGGCGACCATCCGGTTCGTGACCTCGTCCGGGACGAAGTCGCCATTGTCCATGTACTTCTTCGCCTCCTTGCCCAGCGGCGTCATCTCCTTGACGTTGTACCGGAAGATGTCGCCCGTGGAAATCGCCACGATGCCGAGCTTGTCCGCGATGCGGGAAGCCTGGGTGCCCTTACCGGACCCGGGAGGGCCCATGATCAGCATGCGGGTCATTGGTATTCCTTACTGTCGATCAGCGTGGTTATTCGGTGTTCAGGAGTACGTCTGGGGGTGGGCGTCTTCCGGGACGGGGCTTCTGCCGCAGCAGTCTCTCTAGCGCAGCAGCCCCTCGTAGTTGTGCTGCTCCATCTGGGCGTTGATCTGCTTGATGGTCTGCAGCGCGACGCCCACCATGATGAGGATGGAGATGCCGCCGAACGGGAAGTTCTGGTCTGCGTTGATCAGCACGAAGGCGATCATCGGGATCATCGCCAGGACTCCAAGGTACAACGCGCCCGGGAAGGTGATCCTGCTGATGACGTATTCGAGGTACTTCTCCGTGGGCCCGCCGGCGCGGACGCCGGGGATGAAGCCGCCGTACTTCTTCATGTTGTCGCTGATCTCCACCGGGTTGAAGGTGATCGTCACGTAGAAGTACGTGAAGCCGATCGTCAGCAGGAAGAACAGGGCCATGTAGACGGGGTGGGAGCCCGTGCTGAAGTACGTGGAGAGGAAGATGACCCACTCCGGCGGGTTGGACCCGTCCTGGGGGGTGTTGAACTGGATCAGGATGCCCGGGAGCATCATGATCGAGGACGCGAAGATCACGGGGATCACGCCGGCCATGTTGACCTTGATCGGGATGTAGGTGCTCGTCCCGCCCACGGTGCGCCGGCCGATCTGCCGCTTGGCGTACTGCACGGGCACACGGCGCTGGGACTCCTCCACGAACACCACGGCCATGATGGTCAGCAGCCCGACGATCATCACGATGCCGAACACGCGCCAGCCCTGGGTGGTCCAGATCTGGCCCAGGCCGGCCGGGAACCCGGCGGCGATGGACAGGAAGATCAGCAGGGACATGCCGTTGCCGACGCCCCGCTCGGTGATGAGTTCGCCCAGCCACATGATCAACACGGTGCCCGAGGTCAGCGTGACGATCATCAGCAGGATGATCCCCAGGCTGTCATCCGGCACGATCGGCAGGTTGCAGCCGAGCAGCGCGCCAGTCCGGGCCAGGGAGACGATGGTGGTGGCGTTGAGCAGGGCCAGGGCGACCGTCAGGTAACGGGTGTACTGGGTCAGCTTCGACTGGCCCTGCGCCCCCTCCTTCTGCAGCTCCTCGAACCGCGGGATCACCACGCGCAGGAGCTGCACGATGATGGCCGCCGTGATGTACGGCATGATGCCGAGGGCGAAGACCGACACCTGCAGCATGGCGCCGCCGGAGAACATGTTCACGAACGAGTACAGCCCACCGGTGGTGTTGCCCTGATCCAGGCAGACCTGCACGGTGCCGTAGTCGACCCCGGGGGCCGGGATGAAGGCACCGAGCCGGTAGATGACGACGATCCCGAGGGTGAACCAGATCTTTCGCCGCAGGTCGGGCGTCCGGAAGACCCGGGCAATCGCGCTGAACAAGCGTCCTCCTGGTGGTGGGGTAGTGGAGTGGTCAGTCAGGGCGGCCCCGCGGGTCGGCCCAGTGAACCACTGAGCGAGTCTATCGGAAAGAAGAAGGCCCCCGTGCCGCTCCCCCACATGGACTCCACGTGGATCAGCGGCCCGGGGGCCTCGTTCAGTTCAACCTGTTCAGTTCAACGAACCGTCAGAGGGCCTCCGTGGACCCACCGGCAGCCGAGATCTTCTCGACGGCGGAGTTCGAGAAGGCGTCGGCCTTCACGTTCAGCGCCACGGAGACCTCGCCGGAGCCCAGGACCTTGACGGGCTGGTTCTTGCGGACCAGGCCCTTGGCCACGAGGGCGTCCGGGGTCACGTCGCCGCCGGCCGGGAAGTGCTCCGACAGCTTGTCCAGGTTCACGACCTGGTACTCGACCTTGAACGGGTTCTTGAAGCCGCGCAGCTTCGGCAGGCGCATCTGCAGCGGCAGCTGGCCGCCTTCGAAGCCGGCCTTCACCTGGTAGCGCGCCTTGGTGCCCTTGGTACCGCGGCCTGCGGTCTTGCCCTTGGACGCCTCGCCACGACCCACGCGGGTCTTGGACTTCTTGGCGCCGGGGGCCGGACGCAGGTCATGGACCTTGATGGCATCCTGAATTTCGTCAGCCATTGTTGATCTCCTCAACCTTCACCAGGTGCGGCACGGTGTTGACCATACCCACGGTGACCTCGTCTGCGGAGCGGGTGACCGTCTGGCCGATCCGCTTCAGACCGAGGGACCGCAGGGTGTCGCGCTGGTTCTGCTTGCCGCCGATGACGGACTTGATCTGGGTGATTTCCAGAGTCGCGCCGCTCACGGCGACGTTCTTCCGGGTGCTGAAGTTAGCCATGGGATGCCGCACCTGCCTTCTCTGCGCTCTTCTTGGCGCGATCCTCCTCGATGGTGCGGAGCATCGCGTGCGGGGCAACCTCGTCCAGCGGCTTGCCACGGCGGGCTGCCACGGACTGCGGCTCCTCCAGCTGCTTGAGGGCCTCCACGGTGCCGCGGACGATGTTGATCACGTTGGCGGACCCCATCGACTTGGACAGCACGTCATGGACACCGGCGCACTCCAGCACGGCGCGGACCGGACCACCGGCGATCACACCGGTACCCGGGGACGCCGGACGCAGGAGCACCACACCGGCGGCATCCTCACCCTGCACCAGGTGCGGGATGGTGGTGCCGACGCGGGGAACGCGGAAGAAGGACTTCTTGGCCTCTTCCACGCCCTTGGAGATGGCTGCCGGGACTTCCTTGGCCTTGCCGTAGCCGACGCCGACCATGCCGTCGCCGTCGCCCACCACCACGAGGGCGGTGAAGGAGAACCGACGTCCGCCCTTCACGACCTTGGAGACGCGGTTGATGGCCACGACGCGCTCGAGGAACTTGTCCTTGTCGTCGTCGCGACCGCCACGGCCACCGCGGTCGTTGCCACCGCGGCCGCCACGGTCGTTGCCACCACGGCCACCGCGGTCGTTGCCGCCGCGGCCACGGTCGTTGCCGCCACGGCCACCGCGGCCGCCGGCCTCGGTGGACTGGCTGGCCGAACCGGCGGCGGTCTCAGACGCGCCGGCCACGGCAGTGTTCTCGGTGTTTTCGGTCACCTGAGTGTCCTTCTTGTTGCTCTCGGTGTTCGTCTCGCTCACAGCTGCAGCCCACCTTCCCGGGCACCGTCGGCGACGGCGGCCACGCGGCCGTGGTACTTGTTGCCGCCGCGGTCGAAGACCACGGCCTCAACACCGGCAGCCTTGGCGCGCTCGGCGATCAGCCCACCGACCTTCTGGGCCTTGGCGGACTTGTCGCCCTCGAACGCCCGCAGGTCGGCTTCCATGGTGGAGGCCGAGGCGAGCGTCACGCCGCGGGTGTCGTCCACCAGCTGCACGAACATGTGCCGTGCGGAGCGGTTGACCACCAGGCGGGGACGGACGGCGGTGCCGGAGATCCGCTTGCGGACGCGCAAGTGGCGGCGGGTGCGGGAGACGTACTTCCCCTTGCCCTTCACTTTCAGCGTGGACATTACTTACCTGCCTTTCCGGCCTTGCGGCGAATAACCTCGCCTGCGTAACGCACGCCCTTGCCCTTGTACGGGTCGGGACGGCGCAGCTTGCGGATGTTGGCAGCGGTCTCGCCGACGCGCTGCTTGTCGATGCCGGCCACGGTCACCTTGTTGCCCTCGACCTTGAAGGAGATGCCTTCAGGAGCCTTGACGGGAACGGGGTGGGAGTAGCCGAGCGCGAACTCGAGGTCCGAGCCCTTGGCCTGCACGCGGTAACCGGTGCCGATGACCTCGAGCTGCTTCTCGTAACCGTCGGTGACACCGACGATCATGTTGGAGATCAGCGTGCGGGTCAGGCCGTGGAGCGAACGCGACTCGCGCTCGTCGTTCGGGCGGGTCACCGTGACGGTGCCCTCCTCGAGCGTGATCTCGATCGGGCTGGCCACCGCGTGGCTCAGTTCCCCCTTGGGGCCCTTGACGGCGACGTTCGCGCCGTCGATCTTGATCTCGACGCCGGACGGCACGGTGATCGGAAGACGTCCAATACGTGACATGTCTTATCTACCTTTCTTCCGTACTCGCCGATTACCAGACGTAGGCGAGGACTTCCCCACCCACGCCCTTCTTGGCTGCCTGACGGTCGGTGAGCAGACCGGAGGAGGTGGACAGGATGGCAATCCCCAGGCCGCCCAGCACGTGCGGCAGGCCGGTGGACTTCGCGTAGACGCGCAGACCGGGCTTGGAGATGCGGCGCAGGCCGGCGATGGCCCGCTCGCGCTGAGGACCGAACTTCAGCTCGATGACGAGGCGCTTGCCCACCGGGGCGTCCTCTTCGGTGTAGTTGGCGATGTAACCCTCGGACTTGAGGATGTCCGCCACGCGAATCTTGAGCTTGGACGACGGCATGTCCACGGAGTCGTGGAAGGCCGAGTTGGCGTTGCGCAGACGCGTCAGCATGTCTGCGACAGGATCTGTCATGGTCATGTGGGCTTCGTGCCCTTCCTCGCTGCGGTTTCCCCGGCCGGAGTGCTCCGATGGGGACCTGCAACGTAGATGTTTACTTCTGGGAGGACTTCTGGGCGTCGTTCATGCCCTGGAAGGGGAAGCCGAGCGCCTTGAGCAGTGCACGGCCTTCGTCGTCGTTCTTGGCGGTGGTCACCACGGTGATGTCCATGCCGCGCACGCGGTCGATCTTGTCCTGGTCGATCTCGTGGAAGACCGACTGCTCAGCCAGACCGAAGGTGTAGTTGCCGTTGCCGTCGAACTGCTTCGGGGACAGGCCGCGGAAGTCACGGATGCGCGGCAGCGCCAGGGTGACGAGGCGGTCCAGGAACTCCCACATGCGGTCGCCACGCAGGGTCGCGTGGGTGCCGATCGGCATGCCCTCACGCAGCTTGAACTGCGCGATGGACTTGCGGGCCTTGGTGACCTGCGGCTTCTGGCCCGTGATCTGGGTGAGATCGCGGATGGCGCCGTCGATGATCTTCGAGTCCTTGGCGGCCTCGCCGACACCCATGTTCACGACGACCTTGACCAGGCCGGGAACCTGCATGGTGTTGCCGTAGTTGAACTCGTCCTGAAGGGCCGCGCGAATCTCCTCGCGGTACTTGGTCTTCAGACGCGGGGTCACCTTGATCGGGGTTTCCGCAGGGGTTGCTGCTGCTTCAGTGGTCTCAGTCATCACAGCACCTTTCCGGAAGCCTTGGCGAAGCGGACCTTGACGGTCTTGGACTCGCCGTTCTTCTCAACGGTCTCGAAGCGGTAGCCCACACGGGTCGGCTTCTTGGTCTCGGGATCCACGACCGCCACGTTGGACACGTGCACGGGCGCCTCGACGACCTGCAGGCCGCCTTCGGTGGAGCCGTTGTTGTTCTGGCCGGCACGCAGGTGCTTGGTGACGCGGTTGACGCCCTCCACCAGCACCCGGTCACGGGACGGGAAGACCTGCAGGACCTTGCCCTGCTTGCCCTTGTCCTTGCCGGCGATGATCTGGACGAGATCGTCCTTCTTGATCTTTGCCATAGTGGTCAGATCACCTCCGGTGCCAGTGACACGATCTTCATGAACTTCTTGTCACGCAGCTCGCGACCCACCGGGCCGAAGATGCGGGTGCCTCGCGGCTCGCCATCGGTCTTGAGGATGACGGCGGCGTTCTCGTCGAACTTGATGTAGGAACCGTCGGCACGCCGACGCTCCTTCTTGGTCCGCACGATGACCGCCTTGACGACGTCGCCCTTCTTGACGTTGCCGCCGGGGATGGCGTCCTTCACGGTGGCGACGATGGTGTCGCCAATACCTGCGTAGCGGCGTCCGGATCCACCGAGAACACGGATGGTCAAGATTTCCTTGGCACCGGTGTTGTCAGCGATCTTAAGCCGCGACTCCTGCTGAATCACTCGTAACTCCTGTCGTCGCGCTGGTTCTCCCCCGAAGCCGGGCGAGCCTTGCGGAACGGATATTTTGATGTTCCCGGACCGCTTACCCCCACCCCTGTGGCGAGAGAGCCGGCTGCAGAGCCTTCCGGCCCCCCTGTCAGACAGGAACCGGCGCTGCAACAACCGTCAATCCGCGGGGCAAGGCCGAGGCGGTTGATCGAGAGGTTTTGCGAAACCCTCGGCACGCGGGATGGATGGTCCCGCCAACAAGGGCGCACAGACAGTCCATCCTAGCGCATCGGGGCCCCAGGGGCTAATTGACCGGTTAATTCACCCGGGTACGACGACGGCCGGCCCCTTCCGCTGGAAGGTGACCGGCCGTCGTCGTGCGGGGATCTCCGGGCTACTTGGCGCGCTCGGTGATCTCGACCAGGCGCCACCGCTTGGTGGCGGAGGTCGGGCGGGTCTCGGCGATGAGGACACGGTCGCCGATGCCGGCGGTGTTCTCCTCGTCGTGGGCCTTGACCTTCTTGGAGGTCCGCAGCACCTTGCCGTACAGGGCGTGCTTCTTCAGGTCCTCGACCTGCACCACGATGGTCTTGTCCATCTTGTCCGACACGACGATGCCGCGGGCGGACTTGCGGTAGCCGCGCTCGGAGACACCGGCAGTACCGGCGGCGGCTGCCGTGGCGTCGTCGTTCACGGATGCGTTCGCGTTCTCAGTCACTTGGCCTCCTCCTCGGTCTTCTCGGTGTTCTCGGTGTCGGCGACCTGGGTCTCGGCCGGAGCCTTGGCCTTGGCAGCCTTCTTGCCCTTGGCGGGCTTGACGTCCTCGGCCGGGGCCTCAACGTCCTCGCGGATCCCGAGCTCGCGCTCACGCAGGATCGTGTAGATCCGGGCGATGTCCCGCTTGACGGTCTTCAGCCGGCCGTGGTTGTCCAGCTGGCCGGTGGCCGACTGGAAGCGGAGGTTGAACAGCTCCTCCTTGGAGCGCTTGAGCTCCTCGGCCAGACGGCCGTTGTCCAGGCCGTCCAGGGCCTCGACGTTCAGTTCCTTCGAACCGGTAGCCATGATCACTCACCACCCTCTCGGCGGACGATACGTGCCTTCAACGGCAGCTTGTGCATAGCCAGTCGCAGCGCCTCGCGGGCCACGTCCTCGCTGACGCCGGAGAGCTCGAAGAGCACGCGACCCGGCTTGACGTTGGCGACCCACCACTCGGGGGAACCCTTACCGGAACCCATGCGGGTCTCGGCAGGCTTCTTGGTCAGCGGGCGGTCCGGGTAGATGTTGATCCACACGTTGCCGCCGCGCTTGATGTAGCGCGTCATGGCGATACGGGCGGACTCGATCTGACGGTTGGTGACATAGGCCGGGGTCATGGCCTGGATGCCCCATTCGCCGAAGGTGACGGCGGTGCCGCCCTTCGCCATCCCCGAGCGCTTCGGGTGGTGCTGCTTGCGGTGCTTGACTCGACGGGGAATCAACATCAGGCATTGCCTCCTTCAGCGGGCGCGGAGGAAGCTGCGCTGCTGCCGGCGGACGAGTCCTGACGCGGGGCCCGGTCGTTGCGACGGCGACGGTCGCCACCACCGGGGCCGCCCGGGCCACGGCGATCGCCACCACGGCCACCACGGCCGGACGGTGCAGCGGCTTCCTTGGCGGCCAGTTCCTTGGCCGTCAGGTCGCCCTTGTAGATCCAGACCTTCACGCCGATGCGGCCGAAGGTGGTCTTGGCTTCGAACTTGCCGAAATCGATGTTCGCGCGCAGGGTGTGCAGCGGCACACGGCCTTCGCGGTAGAACTCCGAGCGGGACATCTCAGCGCCACCCAGGCGACCGGCGCACTGGATCCGGATGCCCTGGGCACCCGCACGGGTGGCGGACTGGATGGCCTTCTTCATGGCCCGGCGGAAGGCCACGCGGGAGGCGAGCTGCTCGGCCACACCCTGGGCGACCAGCTGGGCGTCCACCTCGGGGTTCTTGACCTCGAGGATGTTCAGCTGGATCTGCTTGCCGGTGAGCTTCTCGAGCTCGCCGCGGATACGGTCGGCCTCGGCGCCGCGGCGGCCGATGACGATGCCGGGACGGGCGGTGTGGATGTCCACCCGCACCCGGTCGCGGGTCCGCTCGATCTCCACCTTCGAGATGCCGGCGCGCTCCATGCCGTCGGTCATCAGCTCGCGGATCTTGATGTCTTCCTTCAGGAAGTCCTTGTACCGCTGGCCTTCCTTGTTGGAGTCAGCGAACCAGTGCGAGACGTGGTCGGTGGTGATGCCGAGGCGGAAACCGTTCGGGTTGATCTTCTGACCCATGGGTTACTTCCCCTTCTCTTCCTCGGTGGCAACGACCACGGTCACGTGGCTGGTGCGCTTGTTGATGCGTCCGGCGCGGCCCTGGGCACGCGGCTGGAATCGCTTCATGGTCGGTCCTTCGTCGACGAAGGCCTCGGTGATGAACAGGGCGTCCTCGTTGAACGCCAGGCCTTCACGGTCGGCCTTGACCCGGGCGTTGGCCACCGCGGAGGCGACCAGCTTGTACACCGGCTCCGAAGCGCCCTGCTGGGCGAACTTCAGGATGGCCAGCGCTTCGTTCGCCTGCTTGCCACGGACAAGGTTGACGACGCGCCGGGCCTTCATCGGCGTTACACGCAGGTGGCGCGCAATTGCCTTGGCTTCCATTGCTTTCCTTCTTTCGAGTTCCTCGGACGGTCAAGCCCCGCGTCAGCGGCGCTTGCCCTTCCGGTCGTCCTTCACGTGACCGCGGTAGGTCCGCGTCTGGGCAAACTCGCCGAGCTTGTGCCCGACCATCGACTCGGTGATGAACACCGGGACGTGCTTGCGTCCGTCGTGGACCGCGATCGTGTGCCCGAGCATGTCGGGGATGATCATGGACCGGCGGGACCAGGTCTTGATGACGTTCTTGGTGCCCTTCTCGTTCTCAGCATCCACCTTGAGGTAGAGGTGCTGGTCGACGAAGGGACCCTTCTTCAGGCTGCGTGGCATGTCTGATCCGCTCCTATCGCTTGTTCTTGCCGGAACGGCGACGGCGCACGATGAGCTTGTCGCTTTCCTTGTTCGGGCGGCGGGTGCGGCCCTCGGGCTTGCCATTGGGGTTGACCGGGTGGCGACCACCGGAGGTCTTGCCCTCGCCACCGCCGTGCGGGTGGTCGACGGGGTTCATGACCACGCCGCGGACGGTCGGGCGGACGCCCTTCCACCGCATGCGGCCGGCCTTTCCCCAGTTGATGTTCGACTGCTCGGCGTTGCCGACCTCGCCGACGGAGGCGCGGCAGCGCACGTCGACGTTGCGGATCTCGCCGGAGGGCAGGCGCAGCTGGGCGTACTTGCCCTCGCGCGCCACCAGCTGGATGGACGAACCGGCGGAGCGGGCCAGCTTGGCGCCGCCCCCGGGACGGAGCTCCACGGCGTGGATGACGGTGCCCAGCGGGATGTTGCGCAGCGGCAGGTTGTTGCCGGGCTTGATGTCAGCGGTGGCGCCGGCCTCGACCGTGTCACCCTGGTTCAGCTTGGCCGGGGCCAGGATGTAGCGCTTGGTGCCGTCCACGTAGTGGAGCAGGGCGATGCGGGCGGTCCGGTTCGGGTCGTACTCGATGTGAGCGACCTTGGCGGGCACGCCGTCCTTGTCATGGCGACGGAAGTCGATGACGCGGTACTGGCGCTTGTGGCCGCCGCCCTTGTGGCGGGTCGTGATCTTGCCGGAGTTGTTGCGGCCGCCGCTCTTGGTGAGCGGGCGGAGCAGCGACTTCTCCGGGGTGGTCCGGGTGATTTCTGCGAAGTCGGCCACGGACGAGCCGCGAAGGCCCGGGGTGGTCGGCTTGTATTTACGGATAGCCATGTGTCAGTTCCTCGATTAAGTGGTCTCCGCTACGCCTCAGGCGAGCGGACCTCCGAAGATGTCAATCGTGCCCTCTTTGAGCGTCACGACCGCGCGCTTGGTGCTCTTGCGGGAGCCCCAACCGAACTTGGTGCGCTTACGCTTGCCGGCACGATTCAGGGTGTTGATCGAGTCAACCTTGACGGAGAAGATGGACTCCACCGCCTGCTTGATCTCGGTCTTGTTGGAGCGCGGGTCGACCAGGAAGGTGTACTTACCCTCGTCGATCAGGCCGTAGCTCTTCTCCGACACGACCGGGGCAATGACCACGTCGCGGGGGTTCTTGTTGATGGAGCCGCTCACTGGGCATCCTCCTTCTGTGCGCCGGCCTTGGCCACGAACGCCTCGTAGGCGGCGCGGGTGAAGACCACGTCATCGCTGACCAGCACGTCGTACGTGTTCAGCTGGTCGAAGTACAGGGTGTGCACCGACTCCAGGTTGCGGGCGCTGAGCGCCGCGCTGTCGTCAGCACGGTCGATGACCACGAGGGCGTTCTTGCGTCCCGCGGTCAGCGAGAGCAGCACGGCCTTGGCCGCCTTGGTGCTCGGGGTACCGGCAGCCACCAGCTCCTCGATCACGTGGACGCGGCCGTTGCGGGCACGGTCGGAGAGGGCGCCACGCAGGGCGGCGGCCTTCATCTTCTTGGGGGTTCGCTGGGAGTAGTCGCGCGGCTCGGGGCCGTGCACCACGCCACCACCGGTCATCTGCGGAGCGCGAATCGAGCCCTGACGGGCGCGGCCGGTGCCCTTCTGCTTGAACGGCTTGCGGCCGGCACCGGAGACCTCGCCCCGACGCTTGACCTTGTGGGTGCCCTGGCGAGCGGCGGCCAGCTGGGCCACCACGACCTGGTGCATCAACGGCACGTTGGCCTGGACGTCGAAGATCTCGGCGGGCAGCTCAACCGTGACGGTCTTGGCTTCAGCGTTAGCTGCGTTGGTAGCCATCTGCTCATGCTCCCTTCACTGCGGTGCGAACCAGGACGACCCGGCCGCGGGGGCCGGGGACGGCACCCTTGATCAGCAGCAGGTTCTTCTCCACGTCGATGCCGTGGAGGGTGAGGTTCTGGGTGGTCTGGCGGACGGCGCCCATCCGGCCCGGCAGGCGCTGGCCCTTGAAGACGCGGCCCGGGGTGGAGGCGCCACCGACGGAGCCCGGCTTGCGGTGGTTCTTGTGGGCACCGTGGGAGGCACCGACGCCGGAGAAGCCGTGACGCTTCATGGCACCGGCGAAGCCCTTGCCCTTGGTGGTCCCGACGACGTCGACCTTCTGGCCGGCCTCGAAGACCTCGACGGTGACGTCCTGGCCGAGCGTGTACTCGGCGGAGTCGGCGGTGCGCAGCTCGACCACGTGGCGGCGCGGGGTGACCCCGGCGGCCTCGAAGTGGCCGGCCAGCGGCTTGGTGACCTTGCGCGGATCGATCTGCCCGTAGGCGATCTGCACGGAGGCGTAACCGTTGGCCTCCGCATTGCGCAGCTGGGTCACGACGTTGGGTTCGGCTTGGACGACAGTGACGGGGATGAGCTTGTTGTCCGCATCCCAGACCTGGGTCATGCCGAGCTTCGTGCCCAACAGGCCCTTGACATTACGCGTGATGGTCATAGTTTCTCAGCACCTCCCTCTCAGAGCTTGATTTCGATGTTGACGTCGGCCGGAAGGTCGAGACGCATGAGCGAGTCAACGGCCTTCGGCGTCGGATCGATGATGTCGATCAGCCGCTTGTGCGTGCGCATCTCGAAGTGCTCGCGGCTGTCCTTGTACTTGTGGGGAGAGCGGATCACGACGTACACGTTCTTCTCCGTCGGCAGCGGCACCGGGCCCACCACCGTTGCGCCTGCGCGCGTGACCGTGTCGACGATCTTCCGAGCCGAAGTATCGATGACCTCGTGGTCATACGACTTCAGCCGGATGCGGATTTTCTGTCCCGCCATGGCGTCATGCCTCTTTCGTCCTGTGCTTCGTACGCGTTCGCGCACCTGTCCCTGTTCGCCACGGGCCCGGCGAACCGGTCCCGCGCTTCTTGTTCACCCACGCAGACCGAATCCGGGAAACCCGGGTTCCTCGCCCTGCTGGGGCATCGACCCACGCGGTCGGGCGTGTCGTGATCTGCTCCGCAGGCATGACATCATGCCAGAGACACAGAAGACCACAGGACCGCCAGATCCTGATGGGGATTATGTGTTGTGTTTGGTCTCGGGCGGTGGTGCTGCAGACAGCTCCACACACGCCCTAGCGCTTGAGCAACTGATCCAGTATGACAGATCAACTGCCCGGGCGCGAATTCACCGGCATGTACCCCGGCACGCGGCGTCTCGGGTCAGCTGAACCACTCCCCCGGAGGGCCGGCGAGCAGCAGGAGGGAGAACACCACAGCGACGGCGGCCACCGCGAGGATCGCGGCCAGGATCACGTTCCGCAGGACCCAGGCCTCCAGCGACTCCCAGAACCCGGCAGGCCGGGGGCTGCGCCCGTCAACTAGGCGCCAGGTGGCGTCTGGCTCCCCACGCTTGGCCAGCGAGCGTTCGAAGGGCAGGGTGGCGAACGGCACCACGGCCAGGAGCACGGCGGCCGCGCCCCGGCCGGCGCTCCAGCGCTGATTGATCCACACGCCCACACTGACCACGGCGTAGCAGAGGAAGACGAAGCCGTGCGCTCCCCCGCCCGCGGGCATCAGCGCCTCGGTGGTGCCCGTGTACTTCAGGATCATCGCCAGGATCAGCAGGGCCCAGGTGACCATCTCCGCCGTCGCGAAGAACCGGAACAGCGCCCGGGGGCCCGGCATCACGGTGCCGTGGGGGGCGGTGCCGTGGGGGGCGCTGTCGGAGGTGGCGTTGGGGATCGCGTTGGGGCTCAACGGTCTGAGTCGTTCGCGCGCTTGATGCGCTTGGCACGGCCGATCTCATGGCGGAAGGTCTTGCGCAATCGCACGATCGCGAAGACGACCGCCGCGATGACCACCAGGGCAATGAGGAATTCCATGCCCCCAGCCTACCTGTCCTCGGCCGCCTACCCCGTTAACGCAGCAACCCCTCCGGCCGAAGCCGAAGGGGTTGCTGAGGCGTGAACCCTAGATCACTTGATGATCTTGGTGACGCGGCCGGAGCCCACGGTGCGGCCACCCTCACGGATGGCGAAGCCGAGGCCCTCCTCCATGGCGATCGGCTGGATCAGCTCGACCGTCATCTCGGTGGTGTCGCCGGGCATGACCATCTCGGTGCCTTCCGGCAGCGTGATGACGCCGGTGACGTCGGTGGTGCGGAAGTAGAACTGCGGGCGGTAGTTCGAGTAGAACGGGTTGTGACGCCCGCCCTCATCCTTGGACAGGATGTAGACGTTGCCCTCGAAGTCCGTGTGCGGGGTGATGGAGCCCGGGGCCACGACGACCTGGCCGCGCTCCACGTCCTCGCGCTTCAGACCGCGAAGCAGCAGGCCACAGTTCTCGCCGGCCCAGGCCTCGTCGAGCTGCTTGTGGAACATCTCGATACCGGTGACGGTGGTCTTCTGCAGGTCGCGGATGCCCACGATCTCGACCTCGGAGTTGATCTTCAGGGTGCCACGCTCGGCGCGGCCGGTCACGACGGTGCCGCGGCCGGTGATGGTGAAGACGTCCTCGATCGGCATCAGGAACGGCTTGTCCTTGTCACGGACCGGGTCCGGGATGTAGGAGTCCACCGCGTCCATCAGGTCCTCGACGGACTTGACCCACTGGGCGTCGCCCTCCAGGGCCTTCAGGCCGGAGGTGCGGATGACCGGGGCGTCGTCGCCGTCGAACTCCTGGGAGGACAGCAGCTCGCGGACCTCCATCTCGACGAGCTCCAGGAGCTCCTCGTCCTCGACCATGTCCGACTTGTTCAGCGCGACCAGCAGAGCCGGCACGCCGACCTGGCGGGCGAGCAGCACGTGCTCGCGGGTCTGGGCCATCGGGCCGTCGGTGGCGGCGACCACGAGGATGGCACCGTCCATCTGGGCTGCGCCGGTGATCATGTTCTTGATGTAGTCAGCGTGACCCGGGGCGTCGACGTGGGCGTAGTGACGCTTTTCCGTCTGGTACTCCACGTGGGAGATGTTGATGGTGATGCCGCGCTGGCGCTCTTCCGGCGCGGAGTCAATGGTCGCGAAGTCGCGGGCCTCGTTGAGGTCCGGGTACTTGTCGTACAGGACCTTCGAGATCGCCGCGGTCAGCGTGGTCTTGCCGTGGTCAACGTGGCCGATGGTACCGACGTTGACGTGCGGCTTCGACCGCTCGAACTTTGCCTTCGACACAGGTTCCTCCTAGAACGTTCATCTGAAGAGACTTCTCAGCCGCGGGTGGCGTGCTGACAACTTGGGAAAGTCTACTTCGATCTGTCTGCTGGTGATAATTCTCCGGATTGGGTCAGGACCGGTCCTGCGATCAGGCCACCCGGACCGCCATGTGACGCGGACCGACCTTCCGTCCTGTGGTGGCCCCGCCCTCCGGAGTGCGGGCGGGTCACCTGTCCGTTCCGGCGGCGGGACCCTGTCTTCGCAGGGCCCCGCCGCCGTGGCGGACACGTTGGGGGGAAACAGCCGACTACTCGCCGCTGTTCTTCTGGATGATCTCGTCGGCCACGGCCTTGGGGACCTCGGCGTAGGAGTCGAACGTCATCGAGTACACGGCGCGGCCCTGGGTCTTGGACCGCAGGTCACCGATGTAGCCGAACATCTCGGACAGCGGGACGTTGGCCTTGACGACCTTGACGCCCTGCGCGTCCTCCATGGACTGGATCTGTCCACGGCGGGAGTTCAGGTCGCCGATGACATCACCCATGTACTCCTCGGGCGTACGGACCTCCACGGCCATCAGCGGCTCGAGGATGACCGGGTTAGCCTTGCGGATCCCCTCCTTGTACACCATGGAGCCGGCGAGCTTGAACGCCATCTCCGAGGAGTCGACGTCATGGTAGGCGCCGTCCAGCAGGGTGGCCTTCACGCCGACCATGGGGTAGCCGGCCAGGATGCCGAACTGCATGGCGTCCTGGATGCCGGCATCCACGGAGGGGATGTACTCGCGCGGGATGCGGCCACCGGTGACCGCGTTGACGAACTCGTAGAACTCGCCGTCCGAGGTGTCCATCGGCTCGAAGGACATCTGCACCTTGGCGAACTGACCGGAACCACCGGTCTGCTTCTTGTGGGTGTAGTCGACCTTCTCGACCTTCTTCTTGATGGTCTCGCGGTAGGCCACCTGCGGCTTGCCCACGTTGGCCTCGACCTTGAACTCGCGGCGCATGCGGTCCACGAACACGTCCAGGTGGAGCTCGCCCATGCCGCCGATGACGGTCTGGCCGGTCTCCTCGTCCAGGTTCACGGTGAAGGTGGGGTCCTCGGCCACGAGCTTCTGGATGGCCGTGGAGAGCTTCTCCTGGTCACCCTTGGTCTTCGGCTCGATGGCCACGGAGATGACCGGCTCCGGGAAGGACATCGACTCGAGGATGATCGGGTCCGAGATGGAGCACAGGGTGTCACCGGTGGTGGTGTCCTTGAGGCCGATCACGGCGTAGATGTGGCCCGCCACGACCTCCTCGACCGGGTTCTCCTTGTTGGCGTGCATCTGGAACAGCTTGCCGATGCGCTCCTTCTTCCCCTTGGTGGAGTTCAGGATCTGATCGCCCGGCTTCAGGCTGCCCGAGTAGGCGCGGATGAAGGTCAGCTGGCCGAAGAAGGGGTGCGCCGCGATCTTGAAGGCCAGGGCCGAGAACGGCTCGTCCTTCGAGGGCTCGCGGGTGAGCTCCTTCTCCTCATCCTTGACGTCCAGGCCGTGGATGGCGCCGGCGTCCATGGGGTTCGGCAGGAAGGAGACCACGGCGTCCAGCATCGGCTGCACACCGCGGTTCTTGAAGGCCGAACCGCAGAAGACCGGGTAGGCCTCGGCGTTGATGGTCAGCTGGCGCACGCCGGCGACGATCTCCTCGTTGGTGATCTCCTCACCCTCGAGGTACTTCTCCATCAGCGCCTCAGAGGTGTCCGCGACGGCCTCGATGAGCTCGGTGCGGTACTGCTCGGCCTTCTCCTGGAGGTCGGCCGGGATCTCCCGGGTCTCGTAGGCGGCGCCCATGGTGACGTCACCCTTGGAGTCGCCCTCCCAGACAAGGGCCTTCATGGACACGAGGTCCACGACGCCGACGAAGTCGTTCTCGGCTCCGATCGGCAGCTGCATCACGAGCGGCTTGGCGCCGAGGCGGGAGACGATGGTGTCCACGGTGTAGTAGAAGTCCGCGCCCAGCTTGTCCATCTTGTTGACGAAGCAGATGCGGGGGACGTTGTACTTGTCCGCCTGGCGCCACACGGTCTCGGACTGCGGCTCCACGCCCTCCTTGCCGTCGAACACGGCGACGGCGCCATCGAGCACGCGCAGGGAGCGCTCCACCTCGACGGTGAAGTCGACGTGGCCCGGGGTGTCGATGATGTTGATCTGGTTGTCGTCCCAGAAGCAGGTCACCGCGGCGGAGGTGATGGTGATGCCGCGTTCCTTCTCCTGCTCCATCCAGTCGGTGGTGGACGCGCCGTCGTGGGTCTCGCCCAACTTGTGGTTGACGCCCGTGTAGAAGAGGATGCGCTCGGTGGTGGTGGTCTTGCCGGCATCGATATGCGCCATGATGCCGATGTTGCGGACCTTCTTGAGGTCGGTCAGCACGTCCTGTGCCACGGTGTCTCCCTAAGGTTTGGGTGGTTGGGTCCAGTTGTGTGGGCCGGGTCTGACGGCGCCACGGCGCCCGGAAACCGAGGTGACGGCCTCCGGGCACCCGTGGGTCACCAGCGGTAGTGGGCGAACGCCTTGTTGGATTCGGCCATCTTGTGGGTGTCCTCGCGGCGCTTGACCGCGGCACCGAGGCCGTTGGAGGCGTCGAGGATCTCGTTCAGGAGACGCTCGGTCATCGTCTTCTCGCGGCGAGCCTTGGAGTAGCCGACGAGCCAGCGCAGCGCCAGGGCGGTCGCGCGGCCGGGCTTGACCTCGACCGGCACCTGGTAGGTCGCGCCGCCGACGCGGCGGGACTTGACCTCGAGGGCCGGGCGGACGTTGTCCATGGCCTTCTTGAGGGTGGTCACCGGGTCGGTGCCGCTCTTCTCGCGGGTGCCCTCGAGGGCGCCGTAGACGATGTGCTCGGCGGTGGACTTCTTGCCGTCCACGAGCACCTTGTTGATGAGCTGGGTGACCAGCGGGGAGCCGTAGACCGGGTCGACGACGAGGGGGCGCTTCGGCGCGGGGCCCTTACGTGGCATTACTTCTTCTCCTTCTTCGCGCCGTAGCGGCTGCGGGCCTGGCCGCGACCCTTGACACCCTGGGTGTCGAGGGCGCCGCGGACGATCTTGTAACGGACACCCGGCAGGTCCTTCACGCGGCCGCCGCGCACAAGCACGATGGAGTGCTCCTGCAGGTTGTGGCCCTCGCCCGGGATGTACGCGGTGACCTCGATGCCGCCGTTCAGGCGGACACGGGCGACCTTGCGCAGGGCGGAGTTCGGCTTCTTGGGGGTGGTGGTGTACACACGGGTGCACACGCCGCGGCGCATGGGGTTGCCCTGCAACGCCGGGGCCTTGGTATTGACAACCTTCGGTGAGCGGCCCTTGCGGACCAGCTGCTGAATCGTAGGCACTCTTGGACTCTCCGTTGTTTGTTTCCAGGTCAGTTGCTGAAATGATGCTGACGTGTTGCTCCAGCCCACGCGGGCGCACAGGACGGGCCCGCGTCAACCTGGACTGCTGATGGTCGTTTCCTTCGCACCCGAGGGGGTTCGCGTGAACGACCGCAGGCGTGCAAAAGTGTGGCATTCGTTGCGCAAGAACCCCGCAACCCGGACTGTGTCCCTGGTGCCACACAAAAACAATTGACTACAGCCTACCACCCGCCGGGGTACTGCTGAAACTCGGGCCTCAGTCCCCAGGCGCCGGGTGCCGGCGGAAGACCCGCAGGGCGTTGAGCTCGGTGGCCCGGTGGTAGGCCTCGCGGAGCAGGTCCCGGTCCGCACCGTAGGAGAAGGGCCGGATGACCTTCCCCTGCTGCGCGGCCTGGCCGATGCGCCGGCGCTGGGACTCGGTGGCGTACCGCCGCACCAGGGACATCGGGATGGTGGTGATCAGTGCCGGGCCGGCGGTCGTGACCAGCCCAGCGGTGACCAGCCCGGCGGTGGCGTGCTCCCGGCCCAGGTACTCCTCCACGAGGTACGGCGCCGGGTTGGCGCCGGCTGCCGTCAGGTAGTAGTGGTTCCGCCCCAGCCGCGGGTTCATCTCCAGGAACTGGGGCTGGCCGGTGCGGGGATCGATCTTGGTGTCGAACATGGCGAACCCGCGCCAGTCCAGGGCGTCCAGGAGGGCGATCCCCTGGTCGGCGATGACGGGGTGCCGCGAGGCCAGCACCGCGCGGGCGTTGCCCTCGGTGCCGGGCGCGTGGTCCTCCACGATGACCTCGCCGTAGGAGACGAGACGGGTGGCCCCCGTGCCGTCGCGGAAGAACGTGGCGATCCCCAGCTGCGTGTCGGGTCCCGGCACGAGCTCCTGCACGATCAGCGAACCCGTGTAACCGGCCTCGCTCGCGAGGGTGACGAGTCGCTCGATCTCCCCGGCGCCGCCCTTCTCTGCGCCGTCTTCCTCGTGCACCACGTGCACCTTGCGCCGTCCCTCGAAGCGGATGTCCGCCCAGGCGCCGCCGTCGCCGGCCTTGAGGATGACGGGGAACCGGACGCCGGACTCCCCCGCCTCCCCCAGCCCGGCAGCGAACCGGCGCGCGGCCTCGGGGGTGTGCGCGCCGGCGTCGTAGGTGGTGGTCTTGGGGTAGGGCACCCCGAGCCGCTCGCAGAGCGCGTAGAAGTTCTCCTTCAGGGCGGCGGCGTCCAGGGCGTCCTCGTCCGGGTAGGGCACCGTGTAGCCGGCCGCCTCCAGCGTGGCGCGGTGCCGCACGGCGAACCGGACGAGGTGGTCGTAGCTGGCCAGCAGCAACAGGGGTCGCGGCGACTGCGCGGTGAGTTCCCGCGCCACCCGCACGAGGGCGTCGATCACGGGCCGCTCCTGGGTCATCGGCCCGGCGGGGAAGGCCTGCAGGATCCGCGACTGGCGCAGGTTGCGGTTCACCGCGGTGGGCACCACGGCGGAGACCACGCCGTACGCCTCGTGGAACTCGCGCGCCAGGGAGTAGGCGCCCACGTCACCACCGGTGATCACGGGGACGAAGGACTGTTCAGCGGGGACCACGGCAGAAGGCATGGCCTCGATGCTACCGGCGGCGCGGGCCCGGAGGAGGCTAGGGTGGGGGCGTGCCAGATCAAGCCCCCACCCCCCGTTCCACCCCCAGCTCCCGCCCGCTCACCGTCCGCCGGATCACCCGGGGTGAGCACAGCAGGTTCCTGGCGGAGCACCCCGAGGCCTCCTTCCTCCAGAACCCGCAGTGGCCCGGCGTGAAGATCGACTGGCGCGGGGACTCGGTGGGCTTCTACGACGGCGAGACGCTGCGGGCCACCGCCCTCGTGCTGTTCCGCCGGCTGCCCGTGCCCCTGCCGGTGCTCAAGCGGCGCTCGCTCGCATACATCGCGGAGGGACCCGTGTTCGACCGCACCTCCGTGGACCTGGAATCCGTCCTGGCCCCCCTGGTCCAGTACCTGAAGTCCCGGGGCGCGTTCCTGGTCAGAGTCGGGCTGCCGGGCGTGGTGAACCGATGGGACGGCGCCGAGGTGCGCCGAGCGCTGGCCGCCGGAGACCACCGCTCCGTCACCCAGCTGGAACCGATCCACACCGCCCCGGAGGCCGAGGACCTCCGCGCGCGGCTCACCGCCCTGGGCTGGCGCGCTCCCGCCGAGTCCGAGGAATTCGAGGCCGGCCAGCCGCAGTTCCAGGCGCGCATTCCGCTCCAGCCGGAGCTGGACGCGCCCGGGCCGGACGGCACCCCCGCCGAGCCCAACCAGAACGGCGAATCCCCCGCCCTCGAGGCGGCCCTGAACCGGATGGACTCGACCTCCCGCCGGCAGACCCGCAAGTCCACCCGCTCCGAGCTGACCGTCACCGTGGGCACGGCCGAGGACCTGCCCGCCTGGCAGGCGCTCTACGAGGAGACGGCCACCCGGGACGGCTTCACCGGCCGGCCCCTGGCCTATTTCCAGCGCATGTTCGCCGAGCTCAACGCCGGGGATTCAGGTGCCGACACCGAGTGCACCCTGTACCTGGCCCACTTCGGGGACCAGCTGCTCGCCGCCGCCATCTACGTCCGGCAGGCCCAGTTCTCCTGGTACGTCTACGGCGCCTCCTCCGCCGAGGAGCGCAAGCGCTACGCCCCCCGCGCCCTGCAGCTGCGCCAGATCCAGGACTCGCTGGCCGCAGGCTGCACCTGGTACGACCTCGGCGGGATGTCCCCGTCGCTAGACCCCGGCTACGAGCTGGCCGGGCTGACGCGGTTCAAGACGACCATGGGCGCGGACGTCATCCAGACCTACGGCGAGTGGGACTACTCCGTGAACCGCCCCCTGGCCGCGGCGTTCAACCTGTACATGGCCCGCCGCAGCTGAGCTTCTCGCGCCGGACCAAGGGTGCCTCAGTGCCCGAACTCGTCCGCGTCCAGGAACGTGTCGGGCGGGGTGGCCGAGTCCAGCGCGTCCACGGCCGCGAGGTCCTCGGCGGTCAGCTCGAAGGAGAACACGTCCAGGTTCTCCCGCTGACGCTGCGCGTCCGCGGACTTCGGCAGGGCGATCCGGCCCTGCTGTACATGCCAGCGCAGCACCACCTGGGCGGGTGTCCGCCCCAGCCGTGAGGCGATCTGCGTGATCGCGGGCTGCTGCAGCAACTCACCGCCCCGGCCGAGCGGAGTGTAGGCAGCCGTCAGCACCCCGGCGGCGGCGTTGGCCTTCTGGACGGGGGGCTGGGCGAACACCGGCTGGCAGTGGATCTGGTTGACGGCCGGCACCAGTCCGGCCTCGAGCACCTGCTGCAGGTGGCCGGGCGTGAAGTTGGAGACGCCCCAGGACCGGATGAGCCCCGTGCCGGTCAACTCCGCCAGGGACTCGCACGCCTGCACGTAGCGGCCCTGATCCGGGTTGGGCCAGTGCACCAGGTACAGGTCGAAGTACTCCAGGCCGGCCCGCTCGAGCGCGGCCTCCAGCCCGGCCCGCACGCTGTCCACCGGCCCGTGCCACTGCCGGTTGACCTTCGAGGTCACGAACACCTCGTCCCGGCTCAGCCCGGAGCCGACGACGGCCCGCCCCACCGCGTTCTCGTTGCCGTAGTTCTCGGCCGTGTCCAGATGCCGGTACCCGGCCTCGAGCGCGGCGGAAACCGCCTGGGTGCATTCGGCACCGGTCATCGGCCAGGTGCCGAGGCCGATGAGCGGGATCCTGACGTTCTCGCGGATGCCGGTGCCGGTGAGGGGAGCGGAGATCTGGGTGACCATGGCACCCAGCCTGCCATGCCGACGTCGTGCCCCTGAAGCTCCGTGACGCCACAGCGCCACGTGACCTTGAAGCACAAAGTGACGTGACCCCGTCCTTTCGGAGGGGGTCACGTCACTTTGCGCCTAGCGGGCGGGCATCAACCGCTGAACATCAGCCGCGGAAGTCGCCGCCCATGCCGTAGTCGTCCAGGCTGATCGCGTGGAACTCCGGCGTGCCGGACTGGTCGAGGCCCGGGTAGTCGAAGTCCGCGAAGCCGGCCGGCCCGGTGAACAGGTTGGCCTTGGCCTCCTCGGTGGGCTCGACGTTGACCTTCGTGTAGCGGTCCAGGCCGGTGCCGGCCGGGATCAGCTTGCCGATGATCACGTTCTCCTTCAGGCCCAGCAGCGGATCCGACTTGCCCTCCATGGCCGCCTGCGTGAGCACGCGGGTGGTCTCCTGGAAGGACGCGGCGGACAGCCACGAGTCGGTGGCGAGCGAGGCCTTGGTGATGCCCATGAGCTCGTCACGGCCGGAGGCCGGCTGGCGACCCTCGGCCACGGCCTGGCGGTTCGCCGCGGTGAAGCGGGCGCGGTCCGTCAGCTCGCCCGGCAGGAGGTTGGTCTCCCCGGACTCGATGACGGTGATCCGCCGCAGCATCTGCCGGACGATGACCTCCACGTGCTTGTCGTGGATGCCCACACCCTGGGACTGGTACACGTCCTGGACCTCCTGGACCAGGAACTTCTGGGCGGCCCGGGGACCGAGCACGCGCAGCACCTGCTTCGGGTCCACGGCACCGGCCACCAGCTGGGTCCCGACGGCCACGTGCTCGCCGTCGGCCACCAGCAGACGCGCACGGCGCAGCACCGGGTAGGCGATCTCCTCGGAGCCGTCATCCGGGGTGAGCACCAGCCGCAGCTGCTTCTCGCCGTCCTCGATGACCACGCGGCCGGCGACCTCGGAGATCGGGGCCACGCCCTTCGGGGTACGGGCCTCGAAGAGCTCCTGGATACGGGGCAGACCCTGGGTGATGTCGTCCGCGGAGGCCACACCACCGGTGTGGAAGGTCCGCATGGTGAGCTGGGTGCCCGGCTCACCGATGGACTGCGCGGCGATGATGCCCACGGCCTCCCCGATGTCCACCAGCTGACCGGTGGCCATGGAGCGGCCGTAGCACTTGGCGCAGGTCCCGACGGCGGACTCGCAGGTGAGCACGGAGCGCACCTTGATCTCGGTGATGCCGGCCTCGATGTAGGCATCGATGGCGACGTCGCCGATGGCCTCGCCGGCCTGGCCCAGCACGGTGCCGTCCTCGGTGGTGACGTCCACCGCGAGGGACCGGGCGAACGAGGAGTTCTCCACGGTCTCGTGGCGCACCAGCTCGCCGTCGGCGTTCGGCACGCCGATGATCTCGGTCAGGCCGCGCTCGGTGCCGCAGTCCTCCTCGCGGACGATGACGTCCTGGGACACGTCCACCAGACGACGGGTCAGGTAACCCGAGTTGGCGGTCTTCAGCGCGGTGTCCGCGAGGCCCTTACGGGCACCGTGGGTGGCGATGAAGTACTCGAGCACGGACAGGCCCTCACGGTACGAGGACTTGATCGGGCGCGGGATGATCTCGCCCTGCGGGTTGGCCACCAGGCCGCGGATGCCGGCGATCTGCCGGACCTGCAGCCAGTTACCACGCGCACCGGAGGTCACCATGCGGTTGATGGTGTTGAGCTTCGGGAGCCCGTCCTTCATGGCGGCGGCGACCTCGTCGGTGGCCTTGTTCCAGATGTCGATCAGCTCGGAGCGGCGCTCCTCGTCCGCGATCAGGCCCTTGTCGTACTGGGCCTGGACCTTGAGCGCCTGGTCCTCGTAGCCCGCCATGATGGCGGCCTTGTCGAACTCCGAGGTGATGTCCGAGATCGCCACGGTGACGCCCGACCAGGTACCCCAGTGGAAACCGGCGTCCTTGAGGTTGTCCAGGGTCGCGGCGGTCTGCACCATCGGGTAGCGCTCCGCCAGGTCGTTGACCAGGGCGCCGAGGGTGCCCTTGGTCGCCTGGGTGGACAGCCACGGGTAGTCGGCCGGGAGCAGCTCGTTGAACAGCACCACGCCCAGGGTGGTGTCCAGGACCACCGGGGTGCCCTGCTCCCAGCCCTCGGGGGCCGGGGACTGGGCGGAGGGCACGAAGCCCTCCACGGTGATCTTGGCCGGTGCGTTCAGGTGCAGCTGGCCGGCGTCGAAGGCCATCAGGGCCTCGGCGACGGAGGAGTACTCGGTGCCGGCACCTGCCTCGTCCTCACGCACGGTGGTGAGGTGGTTGAGGCCGATGATCATGTCCTGGGCCGGGACGGCCACGGCGCGGCCGTCGGAGGGCTTCAGGATGTTGTGGCTGGAGAGCATCAGCAGCCGCGCCTCGGCCTGCGCCTCGGGGCTCAGCGGCAGGTGCACTGCCATCTGGTCACCGTCGAAGTCGGCGTTGAACGCGCCACAGACCAGCGGGTGCAGCTGCAGGGCCTTGCCCTCCACCAGCATCGGCTCGAAGGCCTGGATGCCGAGGCGGTGCAGGGTGGGTGCACGGTTCAGCAGCACCGGATGCTCGGTGATGACCTCCTCGAGCACGTCCCACACCTGCGGGCGGAAGCGCTCCACCATCCGCTTGGCGGACTTGATGTTCTGGGCGTGGTTCAGGTCCACCAGACGCTTCATGACGAAGGGCTTGAACAGCTCCAGCGCCATCTGCTTCGGCAGGCCGCACTGGTGCAGCTTCAGCTGCGGGCCCACCACGATCACGGAACGACCGGAGTAGTCCACGCGCTTGCCGAGCAGGTTCTGGCGGAAGCGGCCCTGCTTGCCCTTGAGCATGTCGGACAGCGACTTCAGCGGGCGGTTGCCCGGCCCGGTGACCGGACGGCCGCGGCGGCCGTTGTCGAACAGGGAGTCCACCGCTTCCTGGAGCATGCGCTTCTCGTTGTTCACGATGATCTCGGGGGCCCCGAGGTCCAGCAGGCGCTTCAGGCGGTTGTTGCGGTTGATCACGCGGCGGTACAGGTCGTTCAGGTCGGAGGTCGCGAAGCGGCCACCGTCCAGCTGCACCATCGGGCGCAGCTCCGGCGGGATCACCGGGACGGCGTCCAGGACCATGCCCAGGGGCGAGTTGTCCGTGGTGAGGAACGCGTTGACCACCTTCAGCCGCTTCAGGGCGCGGGTCTTGCGCTGGCCCTTGCCGGTCTTGATGATCTCCCGCAGGGACTCCGCCTCGGCCACCAGGTCGAAGGTCTCGAGGCGCTTCTTGATGGACTCGGCGCCCATGGAGCCCTCGAAGTACTGGCCGTACTTGTCACGCATGGCGCGGAACAGGCCCTCGTCGCCCTCGAGGTCGGCGACCTTGAGGTTCTTGAAGCTGTCCCAGATCTTCTCCATCCGGTCCAGCTCGGCGTCGGCCCGCTTGCGGATCTGCGCCATGGTCTTGTCCGCGGCGTCACGGGCCTTCTTCTTCTCGGCGGCCTTGGCGCCCTCGGACTCCAGCTTGGCCAGGTCCTTCTCCAGGTCACCGACGACGGCGGCGATGTCGGCATCGCGCGTGTCCGCCAGGTGCTTGGTCTCCTGGTCGTGCTCGGCCTGCAGGTTCGGCAGGTCCGCGTGGCGGGCCTCCTCATCCACCGAGGTGATCATGTAGGCCGCGAAGTAGATGATCTTCTCGAGATCCTTCGGGGCCAGGTCCAGCAGGTAGCCCAGGCGCGAGGGCACGCCCTTGAAGTACCAGATGTGGGTGACCGGGGCGGCGAGCTCGATGTGGCCCATCCGCTCGCGGCGGACCTTGGAGCGGGTCACCTCGACGCCGCAGCGCTCACAGATGATGCCCTTGAAGCGGACGCGCTTGTACTTGCCGCAGTAGCACTCCCAGTCCCGGGTGGGGCCGAAGATCTTCTCGCAGAAGAGCCCGTCCTTCTCCGGCTTCAGGGTGCGGTAGTTGATGGTTTCGGGCTTCTTGACCTCGCCGAAGGACCAGTTGCGGATCTCGTCCGCGGTCGCGAGGCCGATACGCATGTGGCCAAATGATGAGTTGTCGTTGGACATGGTCCGTTGAACTCCTGAGTTCTAGCGTTGATGAAGTCTTGGGGGTAGGACGGGGAGAAGGATCAGACCTCTTCGACCGAGCTGGGCTCGGCGTGGGACAGGTCGATGCCCAGTTCCTCGGCGGCCCGGAAGACTTCATCGTCCGAGTCACGCATTTCGATCGTGGTGCCGTCGGCGGAGAGGACCTCCACGTTCAGGCACAGCGACTGCATCTCCTTGATGAGGACCTTGAAGGACTCGGGAACGCCCGGCTCCGGGATGTTCTCCCCCTTCACGATGGCCTCGTAGACCTTCACACGGCCGTGGATGTCATCCGACTTGATGGTCAGCAGCTCCTGCAGCGTGTAGGCGGCGCCGTACGCCTCCAGGGCCCAGACCTCCATCTCACCGAAGCGCTGGCCACCGAACTGCGCCTTACCACCCAGCGGCTGCTGCGTGATCATGGAGTACGGGCCGGTGGACCGGGCGTGGATCTTGTCATCCACCAGGTGGTGCAGCTTCAGCATGTACATGTAGCCCACGGAGACCGGGTCCGGGAACGGCTCGCCGGAGCGGCCGTCGAACAGGGTGGCCTTGCCGTTGGTGCCCATCAGGCGCTGTCCGTCACGGGTGACGTTGACGTGGCCGAGCAGGCCCTCGATCTCGTTGGCCTCGGCACCGTCGAACACCGGGGTGGCGACGTTGACCGGGCCGGAGGACCGCGGGAAGTTCGGCAGGTCCCTGATCCACTCGGGCTCGCCCTGGATGTCCCAGCCGCGGGAGGCGGCCCAGCCCAGGTGCAGCTCCATGACCTGGCCCAGGTTCATACGACCCGGAACGCCCAGGGGGTTCAGGATGATGTCCACGGGGGTGCCGTCCTCGAGGAACGGCATGTCCTCCATCGGCAGGATCTTGGAGATGACGCCCTTGTTGCCGTGACGGCCGGCCATCTTGTCGCCGTCCGTGATCTTGCGCTTCTGGGCCACGTACACGCGGACCAGCTGGTTCACGCCCGGGGGCAGGTCGTCGTCCTCGTCGCGGTCGAAGATGCGCACGCCGATCACGGTGCCGGACTCGCCGTGGGGCACCTTCAGGGAGGTGTCACGGACCTCGCGGGACTTCTCGCCGAAGATGGCGCGCAGCAGGCGCTCCTCCGGGGTCAGCTCGGTCTCGCCCTTCGGGGTCACGCGGCCGACCAGGATGTCCCCGGCCTCGACCTCGGCACCGATGTGGATGATGCCGCGCTCGTCGAGCTGGGCCAGCACCTCGTCGGAGACGTTCGGGATGTCCCGGGTGACCTCCTCGGCGCCCAGCTTGGTGTCACGGGCGTCGACCTCGTGCTCCTCGATGTGGATCGAGGTGAGCACGTCCTCGGAGACCATGCGCTGGGACAGGATGATGGCATCCTCGTAGTTCAGGCCCTCCCAGGGCATGAAGGCCACGAGCAGGTTCTTGCCGAGCGCCAGCTCGCCGTGGTCCGTGGCGGGGCCGTCAGCGATGACCGAGAGCTTCTCCACGCGGTCACCCTCGGAGACGCGCACCCGCTGGTTGTAGGCGTTGCCCTGGTTGGAGCGGGCGAACTTCATGATCGGGTAGTGGCGCATGGTGCCGTCGTCGTTCATGACGGTCACCAGGTCCGCGGCGACCTCGGTCACGACGCCGGGGGCGTCGGCCGTGATGGAGTCGCCGGCATCCACCGCGATGTACTTCTCCATGCCGGTGCCCACGAGGGGCGCCTCGGCCTGGAGCAGCGGCACGGCCTGGCGCTGCATGTTCGCCCCCATGAGGGCGCGGTTGGCGTCGTCGTGCTCCAGGAACGGGATCAGCGCCGTGGCGGCGGAGACCATCTGGCGCGGGGAGACGTCCATGTAGTCGATCTCGTCCACGCCGGAGAGCACCGGCTCGCCGCCGCCGCCGCGCTGGCGGCAGAGCACGAGGTCCTCGGCGAAGGAGCCGTCCTCGTTCAGCGGGGCGTTGGCCTGCGCGATCTGGGCCTCCAGCTCGTCATCGGCGGTGAGGTAGTCCACCTGCTCGGTGACGATCCCGTCCACGACCTTGCGGTAGGGGGTCTCGATGAAGCCGAAGGGGTTGATCCGCCCGAAGGTCGCCAGCGAGCCGATCAGGCCGATGTTCGGGCCTTCCGGGGTCTCGATGGGGCACATGCGGCCGTAGTGGGACGGGTGCACGTCACGGACTTCCATGCCGGCACGGTCACGGGACAGGCCGCCCGGGCCGAGCGCGGACAGGCGCCGCTTGTGGGTCAGGCCCGCCAGCGGGTTGTTCTGGTCCATGAACTGGGACAGCTGGGAGGTCCCGAAGAACTCCTTGATCGAGGCCACCACGGGGCGGATGTTGATCAGGGTCTGCGGGGTGATCGCCTCCACGTCCTGCGTGGTCATGCGCTCGCGCACCACGCGCTCCATGCGGGACAGGCCGGTGCGGATCTGGTTCTCGATCAGCTCACCCACGGCGCGGATGCGGCGGTTGCCGAAGTGGTCGATGTCATCGACCTCGACGCGCACGTCCACCGTCTCGCCGCCACGCTGGCCGGCGATGGTCTTCTCGTTGGCGTGCAGGGCCACGATGAAGTGCACCATCTGGACGATGTCGTCCTCGGTCAGCACGGAGGCGTTCGGGTCGGACAGCGGCATGTCCACGCCGAGCTTGCGGTTGAGCTTGTACCGGCCCACCTTCGCCAGGTCGTAGCGCTTCGGGGTGAAGTAGAGGTTGTTCAGCAGGTTCTGCGCGGCGTCCACGGCGGCGGGCTCGCCCGGGCGGAGCTTGCGGTAGATGTCCAGCAGCGCCTCGTTCTGGCCCTCGGTGGGGTCCTTCTCGAGGGTGGCGCGGATGGAGTCGTACTGGCCGAACTCCTCCAGGATGCGGGACTCGGTCCAGCCCATGGCCTTGAGCAGCACGGTCACGGGCTGCTTGCGCTTGCGGTCCAGGCGGACGCCCACCTGGTCACGCTTGTCCACCTCGAGCTCGAACCAGGCGCCGCGGGAGGGGATGATCTTCGCGGTGAAGATGTCCTTGTCGCTCGTCTTGTCCGGGGTGCGCTCGAAGTAGGCGCCGGGAGAGCGGACGAGCTGGGAGACGACCACGCGCTCGGTGCCGTTGATGACGAAGGTGCCCTTGTCCGTCATGAGCGGGAAGTCGCCCATGAACACCGTCTGCTGCTTGATCTCGCCGGTGTTGTTGTTCATGAACTCGGCCTTGACGTACAGCGGGGCGGCGTACGTGGTGTCGCGCTCCTTGCACTCGTCCACCGGCATCTTCGGGTCCGAGAACTCCGGATCGGTGAAGGACAGGGACATGGTGCCCTGGAAGTCCTCGATCGGGGAGATCTCCTCGAAGATGTCGGCGAAGCCGGAGGTGACCGCCACGGAGTCGTCGCCGATCTCGCGCGCGTGGGCCACGCGCTCGGTCCAGCGGTCATTGCCCACGAGCCGGTCGAACGACTCGGTCTGCAGGGCCAACAGGTCCGGCACGTCCAGCGGCTCATGGATCTTCGCGAACGAGATCCGGCCGGCACTGGCGCCGGAGCGGGGCGAGACGCCCCCGGGGAAATTAGCGGTTTCGGTATTTGAGGTGCTCGAGGCGACCAAGAGGGATCCTTCCACAGACCGTCTTTACTTCCGTGCCCTCCCCCACTGCAGTCCACAACGCCGGGGCCCACCGCTATTTGAAGGCCAGACCGGACGCCACGCCGCAGCACCCCCGGCGCATTTGAGGCATGGCCGATGGCACGACACAGTGGACTTAGGGGAGACGTAAGGAACCATGCTAACGGCTGGAGGCCAGGAAGTCCAACTTCCCGACGCCGGCCGTCACGGCCCGCTGCAGCCGCGGTCCCAGCGGGCGTTCGACCCAGCGGTGCACCGTCCACGCCACGGCGAGGACCGCGGCCAGGGAGAGCGCCAGGACGAGTTCGCGCGGCAGGTGGGGTGAGAGCAGCATGATCAGCCACCACCCCCACAGCTGGTGGATGAGGTAGACGGGGTAGGTCAGCTGGCCCGCGAGGGTCATCCCCGGCACCCTCACCGCGGCCAGCGGGGTCAGGACCATCACGGCCACGAGCGCGAACAGCCCGGCGGTGATCCCCACGAACAGCCAGAAGGAGTAGTCGTAGCCGGTGAGCTCCACGGTCTCCGGCTGCTGCACCCGGGCGGACCAGAGGCTGCCGATCGCCACGTTCACGGCCAGGGCGGCCCAGCGCAGCGGCGTGTGGCCGAACCTGAAGAGCAGGAACAGGGCCATCCCCCCGGCGAAGAGGGCCGAGTACTGGGGGAAGAAGACGTGCTCCACCCAGGCCACCGGCTGGCCGGAGGACTGGAGGATGAAGAACAGGGCGTTGCCGAGCAGCGGCCAGGTGAGGGCGAAGGCCAGCACCCGGCGCACGGTCATCCCGATCAGGGTGAAGGCCAGGATCCACAGGTAGAACTTCATCTC
Source organism: Citricoccus sp. I39-566 (assembly GCF_031432995.1). Taxonomy (GTDB): domain Bacteria; phylum Actinomycetota; class Actinomycetes; order Actinomycetales; family Micrococcaceae; genus Citricoccus; species Citricoccus nitrophenolicus_A. The sequence continues at coordinate 3,328,276 of NZ_CP133842.1, forward strand.
CACCCACAGGGTCCAGTACACGCCGTCGATGTGGCCGACGCCCAGGCCGCCCTGGAACATCGTCAGGTTGGCCGGGATGTCCCCGGGGGTGCGCTCAGAGCCCAGCCCCGGCCAGAGCACGAAGGTCAGGGCGGACGTGGCGAGCACGGCGACCCAGTAGGCCGGGTACAGGCGCCCGACGCGGGAGCCGATGAACCGCGCCGGCGACTTGCCGAAGGAGGAGAGCAGGATGACGAACCCGGAGATGACGAAGAACAGTTGGACGCCGAGGGCGCCCACGGCGCTGAACTGGCTGAGCCACGGCCAGGCCTCAACGGCCGTCTCGCCGTGGCGGCCCCAGTGCCCGTGGTGCCAGGCCGTCCAGTGGAAGAGCACCACGGCGAGGGCGGCGAGCAGCCGGAGACCGTCCAGCAGCGCCAGTCGAGGCCGGGCCGGGGCGGGCGCGGCCGGCGTCGTGCCCTGGTCCTTCCGGCCGGCGTCCGGCCCGGCCGGCTCGACGCGCGGCAGCTCCATCGTCGCGACCATCGGTCGTCACCCTCTCTTACGAACCCATCTTTATCGTTTCGTGACCCTACGGAGTCTGACTGGGCGAATGCTGGGAACGGCGTCGGGATGGCAGACGACTTAAACACCGAACGGCCCCCTCCTCCCCGCAGTGCGGGTGGGAGGGGGCCGTTCGAGAAGTGCAGCGGCTCAGGCCGCCGGGATCACTTGAGGGTGACGGTGGCGCCGGCGCCCTCGAGCTGCTCCTTGGCCTTGTCGGCAGTCTCCTTGTTGACGCCCTCCAGGACGGCCTTCGGAGCGGAGTCGACCAGGTCCTTGGCTTCCTTCAGACCCAGGGAGGTCAGCGCGCGGACCTCCTTGATGACGCCGATCTTCTTGTCGCCGGCGGACTCGAGGACCACGTCGAACTCGGACTGCTCTTCCTCGGCGGCGGCCTCGCCACCGGCGGCCGGAGCGGCACCGGCCACGGCGACCGGAGCGGCGGCGGTGACCTCGAACTTCTCCTCGAAGGCCTTGACGAACTCGGAGAGCTCGATGAGGGACAGCTCGGAGAAGGCCTCGAGCAGTTCTTCGGTGGACAGCTTAGCCATGGTTGGCTCCTTTACTTCCGTGCGATCACGGATGAGTTTTCACGGATGTGATGATGTGGTGGCCGCGCCAGCGACCGGGGGGATCAGGCCTGTTCTTCGACCTTCGCGCGCAGGGCGTCCACGGTGCGGACAGCCTGCGAGAGCGGGGCCTGGAACATGTAGGCGGCCTTGTGGAGGTTGCCCATCATGGCACCCGCCAGCTTGGCCAGCAGAACCTCGCGGGACTCGAGGTCCGCCAGCTTCTTCATGCCGGCTTCATCGAGGAACTGGCCCTCCATGTAGCCACCCTTGACGACCAGCGCGTCGTGGGTCTTGGCAAAGTCACGCATCGCCTTGGCGGCGTCCACCGGATCACCGGAGACAAAGGCGATTGCGGACGGACCGGTCATCTTGCCCTTGAAGGCATCGACGCCGGCCTGATCGGCCGCAATCTCCGTAAGCGTGTTCTTCACCACGGCATAGGTCGCGTTCTCACCGAGTGCACGGCGAAGCTCCTTGAGCTCCGCCACGGTGAGTCCACGGTATTCCGTCAGCACGGCTGCGGTGGAGGTGCGGAACAGTTCCGCCAGCTCCGCCACAACAGCGTTCTTCTCAGACGTCGCCATGGCACTCCTTCCATTGCAGTGGGGCCGGTACCCCCACGCCCCTGGAGAGCAGAAGCAACGAAAAACGCCCCGTGCAGGTGCACGGGGCGTGGCAGGACGGACCGGTCCGGTCCATGGTGCGTTGCTCAGTCTCACCTGCGCGGGCCGCCTCCGTTCGGAGGGCTTTACGGTTGCGAGCATCGGGAACCGCGAGGGCTTCCGACGTTCGCCAACGACCGGCGGTCTTTGGTTCCCCTCACAATAGTCCCGACGGCGGCCGGTCACCAAATCGAGGTGCGCGCCCTGCCGCTACCCGCCGCGCGCGGGGCCGGTGGAGCCGCGCACCTGCAGGCCGGAGGCCAGCCGGAGCTGGCGCACGGTGCGCTCCCCCGCCATCCGCGCCAGCAGCAGGTCCACGGCGGCCCGGCCCGACTGCTCCACCGGGGCGTCCACGCAGGTCAGTCCGGTGTGGACGAACTCGGAGCCATACGTGTTGTCGTATCCGGCCACGGAGATCTCCGCGGGCACCTCGACCCCCAGGGACAGCAGGTGGCGCAGGATCCCGACGGCCAGCTGGTCGTTGTAGCCGATCACGGCGGTCGGCTTGCGGGCCAGCGCCAGTGCGGCCGCGGCCGCGCCCTGGCCGATCAGCGGCTTGAAGGGGCCCACGGTGATCAGCTCGATCCCCAGCGCCTGCGCCGCCTCGTCCTGGGCCTTCTGCCGCATGGCGTTGCTCCAGGCACTGTGGGGCCCCGCACAGTAGACGATCCGCCGGTGCCCCAGGGCGTGCAGGTGCTCGATGAGGTGCCGGCTGGAATCGGCGTCCCCGGCCACCACGGAGCTGATGCCCGCGACCTCGCGGTTGAACAGGACGAGCGGGCGCCGCCGGGCCATCTCCCGCAACTCGGCGTCCGAGGTCCAGCGGGCGGCGGCCACCACGCCGCTGGCCTCGCCGGTCAGCCGCTCCAGCAGGGTCCGCTCCATGGTGGCGGACTCCTCGGCGTCCCCGAGCGTGACCAGGTAGCCCGCCGAGCGCGCCTGGTTGACGGCACCCTTCAGCAGATCGGCGAAGAACGGATTGGCCAGGTCCTGCACCAGCAGGTTGACCGACTTCGCCGCCCGGGACACCGAGGCCGCGTCCGGCCGCGGCGGTTCGCGTCGGTAGCCGAGGCGTCCCGCGGCCTCCATGACCCGCTCCACGGTCTGGAAGTTCACCCGGTCCGGGCGCGTGAAGGCCCGGGAGACGGTGGAGGGGGCCACGCCGGCCACCCGGGCCACGTCCTCCAGGCGCACCCTGCCCGGGGTGGCGTCTCTGGCGACGTCGGTCCGCACTTCTTCCATGGCATCGTCAACTTTTGTCGAGGGAATGAGAGGGCGTCCGCCGGACTCACTGTGTGCAGGATCTTTCCATCGTTTGCCATGATCCGTCCAGCACGGAATCGGCTGAATCCTCTGTTGCGGCATGGACGTCCGCCCGTCACAGAGTCGCATTTCTGCAATTTATGGCAATCCGCTGGCCTTCCCCGTGCCGTTCGTGTCATCCTGCTGTTCATCTCGCATCCTGTGATGGGCATCACCCACCCCAGTGGCCCCATCCGCATCCTTCCCGCATCCTGCGGTGCATCCCCCCGATGCACCCCTCATGTATCCCCAGGAGACCAGCATGAAACGACGTACCCTGATGACCTCCACCGCCGCCCTGGCCGCGGCCGGACTGCTGCTGTCCGGTTGTGCCGACAACGCCGGCGGTTCCGGCGAGGGGGACGGGTTCCCCACCCAGGACGTCCGCCTCGTGGTGCCGTGGGCCGCCGGCGGCTCCGGTGACCTCTCGGCCCGCACCCTGGCCCCGCTGCTCGAGGACGAGCTCGGCGTCAGCGTGATCGTGGAGAACCGTCCCGGCGCCAACGGCTCGGTCGGCTACAACTGGCTCAAGGAGCAGGAGCCGGACGGCTACAACCTCTCCATGCTGGGTGCCGAGGTGGCCACCCTGCAGTTCATGGACTACGACATCAGTCCGGACGACTACGCCTTCCTCGGCAAGATCCTCGAGGGCCCCGGCGCCATCGCGGTGAAGGCGGACAGCCCCTATGAGACCCTCCAGGACCTGATCGACGCCGCCAAGGCCGCCCCGGGTGAGATCACCTACTCCTCCCCCGGCGTCGGCTCCGTGTGGGACAACCCGGCCCAGGGCTTCCAGGAGCTGGCCGGCATCGAGCTGACCAACGTGCCCTTCGACGGCTCGGCCCCGTCCATCGCGGCCGCGGCCGCCGGTGACGTGGACTTCTCGATCGACGCCATGGGCTCGCAGAAGGCCCAGGTGGACGGCGGCGAACTGCGCTACCTGGCCGTGCTCTCGGAGGAGCGGCAGGAGGACTACCCGGACGTGCCGACCGCCGCCGAACAGGGCGTCGACCTGCAGAACGCCTCCTTCACCGGCCTGATGGCCCCGGCCGGCACCCCGGACGATGTGGTCCAGACCCTCTCGGACGCCATCGCCGCGGCCACCGAGAACGAGGACTACCAGTCCGTCATCGAGCAGTCCAACCTGGTGCCGGTCTCCGTCCCGGCCCAGGAGTTCACGGAGTTCATCCAGGCCGAGGAGGAGCGCTACGGCCCCTGGATCGAGCTGGCCCAGTCCAAGCAGGACTGACCCATGGGTGCGGACCTCGCTGAAGCCGAGCGGCCCGGGGACCACCCGGAGGACGCCGTGCTGTTGAAGAACCTGCCGTACCGGCTCCGGGAGCTGATCCCGGTGGCCGCCGCGATCGGGCTGGGTGTCACCGTCCTCGTCCTGGCCGGTGAGATCACCGATCGCGGCGGCGGGATCGGCCCGCGGTTCTGGCCGTCCATGCTGGCCTGGGGCCTGATCGCCCTGGGCGTGCTGCTGGTCTTCACCAACGTGCTGCGCGGGGTCCGCCCCTCGGACATCCCCGACGACATGACGTGGTGGGGCATCGGCCAGATGGTCCTGACCGGTCTGGTGCTGATCGGCTACCTGCTGCTGTTCAACGTCCTCCAGTTCTGGCTGATCACCCTGGTGGCCGCCTTCGTGCTGCTGGTGATCTACGGGATCCGCAGCTGGAAGGTCCTGGTGTTCCTCCCCGTCATCATCGGCGTGATCCTGCACGTCCTGTTCATCGTCCTGCTGGAGGTACCCCTGTGATCCCCGAGCTTGTGAGCCTCGCGCCCCAGCTGCCCCTGCCGGTGGCCGCGAACGCCGTCACCGAGGGCATCGGAGCGGTGCTGCAGTGGGACACCCTGCTGTACATCGGCCTGGGCATGCTCGTGGGCATGCTCGTGGGTGCCTTCCCCGGCGTCACCGCCACCATGGCCGTGGCGCTGGCCTCCGGCTTCACCCTGACCATGGAGCCGATCCAGGGCCTGGCGGTGCTGCTGACCATCTACGTGGCCGCCCAGTTCGGTGACCGGGTGCCCTCCATCCTCATCAACACCCCGGGCACCCCGGCCTCGATCGCCACCACCTTCGACGGCTACCCACTGGCCAAGCAGGGCAAGGCCGGCCTGGCCATGACCGCCTCCGCCCTGGGCTCGGCGTTCGGGATGATCTTCGGCATCATCGTGCTGTCCCTGTTCGGCATCCCCCTGGCCGGGCTGGCCCGCCAGTTCGGGCCGCCGGAGATGTTCGCCCTGGTGGTGTTCGGCCTGACCATGATGATCGGCGTCTCCTCCGGCCGCATCTTCAAGGGACTCGTGGCCGGCGGCTTCGGCCTGCTGCTGGCCACCGTGGGCCGGGACCCGATCACCGGGGACCAGCGCTTCACCCTGGGCATCCTCGAGCTCAACGGCGGCGTTCCCTTCATCCCCGTGATCATCGGCCTCTTCGGCCTGGCCGAGGTGCTCAACCAGATGGTCACGCACCGGCGGGACCGGGCCGCGGAGAAGCCCATCTCCCAGCTGGGCGCCTGGTGGCCGGGCCGGGAGCTGACCGGGCGGCTGTTCAAGTCCATGGGCATCGGCGCCGGCACCGGCTCCGTGGTGGGCCTGGTCCCCGCCGTGGGCGGGGACATCGCCGGGATCATCTCCTGGGACAACGCCAAGCGGCTCTCCAAGCACCAGGAGGAGTTCGGCAAGGGCTCCATCGAGGGGCTGACCGCGGCGGACACCTCCTCCACGGCCACCCTGGGCGGCTCCGTCACCACCACCATGGCGCTCGGCGTCCCCGGTGACTCGGTGATGGCCGTGCTGATCGGGTCCATGATGATCTGGGGCATCCAGCCCGGGCCGGCGCTGTTCACCAACGAGCCCTCCCTGGTCTACACGCTGGCGATGATCCTGCTGGTGGCCACCGTGCTCTCCCTGGGCCTGTCCCTGGTCCGCATGAAGTCGATGGTCAAGCTGCTCGAGCTGAAGAACCAGTACCTGTGGGTCATCATCCTGGTGTTCTGCATGGTCGGCACCTACTCGATCAGCAACTCGGTCTTCGACGTCTTCGTCATGCTGATCATGGGGCTGATCGGGCTGTTCATGCTGCGCTTCGGCTTCCCCGCCGGACCCGCCGTCCTGGGCCTGATCCTCGGGCCCCTGGCCGAGTCCAACCTGCGCCGCACCCTGATCGGGGACGGGCCGGAGGCCTTCCTGGCCAGCCCCATCGCCCTGGTGCTCTTCGCGATCTCGGCGGCCGCCCTGATCCTGCCCCCGCTGCGCGCCATGCGCGTCCGCCGCAAGCAGGCCATGGCCGGCAAGGACGAGGGCCTCTCGGTCCTGATCCCCTAGCCCGGACCAGTCCACAACACCCCACCCACGACGGCGGCCCGCACCTTCCCGGTGCGGGCCGCAGTGTTGTGGTGGGAAACTCAGAACCGGACGGGCGCCCCGGTCCGGGAGGACTCGTAGACCGCCAGCAGGATGCGCAGTGACTTCGTGGCCTCCTCGCCCATGACCGCAGGGGAGCCCCCGGTGCGGACGGCGTCCACGAAGTCGGCCACCTGAGCCCGGTGCCACGGGATCAGCGCCCCGTTGATGGTGGCCAGGTCCACGTTGGGCTCCAGGCCGGACGGCCACGTCGGCCCGTCCGGCGACGTCGCCACACGCTGTCCCGCCGCCCACACGTCCACCCGGCCGTCACTCCCCTCGGGGAACTCGCTCAGCTGGGCCGAGGCCCCCGTGGACCCGGTGATCCGGATCTGGACGCCGAGGGACGGGGTCACCGCGGTGGAGGCGTGCAGGGTGGCCAGCGCCCCGGAGGCGAACCGCAGGGTGGCCACGGCGGAGTCCTCCACCTCGATGTGCTCGCCGTGCACGAAGGTGCCGGTGTGGCCATGGACCTCCACCACCTCGCCCAGATACCACTGCAGCAGGTCGATGTAGTGGATGCCCTGGGTCATGAGCACGCCTCCCCCGTCCGAGGCCCACGTGCCCCGCCAGGCGGTGGCGGAGTAGTACTCCGGCTCGCGGTGCAGCAGCACCGAGCAGTGGCCGAGGATCGGGGTGCCCAGCGTGCCGTCGTCGATCGCGGCGCGGATCCGCTGGGCGGCGGGCCAGAACCGGCGCTGGAACAGCACGCCGAATCTCACGGAGGCCTCGCGGCAGGCCGCCACCATCCGCTCGGCGGCCGCCAGGTCGATCGCGATGGGCTTCTCGCACAGCACGTGCACGCCGGCGGCGGCCGCCTCGGTGACCACGGCCTCGTGGGTGGGGTGCGGGGTGCAGACCGAGATCACGTCGATCCCGCGGCCGTCCGCGCCGCGCCAGGCCAGCATCTCGGTGACCGAGCCGAAGGCGTGCCCGATCCCGTGCGCCGCGGCGACCTGGGCGGCCCGCCCGGCGTCGATGTCGCAGAGCGCCACCACCTCGACTCCCTGCCCCGTGTCCCGGCCCGCCTCGTGCGCGGCCCGATAGGCCTCCAGGTGGTTGCGGAAGATCGCGCCGCCGCCGGCGATGCCGACGCGCAGGACTCCTGCCGGTCCAGCCTCCGCCGTCACCGTTGCACCGTCCCCGCGATGTGCCGTCCGGCGGCGTAGGCCCGGGTGATGGCGGAGCCGATCGTGGCGCCGCCACCGGGGTAGGCGTCCCGGAAGACGGTGGCGGAGCAGTTGCCGGCGGCGTAGAGGCCGGGCAGCGGCTCGCCGTCCCAGTCCAGGACGCGGCCGTCCAGGTCGGCGCGCAGGCCGCCGGCGGTCCCGAGGGCGCCCGGGTGCAGCTGCACGGCGTAGAAGGGCGCCTGGGTCAGGGGGGCCAGGCACGGGTTGGGCTCCTGCGTGGGATCCCCCAGGTGGCGGTCCTGTTCACTGGAGCCGCGGCCGAACGCTGGGTCCTCGCCGCGCTCGGCGCCCGGGTTGAAGGCGGCGACGGTCTCCTCGAGCCCGGCGGGGTCCACGCCGATGAGCTCGGCGAGTCCCGCCAGGGTGTCCGCGCGGGCCATCCAGTCAGGTGCCAGCGCGGCGTCGGAGAACGCCGGATGGCCGGCCACCGGGTACCGGGAGACGTAGCGCGAGTCCACCACCAGGTAGGCGGGGATGTTGGCGTAGTCCGAGGTGCCGGGCTCGATGTTCGCGAAGACCCGGGAGAAGTCGTGGTAGTTCAGCGCCTCGTTGACGAAACGCCTCCCGGCGGCGTTGACCACGATCCCGCCGGGCAGGGTCGCCTCCACGTTGCCCATGCGCCCGGAGGGCCGCCCGTCATACTGCGCGCCGTGGGCCGTGATGACGGGCACGCCCCAGACGTCCGTGGTCTCCGTGAAGGAGGCGCCCACGGCCATCCCGAGCTTCAGTCCGTCCCCGGTGTTGCTCGGCGCGGAGATCGGCGTGATCGGGAATGTCAACAGCGTGCCGGTCAGCTCCGGGGACCATTCGAAGCCCCCCGAGGCGATGACCACGGCGGCAGCCGTCACGTCCCTCTCCCCGGCCACGGTCACCTGCCAGCCCCCGCCAGGCTGCTCGCCGAACCTCTCCAGCCCGGTGGCCGGGGCATCGGCCGCGATCACGACGCCGGCCTCCCAGGCCGAGGCGGCCAGGGCACCGGCCAGCGCCCCGCCCATGGTGCGGACCTTGCGCTCCGCGCGCCCGGAGAGCAGGTCCGGGTCCGGGGCAGCCCCGTGCAACTGGTCGCGCTCGTCCATGGTGATCAGCGGCAGGTAGGTGGGCGGACGGAGGGCCTCGGCCAGGCCGGGCACGACCGAGGGGTCGAACTCACGGTGGTCCAGGCCGCGTCCGCCCGGCGTGGCACCCGGCCACTCCATGTGGTAATCGGGACGGAACAGGGGTGAGTAGTCCACCCTGGTGTTCTCGTCCAGGAAGCGGACGGCCTCGGCGGCGGTGGAGACGTACCAGGAGATCTCCTGCTCGGAGAGTGACCCGGCGGTCGCTGCCCGCACGTACGCGGCGGCGTCCTCATCGCTGTCCGTGAAGTCACGGGAGCCCATGAGGTGGTTGTTCGGGGCCCACATCACCCCGCCCCCGGTGGCGGTGGTCCCGCCCAGCCGGTCCGCCTTCTCCAGGACCAGGACGGAGGCTCCGGCGTTCCGGGCCACCAGCGCCGCGGTCATCCCGGCACAGCCGGAGCCGATGACCACGAGGTCGTAGCGCTCGGCCAGCCCGGACACGGGAGTGAGCAGGGGGCGGGGTGGTGTCATGTCAGTCCTGTCCTGTGCTGGTGCTGGTGCTGGTGCTGGCGCCGAAGTCGATCGCGATCTTCCCGACGCCGGCCGCCGGGTCCACGAGGGTGGCGAAGGCGGCGTCCAGGTCCTCGAACGCGAAGCGGTGGGTCAGCAGCCGGGAGAGGGTGTCCTGGTGGCGGTCCAGCAGGTCCAGGGCCTCGCCGCTGAGGTTCTGCGAGTTGCGCGAACCCAGCAGGTCGATCTCCTTGACCGGCAGGGTCCGCAGGGTCAGACGTAGCTCCGCATCGGAGATGCCGACGCAGACCACCCGACCCGCGGTGGCCACCAGGTCCACGCCCGTGGCCACGGAGGCCGGGGCGCCGGTGGCGTCGATGACCAGGGAGGGGCCGTCGCCTCGGGTGAGCTCGTCCAGCTCGGCCCGCTGGGCCGCCGTCGGGAAATCCCCGGGAGTGACGGTGAGGGTGCGGTCCGCGCCCATGGCCCGGGCGAGCTCGAGGCGGCCCGGGTTCATGTCCGAGACCGTGACGTCGCAGCCCAGGTCCTTGAGGTAGACCGTGGCCAGCAGGCCGATCGGCCCGGCGCCGGAGACCAGCACCTTCTCCCCCGCCGTGGCGCGGCCGCGGTTCACGGCCTGCATGGCGATGGAGATCGGTTCGGACAGCGGGGCCAGGTCCAGGGACAGCGACTCCGGGACGCGGTAGAGCTTCTCCAGGGGAACGGCCTGCTCGGTGACGAGCGAGCCGTCCTCGTAGCAGCCGTAGACGCTCATGTGGCGGCAGGCGTTGACGCGCCCGATCGAGCAGGCGTGGCAGGTGCCGCAGTAGAACATCGGTGAGATCGCCACCCGGTCGCCCACGGCCCAGCCACCGGCGGAGTCCGCCGCGTCAGCGGAGTCCAGCGCGACGATGGTGCCGGCGGCCTCGTGGCCCTGGATGATCGGCAGCTCGGTGGCGTAGTCGTCATCCCAGATGTGGGCGTCCGTGCCGCAGAGGGTCACGGAGGCCATCCGCACCACGGCGGTGCCGGGGGCCGGTACCGGGGCGGGGACGCTGCGGTACTCGATGGTGCGCTGACTGGTGGTGACGGCGGCGGTGCTCGTCGTCATAGGATTACTCGGCGCCCTCGATCGAGCCGAAGGCGATGTTCCAGCGGCGCACGGTCCGCTCGGCGATGAAGCCGCCCTGGTGGAAGGGGTCGCCGTTCATGATCTCGGTGACCTCGTCCACGGACTCACCCTGGATGATCAGCAGGGCGCCCAGCGGATCGGCCTCGGTCAGGCGGCCCGAGACCAGCAGGGTGCCCTGCTCGTTCAGGTCCTTGAGGAACTCCACGTGGGAGGGGCGGGTCTCGGTCATCTCCTCGGTCTCGGGGACGTAGGCGTAGGTGACGGCATAGGCAGCCATGTCGATTCTCCTTGCAGTGGGCGTTCGCGCCGGCCCTGTGACCGGCATGACATTCCATCGTGCGGGCAACGGGGACGTCGCCGCGCCCCTATTCCCATTGATCGGGAACGCGGGGGCTCTGCGTCAGTGCCGTTCGGGCGGGCCCGATTTGCCCTGGGAGCCCATCTGGCGGGACAGCCCGCGGGCCGCGGCGAGCAGCACGGGGACCTGGATCTGCAGGTTCACCTGCTCCACCTGGGCCACGATCGAGATGGCCCCGAGGACCCGGCCGCCCGGACCGAACACGGGCGCCGCGGTCCCGGAGGACCCGGCCACCGTGATGCCGCGCAGGTGCACGTAGCCGTCCGTGCGCGCCTGGGCCAGCCGCCGGCGCAGCCCACCCTCGGTGACGCCCGAGTCCCGGGTGTACCGGTCCCAGCCCGAGACGAGGAACCGCTCCTGCAGGGCAGCGGGCGAGAAGGCCAGGATCGCCAGCCCGGGGGCCGTGGAGAGCACGGGCAGCCGGCCGGCGATCTTGGTCAGGTCCGTGGGCACGTCCTGGCTGATGAGCCGCTCCAGGTAGATGACCGTGCCGTCCTGCTCATCCAGGATCGCCAGGGACGTGTTCTGGCGCTGCGTGACGTGCACGGCCTCCATGAACGGCAACGCGGCCTGGCCGAACTCCTGGTACGTGGAGCTGCGCTGGCCCAGCTCCCACAGCACGAGCCCGATCCGGAACCGGCCCTCCGGGGTCCGCCGCAGCAGCCCCTCCTCGGCCATGTCCCCGGCCAGCCGGTGGGCGGTGGAGGTGGACAGCCCGGCACGGGCCGCCAGTTCGGAGGCGGTGAGTTCCGGGTGCTCGGCGTCGAAGGCGTGCAGGACCCTCACGAGCCGCTGGATCAGGGACTCCCCGGAGGGCGAGTTGGCCATCAGGTGGTCCCTCCCGGCCCGCGCCGCTCCAGCCCGCGCCGCACCAGCCCACTCCGTAGCGCCGTGGCCGAGGCCAGCGCGAGGGCCAGCAGGGTGATCACGGCGCCGGAGACCACCATCCAGGTGACCTCGGCCCCCGGGGTCGGCCACACGGCGTCCACCACGAGGGAGCCGGCCAACTGTCCCGCCACCAGCCCGAGGGTGAAGAGCAGCGCGCCGATCGTCCGGGTGAGGATCGCCCCGCCGACGACCACCACCGAGCCCAGCAGGCCACCGGTGTAGTACCACCAGTCCCCCGGCCCCAGGGGCAGGCGGTCGAAGCCCCCGGCGGCGATCTGCGGGGCGGCCACCGCCAGCAGGGCCAGGGTCCCGGTGAGGTAGTTGAACAGCACGAGCGGCTCCACCCGGCCCACGGCGGCGCCGACCACCCCGTTCATCGCCATCTGCGGCGGCTGCAGCAGTCCCCCGGCCAGCACCAGCGCCAGCGGGAGGGCGAGGGCGGCCAGCGCGGCCGGCTCCGCGCCGCCGTCGGGCGCTCCTCCCCCGCCGATCAGCCGGGGCGCGATCGCCAGCCCCACGCCCGCCAGCCCGAGCGCCAAGCCGGCCACCCGGCGCCGGCCCAGCCGCTGGCGGCCGGAGGCCACCCAGCCCACGGTGTCCAGCACCGTGGAGGAGAGCATCTGGCCGCCGATGAACACCAGGGAGAACAGGGCGACCCCCACGAGGTCCACGGTCACGGCCTGACCGTAGACGGCGAAGGCGCCGAGCAGCCCGGAGAAGGCGAAGACCCAGGGGAACCGTCCCGTCACCGCCCCGCGGACCAGCCGCACCACGCCGCGGCGGTTGGCCCGGACCAGGCCGTTGACCACCAGCATCAGCACCAGCCCGGAGCCGAAGGTCACCGAGGCGGCCAGCGTGGCATCCCCCAGTTCCGCCCGCAGTGCACCGGTGATCCGGGCCTGCACCGCGATCGCCACGCCGCCGGCCAGCGCCAGCAGCAGCGAGAGGCCTCTGCTCATGCCCCCGGACCGGAGACACCCGAGCCGGCGGCGTGCCGGGCGGCCACCCAGCCGAAGGTCATCCCGGAGCCGACCTGGGCCCCGGCACCGGGGTACTCGCTGCCCATGACGGAGGCGGCGTCATTGCCCGCCGCGTAGAGCCCCTCGATGGCCTGGCCCTCGGCGTCCACCACCTGGGCCTGGGCGTTGATCCTGATCCCGTAGGCGGTGGCCAGCGGGGTCGGCACCACGGCCATGGCGTAGAACGGAGCCTGCTCGACGGGACCGAGGTTCGGGTTGGGTCCATGGTCCGGGTCCCCGGCCACGCGGCCGAACATCAGCTCGCCCTTGTGGAAGTCCTCGTCCACACCGGCCTCGGCGAAGCCGTTGTAGCGGCGCACGGTCTCCTCCAGCCCGGCGGCGTCCACGCCGATCTGCCCGGCGAGCTCCCGCAGGGTGGCACCGCGGTGCAGGTAGCCGTCGTCGATGTACTTCTGCAGCATCCGGGCGGGCAGGTGCGGCATGGTGATCATGCCCAGGCCGTAGGCCGCCAGCGCCCGTGAGTCCACCACCAGCCAGGCCGGGACGGTCGGCACCGTCTGGTGGGAGGCGTACATGGCCCGCACGAAGCGGTGATAGGACTGCGACTCGTCCGTGAACCGCCGCCCGGCGGCGTTCACGGCGATCAGCCCCGGCTTCGCCCGGTCCCAGATGTGCGGGAACACCACGGTGGAGCCGTCCGACCGGGTGCCGATCGAGGAGGGGAACCACAGCGCGTTCTCGCCGTTGTCGTTCCCAGCGGAACCGCCCACGGCCTCGCTCAGCCGCAGGGTGTCTCCGGTGGAGCCCTCCCCGGCCCGGGAGAACTGGGCAGTGGGCTCCGGCAGGAACCTCTCGCGCAGCTCGGGGCTCTGGGGGAATCCACCGGCGGCGAGCACCACGCCGCGCCGGGCCCGGATGCGCAGCTGACGGCCACCGTGGCCCACCACGGCGCCCGTCACCCGGGCGCCCTCGCGCACCAGCTCGGAGGTGTACGCGTTGCGCCACACCTCGCCGCAACGCTGGAGCAGCCCGTGGTACATCCGGGCCGTCAGGGCATTGCCCATCACCAGCCGCGTGCCGCGAGGGTTCCGGACCCTGTCCAGGGCCCAGCGCATCCCGAGTCCCAGCGCCGTGGCCCCGGCCTTGACGGTCTTGCCGGCGTCCCGGGAGAACAACCCCAGCAGCGTGGTCACCTCGGCACGGCGGAGCATCAGGGTGCCGCCCATCAGGGCGAACTCGGGCACCGGCGGCCGGACATGGCGGAAGTGGGACCTCCCGAGCAGGCGGCCGTCGAAGGGCTCGGGCTCCAGGGCGCGCCCGGTCTGGCCCGTCTCCGGCAGTTCGGAGTGGTAGTCCACCACGGCCGGCGAGGGGCGGAACGTCACGCCCAGCTCCGCCATGGCGGCCAGCATCCGGGGGCCGTTGTCCAGGTAGGCCTGCCGCAGGGCCTTGTCCGACTTCTCCCCCACCAGCCGGTCCAGGTAGCGTTCGGCCCGCTCGGCGTCCTCGGTGTTGCCCTCGGCCCGCTGGAAGTGGTTGTTCGGGATCCAGCAGGTGCCGGCGGAGTACGCCGTGGTGCCGCCGACGTAGGCGGTCTTCTCCAGCAGGAGCACGTCCAGGCCCTCCTGGGCCGCCGTCAGCGCCGCCGAGAGGCCCGCCGCCCCGGACCCCAGCACCAGCAGGTCCACCTCGCGGTCCCAGGAGGCCTGCCGGATGGGTCGTGCTGCTGCGATGTGATTCTCGGACATCGCACCATCGTGACCCACGACGCAGTCCCTCGGGAGCCGCCTTCCCATTGAACGGGACTCAGAGTCTCTTCTGCCAGGCCGGGTGCGTGGCCACCGGGACGAAGCCGAGCTCAGCGTTGGCCCGCAGGATGGCCCGGTTCTCGGCGGCGTTCCAGGTGTAGAGGCGGTCCGCCTCCGGCCTCAGCCGGAGCAGCCGGGAGACGTTGGCCGCCTTGAGCAGCAGGGCCAGTCCGCGCCGGCGGTGCTCCGGGTGGACCAGCGTGTTGCCCTGGTAGGCCACCTGCGGCAGGTCGGCGAACGTCTCGATGTCCGAATGCCCCACGAGCCGGCCGGTCGCCCGGTCCCGGACCGCCGTGGTGATGACCGTCAGGCCCATCTCCTCGCGCGCCCGTTCCTCGGCGCGCAGCCGGGCCACGTCCCACGCCTCGGTGGCGCGCTCGACCTCACCGGCCGGAGCCTCGGCGGCCATCCGGCCGAGCAGCCGGGCCAGGGCGGCAGCGTCCTCTGGCGGGCAGGCGCCCTCCCAGCCGACCACGTCGTAGCCGTGGTCCTGCCCCGCGGAGGAGCCGGACTCGGCCCGCAGCGCCGCGCCGGCCGCCTCCCGCAGGTCCAGCACGGAGGCCACCTCCACCTGGGCCAGCTCGTAGCCTCCGGCGGCCGCGAACCGCGCGTCCGGCGCCTGCCAGCGCACGGCGCCCGGGCCGGCGTCGTGGTCGGTGGCCTGGTTGCCCGGCTGGACCACCGGGGTCAGGCCGGTCTGCAGCGAGGTGCCGGTGACGAAGACCGGGCCGGAGCCGACGGCGGCCGGGTCCAGCAGCGCATTGTCCGTCCAGGACTGCAGGACGGTCCGTCCCCGGCGCGCCGCCTCGGCCTCGGCCTCCCGCAGCAGCGCGCTCCCCACCCCGCGGCGGCGGAAGTCGGGGTGCACCACGATCCGCACCTCGGCGGTGTGCGGCTGGAGGGTGTTGGACTCAGGGCCGGACTCCGCGCCGGGCTCGAACGGCAGGCTCAGGGCGGCATAGCCGATGACGCGGTCCGCCTCACGCGCCACGGCGAAGTGGGTGCGCACATCCGCCCGGGCCGTGGCACCGGCCAGCTGGTTCTCTGGCGAGACGTAGAAGTCGTTGGTGCCCCAGAACAGGGAGGTCACCAGGTTGCCCAGCTGCGCCACCTGCAGGAAGTCGGCCGTGGCCGGGGGCATCGGTAGCCGGGCCTGGTCGAGGGCGTCAGGCAGCTGGAGCCATGCGGTTCTCATGCCCTCCATTAAACCCCCGCTGCCATCACCCCTCCGTCAACGCCCGAGGCCGGAACCCGCGATCACTCGCGGGTTCCGGCCTCGGGTCGGCGTGCCGGGCTGAAACGCCCGAGAGCTCAGGTCAGGCCTGGGCGTCGGCAGCAGCCTCGATCTTCACCACGTTCGGGTCCACCTTGATGCCGGGGCCGAAGGTCGTGGAGATGGTGGCCTTGGAGATGTACCGGCCCTTGGACGCGGACGGCTTCAGGCGCAGCACCTCCTCCAGGGCGGCGGCGTAGTTCTCGGCCAGCTTCTCGGCCTCGAAGCTGGTCTTGCCGATGATGAAGTGCAGGTTGGCGTGCTTGTCGACGCGGAAGTCGATCTTGCCACCCTTGATGTCCGTGACGGCCTTGGCCACGTCCGGGGTCACCGTGCCGGTCTTCGGGTTCGGCATGAGGTTGCGGGGGCCGAGGATCTTGCCGAGGCGGCCGACCTTGCCCATCATGTCCGGGGACGCCACGGCGGCGTCGAAGTCGGTCCAGCCGCCCTGGACCTTGGCGATCAGGTCATCGGAACCGACGAAGTCGGCGCCCGCGGCCTCGGCGGCGGCGGCCTTGTCACCGGTGGCGAAGACGACCACGCGGGCGGTCTTGCCGGTGCCGTTGGGCAGGTTGACGGTGCCGCGCACCATCTGGTCGGCCTTGCGGGGGTCGACGCTCAGGCGGAAGGCGACCTCCACGGTGGCGTCCGACTTCGACGGGTTGGTGTCCTTGGCCAGGGCGATGGCCTCGACGGGGCCGTAGACAGCCTCGCCGATCTTCTCCTGAGCCGCCTTGTATGCTTTGCTGCGCTGTGCCATCTGCGTGTTCTCCTTATGCAGTCGTGGTCTGCGGGTCGCGCGCGACCCTGCCACTGGAATGAGCTGTGGTGCTGAAAAGGGGTGTTTCCGTCAGCCTTCGACGGTGATGCCCATGGAGCGGGCGGTGCCGGCGATGATCTTGGCAGCGGCCGCGAGATCGTTGGCGTTGAGGTCTTCCATCTTGGTCTGGGCGATCTCCTCGCACTGGGCGCTGGTCAGCTTGCCGACCTTGTCCGTGTGCGGGGTGGAGGAGCCCTTGGAGACCTTGGCGGCCTTCTTGATGAGCTCGGCGGCCGGCGGGGTCTTGGTGACGAACGTGAACGAACGGTCCTCGTACACGGTGATCTCGACCGGGACGACGTTGCCGCGCTGGGATTCCGTGGCGGCGTTGTACGCCTTGCAGAACTCCATGATGTTCACGCCGTGCTGACCGAGCGCAGGGCCGATCGGCGGGGCCGGGTTGGCAGCTCCTGCCTGGATCTGCAGCTTGATCAGGCCTGCGACCTTCTTCTTGGGGGCCATTATCGGGTCCTTCTTCTGTGACTTCTTGCGTGTTCCCCGGAGCACAGGAGTGTGATCCGGAGCGGGTGGCCACCGTGGCGCGGTGACCGGTCCGCCCTCCGCACGGCAAAGCAACCGTGCGGCGGCGAAGGCTGTGGGTCCTCTACCGGATCTTGGTGACCTGGTTGAAGGACAGGGTGACCGGGGTCTCGCGCTCGAAGATGGTCACGAGGACCACGAGCTGCTGGGATTCCACCTTGACCTCGGAGATGGTGGCCGGCAGCGTCTCGAACGGGCCGTCGTTGACGGTGACCGACTCGCCGACCTCGAAGTCGACCTCGATCGCCGGGGCGTTGGACTCGGATCCGGACGGGGCCGGACGGCCCTCGGCCTCGGCGGCCTTGGTCGCCTCCTGCAGGACCGAGGGGGCCAGCATGGAGTGCACCTCGTCCAGGGACAGCGGGAACGGATCGTGCGCGTTGCCCACGAAGCCGGTCACGCCCGGGGTGTGGCGGACCACGCCCCACGAGGCGTCGGTCAGGTCCATCCGCACGAGCACGTAGCCGGGGATGCGCACCCGGTTGACGAGCTTGCGCGTGGTGTTGCGGATCTCCACGACCTCTTCCATGGGGACTTCGATCTCATAGATGTAGTCCTCCATCTCCTGGGTCTGGATCCGCGTCTCGAGGTTGGTCTTCACACGCTTCTCGTAGCCCGCGTACGTGTGGATGACGTACCAGTCACCGGGCTGGCGGCGCAGCCGGGTGCGGAGCTCCTCGGCGGGATCCACCTCGGGTTCGGCGTCGGCTTCGGCCTCCGCCTCGACCGGCTCCACGTCCAGGGAGTCCTCGCCCACCAGGGCGGCGTCGGGCCGGTCGGCGGACTCGTCGCCGCTCACGGCCAGGTCGGCCTCCTGCAGGGTCATCTCGCCCTGGGCGTCGGCGGAGTCGGCAGCGTCCTCAGCGGAGACCTCCCGGGTCTCGCCCTCGGGGTCCGCCTCTGTGGACTGCTCCACGGGCTCGCCGGCCACGGCGGCGTCCTCAGCGGTCTGAGGGTCCTGCGACGGCTGGGACTGCTCCTCCTCGAGGGCATCGGCCTCGGCGAGGGAGTCGGCCTGCGGTTCGAGTTCCTGCTCGGACACTGGTTCCTGCTTTCTTCACGCGTTCAACGTACTTCCGGCAGGGCATCTCCTCCGGCGGGACGGGTGTGGTGCGCCCCCTGCGCAGACCCGCCTGCGGATCAGACGCTGCCGTCGCCGAAGACGAAGGAGGCGCCCGAACCGAACAAGAAGTCCAGCAAGGTGACCAGCAAGATCATGAAGATCACGAAGACGAGCACGACGCCCGTGAGCTTCACCAGCTCCTCGCGGGTGGGGGTGACGACCTTCTTGAGCTCGTCCACCACCTGGCGCAGGAACAGAGCGATGCGGCCGAAGAAGCCTCGCTTCCGCGGCGACTCGGGGGTCTGATCCCCCGTGCTGTTCGCAGCTGCCTCGGTCACGTGGCCTCACTTGCTTGGTCGACACTGAAACTGTCCTGCCGAGCGACCCCGGATCACCGGGACCGCCCTGCGCAGGGTAGACAGGACTCGAACCTGCAACCTGCGGTTTTGGAGACCGCTGCGCTACCAATTGCGCCACTACCCTCAGAGGCCTTCACCATGACATGCCATGGCACGGCCCAGCCTGATGCTTTTCAACACCGGGGATCAACTTTACGCCATCACCGGCACTGAGTCGAACCGGCACTAGGCTGGACCCCATCGACGCCCGGAATCCGCCCGCCGGAAGGAAACTCATGTCACCCCAGCCCCGCAGCCGAGTCTCGCAGCGCATCGGCGCGATCGCCGAGTCCGCCACCCTCGCCGTCGACGCGAAGGCGAAGGCGCTCAAGGCCGCCGGGCGTCCGGTGATCGGCTTCGGCGCCGGTGAGCCCGACTTCCCCACCCCGGACTACATCGTCGAGGCCGCGGTCCAGGCCGCTCGGGACCCCCAGAACCACCGCTACTCCCCCGCGGCCGGGCTGCCGGAGCTGCGCCAGGCGATCGCCGAGAAGACCCTGCGGGATTCGGGCCTCGAGATCGAGTCGCAGCAGGTCCTGGTGACCAACGGCGGCAAGCAGGCGGTCTACAACACCTTCGCCGCCCTGCTGGACCCGGGCGACGAGGTCATCGTCCCCACCCCGTATTGGACCACCTACCCCGAGTCGATCCGGCTGGCCGGCGGCGTCCCGGTGGACGTCTTCGCGGGTCCGGAGAACGGCTACAAGGTCACGATCGAGCAGCTCGACGCGGCGGTGACGGACCGCACCAAGGTCCTCTCCTTCGTCTCGCCGTCCAATCCGACCGGCGCCGTGTACACCCCGGAGGAGACCGCGGCGATCGGCCGCTGGGCCCACGACCGCGGCCTCTGGGTGGTCACCGACGAGATCTACGAGCACCTGACCTATGACGGGGTGCCCTTCACCTCGATCGCCACGGCCGTGCCGGAGCTGGCCGACCAGGTGATCATCCTCAACGGCGTGGCCAAGACCTACGCCATGACGGGCTGGCGCGTGGGCTGGATGGCGGGCCCCGTGGACATCATCAAGGCCGCCACCAACCTGCAGTCGCACGCCACCTCGAACGTCGCCAACGTCTCCCAGCGGGCGGCGATGGCCGCGGTCTCCGGGCCGCTGGACGCCGTGGATGAGATGAAGACCGCCTTCGACCGCCGCCGGAAGGCCATGGTCGCCGGCCTCAACGCGGTGCCCGGATTCTCCTGCCCGACGCCGGCCGGGGCCTTCTACGCGTACGTGGACGTCCGCGGTGCGCTGGGTGGCGAGCACCGGACCTCGGCCGAGCTGGCCGGCCACATCCTCGAGGAGGCCGAGGTCGCCGTCGTGCCGGGCGAGGCCTTCGGCCCCTCGGGATTCCTGCGCCTGTCCTACGCCCTGGGCGACGACGACCTGGCCGAGGGCGTGGAGCGCATCCGCGCCCTGCTCTCCCGCTGACCTCCCGCGCCCCCCCCCCCCCCCCCCCCCCCGCGTCCCTCGTTTTGAGGGCAATCCCCACCGGTCGGGATTGCCCTCAAAGTGAACAGGGCCCGCAGATGCGACTCAGAGGACTCTTCTGATCCGCATCTGCGTGCGCTAAGGTCGCCCTCATGACTCTTCTGCGCGTTGCCGAGGCTGCCCGCTACCTCGGCGTCAGCGACGACACCGTGCGCCGCTGGGTAACCGCCGGCCGGCTCGCCGGGCACACGGACGGCTCCGGCCGGGCCGCCGTGGACGGGGTTCAGGTGGCGGCCCTGGCGAGGGAGGCCTCGGAGCACCCGGGCGATGCCCCCGACGGTGTCCCCTCCTCGGCCCGCAACAGCTTCTCCGGGCTCGTGACGAACGTGGTCATGGACACCGTCATGGCGCAGGTGGAGCTGCAGTGCGGCCCGTTCCGGGTGGTGTCCCTCATGAGCTCCGAGGCCGCGCGCGAGTTGGGCCTGGAACCGGGCATGCCGGCCACCGCCGTGGTCAAGGCGACCACGGTCATCGTCAATCGGGAGGTCGGCCCGTGAGGACCTCGTCCCGGAGCGTCCTGCTGTTGGCTTCCCTGTCCACCGCGGCCCTGGGCCTCACCGCCTGCGGCGGCGAGGATCCAGCCAGCGCCGGCGCCACGGGGGACCACGCTGGGGACACCACCCTGACGGTGTTCGCGGCGGCCTCCCTGGGCGACGCCTTCGAGGAGCTCGCCGACGGCTTCGAGGCGGAGCACCCCGGGGTCGAGGTGCAGTACAACATGGCCGGCTCCTCCGCCCTCGTGGAGCAGATCCTGGTCGGGGCCCCCGCGGACGTCTTCGCCTCCGCGAACGAGGCCACCATGGACCGGGCCGCGGAGGAGGCGATCAACCCCGTTCCCTTCGCCACCAACGTGCTGACGCTCGTCACGCCGCCGGACAACCCCGCGGGCCTCGAGTCGCTCGCGGACGCCGCCGCCGAGGGGGTGCGGCTCGTGGTCTGCGCCCCCCGGGTCCCCTGCGGTGACGCCACGCAGACGGTGGCCGAGGACGCCGGCGTGGAACTGTCCCCGGTCAGCGAGGAGTCCCAGGTCACCGACGTGCTGGGCAAGGTCAGCTCCGGCGAGGCGGACGCGGGCCTGGTCTATGTCACGGACGCCAGGGGCGCGGGGGACGCGGTCCACACCATCGAGCTGGAGCAGGCCGGGGCGGCGGTGAACTCCTACCCCATCACGGTGCTGCGGGGCGCCGAGGACAACGGACCCGGGCAGCGGGAGCTGGCCCAGGCCTTCGTGGACTACGTGCTCTCCGAGGACGGCCAGTCGCTGGTGGAGGGCTATGGCTTCGGCCGTGCGCAGTAGAGCCATCCCCGACCGCACCGTCCGGGTCCGGCCCCCCGCGGCCCTGATCGCGGTGGGCCTGCTCGGCGGGGTCGCCATCCTCGTGCCGTTCGCGGCGCTCGTGGCCGGGGTGGACCTGGCCCGGCTGCCGGAGCTGCTGACCTCCTCGAGCGCCCTCGACGCCCTCGGGCTCTCCCTGCGCACGGCCCTGACGGCCACCGCGATCTGCCTGCTGCTCGGGACCCCGCTGGCCCTGGTGCTCACCCGGCTCCGGTTCCCGGGCCGCACCCTGGCCCGGGCGCTCGTGCTGCTGCCGCTCGTGGTCCCGCCCGTGGTCGGCGGCATCGCCCTCACGGAGGCCTTCGGCCGGCGCGGGCTGATCGGCGAGCACCTGCACGTGCTCGGGATCGAGATCGCCTTCACCTCCGCCGCCGTGGTCGTGGCCCAGGTGTTCGTCTCCCTGCCGTTCCTCGTCGTGGCCCTGGAGGGTGCGCTGCTGACCCGCGGAGAGGCCCACGAGCGCACCGCACTGTCCCTCGGCGCCTCGCCGCTGCGCACCTTCTGCACGGTGACCCTGCCGCTGCTCGTCCCCGGACTGGCCTCCGGGCTGGTGCTGACCTTCGCGCGCGCCCTGGGCGAGTTCGGCGCCACCATCACCTTCGCCGGCTCCCTGCAGGGCACCACGCGCACCCTGCCCCTGCAGGTCTACCTGGAGCGGGAGACCGACCCGGACGCCGCCGTCGCACTCTCGCTCGTGCTCGTGGTGGTCGCGCTCGTGGTCATCACGGTGGCCTACGGGCGCCGGGACCGGCCGGGGGTGTCCGGGCCGTGAGGCTGGACTGCCACGTGGTCGTCCCCGAGCGCGGGGTGGACGTCGCCCTCACGGTCGAGCCAGGCCAGACCCTCGCCCTGAGCGGGGCCAACGGCGCCGGCAAGTCCACGGTGCTCTCCGCCGTGGCCGGCTGGCTGCGCCCGGAGTCCGGCCACGCCCGGCTCGGGGAGCGGGCGCTGTTCGATGAGCACACCTGGATCCCGGCACGACGGCGGAACGTCGGCTACCTGACGCAGGACCCCCTGCTCTTCCCGCACCTCACGGCCGAGGCGAACGTCGCCTTCGGACTGCGCCGGGCCGGCGTCGTGTCCCGCGCGCAGCGCCGCGAGGTGGCCCGGAACTGGCTCGACCGCCTGGGGGTGGGGCACCTGGCCGGGCGCCGGCCGCACCAGCTCTCGGGCGGTCAGGCGCAGCGCACCGCGATCGCGCGGGTCCTGGCCTCGGAGCCGGACCTGGTGCTGCTGGACGAGCCGCTGGCCGCCCTCGACGCTCAGGCGGTGCCGCAGATCCGCGAGCTGCTGGCCGAGGTGCTCACCGGCCGCACCACGGTGCTGGTGTCCCACCAGGCCGCGGACCTGCGTGCGCTGGCGGACGTGATCACAACAATCCCCGCTCCCCCGCCCAGCGCGTGAGCTCGTGGCGGTTGGAGAGCTGGAGCTTGCGCAGCACGTTGGACACGTGGGTCTCGATGGTCCGCACGGAGATGAACAGGTCCTTGGCGGCCTCCCGGTAGGTGTAGCCGCGGGCAATCAGCCGCATGACCTCGAGCTCCCGGGCGGAGAGCAGGTCCAGCTCCTCGTCCCGCACGGCCACGTCCGCGGTGCCGAAGGCGTCCAGCACGAAGCCGGCCAGCCGGGGCGAGAACACGGCGTCCCCGCCGGCCACCCGGCGCACGGCGTCCGAGACCTCCGCCCCGGAGATGGTCTTGGTGACGTAGCCGCGGGCCCCGGCGCGGATCACCGCCACCACGTCCTCGGCGGAGTCCGAGACGGAGATCGCCAGGAACCGCACCTCCGGGGCCAGGGCCTGGCAGGACGCGGCGACCTCGGCCCCACCGCCGCCGCGGCCGCCGGGCAGGTGCACGTCCAGCAGCACCACGTCCGGCTCCGTGGCGTGGATGGTGCGGACTGCGGAGTCCACGTCCCCGGCCTCGCCCACCACCTCGACGGCGGCCGGGTCCAGGTCCGCCTTCAGCCCGGTCCGGAAGATGGCGTGGTCGTCCACGATGACGACGCGGACGGGGCGGACTGGCTGGGGGATCATGCGGTGGGTCCTTCCTTCGTGCTCTGATGCGCCTCCGGGACCGGCAGGTGCAGGCGGACTTCGGTGCCGTCGTCGCCGGTGGCGATGGTGGCCGTCCCGCCGGCGCGCTCCATCCGGCCGATCACGGACTCGCGGATGCCGAGGCGGTCCCGCGGGATGGCTCCCAGGTCGAATCCCGCGCCCCGGTCCTTGACGAAGACCTCGACGGCGGCCGGGCCGGCCTCCGCGTAGACGCGCACGGGACCTCCGTGCCCGGCGTGGCGCACGGCGTTGAGCATGGCCTCACGGGAGGCCTGCAGCAGCGGGTCCAGCCAGCCGCCGGTGGCGGTGCCGACCGTGACGACCTCGATGGGCTGGCCGTGGTTGTCCTCGATCGCCGCCGCCAGGTCCTGCAGCCGGTCCGTCAGGTTGCCCTCCGGGCGGGTGGGATCGGCGTAGAGGTATTGGCGCAGGTCGCGTTCCTGGGCGCGGGCGAGCCGGGCGACCACGGCGGAGTCGCCCGCGTTGCGCTGGATCAGGGCGAGGGTCTGCAGCACGGAGTCGTGCAGGTGGGCGGCGATCTCGGCCCGCTCGGTCTGGACCGCGAGCGCGGAGGACTTCGCGGCGGCGTCCCGCCAGAGCTTCAGCACCCACGGGGCGGCCACGAGCGCCACCCCGGCCAGGATCACCAGCGCGACCACGAGCCCCAGCCACAGGTCCTGCGTGCCGACGTACCCGGCGGCGAGCGCCAGGATGCCGACCATGACCAGGAGCAGGCCGAGCACGAGGGAGGTGACGCGGCGGGTGCCGTGCTCGAGGGCGCCACCGCGCAGGGTGTCGAACTGCAGCCAGACCAGCGCCACGCCGAGCAGGACGACGGCGGCCGGACCGAGCATGCCCCAGTTCAGCCGGACGCCGGCCACCACCTGCAGGGTCAGGGCGGCGGCCAGCACGAGGAGCACGAGCCCGAGGACGACCTGCCAGCCCCGACCCAGGGACTCCGGCAGGTTGGCCAGCTTCCAGGGCCGGACCTGTTCGGCGGCCCCGCGCACGGGCTCGGCGGCGCCGACCACGGCCTCCCCCTCGTCCGGGACGAAGATCCACAGCCACGCGTAGAAGACCACGCCGACCCCGCTGAGCAGGGACAGGGCCACCACCCCGAGACGCACCCAGCCCAGGGGCAGCCCGAGGTGACGGGCCAGCCCGGCACAGACGCCGGCGATGGCGCGGTGCTCCCGGGAACGGGTCAGGAGGGGCTCGGACACTGCGGTCATGGCTCCATCCTGCCTGACGACTGCCCCTCCGGGCGCCCCCGCGGGCACCGCTCCGGGGGTTCTCCGGGTCGGATCCGGGGTCATCCGGATACCGCGGCGTCCCCGGGCAGGCAACGATGGAAGCATGAACGAGAACGATGCCCACACCGGCGGCTTCTACCCCTGGATCGAATCGCTGCGCACCGTGCGCTCCCCGAACCGCTGGATCGGCGGCGTGGTGGCCGGGGCCGCCGATCGCCTCGGCATGGACCGCACCCTGGGCCGCGCCCTGTTCGTGGTCCTGACCCTGCTGACGGCCGGGCTGACCGTCCTGCTCTACGGGGCCGCCTGGATGTTCCTGCCCGAGCCCGACGGCCGGATCCACGCCCGGGAGGCCGCCCGCGGGCGCTGGAGCTCCGGCACCACCGGCGCGCTGATCGTCTCCGTGCTGGGCGTCGGCAACCTGTTCAGCGTCCCCGGCCAGATCGGCCGCGGTGAGAGCTTCTGGAACTTCGGCAGCGTCGTGGGGCTCGCGATCATCGGCTTCTTCGTGTGGCTGGTGGTCTCCAAGGGCCGCCAGGGTCCGCCGGAGGCGCTGGAGGCCCCCGGCCACGCCGAGACTGCCGGTGCCGCCGGGGCCACCGCTGTCCCGGGCGCCCCCGAGGCCCCTCCCGAACCCGTCTACCTGGCGCCCTCGGACACCGGGTGGTACTCGACCCCCTCAGAGACCGCACCCACCATCCCCCTCCCGGAAGGACCCGAGCCCATGTCCGCCGCTGCCTCACATCCCCCGTACCAGCCCCCGTACCAGCCCTCCTCTCAATCCTCCTACCGTCCCCCGCACCAGCCGGCGCCGCCGGTGAACCGCACCCCACCCTCGCTGCCGGGCTCGACCCAGCTGGCCGTCGTCGGGCTCGCGGTGCTGGCCGGCGCCGCGGTGTCCCTGCTGCGCTACCTGGACGTCTTCACGGCCTCGTGGCCCGTCATCTGGGCCGCCTCCCTGGCCACCACGCTCGCGGTGCTCTCGATCGGCCTCATCATCGGGGCGATCTCCGGCCGCGGCGGCGGCGGGCTGACCGTGACCACGGCCATCCTCGCCCTGCCGGTGATCGGCGCGACGGGCGGCGCCGCGTTCAGCGACGGCATGACGGGCCCGTGGGGCCCCTGGTCCGAGCGCGGCGACTGGAACGGGGGCGTGCTGTCCGGCAACCCCGCGGACGGCTACGAGCTGAGCTTCGGTGAGGCCACCGTCAACCTCAGCGGCCTCGAGGGCAGCGGCGCCGCCACGGTGGACCCCGTGGAGATGAACCTCAGCTTCTCCACCGTGGACCTGATCGTTCCGGATGACGTGGACGTCTATCTCGAGGTGGACAACTCGTTCAGCTCCGTGGGCGGACCGAACCTCGGCACCGACGACGCCGGCCGCATCCAAGTGGTGGACGCCCCCGGTGACGAGCGGGTGATCGTCAACGCCGACCTGTCCTTCTCGACGCTGAACGTCAGCGCCGAGCCCTCCACCAGCGCCGACACCAGCACTGATACCAGCGCTGACACCAGCACCACCCAGGAGTGAATGACATGACCAGCCACAACCCCCAGAACCAGCCCGATCCCGAGGCCGACGCCCTCGAGGAGGAGATCACCCGCGGCACCGTGTACGACCGGCACTACGGTGCCGACCACACGGCCGACCACACGGCCCACCGCAGCGCTGAGGCCGACGGGCCGGCCGACGTCGGGCCCCATCCATCCCTCGACTCGCCGGAGAAGCCCGGCCTGCGCACCGGCACCCTGGTGTGGGGCGTGATCGCCCTGCTGGTGGCCCTATGGTCCCTGTCCGTCACCGTGCTTGACTGGAACGTGGACCCGGTGCTGGTGATGATCGGGCTCGCCGTGGTCGGCGGCGTGGCCCTGCTGGCCGGCGGCATCGCCGGTGCCGCCCGTAGTCGAACCCGCTGAGCCACCACCCGCCAAGCCACCACCCGCCAAGGAGAACACCATGGACACCCTCTATCGCACCCTGAGAAGCATCCCCTTCCGCCGCGGCCCCCGCCGCTGGGTCGGCGGCATCTGCGGCGGGATCGCCGCCAAGTTCGGCTGGGACCCCACGCTGGTCAGGATCGTGGTCCTGATCAGCTTCATCCTGCCGTTCATCGGTCCTGCCGCGTATGTGATTGCATGGATCCTGCTGCCCTGGCAGGACAACACCATCCCCCTGGAGCGGGTGTTCCCGGGGACCCAGCGGCCGCTGTAACCCCGAGTAGCCCCGAGTAGTCCCGAGCAGTCCCGAGTAGTCCCGAGAAAGGAATCCCAGCATGCGCGTCGGCCTCCTCACTTCCGGCGGGGACTGCCCCGGCCTCAACGCCGTCATCCGGTCGGCGGTGCTGCACGGGATCAAGTCCTACGACTACGAGCTGGTCGGCATCCGGGACGGCTGGAGGGGGCTGATCGAGGGCGAGGTGGAGGACCTGCCGCGCCAGAAGGTCCGCGGCCTGGCTCGCACGGGCGGCACCATCCTCGGGACCTCGCGCACCCACCCGTACAACCACCCCGGCGGGGGGCCGGAGAACATCAAGGCCCGCATGGCCGAGCTGGGCCTGGACGCGGTGGTCGCCATCGGCGGCGAGGGCACCCTGGCCGGCGCGAAGCGGTTGTCCGACGACGGCGTGCCCCTCGTGGGCGTCCCCAAGACGATCGACAACGACCTCAAGGCCACGGACTACACCTTCGGCTTCGACACCGCGGTCTCGATCGCCACGGACGCCATGGACCGGCTGCGCACCACGGGCGAGTCCCACCACCGGTGCATGGTCGCGGAGGTGATGGGCCGGCACGTCGGCTGGATCGCCCTGCACTCGGGGATGTCCGCCGGCGCCCACGCCATCCTCATCCCGGAGCAGCGCACGTCCATGGACCAGGTGTTCGACTGGGTCCGGCAGGTCCATGACCGCGGCCGCTCCCCCCTCGTGGTGGTGGCCGAGGGCTTCGTCCCCGAAGGCCTCGACGATCCGCTGGCCGAGGCCGGGGCGGATGCCTCCGGGCGGCCTCGGCTGGGCGGCATCGGTGAATGGGTCACGCGCCAGATCGAGGACTCCACCGGGATCGAGACGCGCAGCACCGTGCTGGGCCACATCCAGCGCGGCGGCGCCCCCACCGGCTACGACCGCGTACTGGCCACCCGCTTCGGCATGGGGGCCATCGACCTCGTGGCCCAGGGCCGGTTCGGGCAGATGGTCGCCCTCGACGGCACGGAGATCGTCCAGGTGGACCTGGCCGCGGCGCTGGACGGCCTCAAGGAGGTCCCGGCGCACCGCTACGACGAGGCCAAGGTGCTGTTCGGGCGGTAGCGGGGCAGGCGAGTAGCGTGGAGGCCATGCCCGTCAACGCCCACACCCGCCAGATCATCGAGCTGGCCTGGTCCCGCATCCTGGGGCTCGACGACGAGGCGCTGGCCTCGGCCGGTGGCCGCCGGCTCGAGGTGGCCACCGATGCCGCCGCCGGTGACCGTCCCGACGAGGACGACCAGATCGCCACCTTCGTCCGGCTGTACGGTACCTCTGTGCTGTACGGGCCCCGCTGGCTGCTGGACGCCGCGCGGGACGTGGACGACGAGGTGCTGGCCCTGGAATCGACCATGATCCGCCTCGGCACGGGGCATGCCGCGCGTTCCCTCGGCGAGTGGGTGCTGTACTACGCCGACGACGTCCCGGACCTCGACCGGTCCTCCACCGTGGCGGTGTCCTACGAGGACGCGGACGCCCGGGAGCTGGAGGCCCAGTGCCCCGCGGATGACGTCACCGAGGTGGGACTGTCCGGCGTGGACTCCACCTTCACCCTCATTCCCGACGACGGCGCGGGCACCCCGACCGGTCGGCCGGTGGCAGGTGCCGGGTACGAGGAGTGGCAGGGGCTGATCGGCCACGTGGGCGTCCTGGTCCGGCCGGACGTCCGGCGCATGGGCCTGGGCGCCTATGCCGGGGCCATCGCGATGGAGGAGGCCTTCACGGAAGGCCTGATCCCCCAGTGGCGGGCCGCCCTGGGCAACACCGGCGCCCAGCGGGTGGCGGCGTCGCTCGGCTTCGAGCTGGCCGGTTCGCAGACGACGATGCTGTTCAACCAGTAGGCCTGTTCAACCAGTAGGCCTGTGCAAGCGGTCGTGCTCCTGCCTACCCTGAGCCATGGCGCTCAGATGGTATTCGACCGTGGTGGAGTCCACCGATCACCGCGCCTTGGCCCGCTGGTGGGGCGAGGCCCTCGGCTGGGAGGCCGCCTACGCCTCCGATCTTGAGGTGGTCCTGGTCCCGCCGTGGGCTGCGGAGTTCTCCGGCTCCCTGCCCTTCCACCGTGTCCCGCCCGGCATGGTCTTCGTGCCGGTCGAGCACGGGAAGTCCGGGAAGAACCGACTGCACTGGGACTTCGCCCCGCACTCCTCGGACGACCGGGACGCCGAGATCCAGCGGCTGGTGGACCTCGGGGCCAGGATCATCGACGTCGGCGAGCCGGCGGAGGCCACCTGGACCGTCCTCGCCGATCCCGACGGGAACGAGTTCTGCGTGCTGTCCGCGCGCGACCAGTAGGTTTCCACAGCTTGGTTTCCACAGAGGGGCGTTCGGCCCTTTACGGTGTCCTCGCCGGTCGGTAGAGTAGTACACATGTTCGAAGACGCGGATCGTGCTCCCGGGGTCACCCCCTTGCACGAAACCGCGCCCGGCGACCCCGAGAGCTCCACAGTCCCTGCCGTTCCGGCGTTGTGGGATGCCCAGGCCATCATCGCCCTACGCGAGTGCCTGACCGGCATGGTCCCGGCCGCCTCTGCCGCCGCGCTCGCATCCACCAGCACCGCCACTGCTGCCGCCGCTTCTGCGAGCACGCCCGCCGGCCCGTTCGGGCCGAGCCAGGAGGAACTGGCCGCCGTCACCCGCGAGGCCGAGGCCATCCACCGCATCCGTGCCCTGGAGGACCTCAAAGCCGCCTGCGCCGCAGTCCAAGCCCGCGAAACCGCAGCCCTCCACGCCCACCGGGTCCTGGATGAAGCCGCCCGCGGCATCCCCGCCTCCCGCCGCGGACGCGGCCTGGGCACCGAGATCGGCCTGGCCCGCCGCCAGAACCCCCACCGCGGCAGCACCCACCTCCGCCAAGCCCTGAACCTCACCCAACACCTCCCGAACACCCTCACCGCCCTCCAGACCGGCCAGATCACCGAAGAACACGCCGCCACCCTCGAACGCCACACCCACTGGCTCCCCGCCCCCGCCCGCCACCGCGTCGACACCACCCTGGCCGACCGACTCCCCGGCCTCAGCCTGCGCGACCTCACCCACCACACCCAGGCCGAAGCCCACCGGCAGGACCCCCACACCGCCGCGGAACGATACGACGAGGCCGTCACCGACCGGCACGTCCACCTCAAGCCCACCGACCACGGCATGGCCTACCTCACCGCCCTGCTGCCCGCCTTCGAGGCAGCAGCCTGCTACCACGCCCTCACCGACCAAGCAGCCACCACCCTGGCCCTCGGCGAAGCCGAAGGACGCAGCCCGAAGCAGGTCCTCTCCGACGTCCTCGTCGAACGCCTCACCGGCCGCACCACCCAGGACTCCTCCCCCGTGGAGATCCACCTCATCATGACCGACACCACCCTGCTCGCAGGTGACCACGAACCCGCCTGGATCCCCGGACACGGCCCCCTCCCCGCCACCACCGCCCGGAAACTCCTCACCCCCGACCCCCAGCATCCCGAGGCACCCCAGGACACTGAGGATCCCGAGGCACCCGAGGACGCTGAGGCCGCTGGGGCCCGGGTGTTCCTGCGTCGGCTCTACACCTCCCCGGAGACCGGACACCTGGTCGCGATGGATTCCCAGCGTCGGGAGTTCCCCCGGAAGCTACGCCAGATGATCATGATCCGGGACAACCTCTGCCGCACCCCCTACTGCGGAGCACCCATCCGCCACATCGACCACGCCACCCCCTACCGGGACGGCGGACCCACCAGCTACGCCAACGGCTCCGGCCTCTGCGAACGCTGCAACTACACCAAAGAACACCCCGGCTGGACCCATCGGACCACCCCGCACCACCTCGACATCACCACCCCCACCGGCCACCACTACACCAGCCACCCCCGACCCCTCACCCCACCCCGCGCACCAGTAGCCCCGGCCACTGCCGACCCCAGAGTGACCCCTCACGCCGCCGAGCCCCGGAGTGGGATGGTCGAGGGAAACGCGCAGGGGCGTGCCCGGGAACGTCCGGGAGAAAGTCCGAGAGAAGGTGCGAGAGAAGGTGAGCCCGACCAGCGAAGCGCGCCCTGCACCACAGACACCGCACCCGTCACGGTGCGGGTGACGGCGAAACCGCCCCCGCCCACATCAGGCAGGACGACAGGAAACCCGGCAGGACAGTACAGACCGACAGCCCCATCCAACTCGGCCGGCAAGCCCAGCCCGGCAGACCAGGTCAGACGGGCACCGCACCTCGGGCCAAGACCCCGGCATCGGCGGATCGACCTGGCCTGGTCCCGGTCTCGCTCCGGAAATCCCGGGTCTCGCGGCGCTCCTCTCGCTCGGGTGGAGTATGCGCGGGCTGCCTAGGAATACCGGCCCAGGTTCAGCCTGGTCAGCGCGCGCCCTTGCGGAGGAAGCCGGTCTGACGCCCGACGACCTGCCCGGCCTGAGGGGAGACCACGGTCTCCTGGGTCGCTGCCGTGAAGGTCCAGCCGTCATCGGCCGATCCGCCGCGCACCAGGAGCTCGGCCTCGGGGTCGGTGTTGCGCTTGAGCATGGCCAGCGCGATGGGGCCCATCTCGTGGTGCAGGGCCACGGAGGTGAGGGTGCCGACGGGGCGGGCCGTCGCGGCCTCGGCCGCGTCCGCCGAGGCAGCCTCCGGCCGCACCACCACATCGGCTCCGGGCGAGGGCAGGGTGTGGCCCGAGCCGTCGAGCTGCAGGAACGTCAGTCGCCGGGGCGGCCGGCCCAGGTTGTGGACCCGGGCAATGGTCTCCTGGCCCTTGTAGCAGCCCTTCTCCAGGTGCACGGCGGTACGAACCAGGTCGATCTCATGCGGGATGGTCCGCTCGTCCGTGTCCACGCCGTGCCGGGGGCGCAGAGCGGCAACACGCAGTGCCTCGGAGGCCATCGTGCCGGCCAGCGTCCAACCTTCGGGCAGCGCCTCCTTCAGGCCGCCGTCCAGCACCGACGACGGCACCAGGTACTCGTTCCAACTCCAGTCGGCCGCCGGATGGTGCGCGGGGTCGGGGTCAGCGGTGTACGGGAACCCGCCCTCGCCGATGGCCGGCCACGGGTCCTGCCACCGCGCCACGGCCGCCGCCCCGTCCACGCCGGCGTCCCATCCGGGAACCTCGGCGGTGGAACCCAGCACGGCGATCTCGCCGGTGCGGTCGGCGACCTCCACGCGGGAGGCGAACCTCATCTTCTCCAGCCAGTCGGCCAGCCCGGCGTTCTCCCCCGGCTCCACGGTGAGCCAGGTGGTCTCCCCGTCGTCCACGAGGTGGCAGTCGAACTCGATCCGGCCCTGGATGTCCAGGAACAGGGTCTCGCTCGACGTCCCGGGTGCCAGGCGGTCGAGCTTCTGGCTCGTCAGCACGTTCAGCCAGGTCAGCCGGTCGGGGCCGGTCACCGTCACCACGCCGCGGTGCGAGAGGTCCACCACCGCGGTGCCCTCCGCCAGCGCCCGCTGCTCGGCGTTCGGCTGGCCATAGTGCGCGGCCACGGGGGCGTCTGGACCGTTCCCGGCCACCGCCCCGGGGAGGTTCAGCATGGGTCTCAGGACTCCATTCGGGGTTTCCCGGGTGCCAGCCGTCCCTGCGTGGGATCCGGCATCCGGTCGAGGATGGCCGAGGCATGCGGCTCCTCGCCGGCCTCGGAGGTGTGGGTGGCGTCCCAGCGCCAGAACATCTGGCCGTTGACCAGGCCCATGATCCGCGTCCCGCCCTCGTACGGTCCGGCGGCCGAGCCGCGCAGGACGGAATCGGTCTTCAGCTGGAGCTGGGGGCCCTTGATGACGCCGTAGTACAACTCGGTCAGGGATCCGGGGTGGGAGATCTGCGCGGTGATCGGGAAGGAGCCGTCCTCCCGGCGGAAGGTCTCCACGTCATCGGCGGAGCGGAGCACGGGCACCACGTCAGCGGGCTGCATGCCCGGGCCCGGGTCAC
This sequence comes from Citricoccus sp. I39-566, assembly GCF_031432995.1. GTDB lineage: Bacteria > Actinomycetota > Actinomycetes > Actinomycetales > Micrococcaceae > Citricoccus > Citricoccus nitrophenolicus_A. Next base: position 3,361,050 of record NZ_CP133842.1, read on the forward strand.
CGTCCCGTCGGTCCCGGTCCAGCGCCCAGAAGCCGTTCTCCACGGTCAACGGCCGCAACAGGGTGCCGTCCGGCTCGCAGAGCCAGGACTCGGCGCGGTACTCGATGAACGGCAGGCGGTGGTCGGTGAAGTCGACCCGCTGGTAGAAGACCTCGGACCCCTCCTCGCCGGAACCGAGACGCCCCTGCCCCTCCCAGGCGCCGATGAGCCAGGAGAGCGGTGCGAGCTCCGGGGTCAGGTCAAACGGCAGTTCAGTGGCCACGCGGGCTCAACCTCAGCGCTGGCCCTTGTACAGGCCGGTCACCACGAGCACGGCGAAGGCGGCCATGGCCAGTCCCGCGATGACGAGCAGGGCGGTGAAGAAAACCTCAAGTGCAAGAATCGACATGTCTCCGATCCTACTCCAGAGCTAGTCCATCCGCGTTCCGTCGCCGTCGCGCCCCGCCACATGACGTCCGCCCTTGACCTGGTCCAGCCAGTAGGTGACGAACTCGTCCTCAGGGTAGGTGTCCAGGTCCGTCTGGATCGCCTGCAGGATCTGGTCCCCGTCCTCCGCGTTGACCGCGTCGATCCGCAGGACCTCCTCCTCGTCACCGCGCCGGCGCACCACCACGGACACGCCGACCACATCGGCCCCGGACCCGCCGAAGACCTGGGTGAGCACGCCCCCGACGAACCGGAACGCCCGCTCGAACGCGTCGTCCCCGCCCTCCTCCATCGCCGCCGTGTAGTGGGCTGCGGCCATCTCCGTCATGACAACTCCTTCCGCCGGTCAGACCGGCATGATCCTGAACACAAAATAGGTCACGATTCCCGCCACGGCCACGGGGGCCGTCCCCAGGGCCATGGCCGCGCGCTGTCCCACGGGCCGGCCGCGCCCGCGCTCCGGCGCGAGCTGTCCCAGCAGCACGAGCACCAGCCCGCCCAGCGCGCCGGCCACCACGGCGGCCGGCAGTGGCAACGCCGGCCAGGCGGCGGGCCAGAGGCCGGACAGGACCCAGGGCACGACGCCGGCCAGCACCACGGAGAGCCCAGCGGCCAGTCCCCGGCCGGACCGGCCGGGGAACGGAACCAGCCCGGCCAGGGCCGCGAGCGCCAGGGAGACGCCCACCGAGAAGGCGAGCGGGCCGGCGTCGTACCGGGCGAGGGCGACCCAGGCGGCGCCGCAGCAGACGGCGGCCACGCCGGTGATGGTCCCCGCAGTGGACTCCAGGCGGTGGGGGCTGCCGGAACCGCGGAACAGCTGGACCATGAAGGCGGCCAGCACGCCGAGGGCGATGGTCACGGCGATCGGTTCGATGAGCGAGGCCCCGAAGTCCTCGATCCCCTCACCGGGGCCCCGACCGGGCCAGAGTGCCACGGCCACGGCTGCGCCGAGGCCGGTCAGGCCGAGCACGGCGGTCAGCGACTTCCGGGCCGGGGCTCCGAGCATCTGCGGCCAGCCCAGGGCCACGACCACCACGAGGACGGCCGCCACGAGGACCATGATCCACGGGGTGCCCAGCCAGGCCGAGACGAGACCGCCCGCGGCCACGACCACGGCGGCGAGCGCGCCGGTGACGGCCAACAGAGGATGCTTCACCCTCCCATCCTGCCATTGACTCCTATAATCGTCCTGACCCGGAAGAGGAGGCCCTCCATGGCCCTGCTGTTGATGCTCTCCGGCGCGTCCGACCGCCCCGAGGCAGTCCTGGAGTCCCTGGCCTTCCTGGACCACCGCACGATCGCGGGACCACCGCGGGCCGAGACGTTGCTGCGATACCCAGATGCCGACGTCGTGCTGGTGGACGCCCGGCGGGACCTCACGGGCGCCCGCAGCCTGTGCCGCGCCCTGGCCGCCGCCTCGCCCGACCTGCCGCTGCTGCCGGTCCTGACCGAGGGCGGGCTCGCCGGCTTCTCGCCCGCGTGGGGGCCCCGCGACTTCCTGCTGGACACCGCCGGCCCCGCCGAGGTGACGGCCCGGCTGCGGCTGGCCACCCAGCCGCGGGCTGAGGACGGGGCCAGCGGCTCTGCGGGGGACCAGCCGATCCGCGCCTCGGGGATCTTCGTGGACGCCTCCACCTACACGGCCCAGGTCCACGGCGAGCCGATGAACCTCACGTTCAAGGAATTCGAGCTGCTCAAGCACCTCGTGCAGCATCCCGGCCGCGTCTTCACCCGGGAGCAGCTCCTGCACGAGGTGTGGGGCTACGACTACTTCGGCGGCACCCGCACCGTGGACGTCCACGTGCGGCGGCTGCGGGCCAAGCTGGGGCCGGACCAGGAACAGCTGATCGGCACCGTGCGGAACGTGGGCTACCGCTTCGTCCCCCGCGAACCCCGGGAGAACGGCGCGTCCAACGACTAGGGTGGGGCCCATGGACCACCCGCATGAGTTCCCGTCCTTGTCCACGAGCGCCGGCCGGCTCGAGGCCGGTCTGCTGCGCGACCTGGTGACCCTGGCCGAGGCCGCCGAGCAGGCCGACGGCAACCCCCCGTTCTCCGACCAGACCTGGGTCGAGCTGCGCACCACGGACGACCCGGACCGGGTCCACACCGTGACCGCGTGGCTGGACCATCAGGACGGCCGCGAGGGCGAGCTGGCGGGCGCCGCCGTCGCGATCTCCCCCGCCCCGGACGCCGGACCGGAGGCCACCGGGACGCTGGAACTGGTGGTGCACCCGAACTGCCGTGCGCAGGGCGTCGCCACCGCGCTGGCCCGCGGGGTCCAGGACCGCCCCGGCCGCCCCGTTCCGCTGAACGCGTGGGCGCACGGCAACCATGCGGCCGCCGCGCGGCTGGCCGAGCAGTTCGGCTACGCGCCGGTGCGCGAGCTGTTGCGCCTGCGCCTGACGCACCAGGATCCCTTCGCCGCGCTGCCACTGCCGGAGGGCGTCACGATCCGGTCCTTCGTGCCGGGCACCGATGACGCGGCCTGGCTGGAGACCAACGCCGCCGCCTTCGCCAGTCATCCCGAGCAGGGGTCCCTGGACCAGACCGACCTGGACGCCCGGAAGGCCGAGCCCTGGTTCGACCCGGCCGGCTTCCTGGTGGCCGAGGACGCCGACGGGATGATGCTGGGCTTCCACTGGACCAAGATCCACGCCGGCGTGGAGGGCCACCCGCCGCTCGGCGAGGTGTATTCGGTGGGGATCGCGCCGGCGGCGCAGGGCCGCGGCCTGGGCAGGGCGCTGACCGTGGCCGGCATCCGCCACCTGCAGCAGCAGGGCGTCGAGGCCGTGATGCTCTATGTGGATGCGGACAACACGCCCGCCGTGGAGTTGTACCGCAAGCTCGGGTTCGTCCGCTGGGACACCGACGTGATGTACGCCCCGGGCGCCTGAGGGGCCCGCGCATGTCCCAGACGGCCACCCGCCTGTCAGCCGCCCGATCCACCGCCGCCTTCCATGACGCCGGACCCACCGCGCAGGTGCTGGCCGCGGGCATCCTGCCGTGGCGCTCCGCCGGACAGGGGCTCGAGGTCCTGCTGATCCACCGCCCCCAGTACGACGACTGGTCTTGGCCCAAGGGCAAGCTGGACGACGGCGAGACCCTCCCCGAATGCGCCCGGCGTGAGGTCTCCGAGGAGATCGGCCTCCAGATCGAGCTCGGCATCCCGCTGCCGATCACCCGCTACACGGTCGGCAACGACAAGAACACCACCAAGGAGGTCTGGTACTGGGCGGCCGAGGCCGGCCGGGCCGCACCGGTCCCGGACGGCAAGGAGGTGGACCGCACCCGGTGGGTCACCGCCGAGAAGGCCCGCGGGCTGCTGACCAACTCCACGGACGCCGAGCCGCTGGAGGCCCTGATCTCCGCCCACCGGGACCAGGCCCTGCGCACCGCGCCCTTCATCGTCCTGCGCCATGCCAAGGCCAAGCCGCGCTCCTCCTGGTCCCGCGCGGAGGGCCAGCGCCCGCTCGCGGCCACGGGGCGGCGCCAGGCGCTGTCCGTGCGCCGGCTCCTGGCGTCCTGGGACCCGCAGAAGGTCATCACCTCGCCCTGGCAGCGCTGCGTGGAGACCGTGACGCCCTACGTCAAGGACACCAAGCGCGGGTTCAAGGAGGTCTCCGCCTTCACCGAGAAGTCGGCCAAGAACAAGCCCCAGAAGGCGCGCCAGGAGACGGCCAGGCTGCTCGGCAAGCTCCGCTCGACCCTGCTGTGCACCCACCGGCCCGTGCTGCCGGAGATCCTGGCGGTCCTGGCCCGGAACACGCCGCCCGCCGTGCTCGCCGCCCTGCCGGAGAAGGACCCGTTCCTCTCCCCCGGGGCGGTCATCGTGGCACACCAGGGGCTGGACCTCGGCGGGAGGATCGTCTCGGTCGAGACCTACGACGTCTGGGACGACTGAGTTCTCGGGGGCACTGGGTTAGGGTCTTGCCATGAACACCGGCGGCGAGCAGGCACCCAAGATCGTCCACGATGAGCTGCGCGTGAAGCGCGACCCGGACCGCGGCCGGGTCGAGCTGTGGCAGCGGGACCAGTTCATCGGCTTCCTCGGCTACGCGGAGCACACCGTGGGTGAGGACACCGTGGTGGTGCTGCAGCACACGATCATCAAGGAGTCCTTCGGCCGCCGCGGCTATGCGCGCGCCCTCGTGACGATCGTGCTGGAGCGCCTCAAGGCCGAGGGCTTCTCGATCGTGCCGGAGTGCTCCTACGTGCAGGATTACCTGCGGCGCTACCCGGAGTACCAGCCGCTCGTGTTCGAGGGCGAGCTGCCGGAGTAGCGACCTCCCCTGCACCACCTCTGTTCAATGTGTCAATGGTTTGGTACATTGACACAAAGATCAGGGGGGGCACATGGGATACACGAACGACGACGGCCAGTGGGTCGGCCTGGCCGGCTGGGCCGGTTCAGCCGGACTCGGGCTGGCGCTCGGGCTGGGGCTGCTGTACCTCGTCCTGCGCGGCACCGCGTGGAGTCCCGGTCGCGGCGATCCCGTCCGGGCCGTCCGCACCCACGCCATGATCACGGCGCTCATCGCGCTCTTCGCCTCGGGCACCTCCGGGCTGAGCCGGCTGGCCACGGCGGAGGAGTACGCGGTCTTCGGCCACGGCGCCTTTCCCGTCACCACGCAGACCGAGGGCGAGACCGTTCGCACGATCACCACCGCCCCGGTGCCCGGACTGTCCTGGGTCGAGGGCCTCGGGACGGTCCTCGGCCCGGTCCTGGGCTTCGCGCTCGTCTACGTGGTGGCGCAGTACACGTGGCCGCGGCAGTCCGGCGCCGTGCGCACGGCACGGCTCAGGGACCGCCGGCCCTCGGACCTGCTGCCGAGGTACCTGACGGCCTTCACCGCCCTGCTCCTAGTGGCCGCCGTCGGCTTGGTGGCCCTGTCCTGGACCGCGCCGGGCGTCGACGCCCGGCAGGTCGACGAGCGTTGGGGCGCGGGCGAACCGGGCAGCGCGGAATGGGACCAGGGATACGGCGGCGAGAATTCATGGTTCGAGCCGGGCGTCCGGGCCGGCGCGGACATCGCCCCCTGGCTGCTGCTGGCTGTGGTGCTGGTGGTGTTGGCCTTCGTGGTGGTGCTGCGGACCATCGCCCGCCGGCCCATCCTGGGCGGCCTGCACCCGCACGACGACGACCTCGTCCGCCGCATCGCCGTCAACCGCGCCCTGCGCACCACCGCGGTCATCGCGCTCGGGATCGGCCAGGCGGGTTTCAACGCCTGGGCGGTCGCTGACGCCGCACGGGCTCTCCAGGCCGCCGACTCCTACTCCACCCCGTTCATGCCGTGGCTCGGTCTGGCCTCGGTCCTGGCGATGCTCATCCTGCTGTTCTGGCGCTCCCCCTACGTCTCCCAGCTCGGCTCCCACACGGCGCCCGGCCTCGAGGGGTACGACGCCGGCCGGTCACCCCGGAATGCCGGCTCACCGGCACGGTTCGACGCCCCGAGCCGACCCGGCACCGCCCGCGCCGTGCTGCGGTTGCGCCTGGACGGGGCGACGTTGGCGTGGATGCTCGCGGTGCCGAGTGGGGTGCTGGTCGCCTTCTTCCTCTGGGCGGCACCCGCGGACGGGGACGCCCAGTGGTCCATGCTGCTGTGGTCCGCCCTGCCGTGCGCCGCCGCACTGTTGATCCTGGGCCTCACCGAACTCGGCGTCCGTCGCGGTCACTGCCCCGCCCCGGGGACGGACGGCGGGGCCGTCACCACGGGGTCCCCCTCGCGCTGGCCGTTGCTCGCCCTGGGGCTGGCGGTGCTGCTGGCCACCGTGTGGTGTGTGCTGTGCACGGTCACGCCGGCATTCCAGACCGCGCAGGCAGCGGAACTGGCGGGGGCCTTGGCCGCGACCACAGCGGGTTTCGCGCTGCTCTCGCTGGCATTGGCCCGGCTGGCCGTCCGCCGGCCGGCGCTCGGCCGCGCCACCGCCGCACAGGACGCGGCCCTCCGCGCCGGCGGGGCCAACCGGGTCCTGGCGGTGGGCGCCGCCGGCGTCTTCGCCGTGACCGCTGCCGCCCTGATCGCCGGCGTGCAGGTGTGGAACGGGTTCATCACCTCCGCCGTCTTCGACCCCGGGGTCAACGACCTGCCCGACGGCCTCCTCCTGACCCGGACCCTGCTGTTGTTCGCACTCTTCAGCCTCATCGTGGTCTGCGTGATCGCCCCCGCCCCAGAGGTCCCCGGCGTGGCCACCCGGCCCTCCCGTGCCGGGGACGCGCTGGAGACCTCACGACCATGAGCGCGGAGATCACCCTCGACCTCTCCTCGCCGGTGCCGCCATTCGAGCAGCTGCGGGCCAGGATCACGGCGCTGGTCGACGACGGCACGCTCGCCCCCGGCGCCCGGCTCCCCTCGGTGAGGGCGCTGGCCTCGGACCTCGGGATCGCCGTGGGGACCGTGGCGCGGGCGTACCGCGAGCTGGAAGCCGCCGGCTACGTGTTGTCCCGGCGCCGGCACGGCACCACGGTGGCGGAACGCCTGCCGGGGCGAGCCGACCATGCCGAGGCCCCGGCCGACGTCGTGCGGGCCGCCGAGGAACTGGTGGACCGGGCCCGGGCCGCGGGACTCAGCCCAGAGCAGACCGTCGCCCTGGTCCAGGACGCGCACCGTAGACTGGGGCGGTGAGCATTCCCACCCCGTACGAGGATCTCCTGGCCGAGGTCCTGGCCGATGGAGCCGTCAAGACCGATCGCACCGGAACCGGGACCCGCAGCGTCTTCGGACGCCAGCTGCGCTACGACCTCTCCGAGTCCTTCCCGCTGATCACCACCAAGCGCGTGCACTTCAAGTCCGTGGCGCTGGAGCTGCTCTGGTTCCTGCGCGGGGACTCCAACGTCCGCTGGCTGCAGGAGCGCGGTGTGCGGATCTGGGACGAATGGGCGGACGCGGACGGCGAGCTCGGCCCGGTCTACGGCGTGCAGTGGCGGTCCTGGCCCACCCCGGACGGCGGCCAGATCGACCAGATCGCGAAGGTCGTGGACTCCATCCAGACCAACCCGGACTCGCGCCGGCACCTCGTCACCGCGTGGAACCCGGCCGAGGTGGAGCAGATGGCCCTGCCGCCGTGCCACGCGATGTTCCAGTTCTACGTGGCCCCGCAGGACGACGGCCCCGGGAAACTGTCCTGCCAGCTCTACCAGCGCTCGGCGGACCTGTTCCTCGGGGTGCCCTTCAACATCGCCTCCTACGCCCTGCTGACCGTCATGATGGCCCAGCAGACCGGCCTGGAGCCCGGTGAGTTCGTGTGGACCGGCGGTGACTGCCACATCTACGCCAACCACGTGGACCAGGTCACCGAGCAGCTGACCCGCGAGCCCTACCCCTACCCGCGACTGCAGATCACCCGGACGCCGGATGACCTCTTCAGCTACGACCTCGAGGACTTCGCGCTGGTCGACTACCAGCACCACCCGACGATCAAGGCCCCCATTGCCGTCTGACCGACCCACTGAGAGCACCCCCTCGCGCATCGGCATGATCTGGGCACAGACCCCGGACCGCGTGATCGGAGCCGACGGGACCATGCCGTGGCACCTGCCCGAGGACCTCGCCCACTTCAAGGAGATCACCCGGGGCCACCCCGTCATCATGGGGCGGCGCACCTGGGACTCCTTCCCGGAGCAGTTCCGCCCCCTGCCGGAGCGCACCAACATCGTGGTGTCCCGGCGCCAGGAGACGGCGCGGTCCATGCGGGAGGCGGGGGCCGTCGTCGTGCCCGGTTTCCAGGAGGCCCTCGAGGCCGCGGGCGAGGCGGACGGGCTGGACCTGATCTGGGTGATCGGCGGGGCGACGCTGTACGAGCAGGCGCTCGACGTGGCCACGCTGGCCGAGATCACCGTGATCGACACCGATGTCCCCGGAGACACCCACGCCCCCGCCCTGGACGGCCAGTGGACCCGGACCGCCGTCCAGGAACACGACGGCTACCGCTTCGAACGCTGGGAGAGACCATGAGCCTGATGAACAAGACCACCCTGACCTTCATCGCGTTCATCGCGTGCCCGATCCTGGGACTGGTCACCGCCGTGATGGGCCTGGTCATGATCTTCACGGACAACGTGGTGATGGGCGTCGTCTTCCTCGTGGTGCTCACCCAGGTGTTCATTGTCGGCGGGTTGTGGGCCCTCATGAAGCGCAGGTCACTGACCTCAGACCCCGAGGGCCCGTAGACTTGCCCACATGCTTTCCCCTGATTCAGCAACTCTGCCCACCCCCGAGACCGCCGCCAACCCCACCGTGGGACTCATCGGCTGGCGCGGCATGGTCGGCTCGGTGCTCATGCAGCGGATGGCCGAGGAGGGCGACTTCGGCCGCCTGAACCCGGTGTTCTTCTCCACCTCGGCCGCCGGCCGACCCGCCCCCACCTTCGAGGGGATGCGGGGCGAGGCCGGACTGCTGCAGGACGCCTACGACCTCGAGACGCTGGCGAAGCTGCCCGTCATCCTGACCACCCAGGGCGGGGACTACACGAAGGACGTCTACCCGAGGCTGCGCGCCGCCGGCTGGGACGGCATCTGGATCGACGCCGCCTCCACCCTGCGCATGCAGGACTCCTCGATCATCGTGCTGGACCCGGTCAACCGGAACGTCATCGACGCCGGCCTGGCGAACGGCGTCAAGGAGTTCGTGGGCGGCAACTGCACCGTCTCCTGCATGCTCATGGGCCTGGGCGGACTCTTCAAGGCCGGTCTCGTGGAGTGGGGCACCGCCATGACCTACCAGGCGGCCTCCGGCGGCGGCGCCCGCCACATGCGCGAGCTGCTCACCCAGTTCGGCGACCTCCACGGCGTGGTGGCGGACGAGCTCGCGGACCCGGCCTCCGCCATCCTCGAGATCGACCGCAAGGTCACCGCCGCCCAGCGCGACGGCTCCCTGGATGCCTCCCAGTTCGGCATGCCGCTGGCCGGATCCCTCATCCCCTGGATCGACGCGGACCTCGGCAACGGCATGTCCAAGGAGGAGCAGAAGGCCGGGGACGAGACCAACAAGATCCTCGGCCACTCCGCCGCCCAGCGGATCCCCTTCGACTCCCTCTGCGTGCGGATCGGCACCCTGCGCTCGCACTCCCAGGCGCTGACCCTGAAGCTCACGCAGGACGTGCCGCTGGACGAGATCGAGCAGATCATCGCCTCCGACAACGAGTGGGCCACCGTGGTGCCCAACACCAAGGAGGCCTCGATGGCGAACCTGACCCCGATCTCTGCCTCCGGCGCCATGACCATCCCGGTGGGCCGCCTGCGCAAGATGGAGATGGGCCCCGAATACCTCTCCGCCTTCACGGTGGGCGACCAGCTGCTGTGGGGCGCTGCCGAGCCCGTGCGCCGCATGCTGGCGATCGCCACCGGGAACCTCTGATCCGCTAGAGCCCCTCCATGACCAGCTCCGCGTTGAGCTGGGCGCCCGCCATGGTGCCAGCGGCCGCGGCCGCGCCGACCTGGGCGGAGAGGTCCGAGGCGTTGCCGGCGGCCGAAACGCCGGGCACGCTGGTGCGGCCGAAGGCGTCCACGGTGAGGAATCGGCCCATCGGGTTCTCCTCGGTGCGCAGGCCGAGCGGTTCGAAGACGGCGGTGTTCGCGAGCATCCTGGTGGCCACGACGACGACCTCGGCGGGTAGCAGCTCGCCGCCCGCCAGGCGCATGCCGGTCAGCCGGGACTCGCCGTCCTGGACACCCGACTCGACGCCGGCCACCTCCCCCGTGACCACCGGGATGCCGCGGGCGGCCAGCATCCGGGTCTGGTCCGCCTCCAGCCCGGGCCCGCGCCCGGTCTCCTCCAGGAACGTCATGTCCGCGCTGAGCTGGCTGAACAGCATGGCCTGGTGCACCGAGTTCGGGGACGTGCCCAGGACCAGGATGGAGCGGTCCCGGACCTCCCAGCCGTGGCAGTAGGGGCAGTGGATGGCACTGCGACCCCAGTGCTCGGCGAGTCCGGGGACGTCCGGCAGCTCGTCCGTCAACCCCGTGGCGATGAGCAGCCGGCGGGCGGTGAGCATGGCGCCGCCGGTCAAGACAGCCTCGAAGCGGCCGTCCCCCAGGCGGCGGACCGCCGTGACCTCCCCGTCCAGGACCTCTCCCCCGTAGCCGGCGACCTCGAGGCGCCCGGCGGCGAGCAGATCGGCGGGGCTGATGCCCTCGCGGCCCAGTAGGGCGTGGACGCCCTCGGCCGGGGCATTGCGGGGGCGGCCGGAATCCACCACGGTGACGGAGCGCCGCGACCGCGCGAGGGTCACCGCCGCGGCGAGTCCGGCGGCGCCTCCGCCGGCGACGAGGACGTCGAGTTCAGAGGGTGCTGAGGAATCGTGTGTTGAGGTCATGACCTCATTCTTCAGGGACCACCTAGAGTTGGCAAACATTCTTGCCGAACAGCAAATACACCCCTTGTGGATGCACCCTTGGCGGGCCGTCAGTCGGCGGCGAGCAGCCTGCGCCGCTTGCGGTACATCTTCTTCAGGCCGTCCGCGGGCAGGATGGGCTCGGGCCATTTGGGCTGCAGCTCGTCGCCGAGCGTGATCCCCCGGATCCGGCGGCCGAACATGGGCAGCACCCACTGGCGCAGCCACTCCACGTCCCGGCTGACGGACTGGATGGGCCCCACCCGCTCGCTGGGCCCGAAGGGCTCGAACTCCAGCTGGTGCCGGACTCCCAGGATGTTGAGGACCTGGATGGCCATGTAGCGGTGCCCGGCTCGGTTCATGTGGAGCTTGTCGATGTCCCACATGCGGCGGTCCCGGTAGGCGTCCCACGTCCAGTAGTCCACGAGCGTCACGGACTCCGGATATCGGCGGGCGAGGGAGCGCACGTGATCGTTGAACGCCCAGTTCCGGCGCTTGAAGGGCTCCAGGACGGGGTGCAGCGGGATGTCGAACCCCGTGAAGAGCAGCACCCGCGCCCCCGAGGTCGCGAGCCGCTCCACCGCGCGGGTGTACGTCGCCAGGACGGGGCCCAGGTCCTTGCGGACCTCGAGCAGGTCGTTGCCGCCCGCATAGAAGCTGACGAGGTCCGGGTCCATCGCCAGCGCCGGCTCGATCTGCCCCTCCACCACCCCGGCGAGGCGCCGGCTGCGGATCGCCAGATTGGCGTAGCGGATGTCCGGGTCCGCCTTGGACAGCTGTTTGGCCACCCGGTCCGCCCAGCCGCGCACTCCGTTGGGGTGCCGGGTGTCCCAGTCCCCCACGCCTTCGGTGAAGGAGTCTCCGATGGCCACAAACAATCCACCCATGGGGGATGACGCTAGAGACGGCACCGTTCAGGCCGGTGACGGGCCGGTGACGGCCACGGAAAGCGTGGCCCAACGGAATCCGTCAGAGCGCGCAGCCCACCAGCACCGGCTCGGGGTGCAGGCGCACGCCCCACCGGGCCTCGACGCCGTCCCGCACCGTGCGGGCGACGGCCAGCAGGTCCGCGGTGCGCGCCGAACCCCGGTTCGTCACCGCGAGCGTGTGCTTGGTGGACAACGACGCGCGGGCCCCGGCGATGCCGTGCTCGTCCGGTCCCAGCCCGAAGCCCTTCGAGAAACCCGCGCGGTCGATCAGCCAGGCGGCCGACAGCTTGACCAGGTCATGGCCGTCCTCGTCCTGGCCTGCGCCATAGGCCGGGGCGTCCGCGGGCAGGCGGGCGCGCACGGAGGCGGGGACGATCGGGTTGGTGAAGAAGGATCCCGTAGACCACGTGTCATGGTCCTCGGCGTCCAGCACCATGCCCTTGCCCGCCCGCAGGCGCAGCACGTGGTGGCGGACTGTCTCCAAGGGCGCTGCCTCCCCCTCGTCCACCCCCAGGGCGTGGGCCAGCTGCGCGAAGCGGACCGGGGCGGTGCTGCCGGAGCGGTGGAGGGTGAAGTCGACGCTGAGCACCACCCAGCGCGGGGTCGTGTCATCCGCGGCGTTCAGGCTGCGCTTGATCACCGAGTCCCGGTAGCCGAAGCCCAGCTCCGCCGCGGTGAGCGTCACGAGGTCCCCGGCCGCCCGGTCCCAGGCCTGCACGGAGGTCAGGGTGTGGGACACGTCCGCGCCGTAGGCGCCCACGTTCTGCACCGGGGTGGCCCCGGCCGACCCCGGGATCCCGGAGAGCGCCTCGAGGCCGGTCAGCCCCTGCGCGACCGTGAAGGCCACGGCCTCGTCCCAGTCCTGGCCCGCGGCCATCCGGACCCGGACGGTGGAGCCGGACTCCTCCACCAGCTCGACCCCGGAGAAGGCGAGCCGGACCACGGTACCGGGGAAGCCGGCGTCGGCCATCAGGGTGTTGGACCCGCCGCCGAGGACGAGGACGGGGACCCCGGAGGCGTCCAGGGAGCGGAGCGCCTGGACGGCCTCCGAGGCCGAGCGCGCGTCGATCCAGTCGGCGGCCGGACCGCCCACGCGGCTGGTGGTGTGCTCGGCGAGCCGCACCGGGGCGTTCACGCCCGGACCACAGCCTGCGCCTTCGTCAGGATCTTCGCGTCCCCGTGCCGCGGATCGGTGACGGTCAGGTCGACCCGGACCGTGCCGGCGTCGTCGTTCACCGCCCCGACCTTCCCGGAGACCGTCAGCTCGGCGCCCTCGGCCTCGTCCACCGGGACCATGGCGGTGAAGCGCGTCTGGTAGTCCAGGATGGCGCCGGGGTCCCCGCACCAGTCGGTGACGAGCTGGACGGCGGCGCCCATGGTCAGCATGCCGTGCGCGATCACGCCGGGCAGGTCCACCTGCCGGGCCGTGGACTCGGACCAGTGGATGGGGTTGAAGTCGCCCGAGGCCCCGGCATAGCGCACGAGGTCGGCGCGGGTCAGGGTGAGGGTGGCGGAGCCGATCGAGTCGCCCTTGGTGTACTCAGCCATGATCATTCCTCTCCGCGGACCAGCAGGGTGGACCGCACGGTGCTGACGGCCTCGCCGCCGGTGGTGGCGATCTCGGTGGCGGTGGTGACCATGGTGTGCCCGCCCAGGGACTTCACCGACTCCACGGTGGTGGTGCCGATCAGCTCGTCCCCGGCCACGGCCGGGCGGTGATGCGTGAAGCGCTCGTCCGCGTGGACCACGCGGGAGAAGTCGATGCCGGCCTCCGGGTCGGACACGACGGCGGCCTCGGCCTGCTGCGCGAGGGTCACCAGGAAGGTGGGCGGAGCCACGAGGTCGGCGTACCCGAGCTGCCGGGCGGCGGCCAGGTCCGCGTGGGCGGGGTGCGTGGCCTGCACGGCCGCGGCGAACTCACGGATCTTCTCCCGGCCGATGACGTAGGGCTCGGTGGGCGGGTAGCTCCGCCCCTGCAGGTCCGGGTTCACGCCCACGGCGGTCCTCCTGAAGTCGGTGGTGGGATCATCCTCCAGACTACCGGCTGCCGGTCAGGCGCAGAGTGACCCCACCCCGCCACATTGGTGGGGGTGTGGTCACTCTGTGCCTGAGGGGTTGAGGTACCGGTGGTCAGTCGGTCGTGGTGAGGTCGTACTGGTACATGACCTTGGCGACCTCGCCGCGGTTGATCGGGTCGTAGGGCTTGTAGAGCCCGTCCGTGTACCCGTTGACCAGGCCCTCGGAGGCGGCCCAGGAGATCGCCTCGTAGTGGGTGCCAGTGGCCGGCACGTCCTCGAACGCGGACTCGGCCGGAGCCGTGTAGTCCTCCGGGCCGGCGGCCCGGTACAGGAACGTCACGAACTCCGAGCGGGTCACGTCATGGCCCGGACGGAAGGTGTCATCCGCGTACCCGGTGGTCACCTGGTTGGCCTCGTCGGCGGCCCAGGCGATCGGGGTGAAGTGCGGTGCGCCCACCGGCACGTCCGGGAACACGGCCACGGCCGGGTCCGCGCTGTAGCCCGGGGCCAGGTAGCGCTGCAGGAAGGCCACGGACTCCCCGCGGGTGATCTCCGAGCCCTTGCGGTAGGTGCCGTCGGCGTAGCCGGTGGTCACGCCCGCGGACTGCATCCACCGCACCGGGGCGTAGTACACCGACCCCGGCTGGTTGTCCGCGAAGTCCTCCACCGGCTCCGGCCCACCCGGCTGACCGGAGTCGGCGAAGACGTCCGCGGCCGCGCCCAGGTTGAGGAACACGGTCTCGCCCGTGGCGTCCTCCACCCCGTCGTTGTCCGTGACGGCGTAGACGTTGCCGTTGCCGGCGATGGCCAGGCCCTCGAGCTTCTCCTGGGTCCAGCCGTTGAGCGTCCGCAGCTCGGGCAGCACGTCGATGGCCTCGGTCTTCTCGAGGACCTCGACCTCCTCCGCGGGGGCGTCGGTGGCGGCGCCGGAGGCCGGGACGTCCACCGTGAAGACCTTCTTCAGGGCGGCGTCCGGGCCGTTGAGCTTGTCCCGCTCGATGAGGGCGAGGCTGTCCTCGTCCACCGCGGTGATCTCGCTCAGGCCGATCCAGTCGCCCTCCACGTCCGTGGGCTCGAGCTCGTAGCCGAACCACTCCCATGCGCCTGCACCGTCCTGGGCGGCGGGGGTGAACTTGGCGATGCGGGCGAAGTCCTCGCCGGCCGCCTCACGCTGGAGCGCGGCGTAGAGCACCACGTCCTCGCCGCTGCCGTACCCGGTGACGCCCTCGAGGCCCTGGCCCCTCAGGCCCGCGGCGATCTCGGCGGGCAGGTCGATCGAGGCGAGTTCCTGGCCCTCCGCGTCCACGTGGACCAACCGGTTGCCCTCGGAGCCGACCTCCCCGTCGGTGATCGCGGTGCCCTCGACGGCCAGCCAGAAGGTGCCGTCCGCATCGGCCCAGAGGCCTTCGACATCGTACCCCTTCTCCAGGGTGAGCTCGGAGGTGATGGTGGCCGGGCCGCCGTCGTTGCCGGTGGTGGTGTCCACCGTGTAGATGCGGGACGGGGACAGGAAGTTGTCCGGGGCGGCGTAGAGCTGATCCGCCTCGCCGGGCACGGCGGAGAGGGCGCCCAGGGCGGACCAGGTGATCGGCTGGCCGGCCGGGGCACCGTCCGCGTCCGCGGACTTCAGGGTCGGCACGGCCGCCGGCCCCTCGCCCAGGCGGTACACCTGGACGGTGGCGCGGACGCCCACCTCGGCGTCGTCCTCCTCGGAGGAGACGATCATGAGGTTGCGCTCCGGGATGGCCAGAAGGCCCTCGGGGCCATTGGTGGAGGGCATCAGCTGGGTGAAGACCGGGTTGGCCGGGTCGTTGACGTTGTACACGGCCACGAAGTTGCCGCGCTCGGAGCCGACGAAGGCGTACGTGGTGTCCCCGTAGGTCTCCACGGTCAGGCCCTCGGGCTCGGAGCCCTTGTTCTCGGAGCGGTGCTCGGGGAACTGGCCGTAGCGGTGGGCGAGGTTCTCGAAGGTGTTGCCGGCGTCCCACACCACGCTGCCGAAGTCCTCGGACCCCGGATCGGCGTTGAAGACGGTCCAGCCGCGGCTGCCGCCCTTCCAGTCGCCCTCGTTGGCGGTGGCCACGTGGTCGTTGCCGATCCAGCCGATGGCGTCCGGCTCGCGCACGGTGTCCGTGATCGAGTCGGTCAGGGACAGGTTGCCGTCCTCGGTGGCGTCGATGCCGTCCACCGAGACCGCACCGGCCGAGAAGTGGTCGAGGACGGTCCCCTCGGCGTCGAAGACCACCACGCCGTTGTTCTCCTGCAGGGTCAGGGCGGCCCTGGTGCCGTCCGGGGAGAACTTCACGTACTCCGGCTCCGGGTCCTGAGGAGTGTCCAGGCCGTCGAGCCCGGTCAGGTCCGTGTAGAGGATGGCGTCCGCGTCCAGGGACGTGATGTCCTCACCGGACAGGTCGATCACGGCCAGCTCGCCGGCGGGCAGCTGCGGCAGGCCGCCGTCCACGTCCTCGCGGTCCTCATCGCGCTGGTTCTCCATGGCGATCAGGGCGGTGGAGCCGTCCGGGGAGACGTCGATCGAGTCGGGCTGGCCCTTCAGCTCCACGCCGTGGATCAGCTCGCGGGTCTCCGGGTCCCAGAACTCGACCTTGCCGACCGGGTGCTCGAAGTCCTCGGTCTGGTCCGTGACCACGATGATGAAGGCCTCGGTGGCGTACACGGAGGTCGGGGAGCCATCGGTGGGCTTGAAGCCGTCCGCCGCCGGGTTCTCCGGGTCGGTGATGTCCACGAAGCCGATGCCCCCGGCCTCGGCGTCGGTGTGGATCACGGTGTTGCCGTCCGCGGTGACGGTGGAGATCTCGGCGACGGTGGCGGCGGACCGGTCCGCTTCCTCGTCGGCGGCGAGCTGGTTCTCGTAGGCGGGAAGCGTGGCGAGACGGTGGAACGCCTGGCCGTCGGCGGCCTCGCCGGCGGGAACGGCGGGTGCGGCCGGGACAGCCGGTACTGCGAGGACCGGGGCGGCGAAGGCGCCGGTCAGGGCCGTGGAGAGGCCCAGTGCGACGGCACCGGACAGGCGGCGGTGGGTACTCATGGCGAGGGATACCTTCCGAGGATGGAGTGGGGACCTCCCCATCCAAGCCCGCCCCTCCCCGACTTCGGTGTCCGCCGGAAGGCGCCCGGGTGAACTCCGGGCCACCGGGCGGTGACGTCAGCGGCGGTGCCGCCGCTGGGCGTCCCGCGCGCGCAGGACCTGCGCCGCGAGGTGCGTCACGAGACCGAGGCCGATCAGCCCGATGGCCGTCCACTGGATCGACAGCAGGGTCAGGGCGCCGCCGATCACGGCCAGGACGATGCCGAGCAGGAGGAGTCCCGTGCCGGTCAGCAGGGTGATGCGGTACGGCCTCGAGCCGTTGTCCCAGGGATTGAACACCCCTCTACGGTAGCCGCGAAGCGCGCCACCACGAGCTCCGCCAGTTCCGCGGGCACGGGGCCCTGGGCGCCCAGCAGCGGGGCGGAGGTGGTCTCGGCCCCGGCCAGGTCGGCCTCGGCCACCAGCCGCGCCTGGAAGTATCCCGGGGCCAGCAGGTAGCTCACCACGATGACCGGCCGTCCCGGGGACTCGCCTCCGACGGATCCGACGGCGGCCGTCACGGTGGGGTGCGCGGCCGAGAGGTACGCGTCAGACACCGGCGTGCCCAGCCGGTGGGCGAGGCGGGACGCGACCGTCCGGCAATCGGCGACGGCGCCGGCGTCGGTGGATCCGGCCGCGGCCAGCACCACCCGGTGGTGGCCGCGGACGAATCCGGCCTCCAGCGTGCGGCGCACCAGGAGGTCCACGAGGCGCTCGTCCGGTCCCAGCGCGGACGCCACGGGGCTGCGGCCGGCGGCGGCCTCGGCCAGGTCCACCCGGACGTGATAGCCCGCGGACAACAGCACGGGCACGACGACGGCCGGCCGGTTCTCCGGCAGGCTCGCCAACACCTCCCCCACCCGCGGCGACTGGACGTCCACGTGGGCCAGCCGGACCTCCGCGGCGGTCCGGCTGGCCACGGCCTCCGCGAGCGCGGCGATGCGGCCCTGACCGGCCGGATCCGCGGTGCCGTGCGAGACGGCGACGAGGATGGGCAGGGCGGGGAGGCCGGCACTGCCGGTCATGCGGCGAGGACCTCCACGACCCGGTCCCTGACGCGCACCGGGAAGGTCCGGATCCGCAGGTCCGGGTCGGTGAGGCACCGACCGGTCGACAGCTCGTAGACCTGCTTGTGCAACGGGGACGCGAGCGTGGGGATCCCGTTCCGGGAGCCGACGATGCCGCGGGCCATCACGTAGGCCTCCGACTGCGGATCCCGGTGGGAGACCGCCAGGACCTCGTCCGAGGGCAGGCGGACCAGCGCCACCTGCTCCCCGTGGACGAGGGCGGCCTCCGCCCAGAGCGGCTCGAGCACGTCGAGCGGGCAGACCGGCTGCCAGGCGGCGTCCGCTGCGGCGGTGGCGGCGGTGGCGGCGGGAGCGGTAGAGGCCGCCAGTTCAAAAGGTGCTGTGAGGGTCATGGCACCACGATAGGCACGGGGTGTTTCCGTGGCGGTCCGGGGATGTTTCGCCCGTGCAACGTTGTCCTCTCGCCGGCGCCGGCAGCCCCGGTGAGGGCCACGTCATCAGGGCGTTACACCGGTGACACGGCCGGGAAACGGCCCGATCCTAGCGTGGGTGGCCTACGAGGCAAGGGGATGGACTCCATGACGATGAGCGCTGACGAACGGCCCGGCGGGCAGAGGATCGCCGTGGTGGGCGGCGGACCGGCCGCCCACCGACTGGTGGAGGCCCTGCTGGCCCGCCGCGAGGAGGTGCGGATCTCCCTGTTCACCGAGGAGCCGTGGGCCCCCTATGACCGGGTGGCCCTGTCCCGGCGCTTCACGGACCCTCAGGACGCGCTGCCCCTGGGTCTTCTGCCCGCCGAGGACACGCGCCTCGAGCTGCACACCGGCTGCCGGGTCACCGGCATCGATCCCGCGGCACGGACCCTGACTGCGGTGGATGGCGCCGGCGATGGCTCCACCCACGCGTGGGACGAGCTGGTGCTGGCCACCGGCAGCGATGCCGCCCGGCCGGACATCCCCGGCGCACAGGACATGGTGGTCTACCGGACCATCGACGACGTCGACCGGCTGCGCGATCACGTGGCGGAGCTGACGGCCACGCTCGGACGCACGCCACGGGCCGCCGTGATCGGCGGCGGGCTGCTGGGACTGGAGGCCGCCGGCGGCCTGCGGGTCCTCGGCGCCGACGTCACCGTGGTCCACTCCCGGCCCTGGGTGATGAACGCCCAGCTGGACGAGTTCGGCGGACGGACCCTGAACCGGCTGCTGGACAGGCAGGGCTACGCGTTGCGGCTCGGCGAGCGCCCGACCGCGCTGGAGGGGCGGCTGCTGCGCTTCGGCTCCGGCGCGGACCTCGAGGTGGACCTGGTGGTCGCGGCCACCGGCATCACGCCCCGGGACGAGCTCGGGGCCGGGATCCTGGAGCCCGGCCCGCGGGGCGGCTTCGCGATCGACGACTCCTGCGCCACCTCCGTCCCGCACGTGTGGGCAATCGGCGAGGTGGCGAGCCACCGGGGCGAGTGCATGGGCCTCGTGGCACCGGCGAACACGATGGCCGAGGTGGTGGCGGACCGCCTGTGTGGCGGCACCGGGACGTTCCCCGGCTTCGACACGGCGGCCAAGCTCAAGCTCTCCGGGCTGGACGTCGCCAGCTTCGGAGACGGCTTGGCCCGCTCCCCCGGAGCCCTCGAGGTGGTCTACGCGGACCCCACCGGGGGCGTGTACCAGAAGCTGGTGGTCTCCGAGGACGCCCGGACCCTGCTCGGCGGGATCTTCGTGGGCGACGCCTCCCCGTACCCTTCCCTCCGTCCGCTGCTGGGCCGCGAGCTGCCCGGTGAGGCCGGGGCGTTCCTGTCCGCGGCCGGCGGAGGCTCGCCCGTGGACCTGGACCTGCCGGACGACGCCCAGATCTGCTCCTGCCGGGACGTCAGCGCGGGCGCCCTGCGCCGGGCCGTGTGCGAGGGCTGCCCCGACCTGGGGGCGCTCAAGGCGTGCACCGGCGTCGGCACCCAGTGCGGCTCCTGCCTGCCGGCGGCCCAGAAGGTCATGGAGCAGCAGATGGCCGAGCTGGGAATGGAGGTCTCCACGGCACTGTGTGAGCACTTCGCCCTGTCCCGGTCCGAGATGTTCGAGGCCGTCCGCAGCACCCGGCTGACCACGTTCAGCCAGATCATCTCCCGCTTCGGCACCCCCGCCGATCCCCGGGTCAACCTCGGCTGCGACCTCTGCAAGCCGGTGGTCGCCTCCGTCCTGGCCACCCTGCACGGGGAGTACATCCTGGGGGCGGACCGCGGAGGCCTGCAGGACACCAACGACCGCGCCCTGGCGAACATGCAGAAGGACGGCACCTACTCGGTGGTCCCCCGCATCCCCGCCGGCGAGATCACCCCGGCCAAGCTCGCCGTGATCGCGGAGGTGGCGCAGGAGTACGGGCTCTACACCAAGATCACCGGCGCCCAGCGGATCGACCTGTTCGGGGCCCGCCTGGAGCAGCTGCCCGCGATCTGGGCCCGGCTGGTGGCCGCCGGCTTCGAGTCCGGCCAGGCCTACGGCAAGGCGCTGCGCAACGTGAAGTCCTGCGTGGGGTCCACGTGGTGCCGCTTCGGCGTGCAGGACTCCGTGGCCATGGCCATCACCCTGGAGGAACGGTTCCGGGGGCTGCGCAGCCCCCACAAGATGAAGTTCGGGGTCTCCGGCTGCGCCCGCGAGTGCGCCGAGGCCCGCGGCAAGGACGTCGGGGTCATCGCCACCCCGGAGGGCTGGAACCTGTACGTGGGCGGCAACGGCGGCGCCACCCCGGCCCACGCCCAGCTGCTGGCCAAGGACCTGGACGACGAGACCCTGCTGCGGTACATCGACCGCTACGTGGTCTACTACATCCGCACCGCCGAGCGGCTCCAGCGCACCGCCCGGTGGATGGAGGAGCTGGACGGCGGGATCGACCACGTGCACGACGTGGTGGTCAAGGACTCCCTGGGGATCGCCGCGGACCTGGAACAGGTCGTCGCCGAGCACCAGCTGACCTACCGGGACGAATGGGCCGCGACCCTCGAGGACCCGGAGCGGCTGCGCCGGTTCCGCGGCTTCGTGAACGCGCCGGAGGTGGAGGGCCCCGGCCCGGACGGGCCGGATCGCGGCCGTCCCGTGGTCGCCGGACCGCGGATCCCGCTGCGGGGTGAGCTCTGATGCCCGGCAGCGTGGCCCTCATCGGCGGCGGCCCCGGCGCCGCCGACCTCATGACGGTGCGGGCCCTGCGCCTGCTGGACCAGGCCGACGTCGTGTACTACGACCGGCTGGCCCCCACCGACGAACTGGCCGCCTGGGCCCCCCGGGCCCGCCTCGTGGACGTCGGCAAGCGGCCGGGTCACCACCGGGTGCCGCAGGAGGAGATCAACCGGCTGCTCGTGGCCTCGGCGCGGTCCGGGCTGCGGGTGGTGCGGCTCAAGGGCGGCGATCCCTTCGTCTTCGGCCGGGGCAGCGAGGAGGTCTCGGCCTGCCGGGACGCCGGGATCGAGGTGAGCGTGGTCCCCGGGATCACCTCGGCGGTCTCGGCGCCCGCCGCCGCGGGGATCCCCGTGACGGCCCGCGGGCTGAGCACGTCCTTCACCGTGATCACCGGCCACGACCCGCTCAGTGAGCGGGCGCTGGCCGCGCTGGCGCACCTGGGCGGCACCACGGTGGTGCTGATGGGCATGGGCACCCTCGGGCACACCGCGGCCGGGCTGGTCCGGCACGGCATGTCCCCGGAGACCCCGGCGGGCCTCGTGGAGCGCGGCTGCACCCCCGAGCAGCGGGTGTGCATCGCCCCGCTGGGCCGGATCCTGCTGGCCTCCGCCATGGCGGGCATCGCCTCCCCCGCCGTGCTGGTGATCGGCGAGGTGGTGCGCCTGGCCCCGGGCGCGGAACAACGCCTGCGTGACCTGGTGCAGAGCGCATGAGCACCGTCAGCCATCACCTGCCGCAGACGCTCGCCGGATTCCGCATCGGCGTGACCTCCGACCGGCGCAGCGAGGACCTGATCTCGGCCTTCGAACGCCGCGGCGCCGAGGTGATGCACGCCCCGGCGCTGCGGATCGCCCCGCTGACCGAGTCCGTGACCCTGCACCGGGATACGCGCCGGGTCATCGCCGCCCTGCCGGACTACACCGTGATCACCACGGCCTACGGGATGCGCCGCTGGGTGGAGGCCGCCGACGCCTACGGGCTCGGGACCGACCTGCACCGGGCCCTGGCGGCCTCCGCCATCCTGGTCCGTGGCCCCAAGGCGCGCGGAGCGGTCCTGGCCGCCGGGCTCCAGGACACCGGGGCGCCCGAGGACGAGCGCACCGCCTCCCTCGTGGACCTGCTGCTGGCCCGGAACCTGCATGGACGGACCGTGGCGTTCCAGCTGCACGGGATGCTGGACCACCAGCAGGTCGGGCGGCTGGAGCAGGCCGGCGCCCGCGTGCTGACAGTGATGCCCTACACGTGGGCGCGGCCCGCGGAGGACTCGGCCCTGCTACGGATGATGGACGCCGTGATCGAGCGCCAGCTCGAGGTGCTCACCTTCACGGCGGCTCCCGCGGTCGAGGCCTTCCTGGCCGTGGCCCAGCAGTACGGCCGGCTGGACCGCCTGCTCGAGGCGCTGCGCACGGAGGTGGCGACCGCCGTCGTCGGGAAGGTCACCGCCGGGCCGCTGCACGAGGCCGGGCTGCAGCCGCTGATCCCCGCCCGGTGGCGGCTCGGGGCCATGATCCGCCTGGTGTGCGACCACCTGGAGCAACAGCAGGTCCTGCGACTGGACACCCGGCTCGGACCCCTCGAGATCCGCGGCGCGCAGGTCCACCTGACGCGGCACGCGGACGAACCGGTGCGGCTCCCCCCGGGTCCGCTCGCCCTGCTGCGTGAACTGGTGGACGCGCGCGGCGCCGTGCTGTCCCGCCAGCACCTGCTGGCGGCCCTGCGCCACTGCGAGTCCGAGCATGCCCTGGAGATGCTGGTGTGGCGGCTGCGCCGGCACCTGCCGGTCCCGGGCCTGGTGACCACCGTGGTCAAGCGGGGCTACCGACTGGCCGTCTAGCCACCAGTTCCTCGATCCGCCCGCGGCACGTCCCGCATCCCGTCCCGGCCCCGCAGCGACGCCCGACCTCGTCCACGGTGGAACAGTCCGCCGCGGCGTCCTCGACCTGGCCACAGGTGGCCCCGGAGCACCGGCAGAGCACGTCCTCCGGGCCCAGGTCACGGTCCCCGGCGGCGTGCTCCAGGGCCAGCAGCGCCGAGCGGTCCGCCACCGGCAGCGTCCCGGTCAGCGCGTGCCGGGACAGCTCGGCCGCCGACCGCGGCAGCCCGATGGCCACGAACCCCAGCAGCCGGTCCCCCTCGGTGACGATGCGCAGGTACTGTCCGGCCCCGGGGTCCATCCAGGTGGAGACGTGCGGGCCGTCAGGGGCCCAGGGGTCCGCCGCGGAGTCCACCGTGGGGTCCCCCGCGCAGGCCACGGACAGGGAGTGGGACTTCACCATGATCGGGTCCAGCCGGTGGCCCGGCGGTGGCGGGGACGGGACCGGCACGGGGCGACCGGCGGCGTCGAGCTCCACGGAGCCCGGGGCCTCTCCGCACAGGGCCTCGCCGCACAGGACCGCGGCGACGGCCCGCGCCTGGTCCCAGCCGGGGCCGATCAGCCCGCTCGGCCGGGCACCCAGCGAGGCAGCGCAGTCGCCGATGGCGAAGACCGCCGGATCCTCCGGGCACCGCCCGTGCCGGTCCACGACGATCCCGCCCCGGGGCAGGGTGTCCAGACCGGCGGCGGCCGCCAGCTCGTCCCGTGGCCGGATCCCGGTGCAGGCCACGAGCAGGCTCGCCGGGATCCGGCGCCCCTGCGTGGTGCGGATCCCGATGAGGTGCGGGACGCCGTCGCGGTCCGTGGCGCGGTCCTCGGCGCGGGCGGCCACCACGAGCTCCTGGATCCCGCAGTCCGGCCTGACCTGGACGCCCGCGTCCACGAGCTGCCGGTGCAGCAGCCGGCCGGAATCCACATCCAGCTGCCGGCCCAGCGGCACCGGGCCGCGGTGCAGCAGGCTGACCTCCGCACCGACCTCGGCGAGCGCCAGGGCGGCCTCCACGCCCAGCACCCCGCCGCCGAGCACCACCACGGGTTCGTGCGCGCGCACGGCCTCGTGCAGCCGGCGGGCCTCGTGCATCTGCCGCAGGGCGATGACGCCCTCCGGCCGGCTGTCCGCCGTGGCGGCCACGGAGATGCCCCGGCCCACGGTCCCGGAGACGGGGAAGTCCGGGATGACCGCGCTGGCCCCCGTGGCCAGGACGAGCCGGTCGTAGCCGATCTCGGTGGCGGGACCCGAGCCCTCGGCGAGCGACACGGTCTGCCGGTCCCGGTCCAGGGCCACGACGCCGGCCCCGCACCGGATCTCGACGCCGGCCCGTCCGGCGTGGGCCGGGTCCACCTGGGCCGAATCCCCCTGGGCCGCGTCCACCTGGGCCGGGTCGAACATGGCCAGTGCGGAGCCGTCGACGCGCCCGCTGGCGACGTCGCCCAGCCGGATCCGCTGGTAGGCCGGGATCGGTTCCTCCCCCAGCACGGTCACCCGCGCCGCACCGGCCTGCAGGGCCGGCTGGAGCTCCTGCACGAGCCGGGCGGCGACCGGTCCACCGCCGACGACGACGATCCGCAGCGGCCGGCTACTCATCATCGGCCGCCGAGACGGGGTGCAGGTCCACGGGAGTGCTCTTGAACTCGGGCATCTGGCTGAGCGGATCCAGCAGTCCGGCCGTGAGCCGGTTGGCCGCCCCGGTCCCCCCGAAGTGGAAGGGCATGAACACGGTGTCCGTGCGCAGGCCGGCGTCCAGGACCACCCGGGCCCGCAGGGTCCCGGTGGCGCTGCGCAGCTCGGCCCGAGCACCGTCCTCGAGTCCCCGCTCGGCCGCGGTGGCCGGATGGACGCTGACGGTGGCCTCGGGGTGGACGGCCAGCAGCTCCCGCACCCGGCGGGTCTGGGTGCCCGACTGGTAGTGCTCCATGAGCCGTCCGGTGGTCAGGGTGAGTCCGTGGGCGGAGGCGGGCTGGGCCGGGCGGGCCGTGATCGGGCCCAGGTGGGCCCTGCCATCCGCGTGGCCGAAGCGCTCGGCGAAGAGGCGCGGGGTGCCGATGACCGGCTCCCCGGTGGTGCTCAGCTCGGTGCTGGGTTCAGTGCCCCGTGTCTGCGTCAGCGGCCAGTACGGCGCCACGTCGGCGCAGCGCTCCCAGTCCAGTCCGGAGTAGTCCGCCCGGCTGCCGGCGGTGACCCGGCGGATCTCCGCGAAGACCTCCTCCGGCTCCTCGGCCAGCGGCACGGGACTGTCCAGCCGGCGGGCCAGCTCGGCCAGGATCCAGAGTTCGGACCGCGCCCCGGCCGGCCCGGTGACGGCCCGGCGTCGGCGCAGGATGCGGCCCTCGAGGTTGGTCAGGGTGCCGTCCTCCTCGGCCCACTGCAGCACGGGCAGCACCACGTCCGCCATCGCGGCCGTCTCGGAGAGGAAGACGTCGCAGACCACGAGCAGGTCGAGCGCCCGCAGGCCCCGCTCCACGTGCCGGACGTCCGGGGCGGAGACCACCACGTTGGCCCCGTGCACCAGCAGGGCCTTGACGCCGCGGTCCGTGCCGAGGGTGTGCAGCAGCTGGGTGGCGGGCAGCCCGGCGCCGGGCAGGGCATCCGCGGTGGTGCCCCACCGGCGGGCGACGGTCTCGCGGTCGGCGGGGTCGGTGATGGAGCGCAGCCCCGGCAGCTGGTCCGCCTTCTGACCCATCTCCCGGCCGCCCTGGCCGTTGCCCTGTCCGGTGATCGTGCCGTAGCCGCCGTGGCGGGTGCCCGGCAGCCCGAGCAGCAGGGCCAGGCTGATGGCCGCCTTCGCGGTGTCCGTGCCGTCCCGGTGCTGCTCCACGCCCCGGCCCGTGAGGATGAAGACGGGGTCCCCGCCGGCCTTCGATGCGCGGGCCGCCGCGGCCAGGTGCCTGGCCAGCCAGCGGATGCGGGCCGCCGAGACCCCGGAGACGGCCTGGGCCCGTTCCGGCCACCACTCGCCCACGCTGCGGCGGAAGGCCCCGAGACCCGTCGTCCGCCGGGACAGGTAGTCCTCGTCCACCAGGGACTCGGCCAGCAGCACGTGCGCGACGGACAGCAGCAGGGGCAGGTCTCCGCCCGGGGCGGGGGCGAGGTGGTGGCCGGCGCCGTCGTCGGTGAGGTGGGCGGTGGCCGAGCGGCGGGGATCCACCACGATCAGTCCGCCGAGGCCGCGGGCCTTCTCCAGGTGCTGCACGAACGGGGGCATGGTGTCCGCCA
Organism: Citricoccus sp. I39-566; assembly: GCF_031432995.1. GTDB lineage: Bacteria > Actinomycetota > Actinomycetes > Actinomycetales > Micrococcaceae > Citricoccus > Citricoccus nitrophenolicus_A. The sequence continues at coordinate 3,387,119 of NZ_CP133842.1, forward strand.
CGTTGGAGCCCAGCAGCAGCACCGTGCAGGCGGCATCCAGGTCCGTCAGCGGGAAGGGCAGCCCCCGGTCCAGTCCGAGAACCTCGGTGGCGGCCCGGGCGGCGGAGGCCATGCAGAAGCGGCCGTTGTAGTCGATCCGGGAGGTGCGCAGGGCCGTCCGGGCGAACTTGCCCAGGCTGTAGGCCTTCTCGTTCGTCAGCGAGCCCGAGCCGAAGACCCCGATGGCGTCCGGCCCGTGCCGGCGCTGCAGGGCGGTGATGCGGGAGACCACCCGGTCCAGGGCCTCGTCCCAGGAGGTCTCGCGGAGGTCGGCGTCCCGGTGGTCCCGGACCAGCGGGGCCGTGAGCCGGTCGGGCCGCTCCCCCAGCAGCTGCGCGGCCGTGGCCCCCTTGCGGCACAGCCGGCCGCCGCTGGTGGGGAAGGAGGCACCGGCGACGGTGACGGCGGGCGCGGAGCCGAGCGGGCCGGCGTCGTGCGCCGTCAGCGTCATGGCGCACTGCAGCGCGCAGTAGGGGCAGTGGGTCCGGGTCTCAGACATGGGCGCGGGCCAGCCTCGAACCGGGCCGCCGGTAGACGGCGAAGGTGAAGACGGCCAGCAGCAGGTAGGCCACGGCGAGGCCCCAGAAGGCGGCGTCGAAGGACCCACTGGCCTCCTGTGAGGCCCGCAGCACCTGGGGGATCATGAAGCCGCCGAAGCCGCCCACGGCCCCGATCAGCCCGAGGGCGGCGGAGGACTTGCGTTCGTGGCCCACCGGGTCCCCGGCCTTCACGGTCAGCCGGAACACCACGGGGATCATCCGGTAGCTGGACCCGTTGGCGACGCCGGTCAGCGTGAACAGGACCAGGAACAGCCCGAGATACAGCCAGAACTGATGCCACGGCAGGGTGAGGACCACGGCGGCGGTGACCGCGGCCATGGCCACGAAGCAGGCCAGGGTCACGCGTGCCCCGCCGTGGCGGTCCGCCAGTGACCCTCCGAGCGGCCGGGCCAGGGAGCCCACCAGGGGACCCAGGAAGGCCATGGAGATGGCGGCGCCCCAGAGTTCGAGGCTCGAGAAGGCCGGGAACATGAGGGAGATGAGGGTGGGGAACACAGAGCCGAACCCCATGAAGGAGCCGAAGGTGCCCACGTAGATCACCGCGATCAGCCACAGGTGGGGCTCTCGCAGGGCCGAGAGCGAGCCGGACAGGTCGTTGCGGGCGTGCGAGAGGTTGTGCATGTACCGGTGTGCGCCCCAGGCCGCCAGCAGGATCAGGGGGATCCAGATCAGCCCGGCCATCGGCAGGTTCGGGCCGAACGTGCCGAAGGCCAGCACCGTCACCGCCAGCGGGACGAGGAACTGGGCCACCGCCACGCCGACGTTGCCGCCCGCCGCATTGAGCCCGAGGGCGGCCCCCTTCTCGCGGGCCGGGAAGAAGAAGGTGATGTTGGCCATGGAGCTGGCGAAGTTGCCCCCGCCGAGGCCCGCGGTGGCGGCCACCGCGAAGAGCACCCACGTCGGGGTGGCGGGGTTCGAGAGCGCGAGGGCGAGGGCCGCCGTCGGGATCAGCAGCAGCAGCGCGGAGATGACGGTCCAGTTGCGGCCGCCGAACAGGGCCACGGTGAAGCTGTAGGGCACCCGCAGCACGGCCCCGACGAGCGGGGGCAGGGAGACCAGCCAGAACTGCTGGGAGGTCGTGAGGTCGAACCCGGCCGCGGGCAGGAAGACCACGGTGACGGACCACAGCTGCCAGACGGCGAAGCCGAGGAACTCGCAGAACACGGACCAGTAGAGGTTCCGGCGGGCCGCAGGACGGCCGGGGCCCCGCCAGAAGTCCGGGTCCTCCGGCCGCCAGTTCGAGACCCAGCGGCCCGGTCCGATGACGAGTCGGTCGGTGGGCTGCGCGGCGGTGGGGTGCTTGGTGGAGGCTGGGGGTGCGGTCAGGGCCATGGCGGGTTCCTCTCGGCTCGCGGTTGACCGCCACGATGCCAAGGGGGTGTTTCCGCGGCCGGCGCCGGGGGTTTCGCCGAGGGAAAGGATTCCTCACCGCGGCCCGCACGGCGGGTGAGAACGAAAAAGGACCCGGCCCCGCGGGGGTCCAGGTCCTGTTCCGTAGCGGCGGGGGGACTCGATCCCCCGACCTCACGATTATGAGTCGTGCGCTCTAACCAGCTGAGCTACGCCGCCATGAGATGAGTATGCCCGTGCCGCGACATCTCGCAACGCACGGGCTCTCATTCAGAGCCCCGACCGGGAATCGATCCCGGGACCTCAGTCTTACCAAGACTGCGCTCTACCACTGAGCTATCGGGGCAACGACGTGAAACTCTACCAGCGATCCCCACACAAATGAAATCGAGGCCGTTCCACGTCAGAACCGGTCAGTAGCGGTCCCGCGAGGGCTTGTCGAAGGACTTCTTCCCGCCGCCCTTGTAGCCGCCGGAGCCGCCCTTTCCGCCCTTGTAGCCGCCGGAACCGCCCTTGAAGCCGCCGGCCTTGCCCTGGTATCCGCCGCCGCCGGAGCGGAAGGGCTTGCCCTCGCGCTCGGAGCGGGTCGGGCGTCCGGTGTCCTTCTGGATCTCGATCGGCCGGCCGTTGATGGTGGTGTTGCCCAGGGCATCCCACTGCTGGCCCGTCAGGTCCGCGGGCAGCTCCACGAGGGAGTGGTTGGAGCGGATGTCGATGTGGCCGATCTGGTTGGAGCGCAACCCGGCCTCGTTGGCCAGCGCGCCCACGATGTTGCCCGGCTGCACGCGGTCCTGCCGCCCCAGGGAGATGCGGTAGGTGGCGTTGCCCTCGGCCGGTCCGCGCTGCGGCCCGCGGGAGCCGCGGCCGTCCCGCTCGGAGCGGTCGTCCCGGCCGCCGCGGTCCATCCGGGCCGGGGGCATGTCCTGCTCCTCGGTCAGCAGCGGCCGGCCGCCCTGGGCCATCTTGGCCAGGGCCGCGGCCACGTCCTCGGCGGTGACGTCGTTCTCGCCCACGTAGGAGTCGATGAGCTCGCGGAAGACGTCCAGGTCGCCCGCGGAGAGGGTCTCGGTGATCTGGGCGCTGAAGCGGCCCATGCGGGTCTTGTTGACGTCCGCCACGGACGGCATGGGCATCTGTTCCACGGTCTGGCGGGTGGCCTTCTCGATGGCGCGCAGCAGGTACTTCTCCCGCGGCGTCATGAACAGCACGGCGTTGCCCGAGCGTCCCGCACGGCCGGTGCGGCCGATGCGGTGCACGTAGGACTCCGTGTCATGCGGGATGTCGTAGTTGAAGACGTGGCTGATGCGTTCCACGTCCAGGCCGCGGGCGGCCACGTCCGTGGCCACCAGGATGTCCACCCGGCCGGCGCGCAGGTTCTCCACGGTCTTCTCCCGCTGGTTCTGCGCGATGTCACCGGAGATGGCGGCGGCGCGGAAGCCCCGGGCGTTGAGCTTGGTGGTGAGCTCCTCGGTGGCGTTGCGGGTGCGGACGAAGGCGATCACGCCGTCGTGCTCCTCGGTCTCGAGGATGCGGGTCATCGCCTCGAGCTTCCACTGGTGGGTGACCTGCATGAAGCGCTGGCGGATGTTGCCGGCCGTGGTGTTCTTCGCGGCCACGGTGACCTCGACGGGGTCGTTGAGGTACTTGCCGGAGATCCGCTGGATGGCGCGCGGCATGGTGGCCGAGAACAGGGCGGTCTGCTTGCCCTCCGGGGTGGCGGCCAGGATCTGGTCCACCTCCTCGGCGAAGCCCATGCGCAGCATCTCGTCGGCCTCGTCCAGGACCATGTACTGCAGGTCGGACAGGTCCAGCGACCCCTTGGACAGGTGGTCGATGACGCGGCCAGGGGTGCCCACCACCACCTGGGCGCCACGGCGCAGGCCGGAGAGCTGCGGGCCGTACGGGGCGCCGCCGTACACGGGCAGCACGGTGACGCCCTTGATGTGCTTGGCGTAGGAGGTGAAGGCCTCGGCCACCTGCAGGGCCAGTTCGCGGGTGGGGGCCAGGACCAGGATCTGGGGGGACGACGCCGGCCCGGAGACGTCCGCGGTCTCGGCCAGTCGGGACAGGGCCGGGATGGCGAACGCGGCGGTCTTGCCGGTGCCGGTCTGGGCCAGGCCCACCACGTCGCGGCCGCTCAGCAGCAGCGGGATGGTCTCGGCCTGGATCGGCGAGGGGGTCTCGTAGCCGAGGTCGGAGACGGCGGCGAGCACGCGGCCGTCGATCCCGAGGTCCGCGAAGGCGGAGCCGGCCGGCGTCTCCGCGGTCTGGGTGTCGTCATTCTGGGCGTGATCAGTCACGGTGATTCCTCACGGGGTCGGTGATCGCGGCCGGTTGGGTGCCGCGACGCATCGGATTGGTGCTCTCCGGTGCTCCCCGCGGCGTGGTCCAACATCACGCCCGTTCCATTTCTCCTGGCGGTCCCCACCCTGCCGGTTCCGGTAGCGACCCGGCCGCACGGGCGGCACAGCTCAACAGCGGAGGAACGGAAGGGGGTTTGGGACCGGCCGCCCGCGATGCCGGCACTCTGCCGGACACGGGCCACACAACTGCATACGCATACAGGGGATTTGACCGGAATGGTGCATCCAGTCTATCGCATCACGGTGGTCCTGCGGCCGGGACGGGCCGTTAGGCTCGTCACGTGCCTGAGGATCAACCACACCACCGTTTCGCCCGCGCCGCGGGAAAGGCCACCCGCTCCTTCCTCGACACCTCGAGGCAGGACGCCGACCGCGTCCGCGCCGAGCGGGGGCGAATGGCCGACCAGCGGGCGGAGCGCCAGGCCGCCGAGGAGGCCGAGGCGGCCGCCGCGCGGCGAGCCGCGGCGGAGCGACTGGCCGCCACCCCCGCCACCCTGAAGGTCGCCCGCTGGTGGTGGGCCGTGGCCACCGCCGTCTTCGCCCTGATCGCCGTGGCCTTCCTCCTGGCCGGGCTCAACGCCCCGGCCGGGGCCGCCGGTGGACTCGACGCCGCCGCCCCGGAGTCCACCCCCACGGGGCAGTTCGTCCTCGCGGGGCTGGCCGGGGTGCTGGCCCTCGCCAGCGCCATCGGCACCGTGCAGCTGGTACGGTCGCGGCGCAGCGCGGCCAGCCTGCTGACGGGCGTGGCCGTGATCGTCGGGATCCCGCTGATCGTCCGCGGCCATCCCGCGCTGATCGCGCTGGCCGCCGTGCTGCTGGCCGGCGCCGCGCTGCTGTGGTGGCCCGCCGTGCGCCGGTTCCTGCGGTGAGCCGGGTGACGGCCCGGCGAAGCTGACGCAGGGTCAGGCCCAGTCCGCCCGCCGATCGACGACGACGGCGCGGCGGGAGCCTGCGTCGTACTCCATGACCTGCCGGCCACCAATCCACACGCGCAGTGCCCTCTGCATCACGTCCAGCGGGTCACCGGACCACAGCACGACGTCGGCGTCCTTGCCCTCCTCCAGGGAACCGATCCGCTCCGCGAGCCCGAGAACCTTTGCCGGGTTGATGGTGATGGCCCGCAGAGCGATCTGAGGATCCAGACCCTCTTTGACCGAAAGAGTGGCCTGGGTGACGAGGAAGCTGATCGGCACCACGGGATGGTCGGTGATGATCGAGATCTCCACTCCCCTGGCTGCGAGCTTGCCAGGATTGGCCATGTTGCGCCCGCGCAACTCGACCTTGGACTTGGAGGTGAACAGCGGGCCGATCAGCACCGGCACCCCCCGCTCGGCGAGCACATCCGCCAGCGGGTGGGCCTCAGTGCCGTGATCCAGGACGAGTTCGTAGCCGAACTCCTCGGCCAGGCGCAAGGCGGTGGCGACGTCATCGGTGCGGTGGCAGTGCTGGCGCCAGGGGATCTCCCGGCGCAGCACCCGCGCCAGCGCTTCCAGGTGCGGGTCTCGCGCCACGGGTTCTCCGCCGGAGGCCTCCGCCTGCTCCAGCCGCTGCAGGTAGTGACGGGCCTTCAGAAACGCCTCCCGGATCACCAGGGCCGTGCCCAGCCGGGTGGAGGGTGTCCGGTCCTTCTCCTGATAGACCCTCTTGGGGTTCTCGCCCAGGGCCGACTTCACCCCCGAGGGCTCGCGCAACACCATCTCGTCGATGTACCGGCCGTGGGTGTGGATGGCCACGGCCTGGCCGCCGATCGGATTGCCGGAGCCCGGATTGACGTTGACGGTGGTGATGCCCCCGGCCAGTGCCTCGTCGAAACCGGGGTCCATGGGATCCACCGCGTCCACGGCGCGCACTCCGGCCATGACCGGGTTGGTCATCTCATTCACGTCGCTGGTGGCACTGCCCTCGCCCTCCGGGTGCATGCCCAAGTGCACGTGCGCGTCCACGAAGCCCGGGAGTAGCCACTGACCTGCGGCGTCCACCACCTCGGCGCCGGGGGGCACCTGCACATCTGGTCCGAGCGCGGAGATCCGGCCCCCCTCAAGGAGCACCGTGCCGTTGAAGGCCTCTGCGGTGACGGGAACCACGTGGGCGTTCGTGATGGCCAGGACGGCGGCTGGAGGGGCGAAGGGTTCTTCGGTGATGATGGTGTCGATGGTCACCTTCCCACCCTACGTGCGTGCGCCGCCTCCTGCGCTGAGCCGCAGCCCCTCAGGCGTCGGGCCGGCCCTCGGCATCGAGGAGCAGCGGCACGTCCGAGACCACGGCGATGTGCCGCTCCATGGCCGCCGCGGCCTCGCGGGGATCCCCGCGCCGGATTCCCTCCGCGATGGCCCGGTGTGCCTCGAGGGAGACCTGCGGACGCCCGGGCTGGCCGAGGGACTCGATGCGGGTCTCCCGGATCCTCTCGCTCAAAAAGTCCATCATCTGCGAGAGGACACCGGAGTGGGCGGCCTGGGTGATGGCTCCGTGGAATCGCTCGTCACCGCCGACCCCCCGATCGCCCCGGTCGATCTCCCGGGCCATCGCCTCGATCGCCGCGTCGATCTCCGCCAGGTCCTCCGTCGTCCGGCGTTCCGCCGCCAGGGCGGCGAGCTTGACCTCGATCGTGCTCCTGGCCTCCACGATGTCCGGCATCAGGTTCCGGTGCTCTCGGAGCTGCCGCAACAGCGTCGTCGCGTTCGGGCGGTACACCAGGACGGCGCCGGTCCCATGGCGGACATCGATGACACCGAGGACCTCCAGGGCCACCAGCGCCTGTGCCAGCGTCGCGCGCGAGACACCGAACTGGTCGGCGAGGTCACGTTCCGGGGGCAGCCTCTCGCCCGGTCTCAGGTCCTCCGCATCCACGAAGTCCAGGATCCGTTCCATCAGCTGCTCATACAGCCGCGCCCGCGTGACCCGGCTCGTCCGGTGATCCTTGTCCTGGCCGGCCATCCGCCACCTCCCGCTGTCCTCGACCTCTGGGTGCATCCCACCCTATTGACAGCCGCCCTCTGAGTCTAGGAGGCTAGGCCACTAGCAGAGTGATCCACGTCACGCTCACCCCGGAAGGCACTGTCATGTCAGAACCCGTCATCGCGATCATCATCCTGGCCGCCATGTTCATCCTCGCCACCGTGTTGCCCATCAACATGGGTGCGCTGGCCTTCGTGGGCGCCTTCGTCCTCGGGGCGCTGGTCCTCGGGATGGAGGCCGATGAGATCATGGCCAACTTCCCCGGGGGCCTCTTCCTGACCCTCGTGGGTGTCACCTACCTCTTCGCCATAGCCCAGAACAACGGCACGATCGACCTCCTGGTGCGGCGGGCCGTGAGACTCGTGGACAACCGGGTGGCCCTGATCCCCTGGGTCATGTTCACCCTCACCGCGATCATCACGGCGGTGGGCGCCCTCGGTCCGGCCGCGGTGGCCATCATGGCGCCCATCGGGCTCAACTTCGCCGCGAAGTACAAGATCAACCCCCTGATGATGGGCATGCTGATCGTCCACGGCGCCCAGGCCGGCGGGTTCTCCCCCATCGCCGTCTACGGCGTGATCGTCAACGGCCTGATCGTGGACACGGGATTCGATTTCAGTCCCCTGGCGCTGTTCCTCAGTTCCCTGATCTTCAACGCGGTCATCGCCGTCGTGCTGTTCCTCGTCCTCGGCGGCCGGAGCCTGGTGGGAACGCGGGTGGCGCACTTCGCCGAATCCGTCTCCGACGCCCGACTCAACGCCTCCGTCGGGGCCCGCGCGGCCGGCGTCGACTTCAAGGGCTCCGGCAGCGGCACCTACGGACCCCGGGACCCGGCCGGCGACGGCCCGTCCTCCTCCCCCTCGCAGACCGTCACGTTCCCCCAGGTCGCCACCCTGATCGGCCTCGTCACCCTGGCCGTGGTGGCCCTGGGCTTCAAGCTGGACATCGGCTTCGTGTCCATCACCATCGCCGTGGTCCTGGCGCTGCTCTCCCCGAAGGCCCAGAAGGGCGCGGTCAACAAGATCAGCTGGCCGACCGTCCTGCTGATCTGCGGCATGCTCACCTTCGTCGGCACGCTCCAGGAGGCCGGGACCATCACGTTCGTCTCCGACGGCGTGGCCCAGATGGGCATGCCCCTCCTGGCGGCACTCATGATCTGCTACATCGGCGCCGTCGTCTCGGCCTTCGCCTCCTCGACCGCCATCCTCGCCGCCCTGATCCCCCTGGCCATCCCCTTCCTCGACTCGGGCGAGGTCAGCGCCGTCGGCGTCGTCTGCGCCCTGGCCGTCGCCTCCACCGTGGTGGACGTGTCCCCGTTCTCCACCAACGGCGCCCTCGTCCTGGCGAATGCGCCGGAGGGAACCGACCCGGACCGCTTCTACAAGCAGATCCTCACCTACGGAGCGATCGTCGTCGTCGCCGCCCCGGTGCTCGCCTGGGCGACCCTGGTGGTCCCCGGATGGCTCTGAGACCACACTCATCGATGCCCGCACCGATCCATGACCAGTCACCGGACAGGAGCACCATGGCCGTCACCGACCCCCCGCAGACTCCGGACCGCGAGCCGTCCCCAGGACCGCTCGGCGGCTACGTGGTCCTCGACCTGACGAGAGCCCTGGCCGGGCCCCACGCCGGCATGATGCTCGGCGACCTCGGCGCCCGGGTGATCAAGGTCGAGACCCCCGGCACCGGCGATGACACCCGGTCCTGGGGCCCGCCGTTCGTGGGCCCGGAGGACGACCCCCAGGCCACCTACTACCTCTCCTGCAACCGCAACAAGGAGTCCATCGCCCTGGACCTCAAGAGCGAGGCCGGCCGGTCCACCCTGGTCGATCTCATCCGACGCTCCGATGCCCTCCTGGAGAACTTCCGCACCGGCGTGCTGGACCGGCTCGGCTTCTCGGTGGAGACCCTGCACGAGATCAACCCGCGGCTCGTCATCCTCTCCATCACCGGGTTCGGCCATGACGGCCCCGAGGCCACCCGCAGCGGATACGACCAGATCGTCCAGGGCGAGGCCGGACTGATGTCCCTCACCGGCTCCGGACCGGAGGACCCCCAGCGCGTGGGCGTCCCGATTGCCGACCTGCTCTCGGGCATGTACGGCGCCTACGGCCTGCTGGCGGCGCTCCTGGAACGCGAGCGGACCGGGAAGGGGCAGGTCGTGAGGACCTCGCTGCTCGCCGCGGTGATCGGCGTCCACGCCTTCCAGGGGACCCGCCAGACCGTGGCCGGGCAGGTCCCGCAGGCCCAGGGCAACCACCACCCCTCGATCGCCCCCTACGGGCTGTTCCGCTGCCAGGGCGGCAGCGTGCAGATCAGTGTGGGCAACGAGCGGCTCTGGAGGACGTTCTGCACCACCGTCGGCCTCGATCCGGAGGACCCGGACTTCGCCACGAACGCGGACCGGGTGGAGCACCGGGACCGCCTCATCCAGGTGATCGAGCAGGCCTTCAGCACCCACCCGCCCGCAGATCTGCTGGAGCGACTGGACGCGGCCGGCGTCCCCGCCGGGAAGGTGCGGTCCCTCGATGAGGTCTACTCCTGGGATCAGGTCGAGTCCCAGGGTCTGCGGCTCAGCGTGGACCATCCGGTCCTGGGCCCGATCGACCTGCCCGGACCACCCCTGCGGTTCTTCGAGACGGCCTCGGGGCGGGAGACCACCAGGCGCACCCACAGCGCCCCGCCGCTGCTGGACGGGGATGCGGAGTCCATCCGTGCGTGGTTGGACTCCGCGGGCCATGACCGGGTGAGGAAGGTGCAGTCCTGATGTCCGCGGCCCTGACCACCCGACGGACCGCTGCGGAGCTTCTGCGGCTGGTGCTGGACGAGGGGACCTTCTCCTCCTGGGACCGGGCGGCGGAACAGCCGCCCTCGAGCCCGGACTATGCGGCGGACCTGCACGCCGCGCGGCTGAAGAGCGGCACCGATGAGTCCGTCCTGACCGGCGAGGGGCGGCTCCGCGGCCGGAGGGTCGCCGTGATCGTCTCCGAGTTCCGCTTCCTGGCGGGGTCCATCGGCCGTGCCGCCTCACGGCGGATCACCGATGCCGTGAGGCGCGCCACCGACGAGGGCATCCCCCTGCTCGCCTGCCCCGCCTCCGGCGGCACCAGGATGCAGGAGGGAGCGCCCGCGTTCCTCTCCATGGTGGACATCACGCAGGCCATCCGCCGGCACAAGGACAGCGGCCTGCCCTATCTGGTCTACCTCCGTCACCCCACCACGGGCGGGGTGATGGCCTCCTGGGGCTCACTGGGCCACGCGACCTTCGCCGAGCCCGGCGCCCTGCTCGGCTTCCTCGGCCCCCGGGTCTTCGAGGCCCTCAACGGAGAGCCGTTCCCCCGCGGGGTGCAGACGGCCGAGAACCTCTACCACCATGGCCTCATCGACGGCGTCGCCACCCCGGAGGACCTCCCGGAACTCCTCGACCGGGTCCTGGGCATCGTCGCTCCGGCACCGCGGGACGGCTCCCCACCGGTTCCGGTCAGTGCCGAGGCCACGCCCGGCACCAGCCCCGCGTGGACGTCCATCGAGGAGTCCCGCCGGCCCGCACGGCCCGATCTTCGGCACCTGCTGGCCGAGGGCGCCGAGGACGCCGTGGTCCTGCACGGCACGGGGCAGGGCGAGGCCGATCCGGGACTGACGCTCGCCCTGGCCCGCTTCGGCACCCGGTCGTGCGTCGTCGTGGGACACCAGCGGCCACGTCCCGGGGGCCGGGAGATGGGCCCGGCCTCCCTGCGCCAGGCCCGGCGGGGCGTCCAGCTGGCCCAGGAGCTCCGCCTGCCCCTGCTCACGGTGATCGACACGGCCGGCGCGGAATTGTCGCGGGAGGCCGAGGAGGGCGGACTGGCCGGCGAGATCGCCCGGACCCTCGCCGGCCTCCTCGGCCTCGAGGTCCCCAGCGTCTCCGTCCTCTGGGGACAGGGGGCGGGCGGCGGAGCCCTGGCCCTGCTGCCCGCGGACCGGGTCATCGCGGCCGAGCACGCGTGGCTCTCCCCCCTCCCGCCCGAGGGGGCCAGCGCGATCATGCATCGGGACACCCTGCACGCCGCAGAACTGGCGAACGACCAGGAGGTCGACGTGGCCGCGCTGTACCGCATCGGGCTGGTGGACCACATCGTGCCCGAGAGCCCTCCGGCCCACGTGGACCCGGACGCCTTCTGCCGCTCCATGGCGTCAGCCATCGAGTATGAGCTGTCCCGGGCGGCGTCCGTCCCCGACACGGTCCGGCTCGAGCGGCGGGCCGTCAGGTTCCACCGGCTGGGGTGGTGAACTGGACCGGACGACCAGCGAAGGGGCGTGAGAGATGGATCCGTTGACCGCACTGGCGGTCCTCGCCGCGGGACTCGGTGGCGGGATCGTCATCACGGCCATCGGGGCGGGTTCGCTGGTGACCTTCCCCATCCTCCTGGCCGTCGGCCTGCCGCCCGTGGTGGCCAACGTGTCCAACACCATCGGACTGGTTCCGGGCAACATCTCCGGAACCTGGGGCTACCGGCACGAACTCGTGGGCAAGCGGCGCCTCGTCATCGGCGTCGCCGCCACCACGGCGATCGGTGCCGTGGGCGGCGCGGTGCTCCTCCTCGGACTGCCCTCGGAGGCCTTCTCCCGGTTGGCCCCCTGGCTGATCCTGCTGGCCGCCACCCTGGTGGGCGTGCAGCCGCTGATCTCGGGCGGGCTGCGGCGTCGCGCACTGCGCCGCGGTGAGGCGCCCCGCGACGCCCACCCCGGCCTGCCGGCGCCGCTCGCCTGGGTGTCAGCGGTCATCGGCGTCTACGGGGGCTACTTCGGCGCGGGCCAGGGGGTGATGCTGGTGGCCTTCCTCGCCTTGGGACTGCGGGAGCGGCTCCAGACCGTCAACGCCCTGAAGAACGTCGCGGTGCTCTCGGCCAACGTCGTGGCCACGCTGATCTTCGTCTGGATCGCCCCGGTCGACTGGCCCGCGGTCGCGCTGCTCGCCGTCGGCTCGGTGGTCGGCGGCTGGCTCGGCGCCATCATCGGACGGCGGCTGCCCGGACCGGTCTTCCGGGTCCTCGTGGTCCTCTTCGGCTACGTGGTCTCGATCCAGCTCCTCGTGACGGCCTAGAGCGAGGCGATGGCACGGTCCAGATCGTCGATGAGGTCCGCCACGTCCTCGATGCCCACAGACAGGCGCACCAGGTTGTCCGGCACGGCCAGCTCGGTGCCGGCCACGGAGGCGTGCGTCATCTCGGCCGGGTAGTTCATGAGCGACTCGATGCCGCCCAGGGACTCCGCCAGCTGGAACAGCCGCGTGGTCTCGGCCACCTGCTTCGCGGCGGCCGCCCCGCCGGTGAACTGCACCGAGACCATGCCGCCGAAGCCGCGCATCTGCCGCGCCGCGAGCTCGTGCCCCGGGTGGTCCGGCAGGCCCGGGTAGAGCACGCGCTCCACGCCCGGGACGTCCTGCAGGTGCTGGGCGATGGTGGCGGCGTTGGCGTTGTGCCGGTCCATGCGTACGCCGAGGGTCTTGAGCCCGCGGGTGGTCAGATAGGCGTCCATCGGGCCGTTGACGGCGCCGGCGGCGAATTGCTGGAACTGGACCTGGTCGGCGATCTCCGGGTCGTTGACCACCACGGCGCCCCCGATCACGTCGGAGTGCCCGCCGATGTACTTGGTCGTGGAATGGACCACGACGTCGGCGCCCAGTTCCAGCGGCAGCTGCAGGTACGGCGTCGCGAAGGTGTTGTCCACCACCAGCAGCGCGCCGGCGGCGTGCGCCGCACCGGCGAGCGCGGCGATGTCCGAGATCTTCATCATCGGGTTGGACGGGGTCTCGAGCCACAGGATGCCGGCCTTCGAGGCGGCCAGGGCCTGCTCGACGGCGGAGACGTCGGCCATGTCCACCACGGTGTGGCCGACGCCCCAGGGACCGAGGATCTTGTTGATGAGGCGGTAGGTGCCGCCGTAGACATCGTTGCCCATGACGATGTGGGCGCCAGGGCCGGCGACTGCGTGGATCAGGGCGTTCTCCGCGGCCAGGCCGGAGCCGAAGGTGAAGGCGCGAGCGCCGCCGTCGACGCCGCCCTCCAGGGCCGCGAGCTGGTCCTGGAGGGAGTCCCGTGTCGGGTTGGTGCCGCGGCCGTAGTCGTAGCCCCGGCGCAGTCGGCCCACGGACTCCGGGGCGTAGGTGGTGGAGAAGTGCACGGGCGGCACCACGGCACCGGTGACCGGCTCGAAGGCCTGTCCCGCATGGATGGCGCGGGTGTTGAATCCGGTCAGGGGACGCAGTACGTCATCGCGCCCGTCCGTCTGGGCGGGCTGGTCGGTCTGGACGGTCTCGTCGGGCTCTGCGGCGCGTTCGGTCATGATGGATCCTTTCGGCGGATGATCGGGCCAGCGGGCTATCGGGCCACGCGGGCCAGGAGGTCGTGCAGGGTGACGATGCCGGCGACCACCCCATGGTGGGTGGCCATCACGGCGGGCGCGGAGCGCAGCGCCTCGCGGGCGGCGATCAGGTCGGCGTCGACGTTGACCTTGGGCAGCGGGGCCCCGACGTGGTCGAACACGGAGTCGGCCGGGGCTGCCCGCCCGGAGGCCAGCAGCTCGCTCAGGGTGGCGACGTCCACGGATCCGAGGATCTCCCCGACGCGCAGGTCGTCCCGCGGGGCGTTGACGACCGGCAGGGCGTCCACGCCATAGCGGTTCATGGTGGAGATCGCCTCGGCCAAGGTGGCGTCCTTCGGCGCGGTGACCACGTCCGGCAGGGTCCCGGGCAGCAGGGAGGTCTTGTCCGCCAGCAGGTCGCCGACCGTGCTGTCCCAGCCACCGGTCCCGTCGCGGTCCTCCGAGGCGGCGGGACCGGCCCCGACCGGAGCGGCGGCCTCGGCCACCGTGCCCTCGGGCAGCACCGAGGTGGCGGGGGCGTTCGTGAATCCCTGCTCGTCCATCCACCGGTCGTTGAAGATCTTGGCGAGGTAGCCGCGGCCGGAGTCCGGCAACAGGATGACCATGACGTCGTCCTCGCCGAGGTCCTGTGCCGCCTGGAGCCCTGCGGCGACGGCCATCCCCGAGGACCCGCCCACGAGCAGTCCCTCCTCGGCGGCCAGGCGGCGGGTCATGGCGAAGGAGGCCTCGTCGTCGACGGCGATCACCTCATCGGGGACGGACGGGTCGTAGTTGCCGGGCATCATGTCCTCGCCCACGCCTTCGACGAAGTAGGGCCGCCCGGTGCCGCCCGAGTAGATGGAGCCGTCCGGGTCGGCGACGACGATCCGGACGGGGCCGCCGGCGCGGTCGGCCGAGACCTCCTTGAGGTACCGGCCGGTACCTGTCACGGTGCCGCCGGTACCCGCGCCGACGACGAAGTGGGTGAGCCGCCCGGCCGTGTCCTGCCAGATCTCCGGGCCGGTGGTCTCGTAGTGGGATTCCGGGGCGGAGGGGTTGAAGAACTGGTTCGGCTGGTAGGCACCGGGGATGTCCCGTTCGAGGCGGTTGGCGACGCCGTAGTAGGACTCTTCCGACTCCGGGGGCACGGAGGTCTTGGTGACCACCACCTCGGCGCCGTAGGCCTTCAGGACGTCGCGCTTCTCCTGGCCGACCTTGTCCGGGGTGACGAACACCGAACGGTAGCCCTTCAGCTGGGCGACCATGGCCAGGCCGACGCCGGTGTTGCCGGAGGTCGGCTCCACCACGGTGCCGCCGGCGGAGAGCTTGCCCTCGGCCTCGGCGTTCTCGATCATCTTCAGGGCGATGCGGTCCTTCACCGAGCCGCCGGGGTTCAGGTATTCGGGCTTGACCAGGATGGTGGCCTTGATCCCTTCGGTGACCCGGTTCAGCTTCACCAGCGGTGTGTTGCCGATGAGGCCGAGGACGTTCTCGGCGTAGTTCATGCCGTGGTGATCTGTCATGGCCCCCACGCTACCGCCGGGGCGCAGTGGCGCGCCAAGAGCATGAATCCGCGTGACCGCCGGGGCGGGCCGGGATCAGGGGGAGAATGGTGCGGTGCTGAACTCGCTGCCCACCCCCGACGCCTCCGTGGTGCTCACCCCCGGGGTGCCGGTGGACGTGCGGCTGACCCTCGGGGTGCTGCAGCGCGGCCACGCGGATCCGACCGTGCAGTCCCGGCCGGACGGGGTCTGGCTGTGCTTCCGGGTCCCGGGCACCGGCGACCCCGTGACGCTGCTCGTGAGGCCGGCCCCCTCCGCCCTGGTGGCCGGGCCGGTGCCGGTGCTGGCGTGGGGGCCGGGGGCGCGGGCGGCGGTGGCCGGCGCACACCGGCTGCTGGGGCTCGACGACGACTGGTCGGCCTTCGACACGGGGCTCGTCCCGGAGGGGGCCGGGGAACCCGGCGGGGCGGCGCTGCCGCACGCCGTGCGCCGGGCCCGGCGCGCGCACCCCGGGCTGCGGCTGCCCGCCACCGGGCGGATGGTGGACCAGCTGTTCATGGTGGTCCTGGAGCAGAAGGTCACCCACGACCAGGCCCGGGCGGGCTGGCGGTGGCTCGTGCGGAGCCACGGTGAGCCCGCCCCGGCCCCGGCACCCGAGGGGATGCTGCTGCCGCCGACCGCCGAGGCGGTGCGGCGCATCCCCAGCTGGCAGTGGCACGCCGGCTGGGTGCAGCCGGCGCAGTCCAGGGCCCTGCTGCGGGTGGCCGAGCGGGCCACGGCCCTGGAACGGCTCGGGGACCGGGGCGTGGACGAGGTGGTGGACACGCTGACCACGCTGCCGGGGATCGGGGTGTGGACCGCCGCGGAGACGGTGCAGCGGACCCATGGGGCCCCGGACACCGTGGCGGTCGGCGACTACCACCTGGCGCACCACGTGGGCGAGGTCCTCTCGGGCCGGCGCACCGACGACGCCGGGATGCTGCGGCTGCTGGAGCCCTGGGCCGGCCACCGGCAGCGCGTGGTCCGCCTCATCGGGCTCTCCGGGTACCGGTACAGCCGCTTCGGCCCGCGGCTGGCGCCGGCGGACCACCGGCGGCGGTAGCGCGGGACTGGTGCTGGCGGCTGGGGCTGGTGGCTGGGGCTAGTTCTGGTCCGGGTTCTGGTTGCCGGCCAGCTTCTCGCGGACCTCGTCCATGTCCAGGGACTTCACCGCGGTGACGAGCTCCTGCAGCTGGGAGGCGTTGATGGCGCCGGGCTGGGCGAAGACCAGGACCTGGTCCCGGAAGGCCATCAGGGTCGGGATCGAGGTGATGTTGGCGGCCGAGGCCAGGCCGCGCTCGGCCTCAGTGTCCACCTTGCCGAACACGACGTCCGGGTGCTCCCCGGAGACCTCCTCGTAGACCGGGGCGAACTGCTTGCACGGTCCGCACCAGCCAGCCCAGAAGTCGACGAAGACAATGTCGTTCTCGGTCAGGGTCTGCTCGAAACCGGCTTCGGTGATCTCAGTGGTAGCCATGGACCCACCCTAACGGCCGGGGAGCGGGCCGCGAAGGCGGGATCCACAGCTGGCCCGTCCTTCACTCCACAGCGAACACCTCCCCCGCGCGTCGCCCACCCCGGGCACCCGGCCCCCTGATGCGGGGCCGGTCCGCGTTCCTAGCCTCGGGTGCACCAGTCCCCCGCCGGGGCCGCCCCGCCGGCCGAGACAGCACGCGACACACGCGACACCACACCAGGAGCATCCGATGACGCACGAGGTCCCTCACCCGCCCGCACACCAGCCGCCACGCCGTCTCCCGCCGCCGCGTGCCAAGCACGGTCCGGCCGACCCGGGTCGGATGGCCCCCGGCCGGCGCGCCACCCTCATGGTGGTGGTGGAGCAGGACGAGCCGGAACAGGCCCTGCGTGAATCCCTCGAATGGGTGCACGCCTTCGAACGGGACTGCGGCCTGGTGGTGGACACCGAGGCCACGGAACTCTACGGGGTGGCGCTCGCCGAGGACCTCAAGGACTCCCTGCGGCCGCCCCGGGACGCCTCCGTGGCCGAGCACCTCGACTTCATCTGCGCGGAGGGCCGGTGGCTGAATCCCGGCACCTGCCCGCTGGCGCCTCCCGATTCCAACGGCGCCCCCGCCTGGGCGTGGGCCTACTACCAGGCGGTCATGGGCGCACCGGACCGCGCCTACTGCACCATCTGGGACCTGTTGCCCCTGCCCGCCGCCGCGTGACTTCGGGTGACACCGCGTGACACGAGGTGACGTGGCGTGGCACCGACGGAATAGTCCACTGGCCGGTCCCGTTACGTGGGACATGCGAGCCATAGGACTACACGAACACGGAACACCGGAGGTCCTGCACACCGTGGACCTCCCCGAGCCGACACCGGGGGAAGGCGAGCTGCGGATCCGCGTGCAGGCGGCCGCCGTGAATCCCACCGACACCATCCTGCGGGCCGGTCAGCGCGACACCTCCGGGCAGTCCCGCCCGCTGGTCCCGGGGATGGACGTCGCCGGAGTGCTGGAGGAGATCGGGCCCGGCACCGAGACCGACCTGCGGGTGGGGGACGCGGTCATGGCCATCGTCGTGCCGCGCGGCACCCACGGCGCCTACGCGGAACAGGTCGTGCTGCCCGCCGAGTCGGTGACCGCGGCACCCCGCGGCAGCGGCCCCGCGGAGGCCAGCACCCTGCCCATGAACGGCCTCACCGCCCGGTTGGCCCTGGACACCCTCGGCCTGGCGCCCGGCAGCGTCCTCGCCGTCACCGGGGCGGCCGGTGCCCTGGGCGGGTACGCGGTCCAGCTGGCGGCGGCGGAGGGGCTGACGGTCGTGGCCGACGCGGCCGAGAAGGACCGGGATCTCGTGTCCGGGCTCGGCGCCGACGTCGTGCTGGCCCGCGGCGAGGAGTTCGCCGACCGCGTCCGGGAGCGGTTCCCCGACGGCGTGGACGGCGTCGTCGACGGAGCGATGATGCACGACGCCGTCGCCCCCGCCGTCCGCGAGGGCGGCACCGTGGTCACCATTCGCGGCTACGACGAGCCGGGCGACCGCGGGGTCAGGTTCCAGCCGATCCTGGTCGCGCACTACGCCCGCGAACGGCAGAAGCTGGATACGCTCCGGCAACAGGCGGAGGACGGCGCGGTGAGCCTGCGCGTGGCGGAGGCGCTGCCCGCCGAACAGGCCCCGGAGGCCCACCGCAGGCTGGAGGCCGGGGGTGTCCGCGGCCGACTGGTCCTGACGTTCTGACCGGTCACCCGAGCACAGCACAGCAGAAAGCCGCGGGAGTCGATGACTCCCGCGGCTTTCCCGGTGTGGCAGATACTGGATTCGAACCAGTGAAGGCAATGCCAGCTGATTTACAGTCAGCCCCCTTTGGCCGCTCGGGTAATCTGCCGAGGCCCACCTCCCGTGCGGGGCTGGTCTGAACCAGTCCGTTCGGTCGGCGACACCTCACTTTAGCGGAGCCGGGCCGAGATTTCGAATCGGCCACCTGCGGCCCCCGGCCTCCCACCGGTAGGCTGTCCGCGAGAGGGAACCACCCCGCACGACCCGAAGAGGAGCCATGGCCAGCGATTCAACGTTTGATGTGGTCAGCAAGGTTGACAAGCAGGAAGTCAGCAACGCCCTGAACCAGGCACAGAAGGAGATCGCCCAGCGCTACGACTTCAAGGGCGTCGGCGCGGAGGTCGACTTCAGCGGCGAGTCCATCCTGATGAAGGCTGCCTCCGAGGAACGCGTCAAGGCCGTCCTGGACGTCTTCCAGTCCAAGCTCGTCAAGCGCAACATCTCCCTGAAGTCCCTCGAGACCGGTGAGCCCTACCCCTCCGGCAAGGAGTACCGCCTGGAGGCCAGCATCAAGGAGGGCATCGACCAGCCGACGGCGAAGAAGATCACCAAGCTGATCCGGGACGAGGGGGCCAAGTCCGTCAAGGCCACCATCCAGGGCGACGAACTGCGTGTCTCCTCCAAGTCCCGCGATGACCTGCAGGCGACCATCGCGCTGCTCAAGGACTTCGAGGACGCCGACCTGCAGTTCATCAACTTCCGCTGAGGACCGCCATGCTCTATCTGATCACCCCCGACGGCATCGTCAGCACCCTGGACGCCGGGCTCGGGGACGCCCTCGTGGACGCCCGGCGGGGCCGCCCCCTGGCCCGGCAGCCGTGGGTGACCCAGCCCCCAAGCGGCATCTCGCCGGAGAAGGTGCTGGCGGTGGCCCTGCGGCACGGGGTCGATGCCGGGATCGGGCTCGTGGTGCATGGGGGGTTCATCGACCAGGTGCTGGAGCCCGAGCGGCTGCGCGCCGCCGAGCGCAACCAGAACCGGATCGCCGCCCAGCTGCAGTCGATCGCCGCGGAGCCCCGGCACGAGGACCGGGACTGGCACCGCCGGCAACGGGCCATCGCCGAGGAGGCCCGCCAGGCCGCCGCCGGGTCGATCCGGCGCGCGGAGGAGGCCGCGGAGGAACTGCTCGAGGCGCCGGTCAAGGACCGGCTGACCCGGGCCTGGGAGCGTGCCGGCGGGCTCGTCCCCGCCTCCTGACCCCCCGGGCTCAGCCCTGCCCCAGCTGGCGTGCCATGCCCTCGAGGCGCTTGACCCGCTCGGCCATCGGCGGGTGCGTGGAGAACATGTTCCGCACGTTCTTGAAGGGGTTGGCGATCATCAGGTGGGCCGTGTTCTGCAGCCGCTGCTCGTCCGGCAGCGGCGCCGCCCGGATGCCGTTCTGCAGCTTGTAGAGGGCCGAGGCCAGCGCGAGCGGATCCCCCGTCAGCTGGGCGCCGTCCTCGTCCGCGTCATACTCGCGGGTGCGGGAGATGGACATCTGGATCAGGGACGCGGCGAGCGGGGCCAGGATCGCCAGGGCGATCATCGCCAGCGGGTTGCCCCCGCGGTTGCCGCGGCCGGCCCCGAAGAACATCATGAACTGGGCCACCGAGGTGATCACCCCGGCCACCGCGGCGGCCACCGAGGACGTCAGGATGTCCCGGTTGTACACGTGCATCAGCTCGTGGCCCAGCACCCCGCGCAGCTCACGGGCGTTCAGGATCCTCAGGATCCCCTCCGTGCAGCACACGGCCGCGTGCTGCGGGTTGCGCCCCGTGGCGAACGCGTTGGGGGACGCGGTGGGCGCCACGTAGAGCCGGGGCATCGGCTGGTTGGCGGCCTGGGACAGCTCCGCCACGATCCGGTACATCTCCGGCTGCTCCATCTCCGTCACCGGGTAGGCGCGCATGGACCGGATGGCGATCTTGTCACTGTTCCAGTAGCTGTAGGCGGTGGTGCCCACGCCGATCACGGCGAAGACCCCGATCCACATCGCCCGGCCCGTCCCGGCGGCGATCACCCCGCCGATGGCCAGCAGGACCGCGAACAGGCCCGCGAACAGGAGCGTCGTCTTCAAGCCGTTGTGGTGCCGGGTCATGCCCTCAGCCTAATGCGCCTACGGGACCGGATGCCGCGCGTCGTACCGCAGGAAGCCGGGCTGCCAGCGCATCAGGGCGCTCACCCCAAGCACGCACAGCAGCCCGCCGGCGATCAGGGTCACCGGCTCCGTGAGCAGCTCCGCCGCCCCGCCGGTGAGCATCTCCCCCACCCGGGGCCCGCCGGCCACCACCACGATGAACACCCCCTGCAGCCGCCCGCGCAGGTGATCCGGGGTGGCCGTCTGCAGGATGGTGTTGCGGAACACGGAGGAGACCGAGTCCGCGCAGCCGGCCAGGGCGAGGCATCCCGCGGCCGGCCAGAGGTAGGGGCCCGGGTCCACCCCGGCGGCAGCGGCACGGGAGGCGAGCAGGACCACCACGCCGAAGCCCGCCACCGAGAGTCCCCAGCCGAGGATCGAGGCGTACACGGCCACCCCGTGCCGCACGATCCGGGTCAGCGGCCCGGAGAACAGGCCTGTCAGGAAGGCCCCCAGCGCCATGGCGGCCAGCAGGATCCCGACGGCGGCCTCGCCGCCTCCCAGCACCGAGGAACCGACCACGGCGCCGATCGCGGGCAGCAGGGCCCGCGGAAAGGCGGTGGCCATGGCCACGATGTCCGCCAGGAAGGTCATCCGCAGGTTGGGCCGGGAGGACAGGAATGTGAAGCCCTCGACCACGGACCGCCAGCCCACGCGCCGGGGCCGCTCCGGCGCCTCCGGATCGCGCTGCGGGGGCAGGGCGGGCAGCCGCCACACGGCGTAGAGGGCGGCCAGGAACGTCACCACGTCCACCGAGTAGGTCCACGCGTAGCCCACGCCGGCCACGAGCACCCCGGCGACCAGCGGGCCGACCATCATGGCCACCGAGAACGTCATCATGTTCAGGGCGTTGGCGGCCGGCAGCAGTTTGGTCCCCACCAGCGCGGGGATGATGGCACCGCGGGTGGGCTGGTTGATGCCGGAGGCCCCGGAGTGCACCGCCACCAGGGTGTACAGCACCCAGACGCTCTCGATCCCCAGCCAGGCGTGGGCCGCGATCAACACGGTGGTCAGCCACAGCACGGACGAGGAGCCGAGGGCCAGCTTCCGCCGGTCCACATGGTCCGCCACCGCACCGCCGTACAGCCCGGCCACCACGAGCGGGACCAGCGCGAAGAGCCCCAGCATCCCGACCGCCAGCGAGGAGCCCGTGAGGTGGAAGACCTCGAGGCTGACCGCCACCAGGGTCAGCTGGGTGCCGATCGCCGACAGCGAGTTGCCGATCCACAGCCGGCGGTAGGCGGGGCTGACCCTCAGCGGGGTGAGATCGGCGAGGAGGCGGGGCACCGCCGGACTAGCCCTGGTGCGAGAACACGCCGCGGCTGATGCGGGTCATGTCCTCACGCGGCACCACCTTGACGCGCTCGCGGGCCACGGGCCCGGAGCCGGTGGCCTCGGCGCCCAGGGCCAGCTCGTGCTCGTCGAGGGCCAGCCAGCCCTCCCACGTGGTGTAGTCGATGCCGCGGGACTCCAACAGGTTCAGGACCGCCTGCTCGTCCGGGTTCCGTGCGGTCCACAGCTGCGGCTGGTCCTCCAGCAGGCAGCCGATGGTCTCCAGCGCGTCGCCCTTGGTGTGGCCGATCAGGCCCACCGGGCCGCGCTTGATCCAGCCGGAGGCGTACAGCCCGGGCACCGGGGCGCCGTCGGCACCCAGGACGCGGCCGGCGTCGTTGGGGATGACACCCCGGCGCTCGTCATAGGCGAGCCCGGGCACCTCGGAGCCGTGGTAGCCGATGGCGCGGTAGACGGCCTGGACCGGGTAGTCCGTGAACTCCCCGGTGCCCTTCACGTTGCCGGTGCCATCCAGCTCCATGCGCTCCATCCGCAGCCCGGCCACCTTGCCGTCCTCGCCCAGGATCTCCACGGGCTGCTGCAGGAAGTGCAGGTGCAGCCGGCGGGAGGCGCCGGTGTCCTGCTCCTCCACCAGCCAATTGGTCAGCGTGCCGACCATGGTCTTGATCTGGTTGTTCGAGGCGGCCGCCTCCTCCGAGGCGGCGTCGAACTCGAAGTCCTCCGGGTAGAGCACCAGGTCCACGTCCTTCGAGTGCGCCAGCTCGCGCAGCTCCAGCGGGGTGAACTTCACCTGGGCGGGGCCGCGGCGGCCGAAGACGTGCACGTCCGTGACGGGAGAGGCCTTGAGCCCGGCGTAGACGTTCTCCGGGATCTCGGTCACCAGCAGGTCGTCGGCGTGCTTGGAGAGCATCCGGGCCACGTCCAGGGCCACGTTGCCGTTGCCGATCACCGCGACCTCCCGGGCCGTCAGCGGCCACTCGCGCGCCACGTCCGGGTGGCCGTCATACCAGGAGACGAAGTCGGCGCCACCGAAGGACCCCTCCAGGTCAGCGCCCGGGATGTCCAGCGCGGCGTCCTTGATGGCGCCCGTGGAGAAGACGATCGCGTCATAGTGCTCGCGCAGGTCCTCCAGCGTGAGGTCCCGGCCGAAGTCCACGCCGCCCAGGAAGCGGATGTCCCCGCGGTCCATGACCTTGTGCAGGGCCTTGACGATGCCCTTGATCCGCGGGTGGTCCGGGGCCACCCCGTAGCGGATCAGCCCGTACGGGGCCGGGTAGCGGTCGAAGAGGTCGATGCTGACCTCGAAGTCCCGCTCGGCCTTGGTCAACAGGTCCGCCGTGTACACGCCGGCCGGGCCGGCACCGATGATGGCGAGGCGGAGGGGGCGGTCGGGGGCAGCGGTCACTGGTCGTCCAATCACGTGGGGGCATCAGGGGCGGGGGACCCGCCAGCGACCCATTCTACCGGCGTACCGGGAATACGCACGGCCCACGTGATGGAATACACGAAAACAGGGGGCCGCCCCCTGTGGGCCGGCCCCCTGCACGCTGCGTCGCGGCGTCAGCCGCGCTCAGCCACCCATGCCGCCGACGGCGGCACCGGCGGCGCGAGCGGCCTCAGCGGCCGTGACGTCGTTCTTCTCCATAAGCGCCTTGGCCTCGCGGACCAGGTCACGGACCTGCTCGCAGGCGTTCAGCCACTTGGTCTCCACGGCGGAGAGGTCCTCCGACGTGTTCGTGGCGTCGTAGTTCTCCTCCACGTAGGCCTTCTGCTGCTCGCGGTCCCCGAGGATGCCCTCGATGCGGTCGGCGATCTGACCGACCTCCCACTCGTAGGCGGCGGATGCTCCCTCGTCATACTTGATAACCATGGTCTAGTCCTTTCGGCGCCCGGCTGTCCCGGGAAAGATGTCTGGGGTGGATGGGTGGCCGGCGAGCGACGCCGCGCTGACCGGAGGTGGAAGACGAGTCAGGCCATGGAGCCGCCGCCACCGCTGGCGCCGCCCCAGGACAGTTCGAGGTTGTCGCCACCGGCGGCATCGGCATCGCTCACCGTGGTCTCCTCGGAGGTGCTGTACGCCTTGTACAGCTCGCCCTGGCCGACGTTGATCATGGACAGCGCCTCCACCAGGGTTCCCTGGCACTCATTGACCTTGACCATGAAGTTCGAGTAGGCGGTGGCACCGGCGCCCTTGAAGGTCTCCTTCAGCGACACCACGGCGTTCTCAAGGTTCTGGACCTCGATGACGAGCAGTTCTCCGGAATCCCCGGAGTCCCGGGCGGCCTTCTCGAATGTCTCAAGGCCTTCGGTGAGTTCAAGCTTTGCCATGTTCATCCCCTTGTGGTGATCAGGTTCGGACCGATGGTCCGTGGTTGGTGTGCCCGACGCATGCCCTGTGCGGCAACCCGTCGGCCCGATGACTCCATAGTTCTGCCTCGGACAGACTCCGGTCAACCGGATCCGATGGGGAGAACTCCCCATCGGGGCCCGGCGCCGTCGTTTCCGCCACCGCCCGAATGCTGGAATGATGAGGGAGGTCACGGCGCCGATGTGCCGAATGGAGGACGGTCCGGGGTTTACCGGTGCAAGGGGGGACAGCAGCCATGGCCATGGATTTCGACTCGCAGCTCATCGAGTCGGTCGAGGTACGGCGCCACCGCCTCAGCGCCTCGTTCCTGTTCGGGCGGAATCCCACGGAGCGGCGCTGGAAGGAACGGACCAACTCCTTCGTCTACGGCCTGATCATCGCGGCCCTGATCTGCGCCTTCTGCGTGGCGCTCTCCTTCGTCATCAACATCCTCACCAACTACATCAACGACCGCAACGAACGCGAACAGCAGCAGGAACAGCAGGAGCTGGAGCGCCAGCAGATGGAGCAGGAGCGCGAGCAACAGGAGCGGGAACAGGGGCAGCCGCAGGGCGCCCCGGAGACCTCCCCCGCCGCGACCTCCCTCCTGGCCTCGCTGCCCGCCGCGGCCCAGCCCCCGTCCGCCGCCCTGCAGCCGACCCCCTGGAGGTCCTGACGTGCCCAGCCCCTACACCCGAGTAGCCCTCGTGGGCCAGCGGCGCAACGCGGACCTGCTGTTGCCCTCGGACACCCCGCTCGGGACCCTGATGCCTCAGATCCTGGACCTGCTGGGTGACCAGCCGGAGGACTCGCTGGGCGCCAAGCTGCTGGTCCGGGCGGACGGCGGGGAGGTTCCCCCCTCGAAGACCCTGGCCGAGTCCGGTGTCCTCGACGGCGAGCGCCTCCGCCTGGTCTCCCGCACCGAGGCCCCGCCGTCCCCGATCGTCTACGACCTCAATGACACAGTCTCAGACCACACGGAGGCCGTCCCGGGGCGGTGGTCCCCGGTGTACCGGTACATCATCTCCGGGCTGCTCGCGGCGGTCGGCTCCTGGCTGGCCATCACCAGGCTGCTGGCGTCCTTCGCTCCGGAGCAGCAGGACTGGGTGGCCCTGGCCCTGGCCGCCGTGGCCCTCGTCGCGGCAGCCGCACTCTCCGCACCGGGCCGGCGGCAGGCCGTGGCCGGGACCCTGGCCGGCGCGGGCACCCTCTTCGCCCTCTCCGGACTGATGGGCCTGGACCTTCCCGCGCCGTGGTCCACTCTCGCACTCGCGGGGCTGGCCGCCCTGGTCCAGGGCGTCCTGGGGTTCATCGTCAACCGCCCCCTGTCCATGTTCATCTCCGCCGCGGTCACCGGGGCCCTCGTCCTCGTCTGGGCCGTGGCCCCTGCCCTGTCCGTGTGGGCCATCGGTGAC
The DNA here is from genome assembly GCF_031432995.1 of Citricoccus sp. I39-566. GTDB lineage: Bacteria > Actinomycetota > Actinomycetes > Actinomycetales > Micrococcaceae > Citricoccus > Citricoccus nitrophenolicus_A. The sequence continues at coordinate 3,412,746 of NZ_CP133842.1, forward strand.
CGGACGGCGGATCCGCTGGTCGGGTCCGCAGCCATCGCCGGGATCGCCGCGCTGCTGGTCCTGGGCCTGCTGCCGAAGATCGCCCTCGGCGTCTCCGGGCTGGCGGGAATGGACGACCGGCATGCCAACGGTGCCGCCGTGCTGCGGCGAGATGTGGGCACGGCCATCGACTCCGCCCACGGCGGACTCATCTCCAGCGCCATCGTCTGCGCGGTCTCCGCCGCCCTGTCCGTCTGGATCGTGGGCGGGGACACCCTCGCCTTCCCCTACTCCCTGCCCCTGCTGGCCTGCCTGGTGCTGGCCCTGGGCCTGCGCGCCAGGGCCTTCCCGCTGGCGGCGCAGCGCATCCCCCTGTACCTGGCCACCGGCCTCGGCGTCCTGGCGCTGGTCCGCCTGGCCGCGGCCTTCCTCCCCGAGTACGAGGGCGCGTTCCTGGCGGCGCTGCTCGTGCTGGCCCTCGTGGCCGGGGCGGGTCTGTCCGTGGACCTGCCCGAGCACTCCCAGGCCCGGATGCGCAAGGCCGGAGACACCGTCGAGGCCATCGCCCTGCTCGCCCCCATCCCGCTGCTCATCGGCTACTACGGGATCTACGCCACCCTGTTGGAGACCTTCTGATGTCCTCTGCCCCCCTGGACCCCTGGAACGACGCCGGGCCCGCACCGTCCCGTCCCCGGCCCGGCAGCGGCCCGGCCGGGGACGGTTCAGAGGCACTCTGGTCCACCCGCTCCGACCTGAGGGCGGACGTCCACCGTGCCCAGGACGATCCGTCCACCGGCTTCGAGTCCGTGGCCGCCCGGGTCCAGCGTGACTACGCGCGCCGCCCCGCCCTGTCCCTGTGGTCCCGCGGCTGGCGCTCCCTGGGCGGGCTGTGGCGGCACGACCGGTCCGCGGACCGGCTGGCGGCCTCCGCGAAGGCGGTCCAGTCCCCCGTCACCACGGGCCGGCGGATCGCGGTGGTGTCCCTGCGCGGCGGGGCCGGCAAGACCACGGTCACCGCCCTGGCGGCCGCCACCTTCGCCGCCCTGCGTCCCGAGCCGGTGGCCGCCCTGGACCTGGACCCGGCCTGCGGGTCCCTGGGGTTGCGCCTCGGGAACCGTGCCGCCCCCGGTGCCGATGCGTTCGCCGCCGGACTGGCAGCCCTGGAGAGCACCACCTTCGACGCCGTCTCCTCGCAGATGGCCCACGGGGACAACGACCTGTACTACACCGGCCCGCGGGTCACCGGGCAGCCGCTGGGCGGAGCCGCCGCCACCACACTGCTCTCCGGGCTCTCCCGCTACTTCCCCGTGACGGTCATCGACTGCCCGACCGGCCCCGCACATCCGGACACCACGGCCGTGCTGACCCGCGCCCACGCCGCCGTCTTCGTGGTCCCCGCCACCGCCGCCGGGGTGGACGAGGCCTCCGGCTACCTGCGCCACTGGCAGTCCGACCCGTTCCTCTCCGCCATCCCCGTGGTGGCGGCCGTCGTGGGGATCGAACGGGACTCCGTGCTGGATCCGCTGGCTCAGGCGGCCGCACTCACGCGGCTCGGCGTGGGAGCGGTGGCCCTGCGCCATGACCGTCACATCGGCAGCGGGGTGGGCATCACGGTCCCCCTGATCCGTCCCGAGAACCGGCTCGCCGCCGCGGAACTGTCCGCCCAGGCCCTGGCTGCCGCCAACGCGGCGGGAGGACACCGGTGACGCAGAGGATCATCCACCGCCCCGCCCGCACCTCGGCTCCGGCGCGCCTGTACCGGCCCTTCCGGATCGAGGGGCCACAACCCCTGGATCCGGCCGCCGCCGAGGGTGAGAGCAACGTCGGGTTCCTGCGGATCATGCCGATGTTCGCCGCGGGCGCCTCCATGATGGTCATGATGACCTTCCGGCAGAGCCCCTTCGCCGCCGTGGGGGCCATCGCCATGATGCTCTCCCTGACCGTGGCCGTGGTGATGATGTTCTCGCAGCGGGGCAAGGCGGGGCGGCTGCGCAAGACCGTGCGGGACACCTACGCCCGCTACCTGGAGCGGACCCGGGTGAGCCTGCGGGACGAGGAGCAGCGGGCTCAGCTCGCGGCGAGGGCCTCCTCACCGCCCCCGGCAGCGCTGTTCGACATCATCCGCGATCCGGCCCGCATCTGGGAACGGCGGCGCTACCACGAGGACTTCCTGCGGATCCGGCTGGGGTTCGGACGCCGTCCCACGCGGGAGATCGAGATCTCCCTGACCGAGACCTCCACCGCCCTGCAGGACGAGTTCATGGTGCGGGAGGCCGAATCGCTCAAGAGCCGTTTCGAGAAGGCACCGGACATGCCGGTGACGGTCCCCCTCGACTCGGCCGGCAACGTCTCCCTGGTGGGCCCCCGGGACCTCGGCCTCCAGGTGGTCCGCTCGCTGGTCACCGGCGCGGCCGCCCTGCAGTCCCCCGAGGACGTCCGGATCGCGCTGATCACCCCGCGTGAGAGCCGCGCGGACTGGGACTGGCTGGCGCTGCTTCCCCACCTGGGGGATTCCTCGGCCAAGCACCCCACCGGCCCCGTCCAACTGATCGCCCCGGATGCAGAGTCCCTGGTGGACCTGCTGGAGACCGATCTGCAGTTCCGGTCCAAGGTCGCCGGAGAGCACACCAAGTTCGGTGAGGAGACCCTCAAGGGCCCGCCCGTACTGTCCCGGCTCCTCGTCATCGTGGACCGCTATGGCCACCCGTCCACGGACCTGTCCTTCGGCGACTCGCACTTCAGCCTGCAGTCTCGTGGCATCACCGCCCTGCACCTGTGCGAGGACCGGCTCCACGAGCCCTCGGAGGTGAACTACCGGATCACCCTGCATGACGGCGCCGCCGGCCGCGGCCCGGCGGACGGTCGCGCCGGGTTCCTGCTGGAGGACCGCACCAGGGACCAGGGCAACCCGGTGCGCACCGAGGGAGTGCTGGATCCCCTCGACGCCAGCACGGCCGAAGGACTGGTGACCGAGCTCGCCCCGCTGCGGCTCTCCCTCGACTCCCTGGAGCACACCGGCGCCGAGTCGGCCTCCGCTTCCTCGTTCCTCGAGATGCTGAGCCTGTCCCCGGAACTGGACCGGGCCGACGTCGAGCGCAATTGGCGGCCCCGCTCCCAGGCCGATTTCCTGCGGGTCCCACTGGGACCGGATGACAAGGGCAAGCCCGTGCTGCTGGACCTCAAGGAGGCCGCCCAGCTCGGCATGGGGCCGCACGGGCTTTGCGTGGGTGCCACCGGCTCGGGCAAGTCCGAGATGCTGCGCTCGCTGGTGTTCGGCCTGCTGACCACCCACTCCCCGGACAGCCTGGCCATGGTGCTGGTGGACTTCAAGGGCGGTGCCACCTTCGCCCCGTTCGAGGGCGCGCCCCACGTCACCGGCATCATCACCAACCTCTCGGACGACCTGACCCTGGTGGAGCGCGTCTACGCCTCACTGAACGGCGAGATCCTGCGCCGCCAGGAGGTGCTCAAGGCCGCCGGCAACATCGCCAACATCACCGATTACCAGATCCACCGGGACGAGGAGCGGTCCAAGGGCCGGGACATCGAGCCCCTGCCGCACCTGGTCATCATCATCGACGAGTTCGGCGAGCTGCTCACGGCCCGCCCGGACTTCATCGACCTGTTCCTGTCCATCGGCCGCATCGGCCGCTCTATCGGCGTGCACCTGCTGTTGAGCTCGCAGCGCGTGGAGTCCGGCAAGCTCCGCGGCCTGGAGACCTACCTGTCCTACCGCATCGGCCTGCGCACGCTCTCCGAGTCCGAGTCCCGCACCGTTCTGGACACCCCGGATGCCTTCCACCTGCCCCCGCTGCCCGGCTACGGCTACCTCAAGGTGGACACCACGGTGTACTCCCGGTTCAAGTCCGGCTACGTGTCCGGACCGCTGGAGGACGAGGTCGTCGAGGAGGACGAGGAGGCGGATCCGTTGGACGAGATCCCCGAGGTGCTGACCGCGCCGGAGTACTCCATCATCCTGCAGGAGCAGCGTTCCGGCCTGCCCGGCGGACCCGACGGCGAGGCGGCGCCGGCCCCGAAGAAGGACGGGCCGGCCCGCCGCACCACCGGCCCCACGGTGATGTCCACCATGATGGACACCCTGCGGACCTACCCGCCCTCCGTGAAGCCGATCTGGCTGCCGCCCCTGCCCCTGGAGGCGACCCTGGACCAGATCGTGGGCGAGCCGAAGAACACGGAGGAGGGCCTGCGCCTCCCCGCCGGCGGGAACCTCACCGTGCCGATCGGCCTGCTGGACGATCCGGCGCGGCAGTGGCAGGGCCTGTGGGAGGTCGACTTCACCTCCGGCTCGGGGAACATGATCATCCACGGCGGCCCGCAGTCCGGCAAGTCGACCGCGCTACGGACCCTGGTGACCTCCCTGGCGCTGACCCATTCCCCCCAGCAGGTCGGCATCTACTGCATCGACCTGCTGGGGTCCGGATTGCTGCCGCTGCAGGACCTGCCCCACGTGGGCGGGGTGGCCATCCGCACCAACACCGAGGTGATCTCCCGCACCGTGGACGAGATCACGGGCATGCTCGCCCACCGGGAGCGCGTCTTCGAGCGGCACTCGATCGACTCGCTGACCACGATGCGGAGGATGCACGCCGCCGGGCGGATCCCCGAGCTGCCCAGCGCGGACATCTTCCTGGTGGTGGACGGCCACGGCCAGTTCCAGGAGGAGTTCGACGACCTGCTGCCCAAGATCGTCTCCATCATGACCCGTGGCTCCGGCTACGGCATCCACATCATCTCCTCCGTCAACCGCAACAACGAGATCCGGGCCACCCACCAGTCGTACTTCACGCACCGCATCGAGCTGGCCCTGGCGGAGCCCGGGGATTCGACGATCGACCGCAAGCTGGCCGCCAACGTCAATCCGGAGGCCCCCGGGCGCGGCCTGATGCCGCTGAAGCTGCAGGGCCACCTGGCCCTGCCGCGGATCGACGGTCAGGCCGAGAGGGAGTCGGCTACGGACGGCCTGAAGGATCTGGTGGAGCACGTGGGCCGGTTCTCCACGGGCTCCGCCATGAAGGTCCGCGTCCTGCCCCCGGTCGTCGAGGCCTCCTCGGTCCCCACCCCGGAGCGCCGGGGGATGTTCCCGCTGGGCCTGCGCGAGCTGGACCTCGGAGTGCAGCACCTGGACCTGGAGCGGGCGGACCGCAACCTCATCGTCATGGGGGACGAGGAATCCGGCAAGTCGAACCTGCTCCGTCAGGTGGTCCGCCGCTTCACCGCGAACCACACCGACGAGGAGCTCATGTTCGTGGTGATCGACCCGCGCCGCGGTCTCGGCGACTTCGTCCCGGACGACTACCTGGGCGGCTACGCCACCAACGCCGAGGTGGCCAAGTCCCTGGTGGGCGCCGTGGTCAACGAATTGCGCAAGCGCCAGGACCCGAGCCAGGACCAGTCCACCTCCCAGCGCCAGACGCGCATCGTCGCGCTCATCGACGACTACGACGTGCTGACGGTGGGCGGCGGCCAGTCACCGCTGGGCGGCTTCGTGCCGTTCATCCCCATGGCTGCCGAGCTGCGGATGAACTTCGTGCTGACCCGGCGGGTACGCGGAGCCTCCCGCGGGATGTACGAGACGTTCTTCTCCACCCTGCGGGACAACGGCACCTCGGCGCTGATCATGTCCGGTGACAAGCGCGAGGGCAGTCTCATCAACGGACTGAAGGCCCGCAAGATGCCGCCCGGCCGCGGTCAGCTGATCCAGACGGGCAAGCCCGTCATGACGGTGCAGACCTTCTTCGACGGCACCGATCCCGCCGGGGGTCCCACCCCGTGACCCAGCGCCCCGTCACCGGCACCGGGCTGGCCTATGGGGCGGGTGCCTACCTCTTCTGGGGCGGGCTGCCGCTCTACATGGCGGCCACGGTCCCGGCCACCGCGCTCGAGGTGGTCTTCGCCCGGATCGGCTTCACGCTGCTCACGTGTGCGGTGCTGCTGTTCGCCCTGCGGCGCTGGCACGACGTCGGCCGGCAGCTGGGCGGGGCGCGGCGGCTGGGTGCCACGGCCCTGGCCGCCGTCCTCATCACGGGCAATTGGGCCATCTACACCTATGCCGTGGTCTCGGGACAGACCCTCGAGGCGGCGCTGGGGTACTTCATCAACCCGTTGATCTCCGTGCTGGCCGGGGTGGCGCTGTTCGGCGAGCGGCTCCGGCGGGCCCAGTGGGTGGCCGTGGCGCTCTCCGTGACGGCGGTGGTGGTCATGGTGGTGGGCCACGGGTCCTTCCCGTGGCTGGCGATCCTGCTGGCCCTGTCCTTCGGCGGCTACGGCGTGGTCAAGAGCCGGCTGGCCACCTCGGTCAGCCCGGTGGCCTCGCTGGGCGCCGAGACCGTCCTGCTGGTCCCGGTGTGCCTGGCCGGGATGTGGTGGCTGGCGGTCACAGAGCAGCTGACGCTGTTCTCCCACGGCGCCGGGCACTTCTGGATCCTGGTGCTGTCCGGACCGGTGACCGCGATCCCCCTGATCCTCTTCGGCGCGGGGGCCAGCCGCCTGCCGCTGACCCTGCTGGGGATGCTGCAGTATATCAACCCGGTCATCCAGTTCCTCATCGGCCTGCTGCTCTTCGGCGAGGCCATGAGCACGGGACGCTGGGCCGGGTTCATCCTCATCTGGTGCGCCCTGGCCGTGCTGATGGCCGATTCGGTGCGCGCGGCTCGGCGCAACCCGAGACCCTAGACTGGGCGCATGCCTGCCGATCCCACCGCGCCGTCCGGTCCCGTCTTCCTGCCGCTCTTCCAGAAGCTCGTCCCCGCCCATCTGGAGACGCCCTGGTCCCCGGAGGACGGGATGGAACCCGGTGAGCTGGATGCCCTGCTGGCCGCCTCCCCCGCCGCCGAGGCCGGCCTCCGCGGCAGCGGCGAGGTGCCGATGCCCCTGGCCCTCTACGAGTTCCACCTCGCGCTGGGCAATTGCCCGGACCTGCTGGAGACGGACCACTTCTTCTGGGACGCGGACGAGCTGGAGATCCTGGACGGCTTCCTGCTGTTCCTCGAGGACGCCGGGGAGACCACGGTCTGGGGACTGCGCCTGGAAGACGCCGAGCTGCCGGACCCCCTGGTCTGGCGCCGCTCCACGGGGGCGGACTCGGAGCACGGCGTGTGGACCTGCGAGGGCGGGACGTTCAGCGAGTTCGCCACCGACCTGCTGGACTGGACCTTCGACGAGACCGGGGATGAGACCGAGGATGAGGCCGTCGAGTGACGCCCCCGCCCGCCTCCCACGCCCCGGAGGGGTACGTCTGCCCCTTCTGCGGACTGGCGGCCGACGACGTGTCGGCCCCGGACAACCGCTGTGAGCTGGAGGACCTCGTCTACCGGGACGAGGACGTGATGGTGTTCATCGCCGTGGACGGCTTCGGCGACCACGAGGGCCACGCCATGATCTCCCCCACCGGGCACTACGAGACGCTGTACGACCTGCCCGACCGGGTTCTGCAGCGGATCAGCCTGATGGCCCGCCAGGTGGCGCTGGCCCTGAAGGAGGCCTGGGGCCCGGAGGGCGTCTCCACGCGCCAGCACAACGAGCCCGCCGGCAACCAGCACGTCTGGCACTACCACCTGCACGTGTTCCCCCGCTGGCACGGCGACCAGCTCTACCGGCACCTGCGCCACCCCGTGGCCCCGGAGGTCCGGGCGGCCAAGGCCCGCGAGCTGGCCGCGGTCCTCGACGCCGCCCCCACCCGCCTGCCCTGACCAGCACGCATCTGACCGGCGCCCACCCGGCCGGCACCCACCCGACCGGCGCTCAGGGGACGAGGGGGAAGATCGGCAGTGCCGCCGGATGGTGGGCGTGCACGATCACCAGGAACACCACGGCGTCGAAGAGCAGGTGCACCGTCACCACGTACCAGAGGTTCTTGGTCCACGTGAAGATGGCCCCCTGGACCAGGGCGAACGGGATCGTCAGCGCCGGCCCCCACGATTGGTAGCCGAGCTCCCAGAGGAACGAGACGAAGATCGCCGCCTGCAGCAGATTGGCGATCGCCGGCCGGAAGTGCCGCAGCAGCAGCGTGTAGACGGTGCAGATGAAGAACAGCTCGTCCCAGAGCCCGACCGCGTTGACGCCCACGAACAGGCGCGCAATCTCGTGCCACTGCTCCACCGCGGGCCAGTTCCGGTACACGCCCGAGGTGAGGAAGTAGAACGGCAGGATCAGGTAGGCGGCCACCACCACGACCACCAGGTACACCCACATCCGCCGGCTCCACCGTCCGCCGGCCCAGGGGAAGCGCACCGCGTGCTCCCGGTAGACCCAGCGCGAGATGACGTAGGGGATCACCACCGCGCCCCCGAGGGCCACCGTGAAGCGCGCCATCCCGGCCGGGGAGATGTCCGCGTGCAGGGAGATCAGGCTGATGAAGCCCAGGGCGAGGGCGATGAGGAGCAGGTCGGTGCCGAGCCGGTGGGACAGGCCGCGCCGATCGGTCCAGAGCCCGGTGAGCACTCCCGCCACCAGCAGGGCATAGCCCACCGCCTCGGACTGGACGCCGAAGAGCAGCACGGCGGAGGCGCTCACCATCCCCGCCGGGATCACGGCCCAGGGGTGCGCGCGTCTCACCGGCACGCCTGTCAGGACTCGCGGTCGACCACGTACTCGGCGAAGGCCACCAGCGCGCCCTTGACCGGGGAGTCCGGCAACGGGGCCAGCGCCCGGACCGCGTCCGCCGACCAGCCGCGGGTGATGTCCCACGCCTGCCCGATCACCGGGTGCGCGGACACGGCGGCCACGGCCGCGGCCAGCTGCCCGTCCGTGTCCAGCGGACCGTCCACCAGCTCGAGGGCGGCACGGGCCGAGGCCGCGTCGTCGGAGTCCCCCGCGGCCTCGCGGCGCAGCAGCAGCACCGGCAGGGTCGGCACGCGCTCCTTGAGGTCGGTGCCGGGCGTCTTGCCGGAGGCGTGGGACGTACTCGTCACGTCGATCACGTCGTCGGCCAGCTGGAAGGCCATCCCGACCTTCTCGCCGTACTCCTCGAGCAGGGCCACGGTGACCGCGTCGCAGCCGCCGAAGTGCGCGCCCAGCCGGCCCGCCGCGGCGATGAGCGAGCCCGTCTTCCCGCCGATCACGCGCAGGTAGTGCTCCAGGGGGTCGTCCTGGTCCGCGGGGCCGACCGTCTCCCACAGCTGGCCCATCACGAGCCGCTCGAAGGTGCGGGCCTGGATGGCCACGGCCTCGGGGCCGAGGGAGGCCATCAGCTGCGAGGCCCGGGCGAAGATGAGGTCGCCGGCGAGGATCGCGATCGAGTTGCCCCACACCTGGTGCGCCGCCGGCGCACCGCGGCGCACGGGCGCCTCGTCCATGACGTCGTCGTGGTACAGGGTCGCCAGGTGCGTCAGCTCCATCACGACGGCGGCCGAGCGGACGGCCGCGGCGACCTCGCCGACCTGTCCGGTCCGGACCTCCGGATCCCCCAGGAGGGAGGAGAGGATGGTCAGCAGCGGACGGATCCGCTTGCCGCCGGCCTCCAGCAGGTGCCGGGAGGTGTGGTCCGCCAGCTGGTCCGCGTTGGAGACGGCCTCAGCGAGTTCGTGCTCCACCGCGTCGAGTGCCGTGGTGACCACGTCCAGCAGGTCACCGTGGTCCGCCAGGTTCTCGAAACCGCGGGGCAGGACGAGGGAGCCGATCGACACGTCGTCAGAGGCATCGGCGCTGGAGGCGGGCTCGGGAGCAGTCACCTGAGCAAGACTATCCAACGTTGGCCGGGGACGGCGCATCGGGGCGGGGCCCGACCGCCTGGCCCTGGGTGGTCGCCGCGGGCACCGCGGACTCCAGGAGCCGGACCACCCGGTCCACCGGGGCCGTCCCGCGCTCGTCCACGAGGTTGGCCATCACCTGGACCACGGAGCGCAGCAGCGGCGCGACGCGCATCCCCGTGGCCAGGGCGGCCTTGAGCACGGCGGGGTGGCCGATCAGCTCGGCGAAGCGGGACCCGAGCGCGAAGTGGCCGCCCCAGGCCTCCTGGGTGAGCACCGGATACCGGGCCAGTTCGGCCTCCCGGCCTGCCGCCGTCGGGCGGTGCAGGGCCGTGACGGCGAGGTCCGCGGCCATCCTGGCCGCCTCCATGGCGAAGGAGATCCCCTCGCCGTTGAACGGGGAGACCATGCCCGCCGAGTCCCCCACCAGCAGCATCCCCGGCACGTGCTGGGGCGTGCGGTTGAAGCCCATCGGCAGGGCGGCGCCGAGGATCCTCGAGGTGCGGGTGTCCTCGGACAGCCCCCAGGAGGCGGTCAGCGCCCCGGACCAGTCCTTGAGGATCCCGCGGTAGTCGAGCTTGCCGAACTGCGGCGAGGTGTCCAGGATGCCCAGCCCCACGTTGACGGTGCCGTCCGGCAACGGGAACAGCCAGCCGTAGCCGGGCAGCAGGTTGCCCCGGGCGTCCGGGAGCTGCAGCCAGGACTCCATCCAGTCGTCGTTCCGGCGCGGCGAGTCCTCGGGCAGGGAGTAGTAGGCGCGGACGGCCACGCCCATGGGCCGGTCGTCCCGCTTGGCCAGTCCGGCGGACACGGCGGTGCGGGTGGAGTTGCCGTCCGCGGCGATCACGAGGGGGGCATGGAAGTCCCGGAACTCACCGGTCTTGCGCCCGCGCCCGTCCAACAGCTCGGCCCGCAGCCCGTTGACGGTCCCGTCCTCGGCCCGCAGCACGGTGGTGACGGAGTGGCGTTCCAGGATGGTGGCGCCGGCCGAGCGGGCATGGTTCGCCAGGATCTCGTCGAAGTCGTTGCGGGTGCGCACGAGGGCGTAGTCCGGCCAGGTGCGGGTGGTCGGCCAGGGGACCTCCACGGCGCGACCCCCGGCCACGAGCCGCAGCCCCCGGATCCGCTGCCAGCCGTCCTCGGGGGCATGCGGGATGCCCATCAGGTCCATCTCGCGGACCGCCTGCGGGGTCAGCCCGTCCCCGCAGACCTTCTCGCGCGGGTAGGCGGTCTTCTCCAGCACGGTGACCTGTACCCCGGCGTTCGCCAGGTGCCAGGCGGCCGTGGCCCCGGCGGGACCGCCGCCGGCGATGAGGACTTGGGGTGTTGTGTCAGTGGCCACCCGTCCATTGTCCCAGAGCGGGACGGGGCCGGTGCCCCACCGGCGCTGGCGGTACTCTGGTGTGGACATGAACAACCCTGGATCCGCTGCGCCGGCACCCCGATTGGCGTCCTGCACGTATGCCGCCCCCCTGCCCGGCGGCGCCGACGGAGCTTCCCTGGCCGATCTGCTGACCACCGGCTCGGAGTGTGCCTGGATCCGCTACGGCGAGGGCATGGTCGGGGTGGGCACCGCCGCCCGCTTCGCCACCACCGGGCCCGGACGCTTCGAGGCGGCCCGCCGCTGGTGGATGGCCGCCACGGAGTCCGAGGCGGCGGAGACGGCCGAGGCGGCCGAGCCCGAGGGCGTGCCCCGGACCACGGTGCCCGACGACGGCCTGCCCCGGCGCTCTCCGCTCGCCTTCGCCGCCTTCGCCTTCGCCGACGAGAGCCCCGTCGAATCGGTCCTCATGGTTCCGGAGTTCGTGGTCGGCTCGGCCCACGGACGGTCCTGGCTGACCTGGCAGGTGGACCTGGACGCCCCGGGCTACGTGGAACGAGCCGCCGCCGGCTGGCGGCCCGGCCGGGCCGAGGCCGAGCAGCGGCTGGCCGGACTGCTCGCCGAGGCCGCCGCCCGGCGGCCGGGAGCTGCGGGCGGCGCCGGCACCGGCGCCCGCGGTCTCGAGCTCAGCGACGGGGTGCTGTCCCAGGAGGGGTACCGGGCCGCCGTCGACCGTGGGGTGCGGCAGATCGAGGCCGGGGCCCTGACGAAGCTCGTGCTGGCCCGCGACGCGGTGGTCCGCTCCGCCGATCCGGTGGACGTCCCGCGCGTGCTGCGCACCCTGACGGTGCAGTACCGGGACTGCTGGACCTACGCCGTGGGCGGGCTCATCGGCTCCACGCCGGAGATGCTGGTCAAGGTGGACGGGGCCACCGCCCGGGCCCGGGTGCTGGCGGGGACCCTGGACCGGGACGGGGCGCCGGAGGGCGCCGCCGGAACCGACTACGCGCGGCGGCTGCTCACGGACGATCCCAAGCAACGCCACGAGCACCGGCTGGCCGTGGACTCCCTGACCGAGCGCCTGGAGCCGTTCACCACCTCCCTCGACGCCCCGGAGGAGCCCTTCGTCCTGGAGCTGCCCAACGTGTGGCACCTCGCCACGGACGTCACCGCCCGGCTCGTCGGGGCGGAGGGTGCCCGGCGGACCGGACCCGGCGCGCTGGCCCTCACCGAGGTGCTGCATCCCACGGCCGCCGTGTGCGGCACCCCGCGCGAGGCGGCCGCCGAGCTCATCGGTCGGCTGGAGTCCGGGGACCACGGCCTGGACCGCGGGCTCTTCGCCGGACCGGTGGGATGGCTGGACGGCAACGGGAACGGCGAGTTCGGGCTCGCCCTGCGCGGGGCCGTCGTGGAGGACGAGCACACGGTGCGGCTGTACGCCGGTTGCGGGATCGTGGCGGCCTCTGACCCGGAGTCTGAGCTGGCCGAGACCCACGCGAAGATGCGTCCCATGCTGCAGGCGCTGGGGCTGCGGGACTGAGGCAGCGCCTCGGCCAGCCCCTCACTCGACCAGCCGGCCGGGGGCGTGCTCAAAGATCAGGCTCGTGTTCGTGGCGGCCACCTCCTCGCGCAGGCTGAGGGTGTCCGAGACCAGGGTGCGCAGTTCGGCGGCGTCCCGCACGGCCACGTGCAGCAGGAAGTCCCGGTCCCCGGCGAGGAAGTACACCCGCTGGGTGGCCGGCAGCGATTCGAGGTAGCCCTGGAAGCGGCGCAGGCCGGACCGGGCGTGGGCGTGCAACCGGACGGCGATGAGCGCCTCCAGGGCCAGCCCCCGGACGGACGGGTCCACCGCGGCGTGGAACCCGGAGATCGCGCCCGAGGCCACGAGGGCCCGCACCCTCTTGTGGCACGTGGACTCGGCGATGCCCACCCGGGTGGCCAGCTCGCTGTACGGCATCCGGCCGCTGCGCTCCAGCAGCCGCAGGATGGCCACGTCGACCTCGTCCAGTCGCGCGCGCTCGATGCCGTCCCGTGCTCCCATGGCCTCAGCCCTCCCCTCGGTGCTCGCCGGCCGGCGCTCGTCCATCCCGGTGGAATCCGTCCATTTTCGGTCGATGCGTGCGGAAACCACAGGACCTGCTGGCAGGCTACGCGGAATCTGCCAGCCTGTGGGGAGGAACACAGAGACTCAGGAGGCCAGCATGTCCAGTTCGGTTGTCATCGGCGCAGGAATGGTCGGGCTCGCCACGGCCTGGCACCTGCAGGAACACGGCGTGGAGGTCACGGTGCTGGACCGGGCCGGCGTGGCCGCCGGCTCGTCCTGGGGCAACGCCGGCTGGCTCTCGCCCGGCAAGACCATCCCGCTGGCCGACCCGAGCCTGTGGACCTACGGCCCGACCGCCCTGCTGGACGCCGACGCTGCCCTGCACGTGCCGTTCCGCGCGGACCCGGGCCTGTGGTCCTTCCTGGCGCGGTTCGCCGCGCACGGAACCCGCCGTGCCTGGGAGCGCACGATGGCCGCGCTGACGCCGATCGACCGGATGGCGCTGGAGTGCTTCGACGAGCTGACCGGCTCGGGGGTCGACGCCTGGACGCGTCAGGGCCCGTTCATCGTGGGATTCACCGAGGAGCGGCAGTCGGCCGGCTTCCTCCGTGAGGTCGAGGGCGTGGTCCGGCACGGCCAGGACGTCCCGCTCGAGCGGGTGGAGAACCCGCGGGAGGTGGTGCCGCAGCTCTCCGATCAGGTCGGCGTGGTGTACCGCATGGGTGGCCAGCGCTTCATCGAGCCCGGGCCCTTCGTCCAGGCCCTCGCCGACGCGGTCGTGGCCCGCGGCGGGACCCTGCGCACCGACGCGCAGGTCACCTCCCTGGCAGGCGGTTCCCGGCCCGGGGTCACCCTCGCGAACGGCGAGACGCTCACCGCGGACTCGGTGGTGGTGGCCACCGGGGCGTGGCTGCCCGGGTTGACCCGGGACCTGGGCGTGCGGACCAGGGTCCAGGCCGGGCGCGGGTACTCGTTCTCCGTCGCCACCGAGGAGCCGTCCCGGTACCCCGTCTACCTGCCGGCCCAGCGGATCGCCTGCACGCCCTACCGGGGACGGTTCCGGATCGCCGGGACCATGGAGTTCCGCGGGCCGGACGAGCCGCTGCAGCCGCGCCGGATCGAGGCCATCGTGAACCAGGCGAGGTCCCTGATGACCGGTATGGACCTCGAGGACCGGCAGGACGAGTGGGTGGGCTCCCGCCCGGTGACCCCGGACGGCCTGCCGCTTGTGGGGGCCACCTCGGCGCCGGGCGTCTACGTGGCCGGTGGCCACGGCATGTGGGGCATCGTCCTGGGGCCGGCCACCGGCAAGCTGCTGGCCGAGCAGATCGTCACGGGCCGGACCGATCCGGCGATCGCCCCCTTCGACCCGCTGCGCTAGGCGCCCGGCAGGCCGGTCAGAAGGTCGCGCGGACCGCGTCCTCCACGTGGCGGCGGACCTCCGGGCGGGCGGAGCGGTCCGAGCGCAGCTCCAGCACGCGGCGGCCCCGGACCGGGCTGCCGAGGGCGGCCAGCAGCCCGTCCTCCGAGTCCACGGGGGCCCAGTCCAGGCCGTAGGCCGCGCACAGCGAGCGCACGTCCACGTCCTGCGGGGTGCCGAAGAAGCGCTCCACCACGGGGCCCATGCCCTCACGCTGCGCCACGATGCCGTGCTCCAGCCCGGCGAAGATGGCCCCGCCGGCGTCGTTGACCACCACGATGTCCAGGTCCGGCTCCCGCTCCCCCGGGCCGATCAGCAATCCGCCGGCGTCGTGCAGCAGGGTCAGGTCCCCGCACAGCAGCACCGTGCGCCGCCCCGTGCCCAGGGCGATGCCGGTGGCCGTGGAGACGGTGCCGTCGATCCCCGCGAGACCGCGGTTGGCGAAGACGACGGCCTCCGGGTACGTCGGCGGACGCCAGGAGAGGTCCACGTCCCGGATCACGGAGGAGGAGCCGAGCACGAGCGGTCCTCGTACGGTGGAGG
The DNA here is from genome assembly GCF_031432995.1 of Citricoccus sp. I39-566. Lineage (GTDB taxonomy): Bacteria > Actinomycetota > Actinomycetes > Actinomycetales > Micrococcaceae > Citricoccus > Citricoccus nitrophenolicus_A. The sequence goes on from NZ_CP133842.1 coordinate 3,427,760, forward strand.
CCACGAGCTGGCTGGTGCGCAGGGCCCCGGGGCGGCCGACCGCGTCGTGCCGGGTGGACAGGGCGTCGTCCACCGCCGACTGGGCGCGGACCCCGGCCTGCTGCCAGTCCGTCAGCCAGCCGGTGGGGCCGCGTCCGGCCACCACGGCCAGCTCCTCGAGGTCCTCCACGGGGCGTTCCCGGCGGGCGCCGGGCTCGAACCACGCCACGGGCTCCGGCTGGTGGAACGCGGTGCCCACGTCCTCGCGGGCCAGCAGGGCGGAGACCTGCCGGGTGAGGGTGGGGCGGCCGAAGAGGATGACCTGCTCGATCGAACCGGCCAGCGGGTGGGAGTCCTCCCCGAGTCCCCCTTGGGAGCCGAGCAGCCACGGGTAGGCGCCGATGGCGTTGAAGCCGAAGCGCGCGTTCGAGCTCGGCTCGGCGAGCAGGGGCAGTCCGAGGGCGGCGGCGAAGGCTGCCGGCAGGGGGCCTGAGCCGTGTCCGGCCACCACCACGGTCCGGGACTCGGCCAGCTCGGCGACGTCCAGGTCGAGTTGCTCGGTGAGGTCCATGGGGTTCACCGTCACCGGCCCGGACGGCCCGGTGATGACCTCCTCGCCGGCCGGCGGGATCCAGCGGGCGTCGGCCGCCTCAGACCCCGGACCGGCATCCGGCCCGGCGGACTCGGCGGGGACCAGGGGCTCACGGAACCGCAGGTTCAGGTGGACCGGCCCGGGGGCGGATTCCCGCACGGCGACGCCCGGGGTGCCCCCGAACCCCTCGACGTCCTCCGTGTCGAAGCCCCCGGCCGCCAGCAGCGCCCGGGACACCACGGAGCGCAGGTGTTCGGTGTGCTGGTGCAGTGCGGTGGCCCGCGGGTCGGCGTCGGTGACCTCGGCGGCCTCCGCCGCCAACCACTCCGGCACCTCCTCGGCGTCCGCCGCCAGGGGGACGTCCCCGCTGAGGGTGGTGGAGAAGCGCACGTGCAGCGGGAAGATCCCGTCCTGCCGGGTGGTCTGGTTGGCCCCCGTGCCCTGGAGCTCCTCCGGGCGGTCCGCCGTCAGCGCCACGAGCTGGACCCCGGCGTGGTCGGCCTCCATGAGTGCCGGCAGCAGGTTGCCCACGGCGGTCCCGGACGTGGTCACCACACCGACCGGCCGGCCGGAGGCCAGGGACAGCCCCAGCGCGGTGTAGGCGGCCGAGCGCTCGTCGATGCGCACGTGCAACCGGATCCTGCCGGCCCGCTCCGCCTCGGCCAGGGCGTAGACGAGCGGCGCCGAACGGGACCCGGGGGCCACCACGGCCTCCCGCAGACCGCCCTCCACCAGGGCGTCCGTCACCGTCCGGGCCACCCGCGCCGCATCCAGGGCCAGCACGGGACGGACATCGATGGGCTCACGCCGGGAATGCTCCATGCACCTCATCCTACGGATCCTGGCTGATCGGAAGGTTAACGGTTGACGCCCCCGGCTCGCAGCGGCGGGCCGGGGGCGTCGACCGAGGGGCGCCGGTCCGGATCAGCCCTGGGTGGAGAACACCTGGACCACGGCCGGACGCGGGGCCGCGACCCTGTCGCCGGACAGCGGGCCGTCCGGCACGAAGTCCGGGAAGTAGGAGGTGTGGGCCCCCCAGGTGCCGCCCTCACCCGGGTGCTGGACGGCCACGAACACGGAGTTGTCCCGGTCGTGGATCACCGGGCCGCAGGTCTCGGCGTCGGCCGGCACGGCCAGGAACTGCTCCACGAGCCCGCGGTTGCGGCCCTCAAGGGTGACCTTGTGCAGGGCGTCGGCATAGCCGATCTTGCCGGGCTGGCCGTCGGTGGAGACCCAGAGGTTGCCCACCGAGTCGAAGGCCAGGTTGTCCGGGCAGGAGATCGGGGAGACCATGTCCAGCGGCACGCCGTCGAAGTAGGCCTTGTTGCCCTCCTGGTTCGGGTCACCGGCCAGGAACAGGATGTTCCAGTTGAAGCGTTCGGCGGTGTGGTCGCCGCGGCGCTCGATCATCTCGATGACGTGCCCGTCGCGGTTGCCGCCACTGGCGTTGGCCACCGGGTTGGCCTCGTCCACGGCGTCGGCGGTCCGGCCGGAGTTGTTGGTCAGGGCCAGGTAGACCTTGCCGGTGACCGGGTTGGCCTCGAAGTCCTCCGGGCGGTCCATCTTGGTGGCACCCACCGTGTCCGCGGCCAGGCGCGTGTTGACGAGCACCTCCTCCACGGAGAAGCCCTCCACGAGGGACTTGTCGTTCTTCACCAGCGGGATCCAGCGGCCCCAGCCGTCGAAGTCGCCGTCGGAGGGCACCTGGCCCGAGCCGTCGATCTCCGACTCCGGGGAGTTGCCGTTGAACTGGGCCACGTACAGGGTGCCCTCGGACAGCAGGGTCATGTTGTGCTTCTTGTCGCCCTCGCGGTACTTCTTCCGCGAGACGAACTTGTAGGCGTAGTCGTTGGCCTGGTCGTCACCGGAGTAGACCACGGCGTAGCCGTCCCGCGAGATCACGGCGGTGCCGGCCTCGTGCTTGAAGCGGCCCAGGGCGGTGTGCTTGACCGGCGTGGACTTCGGGTCCTCGGGGTCGATCTCCACGATCCAGCCGAAGCGGTTGGCCTCGTTGGCGTACCCCTCGTTGTTGAGGTTGAAGCGCGGGTCCACGGTGTCCCAGCGGCGGGAGGTCGGCCCGGGGGTGATGCCGATGCGGCGCTCGGCCTCGGCGCCGGTGCCGATGAAGTACTGGTCGAAGTTCTCCTCGCCGGACAGGACGGTGCCCCATGGGGTGGTGCCGCCGGCGCAGTTGTTCAGGGTGCCGAGCACCTTGGTGCCGGTGGTGTCGTCCTTGGTCTTGAGCAGCTCGGAGCCGGCGGCCGGACCGTCCACGGTGAAGGGGGTGGAACCGGTGATGCGGCGGTTGCGGCGGCCCCCGCGGACGTATTCCCAGGGCTGGCCCTTGCCGCCGCGCCTCAGGTCCACGATCGAGAGGCCGTGGGCCTCGATGCCGGTCTCGATGACGTCCTTCGGGTTGGACGCGATGTACTCCGGGGAGAACATGATGTTCTCGTTGGTGTACTCGTGGCTGTTCACCAGGTAGCCCGAGCGGTCGTCGCCACCGTCGGAGATGACGTTGAGGTAGTCGGAGTTGTAGCCGAACTGCTTCGCCTGGGAGGCGCCGGTCTGGTGCTCCAGGTCGAACTCCGGGGAGTCGTCGAACAGCGGGTCGCCCCAGCGGATGATGGGGGCCCAGTCGTAGCCGGCGGGCACCGTCATGTCATCCACGGTGCGCTCGACGGGGTCGATGGCGTCGAACGGCAGTTTGCCGCCGCCGGTCGGGAAGGTCCCGTTGTCCGCGGTGGCCGGTGCGGCGGCGGAGACGGCGTTGGCGCCGATGACGACCGCGGCGGCCAGTCCGCCGCCCAGGCCGAGTGCGGCCCGGCGGGAGATCGCCGCGTTGGCGATGTCCCGGAAGTGCGCGTTGTCCGAGGTGTTCGGCACCGGGTGCGAGCAGGCGCTGCCGCACTTGAGCTCGCAGGTGATGGGCAGGCGGTTGCCGCGGGTGTGGCCGACCATGGGCAGGTGACGCTTGAGCATGGGGGTGTCCTTACGGAGACGTGGATGTGCGGGTCAGGTACCGGGGACGCCTCATCCACGGCACAGGCCCACACTGCTCTGCCCAGGACGACGCCCGGGTGCCCTCCGGTAACCGTCCGGTGAACAGTCGATGAGCGCAATTTAGGTCACGGGTATGGGTCCCAATCCGGGTTCAGTCCGCCGTGACGGACAGCTCGGCCCAGGCCGCCTGCAGCCGCTGCCGCCACCACCGCTGCCGGTCCTCGCCGGCGCGCAGCCGGGCCAGGGCGCCGGTGTCCGGGACGGGCCGGCCGTCGTCGCCCGCGGTGAGGTGCCCGGCGCGCGGCCGCAGGGGCCGCTGCGCCACGTCCTCGGTGAACAACGCCACGGTGCCCAGTCCGCAGGCGTGCGGCAGCCGTGGCAGGCTCGCGGCCAGCGCCACCCCGGCGGCGATCCCCACGGAGGTGTCCAGGGCGGAGGACACCACGGCGTCCAGCCCGGCGGCCTCCACGATGCCCAAGGCCCGGCGCACGCCACCGAGGGGCTGGACCTTGACCACCACGAGGTCGGCCGCCCCGGCGCGGGCCACGGCGAGCGGGTCGGTCTCTCGGCGCACCGACTCGTCGGCAGCGATCCGCACGTCGGTCCCGGCGGCGGCCAGGGCCTCGCGCAGCCGGGCCAGCCCGTCGATCCCCGCCACGGGCTGCTCGGCGTACTCGAGCCCGTACCCGGCCAGCCGGCGCAGGGCGTCCACCGCGGTGTCATGGTCCCAGGCCTGGTTGGCGTCGATCCGCAGGGCGGCGGCCGGGCGCAGCCGGCGCACCTCGGCCACGCGGGCCACGTCCTGGCCGACGTCCTGGCCGGCCTCCCCCACCTTGACCTTCACGGCGGGCACTTCGCCGAAGGAGTCCAGCACCCGCCCGACGTCGGCCACCTCCACCGCGGGCACGGTCGCGTTGACGGGGATCCGGTCCCGCACCGGCGACGGCCAGCCGTGCCAGCCCGCCTCGACGGCGGCGGCCAGCCAGCGCGCGCTCTCGGCCGGCCCGTAGTCGGGGAAGGGCGAGAACTCGGCCCAGCCGGCCGGCCCGCGCAGCAGCATCGCCTCGCGCACGGTGGTCCCCCGGAAGCGGGTGTGCATCGACTGGGCCACGACGACGGCCCCGTCCAGGAGCTCGTCCGGCTCCGGGATCCGCAGTCCGTCCAGCAGGGGCGGGATACCGGTCTCAGTCACCGGCCCAGTCTACGGAAGCCGGCTCAGACGGCGGCGTAGTAGCCGAACTTGCGGGCCACCGCCACCGCGCGGTCGTGGCCGCCGAGGACGGACTCCAGGGCCGCGACCACGGAGGCCGTGGTCTCACGGCGCAGGCTCCAGTCCTCGTCGAAGGGGTCGTCCCACCGGGCCCAGGCGCCGCCCGTGGCGGTGAGCGCCAGGGTCATCTCCTCGACCGAGTCGAAGGTCGGCTCGGGGTCGTCGAGCCGGTCCTCCCAGCCGTCGTCCCCGGGGGCCGTGAGGACCTTGCCGGTCAGCCCGTCCAGGATGAACGGGTCGGAGCCCTGCTTGGCCACCACCGTCCACTCCTCGTTCCAGTCCACCAGCGCCGCGCCCGTGCGGCGGTTCCACCGGTATCCGGCCTGCTCGTCCCAGAGCCGCTCCAGGGGGAAGAACAGGAAGGGCAGCCCGGCCGTGTCGACCTCGATCCATTCCGGGCCGACCTCGCGGTAGAACCGGGCGAGCTCGGGCGCCAGCGGGGCCTCACCGGCCCACTCGAGGGGCTCCTGGCGGCTCGTCGGTCCGAAGACGGACAGCGCCTTCCGGGCGGCCGTGTGCTGGTTCTGGTGCTCGGGCGCGGTCCCCGCACTGTGTGCCATGGTCCATAGGGTAGGCCGGACGGGGCGGCTGCGGTCCAGCACCGGTCGACGCTCCCGTGACACTGGGGCGAACAGTGGTCGACGCCCGGGTGTCCACGTGAGCGGCACCACGGCCCGCCATTCGGATTCCTCCCAGCCGGCTGCACCAGAATGGCCAGCATGCCCGCCGTCTCCTCCACCACCCCGCCCCGGCTCCGCCCGGCCCGCAGCACGTGGGCCTGGGCGCTGGCGATGGCGCTCGCCGTGGCGGGCGTGGCCGTGGTGTTCCGCGTCTTCGTGACCACGCAGCCGGGCCAGCTGTCCGAGTACCTCGCGCTTGAGGCGGCCACGCACCGGCTCGAGGGGCTGCGGGGCTCCAGTCTCACCGTGCTCAACCGGCTGCCGCAGATCGTGGGGGTGGCCGGCGTCGTGGTGTTCCTGGTGTTGACCGTCTACCGGCGGCGCTGGTTCGCCTCGCTGCTGGCAGCGCTGGCCTTCGGGGCCGCGAACCTGACCACGCAGGTGCTGAAGAACTGGGTGCTGGTGCGGCCGGACCTGGACAACGGGGTGCCCTACTACACGGGCAACTCGCTGCCCTCCGGGCACACCACCTTCGCGGCGGCCGCCGTGGTGGCCGTGTTCCTCATGGTGGCCCCGCGCTGGCGGCCACTGACCGCCGCCGTGGGCGCGCTCTTCGCTACCGCGGTGGGCGCCGGGACGTTCATCGAGACCTGGCACCGCCCCGCGGACATGGTGGCCGCCTACCTGGTGGCCGCGTTCTGGGGGCTCGCGGCCGGGTTCGTCATCCTGCGCACCGGGGCGGACTGGAACACCCGCGGCACCCGCTCCCGGCGCTATCCCCACCCCGGCGGGCATCCGGGGTGGGACGGGGCGCTGGGGCTGGCCGGCGCGGTCCTGACCGCGGGGGCCTGGCTCGCCTTCGCCCGGGCCGGCGGCACGGCGGCGCTGACCCCGGACCCGGCCTGGTTCTCCGGCTGGCACTTCCTCTCCGGGCTGCTGATGGCCACCGGCCCGGGGCTGCTGGTCTTCGCGGGGCTCTCCGCGTTCTTCCGCTGGCAGACAGGGCGGCGTTAGGGGGACGGCGCTAGCGGGACGGCGTCCCCGCCGGCACGGCCACCGGCCCGGGCCCCCGCGGCAGGGTCCGGGCGAAGATGACGGCCCCCACCGCGGCGATCGCGGCCACGGCCCAGATGCCCACGGCCAGCCCGGCCAGCCCCGTCACGGCAGAGAGGGCGGCGGGGCCGGCGAGCATGCCGGCATCGGACTGCAGCCGCCACAGGGCCAGGAACTGCGGGCGGCCGTCCGGCGGGGAGTAGTCCGCGCCGAGGGTCATCACGATCCCCGAGCCGAAGCCGTTGCCCAGGCCCACCAGCAGGGCCACGGCGGCGAACCACCACGGGGATCCGGTCAGCGGGACCAGGGCGGTGCCCAGGGCCAGTCCGGCCAGGCAGCACACCGCCACCACGCGGCGGCCCCGGCGGTCCATCATCAGCCCCGAGGGGTAGAACATCAGCAGGTCGGCGAGGCCGGAGAGCCCGTAGACGGCCGAGGCGGCCGCCGGGGACAGCCCCAGTTCCGTGGCCCAGAGGGGGATCACGGCGGAGCGGCTGGCCCGCGCCGCGGACAGGCACACCACCCCGATCCCCGAGGTGAGCAGCACCCGGCGGTGTTGACGGGCCAGCCACCGCATCGTGGGCCGGGGCCCGAGGTCCGGGGCGGGGTCTGGGGCGGGGTCCGGGGACACGGTGGCGAGCGGCAGCTGGGAGTCCGGGGCCGGCGTCGGGCCCTGGGCTGGGCCGGGGAGGGCGAGGTCCCGGATGGTGAAGCTCAGGCCGGCGGCGAGCGCCATGGCCGCCACCGCGACCACGAACGCCCCCTGCAGGCCGAGCAGGGTCTGCAGCCCGGCCCCGAGGAAGGGTCCGGCGAACAGCCCGAGCCGGATGGTGCCGCCGAGCGTGGACATGGCCCGCGCGCGGTGGCTGCCGGGCACGGCGACGGCCAGGTAGGACTGCCGGGCGAGGTTGAACCCGGCCCCGGCCATGCCGACCACCACGAAGCCTGACATCAGGATCCCGAGTCCGGTCCGCGGCGGGACCGGCAACCAGCCGGCGACGGCGGCCAGGGTCAGCAGGGCGCCCGCCGCACCCAGCCAGGCGGAGACGATGATGGTGGTCCGCTCCCCGGCGCGGGAGGCCAGCCAGGCGGCCGGGGCGTTGGCCGCCAGGGAGCCGAGGCCCACGAGCACCACGGAGGCGGCGGCCAGCGCGACCGAGGCCCCGAACGCGGTGGCGGCCGGGGCCATGGCCGGCGTGAGCGCCCCCAGCCCCACGGAGTACACCGCCGAGGGCGCGTAGATCTGGAAGGCCTGCTCCAGCGGACCGCCGCGGAACCTCCCGGGCCCGCCACCCCTGCCGCCCCTGCCGTCGGCTGGGGACATGGCGTGGCCTTTCGCTGGGGTCGGGTGGCTCCGCGGCGTGAGGGTTACTCGAAGGACTCCGCGGTCTCGTAGCCGGCGCCGTTGTACTTCTGCACCACCACCGTGGAGACGGCCGGCTGGCCGTCCTCGGTGGTGTTGACCGAGGTGCCCTCCAGCATCAGCGGTGCCTGCAGGTCCTCAATGCTACGCAGTGCCTCCATGAAGTTCTCCCGGGTGGGCTCGGTCATGGTCGTGAAGGCCTCCTCGAGAGTGGCCCCGACCATGTAGCTCCACATGCAGTGCGGGAAGTCCGGGGTGGTGGTGTACTCGGCGGCGTACTGCTCGAGGTTCTCCAGGAAGGCCACGACGTCCTCGTCCTCGGCGTAGGCCGGGCTCTGCGGGGCCTTGGCGAAGGACACCGAGTAGAAGCCGTCCTCGGCGTCCGCCCCGGCGGGATCGAGGATGGCGACCGGGCTGGAGGTGTTCGAGGGCAGGAACCAGCTCGGGGACCAGCCCAGCTCGCGGCTCTTCTCGATCGCGGAGATGACCAGCGGGGTGATGGACATGGCGTTGAAGAACACGTCCGCCTCGCTGCCGGCCAGCTCGGTGAGCTGGGCGTCCACCGAGGTGTCCGTGGCCTCGTAGGTCAGCTCGGAGACCACCTCGATGTTCTCGGAGCCGGCGATCGCCTCCTTGAAGCCCTCCACGTAGCCCTCGCCGTAGTCATCGTTCTGGGACAGGATGGCCACCGTGAGGTCCTCGTCCGTTCCGGCCAGCAGCTCGCCGAAGGCCTCGCCCTCGTTCTGGTAGATCGGCACGAACCCGAGCTGCCAGGGGCTCTCCTCGCGATCGCTGAAGATCGGGTCGCCGGTCTGCACGAGCACCTGCGGGACCTCGGAGTCGATCGCGGCCTCGCGGTAGGCGCGGTTGGTGGGCGTGCCCAGCCCGGAGGTGAAGGCGAAGACGTTGCCGTTGTTCTGCTGGAAGTTGGACAGGGCCTTCTGCGGATCGTAGGTGTCGTCGAACGCCTCGATCTCCACCGTGCGGGTCTTGCCGTCCCCGAACTCGATGCCGCCGGCCTCGTTGGCCGCGCCCATGTACGCGGCGAGTCCGGCCACCGTGCAGGTGCCCGGGCCGGCGGTGCCGCCGCTGAGCGGGGTGGTGACGCCGAGGGTGAGGGTCTCGTCCGTGATGCCGGGGCTGGCGCTCACGCCCTCTGAGCCCTCACCGCCTCCCCCGCCGCCGTCCGAGCGACCGCACCCGGACAGGGCCAGGGCGGCCGCGGCGCTCAGGGCGACGGCGCTGAGGATCCTCTTCTGGAGGTTCATGGGTCGAGGTGTCATGGCGAGACTTCCTTCTCTGATGGTGCGCCTGGTGCAGGTGCGGGGGTGGAGCCGGGGGTGGGGGTGGAGCCGGAGCGGCGGGTCCAGCGGCGCAGGGCCCGCGGCAGGCTGGCGATGCCGCCCGGCAGGACGAACAGGACCAGCAGCAGGATCGCGCCCTGGATGAGGGAGGTCAGGGTGGGTGCCACCTCGTTGGTGAAGTTGGGGACCAGCACGTAGTAGACGCCGCCGAGCAGCGAGCCGATGATGCTGCCGGCACCGCCGACCACCATGGAGGCCAGCAGGCTGATGGAGTGGTGGAAGGCGAGGGTCTCCGGGGAGGTGTACTGGACCACCACCATGTAGAGGAACCCGCTGACGCCGCCCACCATCGAGGCGATCGTGAAGGCCAGGACCTTGTAGCGGTAGGGCGAGATGCCCATGGCGCCGGCCACGGCCTCGTTCTCCTTGACGATCCGGAAGGCCCGTCCGTACTTGCCGCGGACCAGGTTGTGCACCAGCAGGAAGGTCACCCCGCCGATGGCCAGGACCAGGTAGTACTGCCACTGGTCATCGGCCAGCCCGCTCCAGTCCGGGGCGGAGGTGAACCGGGCGGAGGTGCCCTGCGAGCCGCCGGTGAACTCGCTGAGCCGCTTGGCCAGGGGGACGCCGATGATCGGCAGGGCGATGGTGACCATCGCGATGGCCAGTCCGCCGAGCCGGGCGGCGGCCAGGGCCACCACCAGTCCGGCCACGCCGCAGATGAGCACCGTGGCCACGAACACGAGCACGATGTTCCACCCGCTGTTCACGCCGTACGCGGTCACGTAGGCGCCCAGGCCGAGGAAGAAGATCTGCCCCAGGGAGACCTGGCCTGTGTAGCCCATGATGACGTTCAGGCCGAGGACGGCCACGGCGAAGACGCCGATCCTGGCCAGGGTCTGGTTGACCGGGATGGGCAGCAGCAGCGGGGCCACCACGAGGGCGGCCACCACCACGAGGGCCAGGGTGAGCTGGAACCAGGGCTTCCGGAGCAGTCCGGTCTGCTGCGCGCCCATCAGACCCGCACCACGGTCTTGCGGCCGAAGAGTCCCTGGGGCCGCAGCAGCAGCACCACGAACAGCAGGATGAACGGCACGGCGATCTTCAGGTCGTGGCCGATGATCGGCACGTAGACGGCGGCCAGGTTCTCCAGGACGCCGATCAGCCAGGCGGCGACGACCACCCCGACGGGGCTGGTGATCCCGCCAAGGATGACGGCGGCCAGCGCGTAGACGAGGGTGGTGTCCAGCATGCCGGGGGTCAGGGACAGCCGCGGTGCCACGAGGGCGCCGGCGACCGCCCCGAGCGCGGCGGCCAGCCCCCAGCCGACCATGAGCAGCCGCCCGACCGGAAGTCCCGCGAAGGAGGCGGACTGCCGGTTGTCCGCCACGGCGCGCAGCGCCAGGCCCAGCTTGGTCCGCTGGAACAGCAGCTGCAGCAGGACCATGATCCCGGCGATCACCAGGAAGGTGCCGAACGAGCGCCAGCTGATCGCCGCCCCCAGGACGGTGAAGGCCGAGGACGGGAACAGGGACGGGAACTGCAGGTTGTTGTAGGACCACAGCCACCCGCAGATGCCGGTGAGCAACGTCAGCAGTCCGACGGTGACCACCACCTGGGTATCCTCCGCCCCGCCCATGAACCGGCGCATGATGAAGCGTTCGATCACCGCCCCGAGGACGAAGGAGGCGGCCACGGACAGGACGATGGCCAGGATCAGGGGCACCCCGAGCCCGAGGAAGGTGAACGCGAGGTAGGCCGAGAGCACGGCCATGCCGCCCTGGGCGAAGTTGATCATGCCGGTGGACTGGTTCACCAGGACGATCGCCAGCGCGATCGCGCCGTAGACCGAGCCCAGGGCCAGGCCGTCCACCACCAGTTGGAGCAAGGTTCCCATCATGACCCTCCCAGGTAGGCCTTGCGGATCTCGTCGCGACCCTTGAGTTCCGCCGAGGTGCCGCTGAGGACGCTGCGCCCCGTCTCCAGGACGGTGGCGGTGTCCACGATCGTGAAGGCGAGGTTGGCGTTCTGCTCCACGAGCAACATGGCCACGCCGGTCTCCTCGCGCAGCACCCGGATCGCGTCATAGACGGTCTTCGCGGTGCTGGGGGCCAGCCCGAGCGAGGCCTCATCCAGCAGCAGGAGCTTCGGGCGGGCCATGTACGCCCGGCCCACGGCCAGCATCTGCTGCTCGCCTCCGGACAGGGCCGAGGCGTTCGCGGTATAGCGCTCCTGCAGGTTGGGGAACAGCTGCAGCAGGTGCTCGATGTCCGCCTGGATCCCGGCGCGGTCCTTGCGCAGGTAGGCCCCCACGTGCAGGTTCTCCTTGACCGTGAGGTTGCCCAGGGTCCCGCGTCCCTCCGGCACGTGGGCGATGCCCAGGGCGGCCACCTCGTGCGGCTTGCGGCCCCGGATGTCCCGGCCCTCGAAGCGGATGCTCCCGGCGGCCCGCACCGCGCCGCTGATGGCGCGCAGCGTGGTGGTCTTCCCGGCGCCGTTCGCCCCGAGGATTCCCACGGCGCCCTGCTCCGGGACGGTCAGGGAGACTCCGTGCAGGACCTGGACGGGGCCGTAGTGCGCCGTCAGGTCGGTGATCTCAAGCAGCGTCATCGCCGGCTCCTCCGTCGCTGTCCTTGCCGTCCTTGCCCAGGTACGCCTCGATCACCCGGGGATCGGACTGGGCCTCCGCCGCGGTGCCCTCCATGAGCTTGCTGCCGTGGTCCAGCACCACCACGCGGTCAGCCAGCGCGGAGATCACGCCCATGTGGTGCTCCACGATCACGAGGGTGATCTGACCGGCGGCCTTGAGGCCGTGGATGGTCTGGATGAAGGAGTCGACCTCGCCGTGGGACAGCCCGGCGGCGGGCTCGTCCAGCAGCAGCACCTGGGGGCGGGCCATCAGGGCCCGGCAGAGCTCGACGCCCTTGTGCAGGCCGTGGGAGAGCTCATCCGCGCCGCGGTGCGCCGCCCAGCCCAGGCCCAGCTCGTCCAGCCGGCCCAGGGCCTCGGCCCTCAGCGCGCGCTCGCTGCGGACCATCGGCGGCAGGTGCAGCGCCCACTGGGCCGGCCCGCCGGGCAGGCGCGTGTGGCCGCCCAGGAGCACGTTGTCCAGGACGGTGGACTCCAGCTGCAGCGCGGGGTGCTGGAAGGTCCGGGCGAGGCCGTGGCGGGACATGCCCGCCGGCCGGGTCTGGCTGATCTCGGCGTCGTCGATCCGGATGGACCCCGAGCTGGGCCGGTAGTGCCCGGAGATGCAGTTGAACAGCGAGGTCTTGCCCGCGCCGTTGGGGCCGACCAGCCCGAGGACCGTCCCGGGTTCCACGGCGAAGCCGACGTCTTTCAACACGGTCACGCCGCCGAAGCGGAGGTTGACATCCGTCAACGTCAAACGTGCTGCCATCTGCCCACTGTTCTTCCGGTGCGAGTCGGCCCGGCGGTCGAGCCGGGATCAGACGGGCCGTGCCGGGAGGGGGTGATCCGGGTCACAACAGCGTCTGGCTTGGATCGTAGGCGTCCGCTGTGAGATTGGCAACAATTTTGGTGGCAATCGATGCGGTCGTGCCCGATTCGTTGTCCACGGCCGCCGGTCCGTATCGCCCCGCCGTTAGCATGTCCCCATGCCTTCGCCCGATCACCCCTCGACGGACCGCGCCCCCCTGGACACCCTGAACTCCGCCGGGACCCCCGAGCCGCGCAACGGCCTGGACCGCTTCTTCATGATCTCCCGGCGCGGCTCCACGGTGGGCCGGGAGATCCGCGGCGGGCTGGCCACGTTCCTGGCCATGAGCTACATCATCGTGCTCAACCCGCTCGTCCTCTCGGGTGCCGATGCCCAGGGGGACACCCTCGGCATCACCCGGGTGGCCGCGGTCACCGCGCTCGTGGCCGGCGTCTCGACCATCGCCATGGGCGTCTGGGCCCGCCATCCCTTCGCCCTGGCCGCCGGGCTGGGCGTCAACGCCCTGGTGGCCATCACGGTGGCGACCACGGCTGGCCTGACCTGGCCGGCCATGATGGGCCTGGTGGTCCTGGCCGGGCTCGTCATGGCCCTCCTCGTGGTCACCGGCTTCCGGCAGGCGGTGTTCAACGCCGTCCCGGATGCCCTGAAGACCGGCATCGTGGTGGGCATCGGCCTGTTCATCGCCCTGATCGGCCTGGTCAACTCCGGCTTCATCCGCCGCGTGCCGGACGCGGCGGGGACCACCGTGCCCGTCGGCCTGGGCACCGGCGGCGACCTGGAGGGCTGGCCCGTGCTGGTGTTCATCGTCGGACTGCTGGTGACCGCCGTGCTCGTGGTCCGCAAGACCCGCGGGGCCATCCTCATCGGCATCGTGGCCGCCACCGTGCTCGCCAACATCCTGGAGGCCGTCTTCCACATCGGCCCCGCCGTGGACGCCGAGGGCAACGCCAACCCCACCGGCTGGTCCCTCGTGGCCCCGTCCTTCCCGGACTGGACCGCCCCGGACCTGTCCCTCGTGGGCCAGGCCGACCTCTTCGCCGCCTTCACCCAGGTGGGGCCGCTGATGGCCGTCCTGCTGGTGTTCGTGGTCCTGCTCTCCGTGTTCTTCGATGCCATGGGCACCTCCGTGGGCCTGGCGCGAGAGGCCGGCAACGTCACGAAGGACGGGCAGATCCCGCACCTGAACCGGGTCCTCATGGTGGACGCCCTGGCCGTCTCCGCCGGCGGCGGGGCCTCCGGCTCCGCAAACCAGATCTTCGTGGAGTCCGGCACGGGCATCGGCGAGGGCGCCCGCACCGGCTTCGCCTCCGTGGTGACTGGCGTGCTGTTCCTGGTGGCCATGTTCCTGACCCCGCTGATCTACCTGGTCCCGTTCGAGGCGGTGGCCCCGGCGCTCGTGGTGGTGGGCTTCATGATGGCCACCCAGGTGGTGCAGATCGACTGGACGGACTGGGGAGCCGCGCTGCCGGCCTTCCTGACCTTCATCCTCATGCCGTTCACCTATTCGATCGCCAACGGCATCGGTGCCGGCATGATCGCTTACGCCGTGATCCGCACGGCCCAGGGTCGGGCCAAGGACGTGCACCCGCTGCTGTGGGTGGTGGCCGCCGCCTTCGTGCTGTACTTCGGCATGGGCGTCTTCCGGGGACTGCTGGGACTGTAGCCTGCTGGTGACGCCCGTCACGGGGCGTCACCATCCCGTCAGACCACAGGAGCACCATGGAGTTCACCGACCGCACCTTCCTCGTCACCGGAGGGGCCTCCGGCCTCGGCGCCGCCACCGCCACCGCCCTGCTCGACCGCGGGGCGCACGTCGTCGCCGCCGACCTGAAGGGCACGCCCCCGGACGGCGCCGTGCTCGTGGAGACCGATGTGACCGACCCGGCGCAGGTGGCCCACGCCGTTCAGGTGGCGGGCCAGCAGGGCGGGCCGCTGGCCGGCGTCGTGAACTGCGCCGGAATCGCGACCGCCGAGAAGGTGCTGGGCAAGACCGGGCCCCATGAGCTGGAGTCCTTCGCCCGGACCGTGCAGATCAACCTCGTGGGCACCTTCAATGTCATCCGGCTGGCCTCCGAGGCCATGGCGCAGAACGAGCCGGGCGAGGATGGCGAGCGCGGGATCATCGTCAACACCGCGTCCGTGGCGGCCTTCGACGGCCAGATCGGCCAGGCGGCGTACTCGGCCTCCAAGGGCGGCGTGGCCGCGATGACCCTGCCGATCGCGCGCGAGCTGGCGCGTCACGGCATCCGGGTGATGACGATCGCCCCCGGGATCTTCTGGACCCCGATGATGGCGGGACTGCCGGAGGCGGCCCAGGCCTCGCTCGGCGAGCAGGTCCCCTTCCCCTCCCGGCTGGGCCAGCCCCAGGAGTACGCCGACCTCGTGATGCACCTCGTGACCAACCGGATGCTCAACGGCGAGGTCATCCGCCTGGACGGCGCGATCCGCATGGCCCCGAGATAGGACAGGTGCTGTTGAATGGCCGGTATGACTTCCGCGAGCTCCCAGCAGACCAGCACGGACACCACGACGCCGGCCGACGGCTCCCAGCCCCCGGTCACCACACCCCCGGTGGCCGAGGCGCGGCCCGTGGCCCGCGAACACCACGGGCACACCTACTCAGACGACTTCGACTGGCTGCGGGACAAGGGCTCGGACGAGGTCATCGCGCACCTGACCGCCGAGAACGCCTACACGGACGCCGTCACGGCGGACCAGGACCCGCTGCGGAAGGCCATCTTCGCCGAGATCAAGGCCCACACGGTGGAGACGGACCTCTCGGTGCCGGCCCGCAAGGACGGCTGGTGGTACTTCTCGCGCACCGAGGAGGGCCAGCAGTACACGGTCCAGTGCCGGGTCAGGGCCGCCGACACCGGTGACCGGCTCGCCGACTGGACGCCGCCGGTCATCGAGCCGGGCGTGCCCGTGGACGGCGAGCAGGTCATCCTGGACGGCAACGCCGAGGCCGAGGGCCAGCCCTTCTTCTCCCTCGGCGGGCTGGCCGTCTCCCGGGACGGGAACCTCATGGCCTACGCCGTGGACCACGCCGGCGACGAGCGCTTCACCCTGCGCCTCCGGGACTTGCGCACCGGCCAGGAGCTGGCGGACGAGATCCCCGACGTCTCCTACGGGATCGTGTTCGATGCCACCGGGACGCGGGTGTTCTACACCGTCCCGGACGACTCGTGGCGGCCCTACCGGATCCTCGCCCACACCCTCGGGACCTCCGTGGAGGAGGACCGGCTGCTGTTCCAGGAGGACGACCCGGGGATGTGGTCCGGCTTCGGGCTCTCCGCCGACCGCACCGAGCTGCTGGTCTCCGTGGGCAACTCCGAGGTCGCCGAGACCCTCGCCCTGGACCTACCGGAGACCGTGGACGAGCCGCTGGGCGAGCTGCGGATGCTGGTCTCCCGGGACCTGGGCCTGCTGCACGGCGTGGACCCGGTCACCCTGGACGGACAGCGTCACTACGTGATCGTGCACAACAAGGACTTCACCGCGGAGGACGAGGAGAACGCCCCCACGCCGGCCCCGAACAACATGGTCTCGCTCGCCGCCCGCGAGACGGTGACGGATCCGCGCTTCTGGCGCACCGTCGTCGGGCACTCGGACACCGTGAAGGTGGACGGCGCCGCCGTCACCGCCACGCACCTGGCCCTCGGGGTGCGCCGCGAGACCACCCCGCGCACGCTGATCCTGCCGCTGGCCGGCCTCGGGACCGGGGACCAGGCCGACCCGGTGGAGCCGGACTTCGGCGAGGAGCTGTACTCCTGCGAGCTGGCCGGGGCGCCGTTCGAGTCGCCGTTCCTGCGCCTGGCCTACTCCTCCTGGGTCACGCCGTCCCAGGTCCTGGACTACGACGTGGCCCGCGGCGCGCTGCACCTGCGCCGGCAGGTCGAGGTGCCCGGCTACGACCCGGACCAGTACCTGGTGGAGCGCTGGTGGGCGCCGGCGGAATCGACCGACCGCAGGGTGGCCATCCCGCTGACCGTCATCCGCCGGCGGGAGACCGAGTGGGACGGCTCCAACCCCTGTGTGGTCTACGGCTACGGCAGCTACGAGATGTCCATGGACCCGGGGCTGTCCGTGGCGCGGCTGTCCCTGCTGGACCGGGGTGTGGTCTACGTGGTGGCGCACGTGCGCGGCGGCGGCGAGCTGGGCCGCGGCTGGTACGACGACGGCAAGAAGCTGGCCAAGAAGAACTCGTTCACCGACTTCGTGGACGCCACCCGCTTCGTGGCGCAGTCCGGCTGGGTGGATCCGGACCGGATCGCGGCGATGGGCGGCTCCGCCGGCGGGCTGCTGATGGGCGGGGTGCTGAACCTGGCCCCGGAGCTGTACCGCGCCTGCGTGGCGCAGGTGCCGTTCGTGGACGCGCTGACCTCCATCCTGGACCCGGACCTGCCGCTCTCCGCCCTCGAGTGGGAGGAGTGGGGCAACCCGATCGAGGACCCCGAGGTCTACCGGTACATGCAGGAGTACACCCCCTACGAGAACGTGCGGGCCGTGGACTACCCCGCGGTGGCCGCCGTGACCTCCCTGAATGACACCCGCGTGCTGTACGTGGAGCCGGCCAAGTGGGTCCAGGAGCTGCGCCGGACCGTCACCTCGGACCAGTCGGCCCCGCTGACCGCGGGCGGGGCGCCGATCGTGCTGAAGACCGAGATGGACGGCGGCCACGGCGGGGCCTCCGGCCGCTACCGGGCCTGGGAGGACCGCGCGTGGGACTACGCGTTCCTGCTGACCGCGCTGGGGGCCGCCGACCGCCGCTGACCCGCCGGCCGGCGCTCGGCCAGGGTCACGCCCGCGCTGGCGATGATGACCAGCACGATGGCGAGGTTGCGCAGCAGCCCCGAGTCCTGGCCCAGCAGGATCCAGCCGAACAGGGCCGCGAAGGCGGGTTCCAGGCTGAGCAGGATGCTGAAGACGGGCGCCGGCACCCGGCGCAGGGCGGACAGCTCCAGGGTGTACGGCACGAGCGAGGCCAGCAGCGCCGTGACCAGGGCCATCCCGAGCAGCACCGGGTCGCCGAGGGCGCCCACCGCGCCGGGGGCACCGAGCGGCGCCACCACGAGGGTGGCCACCACCAGGGCGACGGCCAGTCCGCCCGCCCCCGGCACCAGCCGGCCCACCCGGGCGCTGGTCAGGACGTATCCCGCCCAGAACACGCCGGCCACCAGGGCCAGGGCCACGCCCACGGGGTCCAGGGACTCCCCCAGCGCGCTGTCCAGTCCCAGCAGGCCCATCCCCGCCAGGGCGATCGCCACCCAGAGCCCGTCCAGCCAGCGGCGGGCCAGGACGGCGGCGAGCACCAGCGGGCCGAGGAATTCGATGGAGACGGCCGCCCCGAGGGGGATCCTCTCGATGGACGCGTAGAAGCTGCCGTTCATGCACCCCATCGAGGCCCCGAAGAGCACCACCGCCGTCCACTGCCGGCGGGTCCAGGACCGGAGCCTCGGCCTGCCGATGAGCAGCAGGATGACGGCGGCCAGGCCCAGCCGCAGCGCCGTCACCCCCCAGGAGCCCAGCTGCGGGAACAGCTGGACGGCCACGGCCGCCCCGAACTGCAGGGAGATGCAGGCACCGATCACCAGCCCGACGCCGGCCAGCAGGTTCCGCTGGGCGGCAGGCTCGGTGCCGGGCGCGATGCCGGGCGCGATGCCGGGCAGGGGGTTGGTCGAGGGGGTCACGCCCTCCATGCTCGCCGCGGTTCACCGTACAGTCCAGCAACTGTTTCTACGCTGTATCCATGAGCCGGACTTAACTGTAGGCTCCGGGCCATGCTGTCCCTGCCCCGGCTCCGCCTGCTGCACGAGGTCCACCGCGGCGGCTCACTCGCGGCCGCCGCCCGGACCCTGAACTTCACGCCCTCCGCCGTGTCCCAGCAGCTCAAGCTGCTCGAGCGGGAGACGGGCACCGCACTGCTCGAGCCGGTCGGCCGCGGGGTACGGCTCACCCCGGCCGCGCAGCGGCTCGTGGCGCACACCGAGCGAATCCTCGCCCAGCTCGAGGTGGCGGAGGCGGAACTGGCGGCCGCCCAGCCCGTGGTCCGCGGCGAGATCACCGTGGCCGCCTTCCAGAGCGCGGTGCTCACGGTGGCACCGGTGGCCCTGGACGCCCTGGCGCGGGACCACCCCGAACTGCGGGTCAACCTCATCCAGCGGGAGGTGGAGGGCGCCTACCAGGGGCTGCTGGCCCACGAGTTCGACCTCATCATCAGCGAGGAGTACCCCGGCCGGGAGGAGCCCCGGCGGGACGGCGTGGACAGCGTGGAGCTGCTGCGTGACCCGCTGTACCTGGGGCTGCCCCTGACCGGCCCGTGGTCGGAGCGGCCGGCGTCGCTGGCCGATCTGGCCGACGCTCCCTGGACGCTGGACCCCGAGCTGACCAGCACGGGCGCCTGGAGCCGGGCGGTGTGCCGGCAGGCCGGCTTCGAACCGTGGGTGCGCGTGGACACCTTCAACCCGCTGCTGCAGGCCGACCTGGCCCGGACGGGCCACGCCCTGGCCTTCCTCCCGGCCCTGCTGGGCCCGAGGCACCTCGCCGGCATCCGCCGCGTCGGCCTGCCCGGCTCTCCCTTCCGCCGGCTCTCCACCCAGGTGAGATCCGGGCGGACCCGGCATCCCGCCGTCGTGGCCTGCCGGGCGGCCTTCGCCGAAGCCGTGGCGCACATGAGCGTCGAGGAGCCGGAGTGGACCCTGGCACCGGGCACGACGTGACGGGGCCACGCCACGCCGGCGGGGGTCAGCCGCGGTCGGCCTCGCGCACCGGCAGCCGACCGGGCACCACGAGCCAGGTCACGGCCGCGGCCAGCAGCGGAACGCCCAGCACCAGGACCGCCAGCTGCGTCCAGGGGATCCACTCGGCCGAGTAGAACTGGATCAGCCCGATCCCCATCACCGCGATCGCCCCCACAGGCACCCCCAGCACGGTGCCGAGCAGGGCTCCCGTGAAGGTCTGGGCGGCCGCCATGGACTTCCGGGTCCCGGGCGGGGCGCCCACGGAGGACAGCACCGCCTGGTCCCGCCGGGCGTCGGCCAGCGCCAGACCCGTGGTCAGGCCGGCCACGGAGACCACGAGCAGGGCCACCAGCCCGGTGATCAGCCACTGGACCGGGAACCGGTCGCCCTCGCCCTGCGCCATCGAGGAGATCCAGAGGTCCTCGCCGGTCAGGATGTCGTTGAGCAGCGTCATCTGGTCCCTGGTGACGGGCTCGGCGAACCGGGCCAGCACACCGTCGAGCGCCATGGACTGGTCCGTTCCGGCCAGCGCGGAGACCGGGATGATGGCGATCGGCTGGTCCCCCTCCACGTCCCGCGCCCGCACCGCGTCGAGGGTGAGCACCTGCTCCGGCTCCCACATCATGTTCCGGCCCTGGGCGGGACTCATGCCCCGCTGGCCGGCCAACGGGTCCCCGTCGGCCTCCAGCTGCTCCCTCCACGCCAGCTCGTCCTCTCCCCAGCGGAGCCCCGGCACCTGGTCCACGTCGGTGGTGAACTCGCCCATCGTGAACCGGCCCGCATCGTCCAGGTACTCGGGGTCGAAGACGACCGCCCGCCCGGACTCCAGCGCCTGGACGAGGCCTTCGTCCCCGCCGAGCAGGGGCAGCGGCATCGTCTGGGGTCTCAGCGGGTCCACCACCATGAGGGTGGACAGGGCATCGGCATACAGCTCGTTCCCCCCGGTTCCACCGCCGACCTCGCAGACCGCTCCCTCGGCGCGGGTCATGGACAGGACCGCCTCGTCCACCGCCTCACGCCGGTCCTCCACCGTGGCCCCCTCGGGGACCGGCAGATGACAGGCCGAGCTCTCCGGGTAGAGCGGCAACAGCTCGAGGCAGTCGGACGCACCCTGCACGGCGCAGGAGGGCCGGGGGTGAAAGGCCTCCCATGCTCCCGTGATCCGTGGCGCCCCCGGGGTGGCCGTGGCCGATTCCAGCAGATCCCTGGCTCCGTCCGCCCCGCCCGTGAACACCCCCACCTCCTCGGCCGACGGCGCCGCGCCGTCCTCGGTGTAGAACGCCTCCTGCTCCAGCATCTGCTCGATCGCGGCCTCATCCTGCACCCAGAGGTACCCGGTGTCCGGGGTCGGGGACCCGAAGCGGTAGCTCCCGCCCTGGTTCACGTCGCCCAGCGCCGTGGCCGTCAGCACCGCCGTCCCCACGGCGGTCGCGGCCACCACGGCTGCGGCCACCGGGACGGTGCGGGAGCGGTTGCGGTGCGCGTCCCGCGCGGCCATCCGCAGGGCCACCGGCAGCCGGCCGGCCAGCCGTGCCAGCCCCGTGACCGTCCCCGGCAGCAGCATCAGCACCCCGACCAGCAGGCCCAGGGCGGAACCCACCAGCAGCAGCGCCAGCCAGGGGACCGCAGCCATCAGTGCCTTGACGGTCGGCAGGAGCATCCCCGCGCCGATCGCCCCGGCGGCCGTCAGCAGCCCGAACCCCACCAGCACCAGCCCGGTCATCAGCACGGCGCGGCTCACGGGCCGGCGCTCCCCGGTGGCGCCCTTGATGGCCGCCCACGCGTCCTGTCCGGCCACGGCCCGGGCGGGAATCCAGGCGGCGACGACGGCGCAGAGAAGTCCCAGCACCGCGGCGGCCACCACGGGCCACCAGGGCACGTGGGGACCGTAGACGGGGACGTGCCGGGCCTGGGCGGCCCACACGACGGCCAGGCCGCCGGCGACGCCCAGGGTGGCCCCGCCGAGGGCACCGACCAGGCCGCACCACAGGCCGGAGAACACCATGGTCTGGCGCAGGGTGGCCGGCTCGGCCCCCGTCACGGACAACAGGGCCGTGGACCGCCGTTGCTGGCGTGCGCCCACCGCGAAGGCGGCGCCGGCCAGCAGGCCCGCCTCCGCCAGGGCCAGGGCGCCCACCAGCACGAGGGGCAGGAAGAGCCACCAGGCAGAGGCACCCGAGGCGGAATCCTCGAAGGCCTCACCCACCGGACCGGGGTCTGCGGCGACCGGCCGGAAGAGCACGGAGTATCCGGCCCGGTTGTAGGCCAGGTAGGCGGAATAGTCGTCCGGGACGGCCCCGCTCAGGTAGGCGGTG
Organism: Citricoccus sp. I39-566; assembly: GCF_031432995.1. GTDB lineage: Bacteria > Actinomycetota > Actinomycetes > Actinomycetales > Micrococcaceae > Citricoccus > Citricoccus nitrophenolicus_A. The sequence continues at coordinate 3,449,459 of NZ_CP133842.1, forward strand.
ACGTCCGCCCCGGCACCGAAGCCGCCCTCGGCCAGGGTCCGGGCGGCGTCACTGCCGGCCTGGACGTAGACCACCGGTTCCCAGAGGTCCATCGGCCGGAACAGGGCCAGTACGTCGGGATACAGGTCCACCCGGTCCAGCAGGGTCCCGCTGACGGCCAGCCCGGCGCTGCCGCCGTCGGGCACCCGGAGTTCCACGCGGTCCACGGGGCGGGGCTCAAGTCCGCGCACCGTGGCCCGCTCGTTGGCGGACTCCAGTTCCTCGAGCAGTCCCCGGCTGGCCAGGACCTGGCCCTCCTCGGGCAGGGCCCCCTCGAGGAGCTGGAACCGGCCGCCCTCCCCCACCAGCCGGCCGTCCGCGAGATCGGTCACGACCACCCGCACGTCCAGCGTCGCTCCGGGCACGTCCAGGGTCCCCGGTGCGGAGGTCAGCACGGTCGCCTCCGTGCCGGCGGGGACGGCCTCCCGCACGGAACAGGAGCCGCCGCCCGGGCAGACGGTCCATTCCTCCGCGGCGGCATCCAGGGCCGCGAGATCCACGGCGGCATCCCGCGTCCCCACCGCGGAGTGGGGATCGCTCGGCGACTGGAGACTGCCCTGATCGAAGAGTCCCTCGGCGAGATAGCCGTCATAGCCCCAGAGCCACCGCTCACGCTGCTCGGCCGGGCTCGGCAGGTCAGTGGAGGCGATCAGCACCGAGCCGAAGGCCACCGCGAAGACGGGCAGGCCGACCAGCAGCAGGATGAGCACGGTGCGCCAGGGATGGCGGCGCAGGTCACGCGCGGCCATGCGGGCGGCGGAACGCCGGGAGCCGGCCGCAGCACCCGGCCGGGGCCCGACGTCGGCCCGGTCCCGTTCCCCGGGGAGGTCACGGGATGCCTCTCGCACCTCGGTGCTCACCGGGCCGGTCCCCCCGCGTCGGTGAGCAGGATGTGCGGGTCAGTCTCGGCGCGGGCCTGGTCCACCACGCGGCCGTCCCGCAGGAACACCACGCGGTCCGCCCAGCCGGCATGCCGCGCCTCGTGCGTGACCAGCACGACGCCGGCCCCGGCATCCGCCCGGCGGCGCAGCACGGCCATGATCTCCTCGCCGGTGACGGAGTCCAGGGCGCCGGTGGGTTCATCGGCGAGGATCAGGGCCTTCTCCCCGACGATCGCCCGCGCGATGGCCACGCGCTGCTGCTGGCCGCCGGAGAGCTCGTCCAGGAACCGCCCGGCGAGGTCCTCGATGCCGACCTGGCGCAGCGCATCCTTGGCCTGGCGCTGGGCCTTGGCCGGCTTGGCGCCGTCCAGCTCGAGCGGCAGGGACACGTTCTCGGCGGCGGTCAGGGTGGGGATGAGGTTGTAGTCCTGGAAGACGTAGCCCACGGCACGACGGCGCAGCCGAGCCTTCTCCGCCAGGGAGATCCGGCCCAGGGGGGTGCCCCGGACGTAGACCTCTCCCTCGGTGGCCGAGTCCAGGCCTCCGGCGAGAGCCAGCAGGGAGGACTTTCCGGATCCGGAAGGGCCCATGACGGCCACGAACTCGCCGGCATGGACCATCAGGTCCACCTCGCGGAGGGCCGCGACGGTGGTCGTCCCGTCCCCGTAGACCTTGGAGACGGCGGCCAGTTCGAGGATCTGCCGGGCGGGCATCCCGTGGGTGGCGGGGCGGACCCGGGGTTCGTGGGGTGCGTCCACGGCGCTCACCGGGACTTTCGCTGGGAGGAGGCGGCCGGCGTCGGGCCCTGGTTCTCGCGGTCGACCTGACGGGCCTCGCGTGGCGCAGCTGGCCGCTGGCCGGTGCGGGCGGCCCGCAGGACGGCGGCCTCACAGTGGTCGAGCCAGCGGATCTCCGCCTCCGCCGCGAAGACCAGCGACTCCAGCACAAGTAGTCCCGCCAGGTCCGCGCCGGTGCCCTCCGGGGCCGGGTCTCCGCTCACGCGCTTGGCGCGGGTGTAGTCCTGCAGGGCCCGCAGGGTGGCGGTGCGCTGGGACTGGATGAGCCGTTCCACGTCCACGCCGGGGGTGGTCACGGCGAGGGCGAGCTTGATGGCCAGCTCGTTGCGCGGCGGGTTCTGTGGCCGCGCGGGCTGGGCGAACCAGTCCCGGGCCTCGGCCCGGCCGGCGTCGGTGAGAGCGTAGTGGCGGTGACCGGCGCCGTCGTCGCCGAGGTCCTCCACCAGCCCGTCCCGCTCGAGGCGATCCAGCGTGGTGTAGACCTGCCCGATGTTGAGCGGCCAGGTGCTGCCCGTGCGTTCCTCGAACTCGGCGCGGAGCTGGTAGCCGTAACGCGGGCCCTGGGTCAGCAGGGCGAGCAGGCTGTGCTTGACGGACATCGGTGGCCTCCCGGACCCGTGGGGACCCCGGCGGACCTACCGGGTATGCACACTGAGTATGCATACCCGGTAGGCGTCGCGTCAAGACCCCGGCTCCACGGAGACCCTCCTCCGTGGAGGGTCAGGGAACGTCGAGGCCGAGTTTCGCCCGGACCGCCGTGAGCTCGGCCTCGGTCACGCCGTGGGCCGTGAGCAGCCGGACCACCGCGGCGGCATCCGGCAGGGAGTCCACGAACGACTCGAGCGCCTCAAGCCGCGCGCCCACGAACCGCTCCAGGTCCTCGCCCACCAGGTGCGGCTCGTGCGGGTGCGGCACGGGGCTGATGCGGTGCCAGTCGTTGATGCCGCGCGCGCCGGCGTCGTACTGGGCGGCCACCAGGTCCCGGCGTCCGGCGAGCAGCAGCAGCACGGTGACCACCAGGCCCGTCCGGTCCCGGCCCGCCGAGCAGTGCAGGACCACCCCGGCGGGCGCCGCGGCCACCGCGCGCACCACCTCGGCCAGCCGATCCGGGAAGTGATGCAGGGTCGAGGGGTAGTAGCGCGGGTGGTTCGGGTACGGCGCCCCGTCGGCGAGCGCGGGCGCGAGGTAGTCCTCGTAGCCCTCATGGTCCGGGTCCTCCACCGGCCGGTGCAGGATCTCGACGCCGGCGGCCGCCCCCTCGCCGAGCGGTGGGTCCGTGGGCCGGCGCCGCCGCTCGGCCGCGGTGCGCAGGTCGATGACGGTGCTGACGCCGTCACGGCGCAGCTGCCGCCAGCCGGTCTCGGTCAGCCACTCCTGGCGGCCCATGCGGTACAGGGACCCGAGGACGTGGCGGGCGTTGACGGCCCCCTCCCAGTCCACGGGGACCTCTGCGTCAGGATTCTGCGGCACCTCACTCATGTCCCCCAGCCTGCCACGCCGGGGGCGTGATCGATCTCACCGGAGTTGACAGCCACCACCACGGCTCCGCTACGGTCGATTGTCTGCAATCCCAGGTCGGCCACCGATGCAGCATCCCGGGGGCCATCCACACCGGATCCGAGTCCCGCGCCCCTGGGCCGCCCGTGCCGGGCGACCCGGGCCTACCGCTCGATCGGGCCTGGAACACCCTTGACGGGGTGAACCGCACCAGGAAGATCGCCTGTGTCTGAAACAGAGTCCCATCCTTCGGTTGTCCCCAGTCCGGCTTCACCCCGGCGGTCCTCACGGCAGTCGCCCCGGCCCCCGCGGCGCCGCAACCGGTTCTCCCGGCCCGTCCGCGCGGCCCGGAAGGCGACGCCGCCCGCCGCCATCCGCAAGGCCACCGCGGCCTCGGCGCTCGGCAACGCGACCGAGTGGTACGACTACGGCGTCTACGCCGTGGCCACGGCGTACATCACCCAGCACTTCTTCCCCGGCGAGCAGGGGATGCTGCTGACCCTGGCCACCTTCGCGATCTCCTTCCTGGTCCGCCCCCTCGGCGGGCTGGTCTGGGGCCCGCTGGGCGACCGGCTCGGACGCAAGACCATCCTGGCCATGACGATCCTCATGATGTCCGGCGCCACGTTCCTCATCGGCGTGCTGCCCTCCTTCGACCAGGTGGGCGTGTGGGCCCCGGTGCTGCTGATCGTGCTGCGCATGATCCAGGGCTTCTCCACGGGCGGCGAGTACGGCGGCGCGGCCACCTACATGTCCGAGTACGCCCCCGACCGCAAGCGCGGCTTCTTCGGCTCCTTCCTCGAGTTCGGCACGCTGGGCGGCTTCGCCCTCGGCACCGCCGTCATGCTGCTGCTCGAGCTGCTGCTCTCGCCCGAGCAGATGTCCGCGTGGGGCTGGCGCCTGCCCTTCCTGCTGGCCGCGCCCATGGGACTGATCGGCTTCTACCTGCGCTCCAAGCTGGATGACACCCCCGTGTTCGAGGAGATGAACGGCTCCGACGAGACCGCAGCGGTCCTGGAGCCGACCGCGGAGGCGGTCGAGCCGCCGTCATTGGTCCAGGTGTTCAGGGACCACTGGAAGCCGATGCTGGTCATGACGGGCCTGGTGATCTCCGTCAACGTGGTCAACTACACGCTGCTGTCCTACATGCCGACCTACCTGGAACAGCAGATCGGCCTGCCGGCGGCGGCCGGCCTCTCGATCATCCTCATCGGCGAGCTCGCCATGATGGCGCTCATGCCCTGGGCCGGCGGCCTCTCGGACCGGCACGGCCGCAAGCCGTCCTGGTTCTTCTCCCTGGGCGGGCTGATCCTGCTGGCCATCCCGATGTTCATGCTGATGGGCATGAACTTCGGACTCGCGATCCTCGGCTTCGCCGTACTGGGCCTGCTCTACATCCCACAGCTGTCCACCATCACCGCCACGTTCCCGGCAATGTTCCCCACCCAGGCCCGGTTCTCCGGCTTCGCGATCACCTACAACATCGCCACCTCGATCTTCGGTGGCACCGCGGCCCTCGTGAACGAGTGGGGCATCGGGGTGACCGGGGACGTGAGGTTCCCGGCGTACTACATGATGGGCGCCTGCGCCGTGGGCCTGGTCTGCGCCTGGTTCATGCGGGAGACGGCGGGGGCCTCCCTGCGTGGAACCGAGGTCCCGGGGTCCATCGGCTCCGCCGTGGTGCCCGGCTCTCCGGCCGAGACGGCCCTCGAGCAGGGCCGCCAACCCGAGCAGCGCTCCATGGAGGAGGCCGAGATGCTCGCCCTGGCCGATCACGCCCGCGAGGCCGCGGCCACCGGCGCCGGCGGCGTGGCCATGGACGGTGCCGGTGCCGATGCCGAGGATCCCGACGACGGTGCCCGGGTGGGTGCGCCCGTCGCCTGACGCTGGTCCAGACTCAGGTGTGGGGTGCGGCTGCATCGGTCTGGCTAGACTCGGCCGGGTGAGCACTGAGCAGACCTCCCCCGCATCCGCCGTCCCGAGCGCCCTCCCCGAGAAGGTCTCCGACCTCTTCGACCCGCAGCGCTGGCGCGTGGTGCGGGGCTTCGACTTCGAGGACGTGACCTACCACCGCCAGGTGGAGCGGGACGCGGACGGCGCGGTCGTGAAGGACCTGCCCACGGTCCGCATCGCCTTCGACCGCCCGGAGGTCCGCAACGCCTTCCGCCCCGGCACGGTGGACGAGCTGTTCCGGGCGCTGGACCACGCCCGCATGACCACGGACGTCGGCTGCATCCTGCTCACCGGCAACGGCCCCTCCCCCAAGGACGGCGGCCACTCCTTCTGCTCCGGCGGCGACCAACGCATCCGCGGGCGGGACGGCTACCGCTACGCCTCCGGCGACACCGGGGAGACCGTGGACCCGGCTCGCGCCGGCCGCCTGCACATCCTCGAGGTCCAGCGGCTGATGCGCACCACGCCCAAGCCGATCATCGCCGTGGTCAACGGGTGGGCCGCCGGCGGCGGGCACTCCCTGCACGTGGTGGCGGACCTGACCATCGCCTCGAAGCAGCACGGCAAGTTCAAGCAGACCGACGCCACGGTGGGCTCCTTCGACGCCGGCTACGGCTCCGAGCTGCTGGCCCGTCACGCCGGCCAGAAGAACGCCCGCGCCATCTTCTTCCTCGGCCGCGAGTACTCCGCCGATCAGATGGTGCAGATGGGTGCCGTCAACGAGGCGGTGGACCACGAGCGCCTCGAGGAGGTCGCCCTGGAGTACGCCGCGGACATCAATCGCCAGTCCCCCCAGGCCATCCGGATGCTCAAGTTCGCCTTCAACATGGCGGACGACGGCATGGCCGGTCAGCAGGTCTTCGCCGGCGAGGCCACGCGGATGGGCTACATGACGGATGAGGCCGTCGAGGGCCGGGACGCGTTCCTGCAGAAGCGGGATCCGGACTGGTCGGCTTTCCCGTACTACTTCTGATCCAGCCAGCCATTCACCGTTGCGCGCCCCTGCCCTGCCGTATCACCGGTGATACACTGACGCCATGGCCGGAGTCAGCATCAGAGACCTGCGCAATCGCAGTGCCGAGGTACTGCGCCGGGTGGAGCGTGGAGAGTCCCTGACCGTCACCCGCGACGGTCAGGCCGTGGCCACCGTCAGTCCCCTCCCCCGCCGTGCCTCACGCGTCGAGGAATTGATCGCTCGGCGTCAGAACCTGCCGGCGGTCGACTCGTCCGCATTGCGGCGGGACATCGACGATCTGATCGATCCGCAGCCGTGACCCACCCCTCCGTGCAGGGCATCCTGGACACCTCCACGCTGATCGACCTGGCCTCCCTCGACCCGGACTCCCTGCCGTCAGAGCCGGGCATCTCCGCGATCACCGTCGCCGAACTGTCCGTGGGACCGCTCGTGGCCCGCTCGGACGCGGAGCGCGCGGCGCGACAGGCGCACCTCCAACTGGCCGAGGCGGACTTCGACCCGATTCCGTTCGACGCCCCGGCCGCCCGGGCCTTCGGCGCCGTCGTCGCGTCCCTGCGCGCCGCGGGACGGAAGCCGGCAGCACGCGCCTACGATGCCCTGATCGCGGCGACGGCCCTCTCGCGCGGGCTACCCGTCTACACGGCCAACCCTGAGGATTTCCACGGCATCGACGGGCTGACGGTGCGTGGGGTCTGGACGAAGGAGCAGGCGTGAGCCTCACGGACTCCCAGCTCGGGAGGGCCCAGCGCGCCCTGGCCGCCGCACTGGACGGCTCCGGGCCGCCGGTGGAGCTCACCGCTGACGGCCGGGTGCTCGACCGCCCCGAGGCCACGGATCCGGCGCGTGGCGGCTCGGCCGACGTCGTCGCGGTGGTCCGCACCTCCGGATCCACCGGGACGCCCAAGCAGACCCTGCTCACCCGTCAGGCCCTGGCGGCCTCCGCCGACGCCACGGCCGCGCGGATCGGCGGCGAGGGGCAGTGGCTGCTGGCCGTCGGCCTGCAGTTCGTGGCCGGACTGGCCGTGCTGTCCCGCTCCCTCCGGTCCGGCACCGCCCCGGTCCCCGTGGCCCCGGGCCCCTTCACCGCGAGGGCCTTCGCCGAGGCCACCGACCGGCTCGAGCGCGGCACCGGCTTCCGGGCGGTCTCCCTGGTCCCCACCCAGCTCGCCCGCCTGCTCGGCCCCACCGCACCCGACGACGGCCCCGGCCTGACCGCGCTGCGCACCTTCGACGCGGTGCTGGTCGGCGGCGCCCGGGTGCCGGACGCCCTCCGCGCCGCGGCGGCGGACGCGGGCATCAACCTGCACCTGACCTACGGGATGAGCGAGACGTGCGGCGGCTGCGTCTACGACGGCGTGCCCCTGGACGGCGTCACCGCCGATCTCGTCGGGGAGGAGTTGCCGCGACTGCGTCTGGCCGGGCCGATGGTGGCCGCCGGCTACCTCGACGACCCGGAGCGCACGGCCTCCCACTTCGGCGCCGGCCCCGGCGCCGGGTCCTTCCTGACCGAGGACACCGGCACCGTGGCCCCGCACCCGCATCGCCCCGGTGCCCAGATCATCACCGTCACCGGCCGCGTGGACGACGTCCTCAACACCGGCGGCGTCAAGGTCTCCGCCGCCCGGATCCAGCAGGTCCTGGAGTCCCTCCCCGGGGTCCGCGCCGCCTTCGCCGGCGGGGTGCCCGACGACGAGTGGGGCCAGCGCGTGTGCGCCGCCGTCGCGCTCGGGCCGGGGGCCGGCGTCGTGGGCCATCCCTTCAGCGAGGCCGCCGCCCGGGACGCCGTCCGGACCGAGCTGGGACCGGCCGCGGTCCCCAAGGACTGGCTCGTGCTCGACGCCCTGCCGCTGCTGCCGAACGGCAAGACCGACCGGCAGTCACTGCTCTCCCGCTTCACCCCCACCCCCTGACGACGTCCCGGAAGGACCCCCACCCATGGCCACAGCCGCCCAGTGGATCGAGGGCGCGCGCCTGCGCACCCTGCCGATGGCGATCGCCCCCGTGCTGATCGGCTCGGCCGCCGCCTATGCCCTGGGAGGCTTCCACCTGGGCCGGGCGCTCCTGGCGCTGCTGGTGGCCCTGGCCCTGCAGGTCGGGGTGAACTACTCCAACGACTACTCCGACGGCATCCGCGGCACGGACGACGACCGCGTGGGCCCGCTGCGACTGACCGGCTCGAAGGCGGCTCCGGCCCGCACCGTCAAGGCCGCCGCGTTCGCCTGCTTCGGTCTCGGCGCCCTCGCCGGCCTGGCCCTGGTGGTCTGGGCCGGCACCTGGTGGCTGATCGCCGTCGGCGGGCTGGCCATCGCGGCCGCCTGGTACTACACGGGCGGCAAGAAGCCGTACGGGTACAGGGGCCTGGGCGAGGTCTTCGTGTTCATCTTCTTCGGGCTCGTGGCGGTGCTCGGCACCACCTACACCCAGGCGCTGGCGCTGTCCGGGCCCGCGTGGGCCGGGGCGGTGGGCTGCGGGCTGGTCTCCACGGCCCTGCTGATGTCCAACAACGTCCGAGACATCCCGACCGACCGCCAGACCGGCAAGATGACGTTGGCCGCCCGCCTCGGGGACACCCCCGCGCGCTGGTCCTACGTGGGGATGCTGGCCGTGGCGGTGGCACTGCCGCTGCTCTTCACCGGGCAGCACCCCTGGCTGTGGCTCGTGCTGCTGACCGCCGCGGCGGCCGTGAAGCCCTCCCTCACGATGCTGCGCTCCACCGACCGGAAGGACCTCATCCCCGTGCTGAAGCTGACCGGAATCCTCGGCCTGGTCTACGCGGTGCTGTTCGCGGCCGGGCTGGTGCTGTAGCGGCTCGGGCTACCTGGTGTCCTCGGCGCCCGGATCGAAGTACCGGCCCTCGGTGTAGGAGTCCTCGGCGTCCGCGTCCGCTTGTTCGGACTTGAAGCGCTCGGCCTTGCCGCGGCCCTCCCAGGCGCTGGCCACGTCCCGGCCGGCCCCCGTCCGCAGATCGTTGAAGAACAGGTATCCGGCGGCGAGCGCGATCACGGCGGCGGCGATCGTGGAGAAGATCCAGCCGAGGCCCAGCAGCATGCAGGCGCCCCAGACCACGAAGAAGACGGCCAGGCGGATCACGGCATACTTGAAGACTCGCACCACGGTAGTCTACCGCCGTCTACCGCTCGGAACCGGCCCATTGAGCCAGGGCTCCGCCCGTTTAGCCAGCGCGAGGCCCGTCCGTAGAATGGTCTGCATGCCCCGATTCCTGATCCCCCTCGGCATCATCGCCGCCGGCATCATCATCTACGCGCTCATCGAGTCCCTGATGACACCGCGGCACCAGGTGCGTGCCATGCCCAAGGCGGTGTGGATCGTGCTGATCGTCCTGGTCCCGCTGATCGGTGCCCTGCTCTGGCTGTTCCTGGGCCGGCGTCGTGGTGCTGCCGGTGCCGGCGGCCCCGGGGCGGGACCGGCGCGGCCAGTGCGCCCGCAGTCACCCGACGACGACGCGGCCTTCCTGCGCCAGCTCGACGTCCAGCGCAAGCAGCAGTCCCGGCAGGCCGAGCTGGACCGCCGCGAGGCCGAGCTGAAGGCCCGGGAGGCCCGGAAGCCCAAGGACAACGGCGCACCGGGATCCGGCGGGCCCAACACCCCCAAGCCCGACGGCGGCGCCGACCAGTCCTGATCGGTCGCCTCCCAGCCGGGTAGGCGATGGGGAGAGGTCCCCATCGCCACGCCATCACCACCCGTGACAGGGTGAGGAGCGTGGCACACGACATCCAGCCCGAGGGCATCCACTCCACCCTGGTCCGGGTGGCCGGCGGCGGCCAGGTCCTGGACACGGCCGCCCGGGCCGCCCGCACGGCCGGCGAGGACCTCTCCGGTGCCTTCGGCACGGCCTCGACCGCCAGCGCGGCGTTCGCCGCCTTCTGGTCCGAGCGCGCGGACACCGGGGAGCGGATCGCGAACCTCCTGCTGCACCAGGCCTCCTGCGTGGCCGACGCCGCTGACGCCTTCATCGAGTCCGACGTGACCATGAGGGACCAGGTTGACGCGGCCGTGGGCTCGATGGCGGACATCGTCGCTCCCGAGGACGAGGGGTGACCGGCCGGCGATGACGCTCCCCGCCCTGAAGACCTACCCGGCCGTCGAGGCCGACTGGGACGCGCTCAGCGACGCCGCCGCGGACCTGAGGACCGAGTCCAAGAACACCAGGGAGTCGATGGAGGACGCCACGTCCTCGTGGCGGGGGTTCCGCACGTGGTACCGGCATGACGGCACCCAGGACGTGGTGTGGACCGGGCTGGACACGCTGGCACCCCACGCGGAGGACTGGGCCTCTGCCCTCTCCTCGGCGAAGGACGCCGTGGACGACTTCGTCACCACGGGCCGGCCGCTGCAGTCCGAACGCGAGTCCCTGGACCGCGCCGAGCCGGGACTGTCCTCCCGCCGCAGTGCCGCCCTGTCCTCGGAGGACGAGGCCGAGGTGGAGGAGGTCCGGTCCGACATCGTGGCGTTCAACGAGCGGGCCACCGCCCTGCAGACCGACTGGGACAACGCCCAGGAGACCTTCGAGTCGGCGATCGGGGCCATCGCCCTGGGCACCACGGACGGCCTCCCGACCGTCACCGCGGCCCGGGACGCGGACACGGACGTCCTGGACTGGGCGGGGATGACCAGCGAGCTGGACGAGAGGTTCGGCGAGATCGACCCGAAGAGCATCTGGCGGGACCTGCGCGGGCTCAGCGAGGACGAGCTGCGGGACTGGCTGGAGGCCAACCCGGAGGCGGCGCGGGCCCTGGCGGAGAACGATTTCCCGGGGGACCCCGTCCCCGGCTCCGCGGAGGACATCATGGCCGAGGCCATGGCGGACGACGCCCAGCTGAGCGAGGAGGGCGTCGCCGGGATCCGGGACGCCTGGCTGGGGCTCGAGGACCACGAGCGCGAGCGCCTGATGCTGTTGTTCCCGGGCGTCATCGGCAACCTCAACGGCATCCCGCTGGCCACCCGCGGACAGACCAACCACGTCACCGTGGCCGGGCTCCGGGAGCAGACGGCGGAGAGGCTGGCGGAGCACCGGGACAACAGGCCACAGCATGCTCCGGGCAACGCGTACGAACGCGGCCAGTGGGAGGACGAGGAGAAGCGCCTGGAGACGGTGCTGGACGGGCTGGGCCAGGCATGGGCTGCCTACGGCGAACCCCACTTCCCCCGGGACAAGACGGAGACCCCGGGATACTCCACGGTGTTCGTCTCCACCGACGGGCTCGGTCAGATCGCCACCATGCGCGGCGAACCCTCCGCTGACACCCAGCGGGCCGTGACGTTCGTGCCGGGCACGAACACCACCATCGCCAGCGTGGACCACTACAACGACGCCCTGAACGCCATGGACGGGGACGACGCCGACGGCACGGTCTCGATCTATTGGCAGGGAACCCCTCTGCCCCAGGACCTGGTCCGGGACAACGCCACGCCGCACTACAACGAGGAAGGGGCCCCACTGCTGGCCGCCTTCGACCACGCAGCGGACCTCGAGATGGCCTCCGACCGGCACCGCGACGTCCCCACCACCTACGTGGGCCACAGCGCGGGAGGCTCACTGCTGGGAACGGCCGAACGCGAGGGTCTGGACTCCACGAACATCGTCTACGTGGCCCCGGCGGGCAACGGCCATGAGGTCTCCTCACCCGAGGACACCGAGAACGAGTACGCCTACCGGTACCTCATCCAGACCAATGACGATCCGATCTCCTGGGCCCAGGCACTGGGAGGCGGCGCGCAGAGTGGGTCCTTCTGGGAAGGCTCCAACCCGGTTCAGCAGATGGGCGCGGTACGACTGGAGTCCGGTCTCCAGGACGACGGCAGCATCATGGAGGGTCACACCGACTACTTCGAGCGAGGCTCGACCTCTGCCCGCAACATCGAGGGCGTGGTCTACGGTGAGGACGTCTCCCCGTATCTGGAACCGGAGATCCATACCTATCCGGGGTCCACTCAACCCGTCATCACCTACCCTCTGGAACAGGATCTGGAACACTACCGACAGCACGGCATCCCCCAGGTCCCCGTGGGATCCCTGCACGATGCCGACTGACCACCCGCCGACCAGCTCACGGAAGGCAGCATGCCCCGCCGCCACCTGCTGAACAGAACCGCCATCTCCATCACGGCACTCACCGTGGCCCTGACCCTGGGAGGATGCATGAACCCCGGATCCGACGGAACCCCCGACGCCGAAGAGCGCTCTGCCGCGCAGGGCCGCCAGATCGAGGAGGACCTCCCCCTGCTGGTGGAGGCAGCCGGGTGGCAGGGCATCGGCGCCCTGGCCGAGAAGAGTTGCCTTGGCGATCCGGATCCGGCCGCGGCCTCGCGGGAGACCAAGTGGATCGGCTCCGCGTCTCGCGATCTCGACGGTGCTGATCCCTCCGAGCTGGCCGCATCCATTGCCCAGCAGGCCGAGGACCTCGGGTGGACACCGCAGGAGGGGAAGGGGCCACACGGGGATCGGATCTATGGGGCCGCGAAGGACGAGCTGACGCTGGTGGTCAACCACACCACCAGCGGCGGGGCGGACGCTGTGGCGCTGAGCATCCACTCACCCTGTCTGGAGATGCCAGAGGGCCACACCATGACCCGCTCCGAACTGGATCCGATGTACGGCTCCTCAGACCCGATGTACCCGAACGACGACCGCTCGACGTCCACCACCGGCAACTGACGGATGGTTACTCGGGGATGCCCGCGTAGGAGTGCAGGCCCGGGAAGTACGTGTTGACGATGGTGAAGTTGAAGACCAGGCAGGCGAAGCCGATGATGGACAGCCAGGCCGCCCGGTCCCCGGTCCAGCCGCGGGTCGCGCGGGCGTGCAGGTAGCCGGCGTAGACCACCCAGATGACGAAGGTCCACACCTCCTTGGTATCCCAGCCCCAGTAGCGGCCCCACGCGGCCTCGGCCCAGATGGCGCCGGCGATCAGGGTGAAGGTCCACATCACGAAGCCCACCGCGTTGATGCGGTAGGACCAGTTCTCCAGGCTCAGCGCGGACGGCACCAGGCGCATGAAGGCGGGCCGGCCATCGCCCCCGGCCCGGATCCTCGCCTCGCGGCGGTGCTGGACCAGCTGCAGCACGCTCATGGCGAAGGTCAGGGTGAACAGTGCGGAGGCCAGCACGGCGATGGAGACGTGGATGACGATCCACGGCGACTGCAGGGCGGGCTGCAGGTGCGCGATCGGAGTGGGGAAGCCCATGGTGGCCGCGGCCATCATGATCACCACGAGACCGGAGACGAACGTCCCGAGGAAGCGGATGTCCTTGCGGATCAGGAACAGCAGGTAGACCGCGGCCACGAGCAGCGCGCCGGTGGTGCAGAACTCGTACATGTTGCCCCACGGCACCCGGTGGGCCGCCACGCCGCGGGCGATCACGGCGAAGGCGTGCAGCAGCACGCCGATCACCATCAGCGCCACGGCCACGTTCGCGGCCGGCCGCCGGGTGATGCCGAGGTAGGCCATGTCCTCGTCCACGAGGTCCACGCCGCCCCCCGTTGCCTGGTCCCCAGCCCGGCGGGACGTGCCGGTCCCGCGGGAGGCGGGCGCCGGCGTCGTGCCCCTCGGGTGTTCCGAGCCCACGACGCCGGCCTCCACCAGCTGCTCCCGGCGCGCCTCGGCCACGGTGCCGGCCTCCGTGCCGGTCCCGGCGCCGGCCGCGGACTCCTCCGCGGCCAGCTCCGCCTCGAGCGTGCGGATCGCCCGGGACGAGGTCGACAGGTCGATGGCGAACACGATGAAGGCGGCGGCATAGACCAGGGCGGCGATCAGCATGAATAGGTCGCTGTAACTGGCCAACTGCAGGTTGATGGAGGGCATGGCTTACTCCGGTCGGTTCTGGGTGTCTGAAGCAGTGGATGAAGCAGTGGATGAAGTCTTCTCGGCCTCGGGGGCCACCACGGGCCAGGTCTTCTCGAACTGGCGCCGCAGGCTCACGTTCTCCTCGCGGAGCCCGAAGTCCTCGCCGCGGGCGAGCAGTCCGTACTCGACCATGGTGGACCCGTCCGGCCCGGTGGCGCTACGGACCCACGCGCGGCGGCGTCGCACGAACAGGCTCACCACCAGGGAGACGAGGGCCAGCACGGAGAAGAAGCCCACACCCCACTTGCCCGGATCGTAGTGGATGTCCAGGCCCACGTAGCGCTGCACACCGTCGAAGCTGATGGACCCCATGCCCTCGGGCAGGTCGTAGGACTCCCCCGGGGTCAGCGTGATGCCGCCGGCCTCGAGGTCGCGGTTGTTCAGCTCGGTCAGCTCCTCCGTGTCCAGCACATAGACGTTCTGCGGTTCGCCGTCGTCCAGGCCGAGGTCGCCGTAGTAGGAGTTCAGGTTCAGCTCCGGGTTGAACAGCTCCGGGTCCACCGAGACGGCCACCCCGTCCTCGCCCGTGTAGGCGGACGGCAGGAAGAAGCCGACGAATCCGAGCTGCTCGGGCTGGGCGTCCGGGGCCTTGATCACCATGAGCGACGTGTAGAGCTGGTCCTGGACCTGCGCCACCACGGGTCCCTGGAAGGCGATGTCCCCGTTGCCGTCCCGCACCGTGACCTCGGGCGCGTAGCCGTTGCCCACCAGGTACACGCGGGTGCCGCCGATGTCGAAGGGGTGGTTGACCTTGAGCTCCTCCTGCCGGGGCTCGCCCCCCGTGCCGTCCTGGACGGTCATGTGGGCGGTGAAGTCCAGCGGCTGGCCGTAGTGGGTCTCGGACTCCCGGTCGAACTCCGCCTCGAAGCCGTCCAGCGTCATGGAGAACGGGGCCAGCCGGTCCTCGGAGAAGGCGCTGCCGGGGGTGAAGGAGTCGTAGGCCACCAGCGTGTTGGCGAAGCCCTCCCCCTCCACGATGATCTTCTGCCCGGAGTAGCTCAGCAGCGAGCCCACGGCCATGAAGGCCAGGACGCCGATCAGGGACAGATGGAACAGGATGTTTCCGACCTCGCGGATGTAGCCGCGCTCGGCACCCACGGAGGCGCCGCCGTCGGGCTCTTGGCGGACGTCGACGCGGTAGCCGCGCCGCTTCAGGATCCGTGCCGCCTCCGCCACCGCGTCCCGCGGGGACGGCCCGGTGGGCTCGAGGACCACCTTGCCGTACTCGGGCAGCCGGGACAGCCGGCGCGGGGTCCGCGGCGGGGCGGCCCGCAGGTCCTTGGCGTGCTTGACGGCGCGCGGGAACACGCAGCCGATCAGGGAGACGAACAGCAGGATGTAGATCGCGGAGAACCAGACGGAGGAGTACACGTCGAACATCTGGAACCGGTCCAGCCACTCGCCCTGGACGGGGTTGTCCTCGAGGTACCGGTTGACGATCTCGGGGCCCGCCGGCCGCTGCGGGAACAGCGAACCGGGCACAGCGGCCACGGCCAGCAGCAGCAGCAGCATCAGTGCCGTGCGCATGGACGTCAGCTGGGTCCACATGAACCGCAGGGTGCCCCAGAAGCCGAGGGTCGGGAGCGCGACGTCCTCCCGCCGGCGGTTCTTCTGCGGATCCGGGGCATCCGACTGGGCCTCCTCCACGCGGGCGGCCCTCATGTTGTCCTGCTGGCTCAAATCGGCAGCCTCACTTCATTGGCGAACCACGTCTGCAGTTGCAGCACCCAGGTGTTCCACAGGCCCGAGACCATCAGCGCGCCGAGCACGATCAGCAGCCCACCGCCCACGCGCATCACGGTGACGCGGTGCGTGCGGAAGAACCTCAACGCCCCCATGCCGCGGCGCAGCCCGAGGGCGATGAGCAGGAACGGCAGCCCGAGGCCGAGGCAGTAGACGAAGGCCAGGAACGCGCCCTTGCCCGGGTTCGTGGAGCCGGCGGTGGACATGGCGAGGACGGCGGCCATGGTGGGGCCGATGCAGGGGGCCCAGCCCAGGCCGAAGGTCACCCCGAGCACGGGGGCACCCCACAGCCCGGCCCGGGGCTGTAGGTGCAGGCGGCGGTCCTGCTGCAGGAGGCCGAACCCGCCCATGAACACCACGCCCAGGATCATGACCACCACGCCGAGCACCCGGGTCAGCCACTCGCCGTCCCCCTGCAGCCAGATGGTGATCTGCGAGAACACGATGCCCACGAGCACGAACACGGCGGAGAAGCCCAGCACGAACAAGGCGATGCCGAGGACCATCCGGCCGCGCCGCTGGTCCTGCAGGTCGGCCCCCGTCAGCCCGGTCACGTAGCCCAGGTAGCCGGGCACGAGCGGCAGCACACAGGGCGAGAGGAAGGAGACGAGCCCGGCCAGCAGGGCGATGGGGATGGCCAGCAGCAGAGAGCCGTCCATGACGATCTCGGCGAACGGGTTGTTGACTGCGGTGCCGACGGTGGTGTTGACGGTGGTGCTGACGGCAGTGATCGCGGAGGCCTGCAGCATGGGGCGGCTCAGGCCTGTCCGCCGGCCGGCTCGTCAGCCACCGTGGCGATCAGGGAGCTGAGCGTGGACCGCTCGGCCACGCCGAGGATGCGGGCCGAGACCCGGCCCTGGCGGTCCAGGACGATGGTGGTGGGCACGGCCTGCGGCGGGACGAAGTCCGTCATGGCCAGCAGCACCTCGCCACCGCGGTCCTCGAGCGAGGGGTAGGTGATGCCGAAGTTGCGTTCGAAGGCCTCGGCGGTGCCGGCGGTGTCCCGCACGTTGACCCCCACGAAGCGGACGCCCTCCGGCTCCCACTCCTCGTGCAGCGACTGCAGGTCCGGAGCCTCCACTCGGCACGGCGCGCAGGCCGCGTACCAGAAGTTCAGCACCACGGGGCTGCCGGTCCAGTCCGCGGAGTCGACCTCCTCGCCGGAGAAGGCGGTGGAGGTGAACCGCACGGGTTCCCCGCGGTCCTCGGCGGCGATCTCCAACACGGAGCCGTCCCCGGCGATGTAGTTCTTGCCGTCCGCGTTGCCGGCCTGCGCGGCCAGCGGATCCTCGGAGGAGCACGCCGCCAGCAGCGGCAGCGCCGCCAGGCCGGCCAGGCCCGCGAGCACATGCCGGCGGCTCGGCCGGGCGCCGGAGGCGGCGCCGGCGGCTGCTGCGGCGCCGTGGGTCTTGCGGGGGTGCTGCGGAACGGTCATAGGGGCTCGTGATACTCCATGGGGGATGGGCGTCCGTTGGATTCTACCGCCTGTAGTAGAAGCGGGCGGAATCGTGGGCCACGCCGGCAGGATCAGGCACCGGGCAGGTTGGACGCCTGGGCCAGCAGCGCCGCATTGGGCTCGCGGTACTGGACCCGCGGCACCGCGCGGTCCCGCTCGAAGTGCAGCGAGGTGACCGAGGTCAGGGTGCACTCTCGCTGGCGCGGGTCATGCCACAGCGGCCGGCCCTCGGCCGAGAGGCGAGTCACCCAGATGGGGAGCTGATGGGACACGACGACGGCCTCGGCACCTTCGCCGCCGAGGTCCAGTGCCCGGTCCCGCAGTTCGGTGATCCCCTCGGCCATCCGCGCCACCTGGGACCGGTAGGGCTCACCCCAGGACGGGCGCAGGGGGTTGAGCAGGAACGGCCAGTGCCGCGGCTTCCAGAGCTGGCGGGACACCCGCGAGGCGCCCTCGAAGTGGTTGGTGGCCTCGATGAAGCGGTCATCCACCCCGGGCTCGAGGGACAGCGCGCGCCCGAGGGGCGCCGCCGTCTCCCGCGCCCGCTGCAGCGAGGAGGAGACGAGTAGCACCGGCGTGCGCCCCGAGGCCCTGGACTCCCCGGCGAACCAGTCCCCCAGGTCCGAGGCCATGCGGCGCCCGAGCTCCGAGAGCCCGTAGCCGGAGATGCGGCCGTACAACACCCGGTCCGGGTTGTGGACTTCACCGTGGCGGACGAGGTGGACGGTGGCAAGAGGCATAGGACCATACTGTCAGAATCGGACGCTAGCGTTGGACGCGAGCCACGTGCCCGCGCCACCCCTGGAGGAAAGACCCGCCATGACCGACCATCATCCCGAGCAACCCGGCAAGGAGCCGAACGAGTCGGACGGACCGGACGGACCGGACGGACCGGACGGGCCGGACGGTACCCACGACCGCCCCCAGTACGGGATCCGCCTGACGCCCCAGCAGCAGGCCGAGCACCAGGCCCGACTGGACGAGGCTCGGCAGGTCCGCGAGGCCCAGCAGGGCCAGCAGGGCCAGTCCCCGTACGGCCAGCCTCCACATGCCCAACCCCCGTACGGCCAGCCTCCCTATGGCCAGTCCCCGTATGGCCAACCGCCGAATGGCCAACTGCCGAATGCCCCGTCGCCTTACGGCCAGCCGCAGCCCGGCCAGCAGTATCCCGGCCAGCAGCCCTACGGCTATCCGCAGCCGGGCGCCCAACAGCCGTTCGGGCCGATCGAGAGGCCTCGGACCATCGACCGCGCGTACTGGCTGATCATCGCCGCCGGCGCGGCGTTCCTCATCACCGAGCTGATCTCCCTGCTCTCCCCCACCATGGGCCTGACCCCGGAGATGATGGACGCCTACCGGGAGCAGATGGAGGCCGCCGGCGTCGGCATGGACCTTGAATCCCTGCTCCCTGCGGTCCGTGCGGTCTCCATGGTCTTCACGGCCATCCTGGCGGGCCTGTACTGGCTGATCGCCACCGGCATCCGCCGCGGCTCCAACCTCGCCCGGATCTTCGGCACCATCCTCGCCGTGCTGTCCCTGATCGCGGCCGTCGGCCCGGGCTTCGTCTATGTGGCCCTGGGCGTGGCCGGCCTGGTGTTCGCCTACCTGAAGCCCTCCAGCGAGTACTTGCGCGCCAAGGCGTGGGAGAAGGCCATGCGCCGCTGACTGACCCGATTCTCCGCACCATGGATTCACCGCGATCACTGGATCCACAGGCCGAGGTTGAGGCCTTTACGGCGTCCAGCCCGCCCCGTAAAGTAGTACACATGTTCGAAGACTCGGTGCGGGAAGACGGTGGCACGGCGGATCTGCTCGCGTGCGTGTCCGTGCTGTCGGGCCTGCCGGTGCCGGTTTCGGAGGCCGAGGCGGTGGACCGGATCCGGGCGTTGGAGGAGCTGAAGGCGGCGTGTGCGGCGGCGCAGGCGAGGACCACGGCTGCCCTGCACGGGCTGAGGACCGAGGCCGAGGCGGAGCAGGGTGTTCCGGTCCGGGATCGTGGCCGCGGGCTGGCCGCGGAGGTGGCCTTGGCCCGCAGGGAGTCGCCGAATACGGGGTCCCGGGACCTGGGCCTGGCGCGGGCCCTGTGTGAGGAGATGCCGCATACCCTGGCCGCGTTGACGCGAGGGGCCATCTCGGAGTGGAAGGCCACCATCATGTGCCGGGAGACCGCGTGGCTTCCGGTGGCGGCCCGGCGTGAGGTGGACGAGCTCATGGCGGATTGTCTGGAGGAGTTGGGGGTCAAGAAGCTGGCCGGGGTGGCCCGGGCCCACGCCCAGCGGTTGGACCAGGCCTCCGCGGTGGCGCAGATGGACCGGTCCGTGCGGGAGCGGCGGGTCTCGGTGCGGCCGGCCTCTGGTGGGATGGCGTATCTGACGGCGCTGTTGCCGATGGCCCAGGCCGTGGGGTGCCTCGGGCGGCTGAAGAAGTCCGCGGCGACCACGGTCGGCACGGGAGACCGCGCGGAGCGGACGCAGGACCAGGTCATGGCCGACCTCCTCGTGGAACGCCTCACCGGACAGGCCCATGCCGAGGACGTGCCGGTGGAGATCCACCTCGTTATGACCGACCGCTCCCTCTGGGGCACCGCCGACACCGACACGACTCCGGTCCCCGCAGCAGAGGACCTTGCAGCCCAGGCCCCGGCAGCGGCAGGCCCGGCTCCCCGTGCAGAAGGGCCGGCTCTCCATGGCCCAGCAGAGCAAGCCCCGGCAGCCGAGAACCCAGGTGACCTGGGCCCGGCAGCAGATGAGCCGGCAGGCCTGAGCCCGGCGGAGGCGTCGCTGACCCCGGCATGGCTGGTCGGGCACGGGCCGATTCCGGCTGAGGTGGCCCGGAGGGTCATCTCGGATTCTGAGGCGGAGGTCTTCATCCGCCGCCTGTACACCGAGCCGGCCTCCGGACAGCTCGTGGCCATGGATTCGACGCGCCGCACCTTCAGCGGAGCCCTGCGCCAACTGATCCTGGTCCGGGATGACACCTGCCGTACCCCCTACTGCGATGCCCCGGTCAAGCACGTCGACCACGTCATCCCATACCGGGCTGGCGGGCCCACCAGCGCCTCGAACGGCGCCGGGCTGTGCGCACGGTGCAACTACAGCAAGGAGAACCCGGACTGGTCCCATGCTGTGGAGGGTGACCGGTTGGCGGTCACCACGCCCACGGGCCACCGGTACACGGTGCGGAACGGTCCGCTCGTGGCGGGAGCACCACCGGGCGCACCCGCCGGAGGCCCGGCACCAC